>DATJZG010000058.1:0-12573 GCA_035499295.1 Anaeromyxobacteraceae bacterium
AGCTCCAGGGCCTTGTACAGCCGCTCGTTGGTCTTGTAGTCGAACGTTCGGCCGTCGATCGACAGCGCTCCGATGTAGTTCATGATCTCGCGGCGGAAGTCGTCCTTGCGCGTCTCCGGGATGTCGATCTTCTCCTCGATCGAGCGCATCAGGCGCTCGTCCGGCTCCTCGTACTGGCCGGTGTACTTGTTCCGCACCTTCTCCTTCTGCGTGTACGCCTTGATGTTGTCGATGTAGTTGGAACAGAGCTTGGTGATGGCGTCTTCGTCCGCGCTGATGGCGCGCTGGACCTCGTTCTTCACCACGTCCTCGTACTCGCGCTTCACGTCGGCGAGGAGGTCGCGGAAGGACTTTCGCTGATCCTCTGAGCTGATGAGGGAGTGCTGGCGCAGGCCGGCCTCGAGCTCGTTCAGCACCATGAAGGGGTTCACGCACCCCTCTCCCTTGTCGGAGACCAGGGCGTTCGAGATCTTGTCCTGCACGTACCGGGGGCTGATGCCCTCCATCCCCTCGCGGGCCGCCTCCTTGCGGAGTTCCTTGATGTTGTCCTCGGTGAAACCGGGAAGAGTCTTGCCGTTGTAGAGCTTGAGCTTCTGCATGAGCGAGAGGTTGTGCTTCTTCGGCTCCTCCAGGCGGGTGAGAACCGCCCACATGGCCGCCATCTCCAGGGTGTGGGGGGCGATGTGCTTCCCCCGGATCTTGTGAGCGTTGTAGTCGCGCTCGTAGATCTTCACCTCTTCGGTGAGGCGGGTGATGTAGGGGATGTCGATCTTGACGGTGCGATCGCGCAGGGCCTCCATGAACTCGTTGCTCTGCAGCTTGCGGTACTCGGGCTCGTTGGTGTGCCCGACGATCACCTCGTCGATGTCGGTCTGGGGGAACTTCTTCGGCTTGATCTTGTGCTCCTGGGTGGCCCCGAGGAGGTCGTAGAGAAAGGCGACGTCGAGCTTCAGGATCTCCACGAACTCCACCACCCCGCGGTTGGCGATGTTGAACTCCCCGTCGAAGTTGAACGCTCGCGGGTCCGAGTCCGATCCGTACTCCGCGATCTTGCGGTAGTTGATGTCTCCGGTGAGCTCAGTCGAGTCCTGGTTCTTCTCGTCCTTGGGCTGGAACGTCCCGATGCCGACCCGGTCCTTCTCCGAGAGCCCGAGCCGCCGCACGCGCACGTGCCCCACGACCTTCTCCCAGTCACCTTTGTACTCGGTCATGAGCTCCTGGTAGACGAAGCGGCACGCGGGGCAGAGGTCGCCGGTGTCGGGGATGGTGAAGCCGCTCTCCGCCGAGGCGAGATCCTCGTATACCCTCTGGCGCCACTCGTTGGGGACGAGGTGCAGGGGCTCCTCGTGCATGGGGCAGGGCATGACCTCCCGCTTGCGCTGCCCGTCGAGACCGGTGCGCTCCACGTCCCAGGAGTAGGTGTAGAGGGCGCCGTCCGGGGTGCGGGAGTAGGCCTCGAGTCCCTTCTTGATGAGGCGGGCGATGGTGGACTTCGACGATCCCACCGGTCCGTGCAGCAGGATGACGCGCTTCTCGGTGCCGTAGCGCTGGGCCGCGCTCTTGAAGACGTTGACGAGCTTCATGAGCGCGATGTCGAGCCCGTAGATGGCGTCCTTGCCGCCGAACTCCGGGTCGGTGAAGAAGTTGTAGCGGACGAGCCGCTTCTTGTTGTCGATGTACTCGGTCTTCCCGTGCGACAGGATCATGTCGTAGACGCGCTGGAAGGCCGTGCGAGTCACCTTGGGATTCTGCCGCACGATCTGGAGGTAGTCCTCGAACGCCCCCTCCCAGTGCTGCTCGGCGTAGCTCTTCCGATCCTGCATGGAAGCGATGCGGTTCACCCACGTGGTCTGCGCCATTCACACACCTCCGCCGAAAACCGGCGTGAGATGGGTCCTTAACCCCGGCAAGGGCTTGCCGCCACGCGCCCCGCCGGTCGGGACCGGCACCGGCGCGCCCGGCCTGCGACGGCGTCCGCCCTAGCCGCCGGGTGCCGGGGCCGGGGGCGCGCCCGCTTTGGCGCCCGCCGGCCGCGCCGCCCTCCGCGCCCGGAAGAACTCCACCTGCCACTTCTGGACAGCGGCGGAGTGGCAGCGGAGGTCCGGGCAGAACACGTGGCTCCCGTCGTTGCGGGAGACGAAGTAGAGGTCCCGGCAGTCGGCCGGCGAGAGCGCCGCCTCGAGAGAGGGCTCGCCGGGGTTGGCGATGGGGCCCGGGGGCAGCCCGGCGTTCAGGTAGGTGTTGTAGGGGTGCGGGGTCAACAGGTCCTTCTTGGAGATGTTGTTCGACCAGCGCCCCCCCTGGCGCAGCATCGTCGCGTACATCACCGTCGGGTCGGTCTGCAGCTTCATGCCGAGCCGCAGGCGGTTGTGGAATACGCAGGAGATCCGGGCCCGCTCGTCCCCGCGGCCGGTCTCCTTTTCGATGATGGAAGCGAGGACCACCGCCTGGGGGGCCTCGAGAGCGACGCCCGGCTTGCGTCGCGCCTCCGCGCGCCGCCAGGCGTCCCTGAACCGGTCCACCATGGCCCCGAGGATGGCGCGCGCCTTGACGCTCCGCGGGAACGCGTAGGTGTCCGGGAAGAGGTAGCCCTCAAGGGTGGGAGATGGAACGCCCAACTCCTTCGCCAACTCCGGGTCGCGCACCAGCGCGAGGAGCTCGTCCGCGTGCGTCAGGCCCGCCTTCTCCACGATGGCCGCGATCTCGTCGCTGCGCACGCCTTCGGGGACCGTGAACCGGTAGGTCTTCACGTCGCCCCGGTAGATCCTCTCCAGCACGTCGTCGGGGACGTGGGGCCCGGTGAAGGCGTACTCCCCCGCGCGCAGCGGCCGGGGGTCGCGCTTCCACCAGTGCAGGTAGCGCCAGCCCACCTCCTCGTCGGCGAGGACGCCCGCGCGCGTCAGCAGGCGCACCACGCCGCGGGGGCCGGTGCCTGCGGGGATCTCGACCACCTTCTCCGTCCCGCTCCCGAATGGGGTGTCGCGGAAGTGCCGCAGCTCCCGCCACGTCTTGAAGACGAAGGCTCCCCCGGCCAGGACGGAGAGAAACACGAGCACTCCGAGCAGCTTCACGATGCGCACGCGCCCCTCCCGTCGAGCCAACCCTGGAGAATGATCGCCGCCGCCTCCGCGTCCACTCGCCCCTTCATCTCCCGCACCGTGAAGCCCTGCGCCCGGAGGCGCTCCTCGGCCTCGAAGGTCGACAGCCGCTCGTCGAAGAGCTCCACCGGGACCCCGAGCGCCTGCTCCAGGGGTGGGGCAAAGTTCCGCGCCATCCGCGCCGACGCTCCCTCGCTGCCGTCCATGTTGAGCGGGAGGCCCAGCACCGCCTTGCCCACCTCGTACTCGGCTGCCAGAGCCTTGATCGAGCCGAGGTCGGAGGGGTCGGCCCGCCGCTCGAGCACCGTGAGGGGCCGGGCGGTGCGCAGGACGTCGTCGGCGAGCGCGAGGCCGATGCGGGCCCGCCCGAGGTCGATGCCGAGGTAGCGCACCCCGGCAATGTAGGCGGCGCCGCGAGCCTCGGTCAAACGTCCGAAGCTCGGCCCGGCAGGCCGTCCGCGGTCCCGGCCGGCGTCGGGAAGCGAATCGGGGGCACCACCCGGCCCTGGCACGGTTCGCGCTCTTCGGTCGGGAGGGAGGTGGGGATGACCCGGGCGGCACTCGAAGGGTGGCCGGACGACGTCGCAGACCTCGAGCTCGCCCGGGACGATCTCTTGCGGCGGCTCGCCTCGGACCCGCGCGACGCGCGGGCATGGGCGCTCCTCGCCGAGGTGGAGCGAGCGCGCGGGCAGAGCCGGACGGCCCGCCTCTGCGCCGCGGCGGCCTCGAGCCTCCGGCCCGACGGCGCGGCCGGACCGGAGGCGGCCGAGAGACGTCTCGACCTCGGGCGGCGTCCTCCGGGGCCGCGCCCGGCGAAGCGGTAGGGCGCGGAGACTGCGCGCTTGCGGACCCGAGCCGCGCGGGCCTATGCTCCGCGGCTCCAATGTTCCGATTGGTCCTGGTCTGCGCCGGAGGTGCGCTTGGGAGCGGCGCGCGCTACCTCGTCGGTGGGTGGGTGGCGGCGGCCGTGGGAGCGAGTTTCCCCTTCGGCACGCTCCTCATCAACGCGGCCGGCTCCTTCTTCATCAGCGTGGTGATGTACCTCGGGCTCTCGGCCGGCGCGATCGGCCCCGACCTCCGGCTGTTCCTGGCGGTCGGGATGATGGGGGGGTTCACCACTTACTCGTCGTTCAACTACGAGATGCTCGCGCTCGCGCAGCGCGGGGCCTGGCTCTTGGCGGTGGGGTACGGCGCGGCCACCTTGTTCGGGTGCCTGCTGGCGGGGGGGCTGGGCCTCGCCGCCGCGCGCGGGTTGGCCGGGGCTTGGTGATTGGGGCGGCGAGTGCGCGGGGCGACCGCTCACCGGAGTCAGGGTCCCGCATGCCTCCTGCGCCTCTCCCCGGGAAAGGCACGCGGTCTCGCTGGCGCTCCGCGCCGAGGCCTGGCGCCCCGGCCGGAGCGCGGCCGGTGAAAAGCGCACGCTTGACGGTTCCCTTCGGTTTCGGGGATATTTCGCCGCCGAGGTCCGGACAGGAAGTGTCCGGGCTCGGGGTGGCAGGCCCCGAAACAGGAAACGCAACCGCTCTAAGAGGATAGAAGAAGCGATGGCAACCGGTACCGTGAAGTGGTTCAACGATGCGAAGGGCTTCGGGTTCATCTCGCAGGAGGGGGGCGAAGACGTCTTCGTTCACCACACCGCGATTACAATGGAGGGGTTCCGCACGCTCAAGGAGGGCGAGCGGGTGGAGTTCGAGGTGGTGCAGGGGCCGAAGGGGCTCCAGGCGGCCAACGTTCGCCGGGGCTAGTTTCCCCGGCTTCTGAAGGGAAGCCACCGAGCGGCCTCGGTCCCGGGGCCGCTTTCGTATCAAGTGGGCAGAGACGGGAGAGCGATTGAGCGAGAAGGAAGCAGGGATCGAGGTACAAGGCACCGTCGAGGAGGCGCTCGCGGGCGGCATGTACCGCGTCAAGGTCGACAACGGCCCCACCGTGCTCGCCTACGCCTCCGGAAAGATGAAGAAGTTTCACATCCGCATCATCCCGGGCGACCGGGTGAAGCTAGAGCTCAGCCCCTACGACCTGACTAGAGGCCGCATCACCTACCGCGACAAGTAGTGGGGCGCCCTCCGGAGGGTCGGTAGCGGACGCGAGTTGCAGTGGTCGCGGGCGCCGTGGCAAGTTCGCCCGCCATGGAGGGACCCCAGCGAAAGCTGTGGCTCGACTGGCAGCGCGGGCTGGCCGTGCTCTTCATGGTGGAGTGGCACACCTACGACGCCTGGCGGCTCGACGCCGTGGCGCAGGGGCGGCTGCACGACTGGCTCAACCTGATAGGCGGGTTCGCGGCTCCGTCCTTCCTCTACATGGCCGGCCTCTCCCAAGTGCTGGCAGACGGGGCGCAGGAGCGAAGGGGCACCCCGCCGCGGGCGAGGCGCCGCGCCGCCGCCGGGCGGGCCGTCTGGCTCCTCGGGGTCGCCTACCTTTTCCGCCTCTCCCTATGGGTGGTCGACGGAGGCTGGCGGACCGGCGGCGGGGCGGGCGGGCTCCTGAGGAGCTTCGCCCTCGACGTCCTCAAGGTCGACGTCCTGAACGTCATCGCCGTCGCGCTCCTCCTGTCGGCCTGGCTGGTGGTGGGGCGCGGGGCACTCGGTGCCCTCCTCGCGGCCCTCGTCGCCGCGCTCTTTGCCTTCCTCGCGCCGGTCGTGGCGGCGGCCTCGCTCGCGGATTCGCCGGTGCTCGAGTACCTGTGGAACGGAAGGGCGAGCTTCGCGCTCTTCCCTTGGGCGGGCTTCCTCTTCGCGGGCGCCGTAGTGGGCCGGCTCGCCTCCGCCCACAGCCGACCGGTGCTCCTCGCCGCCGCCGGCGTCGCCCTCTGGCTGGGGGGCGGCGCCTCCGATCGGATGACGCCCGTCTACGCGCACCAGGACTTTTGGAAGACGTCGCCCTCCTGGTTCCTCATGCGGCTCGGGGTCATCGTCGGGATGACCGCGGTCCTGCAGCTCTTGCCGGCGGCGGCGGACCGGTTGCTCTCCTGGCTCCGGACGATGGGGCGCCACTCCCTCCTCGGCTACATCCTCTCGGTGGTGTTGCCGTACGGGGGCGTGTCGCACCGCCTGCGCCACCGCCTGTCGATGCCGGCGGCGCTCGGCGCGGTGGTCGCGATGATCGTCCTCATCTGGGGGGCGTCGGCTCTGGAGGATCGGCGACAGGGTCGGAAGAGGGCTCGTCGTCCTCAAGAGGCGCCGGCTCGGTGAGCGGCTCGGCGGGCCTCGGCCCGAGGCGAAGGTCGAGCGGCTCGTCCAGCGCGCGGTTCAGCTGCTCGTCGGTGAGTTGTCCCTGGATCCACATCTTGCCGAGGATGTCGGAGATCCGGTCCTGCCACCAGGGCGAAACGCCGGCGCGCCGCAGGCGGGCGGCGAAGCGTTTGGGGGAGGGGATGACGCTCGCCAGGAAGGCGCCCTCCTTCGGCGACAGCTCTCGGGCGTCCTTGCCGAACCAGAAGCGGGCGGCCTCTCCGATGCCGTATACCCCTGGGCCCCACTCGGCGATGTTCAGGTAGATCTCGAGCAGGCGGGCCTTCGGCACCGCCGCCTCGAGCGCCACGGTGGCGAGCGCCTCGCGTACCTTGCGGGAGACCGTCCGGTCCGGCGAGAGGTAAAGGTTCTTCGCCACCTGCTGGGTGATGGTGGAAGCACCCCGCACTCGCCCGTTCCTTGAATCGACGAGCGCGCGGGCGATCTCCTGGAAGTCAAAGCCGCGGTGGGCGAAGAAGCCCGCGTCCTCGCTGGCGGTGACGGCCCGGACGACGCTCGGGGGCAGCTCGGCGAGGGGAACGAACCCCGGGCCCCCGGGCCCCACCACGATTTCCCGAGCGGTTTCCCCCGGGCCCGGGTCGGCGGGCCGGTACCGGAACGTCCCGAGCAGGCGGTTCGGTCGGGCCCGCGCCACTCGCCTCAGCTCCTCGAGGTCGAGGTCCACATCCGCCGTCCAGTCGCCGCCGGCGTGTAGGGGCCCGGAGAGGTCGAGCCTCGCCGACAGGGGCCCGTCCACCTGCGGCGCCGCCTCGGGCGGGCGCAGGTCCTCGGGCAGCGCGGAGAGGAGGTCGGACCAGCGGAGGTCGTTCGCCCGCACCGAGAGCGAGATGCGGGGCTCGGGTAGCCAGGCGAGCGTCCCCTCCACCGAGGCTGCGGCCGCGCCGAGGGCGCCGAGGGAGATCCTCCCCTGGGTGAGCGCGCCCCGGCCCGCTCCGCGGTCCCACTGGAAAGTCCCGGCCGATCGGGCCGCGAAGGGCCCGACGGGAGAGGGCCCGAGCCAGGGCGCCGACAGGAGGAATCCCTCCAGGTCACCTCGAAACTGGCCTGCGCCGGCCCGGAGCTCTGGGTCCCCTCTGCCCTCCAACCGCAGCCGCACCTGGCCAGCGGGGAGGTCGACCGGAAGGCGGCCAGCGACGCCCGCGGGGAGGTCTCCGGGCAAGGACATGTCGACGTCGGCGTCGACCGCGGCGACGCCGTCCTGGCGGTCGAGGCGGAGGGAGGCGTGACCGCCGGCGGGGAGCGCGAGGCGCGCCTCGAGGGTCACGCGACCCCCCTCGTCGCGGGTGAGCGAGGCGTCGAGGTCCACCGGTCCGAGCTCGGCGGGCCGACCTCCCCGGCCGTCGAGGACCACGGTGACCCGGCGCAGCGCGAGGGACGGCTGGGCGCCGCGCCCAGCCCCTTCGCCTCCCCCCTGGCGGGCCCGCAGCCGGCGCCAGGCTCGGCCGAGCTCCGCCCCCCCGGGCCCAGGCTCGAGCCTCACCTCGTGGGCGGTCACGGCGCCGGGCTCGATGCGGCCGAGGAGGAGCGCGAGGAGCCGGGGGCGGACGACGACCCGGGCGATGCGCAGGAACTCCCCGCCTGGGCGAGACCCCGGCACGACGACAGGCCCGAGCTCGGCCCGGAAGAGCCAGTCGATGCGGGCGTCGCCCACTTCCCCCTCGCCGAGGCGGTCCCGCAAGAGGCGCTCGGCGCGGGCGCGCAGCCTCTCGCGGGCTGCCGGGGAGTTCGCGGCGCGGTGGACGCCGACCCAGAGGGTGAAGGCGCCGAGCGCGAGGGCGGCGAGGACGAGGCGGCGCCCCCGAGACCGGGACCCGCCGGCGCGAGAACGGAAGGCTCGGCGAAGGAACATGGGGCGGTAGAGGGTCGCTGACTTAGCCCCTGCCCGCCCCGGGGTCAATGAGTCTCTGTGCCGCGAACAAGAGCGGGAATTTCCAGGCGAAGTCGGGAAGGCCGGGGCGGGCGCCCTCTGTTAGTATCCGAGAGATCCGCGGATGAGTTACCTCGGCCCAAGCCTGCGCCGCCGTCGAGCGCGAACGTGGAAGGGTTGGCGGCTCATCGCCGCCGCCGCCTTCTCCGTGGGCCTGAACCTGCTCGTCCTCCGGCTCATCCAGGTGGACTGGGTGGGGCTGTCGGCCTCTTCCAGGAACGAGGCGAGGCCGGTGGGGCTCGCACCCCTGTCGAGCGAGCAGTGGGCCGCGAACCGGCGCGTGACGGACGGCTCGAAGCCGGCGCCGCGGGAGGCCATCGCCCCGAGGCCGCTGGCGGCCGTGAAGCCTCCCGAAGCCCCCCGGATGCCTGGGCAGGTGGTGGACGTGGCTCCGAGCGCCAACAACAAGCCGCCGCCAGCGAGCCGCTTCCTCGCCGAGAGCAACAACACCGTGGAGAAGGAGACGGTCTCTCGTTTCCGCCGCCCCGGGTACGAGCGCGCCGCCCCCAGGCCGAGCCAGGACCAGGCTCCCCAACCGGCGCAGGCGCAGCGCGGGGACCAGGTGGCCGAGGGGAGCAAGGACGCGACCGGCGGCGATGCCCGCAAGGCGGGCGCGGTCCGTCCGGCGGGGAAGGCGCCATCCCCGTCGGCGCCGTCGCCCGCCGAGAAGCTCGCCATGAACGTCGACCCCGAGGGCCTGCGCCGGGCCCCCGCCCCGGCCGCGGAGAGCAAGCCCGGACAGACCGAGGCGCAGGGCGAGGCGGGCGAGGGAGGGGAGGGTGCGAAGCAGGCGGGCAGCGGCGGCCGTCCCATCCTGCAGCCCACGGCGGCCTTCTACGACCAGTTCAAGGGCGGACCGGCGCCCGACCACGTGGAGGGAGTCGATGTGGGCGACTCCACCTTCCTCAACACGCGCGAGTGGAAGTACGCGGGCTTCTTCAACCGCGTGAAGCAGGCGATCTCCGAGCACTGGGATCCGAGCAGCGCCATGCGGGCCCGCGATCCCAGCGGGGAGAAGTTCTTCTACAAGGACCGCAACACTCTCCTCAGCGTCACCCTGAACGAGCAGGGGGCGCTCACCGACATCAAGGTGACGCGCTCGAGCGGGCTCGACTTTCTCGACCAGACCGCGGTGGAGGCGTTCCAGAAGGCGCAGCCCTTCCCGAACCCGCCGAGCGGGCTCGTCGACAGCCACGGCCAGATCTCCTTCAGCTTCGGCTTCTACGTGGAGACGGGCGGGGGCGGGTTCCGCTTCTACCGCGGCAGCAGCACGCATTAGGGCCCGTGCTGCTCGCGCGGCTCGGCTGCCTCCTCCGGAAGGCGCCGCCGGGAAGGGCCCCAGGCCTCTCCGACCTAGTCCACCTTCATCCCGGGCTTGAAGCGCAAGAGCGGCTTGCGGGCAGCCCGGGTCTCGTCGAGCCGGGATCGAACCGGCTTTCTCGGGGCGGCCTTCAGGGCGGAGGGGTTCTCGCGAGCCTCGGCGGCGATGGCGCGCATCGCCGCGATGAACCCGTCGAGCGTCTCCTTCGACTCCGTCTCGGTGGGCTCGATCATGAGGGCGCCGTGCACCACCAGAGGAAAGTAGACGGTGGGAGGATGGGACCCGTGGTCGATGAGCCGCTTCGCCACGTCCATGGTGGTGGCCCCGCCCTCCTTCTGCGCCTTGTCGTCGAAGACCACCTCGTGGAGGGTGTCGGTGTCGTAGGGCAGGTTGAAGTGCCCCTTCAGCCCGGCGCGCACGTAGTTGGCGTTCAAGACCGCGAGCTCCGCGACGCGCCGCAGGCCATCCGGCCCGAGCTCCCGGATGAGGGCCCAGGCGCGCACGAACATCCCGGTGTTGCCCCAGAACTCGCGGAGCCTGCCGATGGTGCGGGGCCGCTCGACGGGATCGGTCACGAGCCGGAACTCCGTCCCCTCCTTCACCACCGTCGGCAGGGGCAGGAAGGGCACGAGCTCCTCGCGCACCCCCACCGGGCCCGAGCCCGGACCGCCCCCCCCGTGCGGGGTGGCGAAGGTCTTGTGCAGGTTGTACTGCATCACGTCGAAGCCCATGTCGCCCGGGCGCGCCACCCCCAGCACCGCGTTGAAGTTGGCGCCATCGCCGTACACCAGCCCGCCGCGGGCATGGACGATGTCGGCGATCTCCCGGATGTGGCTCTCGAAGATCCCCAGGGTGTTGGGGTTCGTGATCATGATGGCGGCGACGTCGTCATCCATCGCGCGCGCCACGGTCTCCGGGTGGAGACGCCCGTCGCTCCCACTCTCGAGCTCCACGGTGGAGTAGCCGTTCAGGGAGGCAGAGGCGGGATTGGTGCCGTGCGCGGTGTCGGGGATGAGCACCTTCTTGCGCGGGTTGCCGTGGGCCACGTGGTAGGCCCGGATCATCATCAGGCCGGTGAGCTCCCCGTGCGCCCCGGCCGCCGGCGAGAGGGTGGTGGCCGCGAAGCCCCCGATCTCGGAGAGGGCCCGCTCCAGCTTCCACATGAGCTCGAGGGCGCCCTGGGCCATCGAGGCGGGCAGGAGGGGGTGCGCGAAGGCGAAGCCGGGGAGCCGGGCGAGCGCCTCGCTCGACTTCGGGTTGTACTTCATGGTGCAGGAGCCGAGCGGGTAGAAGCCAGTGTCGATGCCCCAGTTCCACTGGGAGAGCCGGGTGAAGTGACGCACCACCGCGAGCTCGTCCATCTCGGGCAGGCCCTCGATCTCGCCGCGGAGCAGCTCCTTCGAGATCTCGGAGGCCGGGTCCGTTCCAGCCGGGACGTCGGGGAGCGAGATGCCGCTCCGGCCGGGCGAACCCTGCTCGAAGACGAGGGGCTCCTCCATGACCAGGCCGCGGGTGGCGCCGAGGGCGCCCGCCTCGCCGGGCTCGGATCCCTCGCCGGCCTGCTTCTCCATGTTGGGCTTCCAGCCGGTCGGATTCGACATGGCGTTATCCCCGCACCGTCTGGGCGAAGAGCTCGATGAGCTCGGGAGAGTGGACCTCGGTGGCGGCGCTGAGGAGAACGCCCTTCATGCGCGGGTCGTCCGGGTAGTAGCGCCCGAGCGCCACCCCCGCGGCCAGGCCGGCCTTGGCGAGCCGCTCGACCACCGCCTCGGCGTCGCCCACCTCGAAGGCTGCCTCGTTGAAGGTCGGTCCGGAGAAGCGCACCCCGAAGCCCGCCTTCTTCATGGCCGACCGGAGCTGGTGCCCGCGGGCGAAGTTGAGCCGCGAGAGGCGGGAGAGCCCCGACTTGCCGAGCAGGGAGAGGTGGATGGTGGCTGCGAGCGCGGTGAGGCCGGAGTTGGTGCAGATGTTGGAGGTGGCCTTGTCCCGCCGGATGTGCTGTTCGCGGGTCGAGAGAGTGAGCACGAATCCGCGGCGCCCCGCCTTGTCGACGGTGGCGCCCACGATCCGGCCGGGCATCTGTCGGATGTTGGCTTCGCGCGTGGCGAAGAATCCCGGAGCGGGGCCCCCGTAGTTGAGGGTGTTGCCGAAGCTCTGCAGCGTGCCGGTGGCGACGTCGGCGCCGAGCGCGCCGGGCGCCGCGAGGAGGCCGAGCGCCACCGCCTCCGAGGTCACCGAGACGGCGAGGGCGCCGGCGTCGTGGGCGATGGACGCCGCCTGCGGAAGCGCGTCCACCACGCCGAAGAAGTTCGGGTAGCCGACCACCACCGCGGCGGTGCGGGCGTCGACCGCCTTCTTCAGGGCGGCGAGGTCGGTCCGGCCGTCCTCGCCGTAAGGCACCGCCACCACCTCGTCGCCGGTCGAGGCGAGGTAGGTGGCGAGCACCTTCCGGTACTCCGGATGGAGGGCGGCGCTCACCACCACCCGGTTGCGTCCGGTGAGGCGGGTTGCCATCAGCACCGCCTCGGCGGTGGAGGTGGCAGCGTCGTACATCGAGGCGTTCGAGACCTCCAGGCCGGTGAGCAGGCAGACGAACGTCTGCCACTCGAACAGCGCCTGGAGCGTCCCCTGCGAGAGCTCGGGCTGGTAGGGGGTGTAGGCGGTGAAGAGCTCGCCGCGCAGCAGCAACTGGTCCACCACCGGGGGCACGTGGTGGGGGTACGCCCCCGCGCCCATGAAAGGCGGGTGGTCGGTGCGGTTGCGTGCCGCCAGGTGCCGGAACTCGTAGAGGAGGGAGACCTCGTCCACTGCCGCCGGGACGTCGAGCGGGCGGCGGAGCCGGAGCGGCTCCGGGATGGAGCGGAACAGGTCTTCGAGGGACTTCACCCCGCAGGCGTCCAGCATGGCGCGGACGTCCTCCGGCGTGTGCGGGTGATAGCGCAAGGTCTACTCCTGCTCTTCCTCGACGAACTTCTCGTA
>DATJZG010000059.1:0-11275 GCA_035499295.1 Anaeromyxobacteraceae bacterium
CCGAGGGGCTGGCCTCGCGCATCCTCGGGTTCGGCGACATCGTGGGTCTCGTCAAGGACTTCGAGCAGCACGTCGACGAGGAGACCGCCGAGGCCGAGGCGCAGAAGATCCTCTCCGGCGACTTCACCCTCGAGGACTTCGTAAACCAGATCCGGCTGGTCCGGAAGATGGGGCCGCTCGGCGAGCTCATGGAGAAGTTTCCGCTGTTCGGCGAGCTGCCCGAGAATTTCCAGTTCGACGACGCGGCCCTCACGCGGATCGTGGCCATGGTGGACTCCATGACCCCATCCGAGCGACAGCGCCCGGACTCCGTCACCGAGAGCCGGATCCGGCGGGTCGCCAAGGGGTCGGGACGCACCGAGAAGGACGTGCGCGACCTCCTCAAGCAGTACTCGGCGATGCGCGGGGTGATGCGGCAGATCGGCGACGCTCCCGGCCTGCTGGCGCGCCTGCCCGGCGTGAAGCAGCTCATGCAGCTTCGCAAGCTTCAGGGGAAGGGTCTCGACGACGTGCTCGGCCCCGACGCCGACCTGGTCGAGCGGGCCATGCAGGGCGGATCCCTAGACCCCCGGGCCGCGGCTCAGGCGGCGGGCCTGCCCAAGGGGTATACGCCGCCCATGTCCGCCGGCGCCATGGCCCGCGCCCGCCTCATGGGCTACGCCCCCGAGCCCATCGCCGTCGAATCGAAGAAGCAGCGCGACGCCCGGAACAAGAAACGCAAGGCCGAGCGCCAGGCCCGGAAGAAGGCGCGGCGGCGCAACAAGCGGTGACGAGGGCCCTCCTCGCGGGGCAGCAAACTTGGGCCCCCGGGCAGTAAGCTAAGGACCGTGAGCGGGGAGCGCCCGAGGCTAATCCCGGTCGAGTCGCGGGAGGTCACCTCCGACGACGGGGAGCGGATCAGGGTGTTCCGCGATCCGGCCGGCATCGCCTTGGAGGGGCTCGGGCTCTCTCCCGCTGCCCATCTTGTCGCCGCCCAGTTCGACGGCACACGCACCGCCGCGGAGCTCTTGGCCCAGGTCCGCGCCTCGGGGGTCGCTCTCGCGGCCTCGGAGCTCTCCACCCTAGTCGAGGCGCTGGAGGAGGCGGGCTTTCTGGAAGGGCCCACCCGCGAGGCCCGGCGCAGGGGGGCGCTGAAGAGGTTCCGTGCCCAGCGCGCTCGTCCCCCTTCCTGCGCGGGCACCGTCTACCCGGCCGAACCCGCCGAGCTGCGGGCGGCGCTGGACGGCTGGCTTAGCCCTCCCCGCGGCCCGGCCCCGGCGCTCGGGAACGTCAGGCTCATCATCGCCCCGCACATCGACTACGCCCGGGGCGCGGCCGGCTACGCCCACGCCTATCGGGCGCTCGCCGCGGCCGACGCGGAGCTCTTCGTGGTGTTCGGGACGGCTCACGCCACCCCCCCCCACCTCTTCACCCTCACTCGCCTCGACCACGACACACCGCTCGGGCTCGTCCCTACCGATCGGGCGGTGGTCGAGGCGCTGGCCTCGGAGCTGGGGGAGGAGGAGCTCTTCGAGGACGAGCTGGCCCACCGCGACGAGCATTCGATCGAGCTGCAGTTGGTCCTCCTCGCGCACCTCATACCTCGCCCGTTCACGGTCGTGCCGGTCCTCTGCTCCAGCATCTCGCACCTGCGCGACCCGGAGGCGGCGACGGTGCGCTTCCACTCCGCCCTGAAGCGGGCCGTCCGGGGCCGGCGCGTGTGCTGGCTCGCCGGTGCCGACCTGGCCCACGTGGGTCCCTCCTACGGAGACTCCCGGCCGCCCTCGGCCCCGGAGCTCGCTCTCCTCGCGGCCGCCGACCGGCGCACCTTGGAGCGCGTGACCGCCGGGGACGCGGCCGGCTTCCATCGGGAGGCGCTGCGGGACGACGAGCGGCGAAGGCTCTGCGGCGTCGCGCCGATCCACGCCGCCCTGTGCGCCAGCGGTCTGCCCGCGCGGTTCCTGTACTACGAGCAGTGGACGGATGGAAACGACTCGGTCTCGTTCGTGGCCGCGGCGGGGTAGCTGTCCCTTCAGACCGCTTTGCGCCGGCCGAACCTCACCTTGAAGCGAAAGGCCCAGAATGGCTCGTCCCCCCGGATCTCGGTCCGGCAGATCTCGAGCGGCTCCCGAAGCGGCAGAGGGTTGACCCGGTTTCCGATCCGGAAGGCGGCGCGCACGCCGGCCCGGCGGACCGCGGCGAAGAACGCCGCGCGCCGGGCGGGGTCCTTGCGCGGATAGGCGCCGTAGGGATAAGCCAGCGCCGGGAGAAAGGGTACGCCCTCGCCGGCCAGCCAGTGGGCGGCACGGCGGAGCTCGGTCTCGACCTCCGCCGGCGACAGCCGGGTCAAATCCCGGTGCTCGTGGCCGTGCAGGCCGACCTCGAGCGTCGCGGCGACCGTCCGCAAACCGGCCCCGTCGAGGTACAAGGACCGCCGTCCCCCTTCCTCCCGTTCCGCCCCCGCGAAGCCTGGGATGGCGAAGAGCGCACCGCGCACCCCGAGCTCGAGGAGCAGCGGGTGGAGCACGTCCAGGGCGTCGGCGGTCCCGTCGTCGAACGTGAGGAGCACGGCGCGGTCAGGCAACGAGGTTCCGCGGTCTACCGAATCGAGCACTTGCTCGAGCGAGACGAGGGTGTACCCGCTCCCCTTGAGCCAGGAGATCTGGCGCCGCAGCGCATCCGCCGGGATCGCGAACCGCAGGCCCTCTCCGCGTGTGATCCGGTGATACATGAGCACTCGCAGGGCGCGGCGCGGAAGCGGGGTAAAGACGGAGAGCTCCAAATGGAGCAGTAGGAGGAGGGCGGCGGCGGCGAGCGCGAACCAGATCATGCGACCCACCCATCCGCGGGACGGGGGCCCCTGCCCCGGAGGGCCGAGCGGAGCGCGATCTCGACCGGGGCGGCGGCCTTCCCGTCCGCGAGGACGGGGCCGAGGAAGGCTCGGGGGCCAAGCGGCCGGCTCACGAGCGCTGCACCTCCCCCCGCGGGCGCCGCGATCGATCGTGGCTTCGCCCGGCGCAGTCCGAAGAAGAGCTCTGCCGCCCCGGTCAAGGCAAGGCCTGCCGCGACCTCGTGCCGCCCGCCGCCTCCAGCTCCCGTGCCTTCAGATGTTTCATGGTCGCCCCCACCGCGTTCATGAACGACCAGGCGAGGCCCGGCATCCCGTTCCGGAAGTTCTGCCTTACGAGGTAGTGCTTGAGGAACTGCACGGGGGGGGTGAAGACGAGAGCCAGGCCGCCCCGCCGCTTCCCTCGCCGCACGAGGTCCAAGGCTCCGAGGGTGGAGTAGGCGTCCATCTTGGCGACGCTGTCGGAGAGGTCGCGGACGGTGTAGTGGAGCACGGCGCCCGGGAGCTCGCCCAACGGCCCGTCGGTCAAGACCCGCTCGTGGACCATCGCGTCCGTCCAGCCTGCTCTTCGACGGTCGAAGAGCCGGACGTGGAGGCGCCTCGAGATTTGTCCGTGGGTCAGGGGGTGGCCCAAGAACACGGTGAGGAAGCGGAACCGGTAGGCGGCGCAGGGTGGATCTCCCGAGGCGAGGAGCTGCCGAATGGCGGCCGCAAGCTCGGCCGTCACCACCTCGTCGGCATCGACGCACAGCACCCAATCATTCGCCGCCTGGGAAACGGCCCACTGCTTCTGCGGGCCGAAGCCGTCGAAGGCGTGCTCGAGAACCCGGGCCCCGAGGGATCGGCACACCGCCACCGTCCCGTCCGTGCTCGAGGCATCCACCACGAGCACCTCGTCGGCGAAGGAGACCGCGCCGATGGTGCGTCCCACGTCCCGCTCCTCGTCCCGGGTGATGATGACGGCCGAGAGCGGGGTCCGGCTAAGAGGCCCCGCGGCGACCTTCGACGGCGAGGGCGCTGGCATGGCGGTCCTTCCGGAACGTTACCATGTGGAGCGCCGCTCTTCCCCTACTCGCCTGGGCCCTCCTCGTCCACGGCCGCTTGTCCGTACTCGATGGCGCAGCGGGGACAGAAGGCATTGGGGGGCGGGGCCCCGGGCACGGCGATGACGGGTCCCGAGGCTCCGCACACCTGGCAGGTGCCCCGGACCTCGACCTCCCCCCGGTCCTGCGGACTCGCCCGGGTCGACTCCTTCACGGCTCGCCTCGCTTCCTGCGGCGGGGCACCACCAGCCCGCGGGAGAGCCGCCGCAGGACCTCCTTTTGCTGCCGGCGCTTGTAGCGGTCGTGCGACGACTCTCCCTCCTCGTTGCGATGGGCCGTCTCGCGGTCGAAGACCTGGAACTCGACCAGGGTGAAGACGATCCGGCCCAGCTCGTCGGCCATGGGATCGAGCGGGGAGATGAGGTCGTCGATGCGAACGGGGACGTCCACCACGAAGTTCAGGGCGCGGTAGTCCTTGCCGCTGAACGGGTTGCGGCCCGCGTTCGGGTCGCTGCGGTCCAGGTCGGGCGGAAGCTGCATCCCCGCCGCCACCTCGGGGCCCCGCGGGTGCTCGGTCAAGAGATCCTGGAAGTGGATCAGGTTGTTCTGGGTCTGGCCCGGCACCGCGTAGTTGAAGGGAAAGAGGTGCCGGGTGAGGTAGTGGACCAGGGGAGCGATCTGCTCGCGGGTCTCGGTGATGATGCGGTAGCGGACCCGGTCGAACACCTGCGCCGCGACCGACTCCTTCTTGGCGAGGAGCTTCGTGACGAGCGAGCCACGGCTCTTCGTCGACCCGGCGAACTCGACCACCGGCAGCCCCAGCGCCTTCATCCGCCCCGCCTCCCCCAGCACCCGGCGGTGAATCCGCTCGGACAGGTCCGCCTCGCGGATGGCCGTCCGGAACAAGAGCTCGCGCGCCTCCAGGTGATGGATGACGTGCATGACCTTCAGCACCACGCAGGCGATCCGGCGGTACCGATGGGGCTCGGCCACCCCCGAGGCGAGGAGGAACAGGGTCCTCAGGTCCTCCGGCTCGGCCACCGGCGTCGCCACCCGGTATCCGAAGGCGGTGCGGAGGTACTCCACCGCCTGCCCCAGGATGGCCCGTAGCCGGCGCTCGTCGCGCGGGTCGTCGAGATCGAAGAGGTTCAGGCGGAGGAAGTCCTCTACCTCGGCGACGTCGTGAAAGTCGAGGCGCATCCAGTCGATGACCGACCCGCCCCGCAGGAGCAGGCGCAACTGTTCCAACTCCGCCACCCCCATGCGCTCGAGCGGGCGGTAGACGTCCTCTGGGCGGGCAGCGCGGATCTCGAGGGTCACGTCACCTCGTGCGGCCGGCCGACGTCGCCGGCGGCGAGAAGATGTCAGCGCGCCCGGGCGAGGTCAAGGTGAGCGACCTTGGGTCGCGCCTCGGTTGTTCAGAACTTGAACGGGAAGGTCACGTCGGGCCGGCCCTGGGCGGTCTTCGGGAACCGAAGCCCCTTCAGTACGTCCGTGACGCACGCCGCGAAGGGTGTGTTGGCGTTCTCCGGTGACACGCACTTCAGGTCTCGCACCGACCCATCCGGGGCGATGGACCACTTCATCTTGAGAACGCCTGACCCGCCCGACTTGTTGTCCGCGAGGCACCCCTGGAGAGCGGTGACGCGCGTCATGATGGTCTCGTTCACCTGCGAGTCGCTGACCCGCTCGGGGAGTTCGTCGGCGCTCGCCGCGGGAGGCACGTAGACGGAGCGGCCGCCGCCTCCCTTCCCTCCGAGCGCTTCTTCGAGGGCCGGGTCGTTCGGTTCGAAGTCCAATAGATCGTTGCCCTTCTTCTTGACGGCCGTCGTCGGGGCCGCGGCTGGCGGGGGCGGGGCCTCCGCGCGTGCCACGGTGTGCTCAGCCTTGGGAGGCGGCGCCTCGCGCGCCTTCTTCTCGCTGTGGGCCGTGCGGGAGGGCTCGTGGGCCGCCGGACGAGCAGGCTCCTTGGCCTTGTGCTTCTCGGCGGGTGCGGCGGACGGGGGCGGAGGCGCGGTCGCTGGGGAAGCCGCCTCCGCGGTCGCGGGTGGGGTCGCCGCAGGCCCGGGCGGCACCGCCGCGGGAGCGGGCCCCCCCGCCGCCTCGGTGTTGGGTGCGGGCTCGGCCGTGGGCTTCTCGGGGGTGGGGGCGGAGGCCTCGGGCAAGGTGGCCGGCTTCTCGGCGACCGCTGGGGCGGAAGCGGGAGAAAGACCCTTGGGGAGTAGGTGGGCGCCGTAGCCGAAGTAGGCGGCGGCGGCGACCCCCAGGATGGCGACGAAGGAGAGACCCGTCACGAGCGCCCGGGTCGAGCTGCGCTTCTTTCGGATCCGCTCGGCGCCGCGCGCCACCGAGGACTTCTGCGCCGGAGTCTCTCCGGTTGTCTCGAGCGCCTTGATCTGCAGCGGGATGGCGCCGGTCGGGTCCACGCCACCGCCTTCGGGGAGGCCGTCCACGATCGACTTCGCGCTCACCACGGGCTTCGCCTCGGGCCGGGGCTCGGACGGTCGCCCGGCCATCTCCTCGCTGGCCAGGGCGGCGAGCGCGTTTGCGCCGACGGGTTTCCAGGAGACGTCCGCTCGCGCGGGCTCGGTTGCCGAGGCTGTGGGCGCGGCCCCCGCCTTACCCCCGGCCGGGGCTGAGGCCGGTTCCAGCCGCGCCCGCGCCGCTGCGCGGGCGACGGGGGCGAGGTAGGCGGACAGATCGGAGACCCCGGTGAGCGGAGCCCAGTCGCCCATGCCCGGCCGCCACACCAACGAGTCGGGGCCGATGTCGCCCATCTCCCACTTGCGTCGCACCTCGAGGAGCGGCAAGGGGCCCACCTGCGCCTGACCGATGGCGACGTACCATTCCGTGGCTGCCGGCTCCGGGGTCTGCGCAGCGACGAGGCGGGAGGCCTCCTCGGGCGACACCGCCTGTGTGGCATCGAGGTCCGGGGGCGGCGCAGCGGTCTTGGCGGGGCCGCCGAACGCGTTGTCGAACGCCTGTCCCAGCTCCGCGTCGAGCCCCTCGCCCGCTCCCCCCGGGGCGGGAGCGGCCTGGGGAGCCGGCTTCTCTGGAGCCGCGGCCTCGTTCTGGGCGGGCCGGCGAACCAGGATAACGTGGCTGCACTTCTTGCAGCGGACCTTGACGCCGTTCGGACCGACCTTCTCGTCCGAGATCATGTACTGCGCGTCACAGCGGTCGCAGGAGAATTTCATGAGCTCGAAACCCGGTCAGATCCTAGTTTTCGCAGCCGCGCAGCGTCAAGGAAGGTGAGACAGCCCGTCAGCCGGGGACGGCGCAGGAGAGCCCCAGCCGTTCGCGCAAGGTGGCGTACTCCTCGGAGGCGCAGAACACGCACAGATCCCGTATCCGGGTCTCCTCTCGGAGCTTGGACACCTGCGCCTTCTCCGCCACTACCGACGCGCGCACCACCTCGAGGTCGCCCGCCAGGAGGGCGCCGACGCGGTTGGAGGTGAGCTCCGCTCCGTCGAGGTAGGAGCGAACATCGCCGGGGTGCTGGACGTCGCAGTAGGCGCGGGCCAAGAGCTTCAGGGTGTTCTTCCGCACCCCCTCCGGCAAGGTCCGTTCCAGCTCCCGCTTGAGCTTCTCGACCAGGTGAGGATCGGCGGTGACGACGAAGCGGGAGGTCCCCACGGAGCAGGCCGCCTGGAAGACCACGTCCAGCTGGTCGTGGGGCATGAGGCGCGCCATGGTGAGCTCGGGGCGTGCGAAGGCCATCGCCTTGGCGATGGCGAACCAGATCTCCTTCTTGGGCCGTGCCTCGAACATCTCGTCGGCGGCGAGGAAGCTCGGGGGGGCGGTGGGGACGAACTGCAGACCGACCGTCACCTCGGCCTTCTTGAAGAGCCGGTGCCCCTTCATGCCGAGGGTCCGCTGGACGTACTTGAACATGTTGGCGAAGAAGAGGGTGGACTGCTCCACGTCGAGCTCGTCCTTCTTCGGGTTCACCCCGAGGTCCTTCTCCTTCTGGACGAACATGGGGCGGGCGTGGAGCGCGAGCAAGGTCATGATGTCGGCCAAAGGGCCGTTCACGCGCTCGTGTCGGAGGAGCGCCCACAGCTCGTCGTCGAGGGAGCGGCCGGCCTGGTCGCGGGCGAACTTGCGGAGCCGGCCCACCACCTGGACCTCCTCGCCGGTCTGCACGCCGAGGAGGCTCACGAGGACCTGCGCCGCGGAGTAGGCCCGGTCGTACTCGCGGCGGGTGGCGTGGAGCTTCACCAGGGCCTGGGCCGCCTTGGCCTGCTTGGCGCCCAGCTTGAGCAGCTGCCGGTAGGCGCCGATGGCCTCGCCCTCCTCCCCCGGCTTCTTCGCAGCCAACTCGGCGTAGGTCTCCACCGCCGCCGCGTCCTCCGGGTCGGAGCGCGCCACCACCTGGTAGGCGGTGCGGGCCCCCTCCTCGTTCCGGAGCACGTTGCGGTGCAAGTCGCCCAAGGTCTTCCACAGCGCCAGGCGGGCCTGGGCGGCGTCCGGCGTCTTGGGGAGACGCTGGATCATCCTCACGTAGGCGTTCTCCAGCTCGGACCAGCGCTCGTGCTTCGTGAGGGTCTCCTCGATCTCCGCGAACGCCTGGACGAGGCGCGGGTTCTTGTCGAGGGCGCGCTCCAGCTGGGCCAGGGCGGCGTTCTCGTCCCCCACCTCGTCGCGCAGGATCTGGGCGAGCGAGAGGTGGAGCTTGGCGGCCCGCTGCGGATCGGCCTGCACCTCGGGCCGGGCCACGATCTGGCCGAGGACGTCGGCGGCCTTCTGCCCTTGGCGGGTGTCGCGGTACAGGCCGAGGAGGGCCTCCGTCACGGTGAGGGAGGTCGGGTCGATGTGCGAGGCCCCCAAGAATGCGTCGATGGCCTGGTAGGGATCGCGAAGCCGGTCGCGGCACGCCTCGCCGATGGCCACGAGGTTCTCGAGCTTGGCCTGGCCTTCGAGCAAGGGCAACAGACGCTGACGCTGCTCCACCGCGCCCTCGAAGTCGCCGGCCGCCTCCAGGAGGCGGACCAGGCTCCGCCGCGAGGGTTCGTGGTGGGCATCGATCTCGAGCGCCTTCTTGAAGGCGTTCTGGGCTCGGTCGTTCTGGCTGAGCTTCTCGGCCACCTCGCCGATCTGCCAGTGGGTCTCCACCACCTCCATGTCGGTGAGGGCATCCCGGTGGTGGATGAGGATGGTGGTGAAGATGCGGAGCGCCTCCTCCCACTGCTCCTCGCGGACGAGCAGGTTCCCGAGCCCCTCCAGGGCGGGGAGGTAGGTGGCGTCGAGCTCATAGGCCCGCCGGTAGGCGGGAAGCGCCTTGTCCTTCTTGGACAGCTTCTCGGCCACGTAGCCGAGCCGGTACGACTGGCGGCACAGCTCCTTCGGGTCGCCGCCCGCCTCGAGGGCTTCCACCACCGTGTCGAGGACGCGTTCGGCCTCCGACCAGCGTTGCTCCGCCACGTAGATCTCCGACAGCGGACGGGCGGCGGAGAGGTACCCGGGGGTACGCTTCAGGGCCTCCTCGTAGAGTCGGGCCGCTCCTTCGCGATCCTCCTTCTCCTCCTGGGTGATCCGAGCGGCCTCGGTGTAGCGCTCCGTCTTCTCGGCCGGGTCGGTGGCGTACCGGGCCTCGTCGACGAGAAGTTCCAGGTACCGGCCGCGGTCGCGCTCGCGCTCGGCGATGGCCTTCAGGGCGCGGAGGGCGGGGAGATGGCCCGGGTCGGCCTGAAGGGCGCGCCCGTAGGCCTCCTTGGCACTCTGGGGATCGAGGAGCATGTCCTCGAAGATCGCCCCCATGCGGACATGGATCTCGACGGCGTCCTGGGCGCCGCCGGCGATGCGGGCCTCGCGCCGGAGCATGTCCAGGGCGAGGTTCCAGTTCCCGCTCCGCTCGTAGAGTCGGCCCAGGGCCGACACCGCCTGGCGAGAGTCGGGGTCGAGCTGGAGGGCGTGATTGAAGGTGGCCTCGGCCCGGTCCACCCGGGACAGCTCCTTCCAGAAAACCTCGCCGATGGCCACCTCCAGGGCGACCTGCTCCCGACGGTCCTGGACCAGCGTCACGTGGTGCTGGAGGAGCGGGATGAGCCGGTCCCACATGGCCTCGGCCCGATAGAGCCGCTCCAGGTTCTTCACCGCCGGGAGGTTCCCCCCATCGAACGTGAGGATGGCCTCGTTCTTCTCGATGGCCAGCCGCGGGTCGTGGAGCTTCTCCTCGTGGATGGCGGCGCTCTTCCCCAGCACCCTCGTCTTCTCGCGTGGGTCCGTGGCGAGGGCGATCTGCCGCTCGTAGACGCGGTTCAGCTCGGCGAACCGGTCGAGCTTGGTGTAGAGCCGTTCCAGGCCGGAGAGCGCCTCGGCGTTCTGGTCGTCGAGGCCGAGCACGGTGCGGTAGCCCTCCACCGCCGCCTCGTCGTCCGCCATCTCGTTCTCGAAGAGGGAGGCGATCTGGAGCTGCCAGCCGATGCGCGCCTCCTCGGTGGGGGCGAGATCCCGGGCGCGCGCCAGCACCCCGGCGAGGTCGCTCCAGCGCTGTTCTCGCCGGTACAGGGTGGAGAGGCCCTCCAGGGCGTCCGCATCGGCGCCGTCCAGCTCGAGCAGGCGCCGCAGGGCGCCGATCGCCTCGTCGACGTCGTGGAGGTCCGCGTCATAGCGGTGGGCCAGATCGAGGAGGAGGGCCTTCTTCTCCTCCAGGGTGGCGGTGGCCTCGAGCCGCTGCTCCAGCGTGACCACGAGCTCCCGGACCCGGCCGCGTCGGCCGAAGAGCGCGGTGAGCGCCTCGAGCGCTTCCGGGCTCCCCGGCTCGGCCTCGAGGGCCCGGCGGAGGGCCGCCTCGGCCCCGTCGGGCTCGTCGAGCCGCTCGTCGCGGAGTTTGCCCAGATGGACGAGAACCCTGGCGCGCACCGAGCCGCGCGCCTCGTCGGCCACCTGCTCGAGGACGGCGGAGAGCTCGTCGAACGCCTGGGTCTCGGCGGCGAGCCGCTCGCACGCCACGAGCACCTCCGGGTCGTCGGGTCTCAAGGACAGGGCCCGGCACCAGGCCAAGAAGCTCATCTCCTTCTGCCCGAGCTTCTTCTCGTGGACGCTCGCCACCTCCTTGAGGAGCGCCAGCCGTTCGGCCGGATCGCCGAGCTGGGGGACGAAGAGGTCGCAGGCCCTGCACCAGGCTCGCCAGTTGCCTGCCTCGGCATGGGCGGCGCGGAGCTCGTCGAAGGCGGTCCGGTTGGCGGGCTCGAGCTCGAGGACCTTCTCGAGCGCGGCCCCGGCCGCGTCCAGGCGCCGCTGCGCCCGCCAGAGATCCGCCACCGCGATCCACGCCGGGACCGCCTCGGCCGGCCCGCCCGCGGCGGCGAGGAGCGCCGCCCGCGCCTCGGCCGCGCGCACGCCCTCCGCGGCCGCGCCGCCCTGCCGGAAGACCTCCTCGATCCGGACGAGCTCCTCGGCC
>DATJZG010000060.1:0-18349 GCA_035499295.1 Anaeromyxobacteraceae bacterium
AGGGCCGGGGTCCCGCAGCGCGGGGCCGCCGGCCCTCGCCGCTTCCGGGGAGGCACTCGACTCCGGCCCCCGGGAACCTACCCCGCCTCGGGCGCGGCCTCGTCGAGGAGGACGCGCGGCGGGCGGGCCACCCGCGCCGCCGCGAGTCGGCCGCCAGACCCGGGCACCGTCCGGTAGTAGCCCTGGAGCGCGTGAAAGCCACACAGCCCCGAGGCGTAGAGCGGGCGGCCGCAGCCGTCGACCCGACACGCCGGGGCGCTCCCGCGAAGTTGGGCGCCCTCCCGAAAGATCCGCGCCGCCGCCAACCTAGTTCCCCGCCGGAAGGGCGCCCACGCCCGCCGCCGCCCGACTACAGACCCGCAGCCCGCGCCGTCGCGAGCAGGAGGCTCATGTTTCGCGCGCCGTTCTCGCCCAGGTAGCGGCGGAAGGCCTTCGGATCGATCCTCATCACGCGAATCGTCTCCTCCACCACCGAGTCGTAGCTTCGCGCGTCCGCCTTCCTGAGCTCGAGGGCGATCTTCAGGATCGCCCTGCGAAAGGCCGGGTCTACGCTGTCGTCGTGAGCCGATCCCGCCGCCCTTGCCTGCCGCCGCCCCGCCATCCAGCCTCCTCGACGCCTGGAAATGACGATACATGGCAAGACGTGCAGGGTCAAGAAACGTCCAGGAACGCGCGTGGACACGTGCGGCGGCAGTGTGGCAAGCTCCCTCGCCCGCACCGATGGAAAAGCCTCGCTACATCGCCGTCGAGGGGCCCATCGGCGTCGGGAAGACCACGCTCGCGACGGCGCTCGCCGAGCGCTTCGGCGGTCGGCTCGTTCTCGAGGTGGTGGAAGAGAATCCTTTTCTCGCCGGATTCTACGAGGATCGGAAGAAGCACGCCTTCCAGACCCAGCTCTTCTTCCTCCTCTCTCGCTACCAGCAGCAGCAGGAGCTCTTCCAGCAGGACCTCTTCAGCCAGGTCACGGTCTCCGACTACCTCTTCGCCAAGGACCGGATCTTCGCTTCGTTGACGCTCGACCCGAACGAGCACGCCCTCTACGAGCGCATCTGGGAGGTGACCGGCACCCGGGTGGTGAAGCCGGACCTGGTCGTCTTCCTGCAGGCCCGCCTCGACGTCCTCCTCGCCCGCGTCCGCAAGCGGGGACGGGACTTCGAGCGCCATCTCGACGCCAACTACCTCCAGGCCCTCTCGCAGGCCTACGCCGACTTCTTCTTCCGCTACGAGGAGACCCCGTTGCTGGTGGTGAACACGAGCGACATCGATCTCGGCGACGAGTTCGACCTGGCCTCGCTCGTCGCCCAGATCCGCAAGCACCGCCGGGGCCGGCTCCACTACAACCCGGAGGGCCACCGGCCCTGAGGGCCGCCCCGGGACGAGAACCGTGGCGCGAAGGGGCCTCCTCGGGGTACAGTGAACGCGGTTGACCGATGGGCGGGACCCGGCAGCGGGCCCACACCGGAGGCGCAGGAAACATGTCCAGCCAGACCTCCCCGCAGAAGCGGGTGACCATCCACGAGCTCAGGCGCATGAAGGCGAGCGGCGAGAAGATCGCCGTCGTCACCGCCTATGACTCCACCGCCGCGCGCCTCGTCGATCGCGGCGGGGTGGACGTGGTGCTCGTCGGGGACTCGGTGGGGATGGTGATGCAGGGGCACGACTCCACCCTGCCCGTCACCCTCGAGCAGATGATCTACCACTGCGTCTCGGTGCGACGCGGCCTCTCCCGCAGCGGCAGCCGGGCCCACCTCGTCGGCGACATGCCCTTCGGCAGCTACCAGGCGAGCCCGGACGAGGCGGTGAAGCACGCCATGCGGCTCGCTGCCGAGGGCGGGGTGGAGGCGGTGAAGCTCGAGGGGGGCACCGAGTACGCCGAGGTCATCGCCCGCATCGTCCGCGCCGGGGTGCCGGTGATGGGGCACATCGGCCTCACTCCGCAGTCGGTGCACCGGCTCGGCGGGTACGTCGTCCAGGGCAAGGAGTCGGACAAGGCGCAGCAAATCATCCGCGACGCCGAGGCGCTCGAGAGGGCCGGGTGCTACGCGCTCGTGCTCGAGTGCATCCCGGCCGAGCTGGCCCGCCTCGTCACCGGCCAGCTCGACATCCCCACCATCGGCATCGGCGCCGGCGTACACTGCGACGGCCAGGTGCTCGTCTTCCACGACCTCCTCGGGCTAGAGACCGAGTTCAAGCCCAAGTTCGTGAAGCGCTTCGCGGACCTCGGGCCACTGGCGGTCGCCGGGGTGAAGGACTACGTCGCTGGGGTGAAGCAGGGCACCTTCCCCGCCGAGGAGCACAGCTTCCACGCCCCTTCGCTCAGGCTCCTGCAGGTAGTGGCGCCCCGGCCGGAGTCGGACGACGAGCACACCGGCGTGGTGGGGGCCCCCGTCTAGCTCTCGCGGTCGATGGCGATTCCCGATCTCATCCGCGACCCGGCCGAGTGGCAGAGCCGCTGCACGGCCGCGCGCGACTCCGGCCGGCGCATCGCGCTCGTCCCCACCATGGGGTTCCTCCACCGGGGCCACCTCTCCCTCATGCACGAGGCGCGGCGGCGGGCCGACGAGGGCGGCTCTCCGGGCCTCTCGCTCGCCACCATCTTCGTGAACCCCACCCAGTTCGGGCCAGCGGAGGACCTCGCTCGCTACCCCCGGGACCTCGACGGCGACCTCGCGAAGTGCGCGCAGGCGGGAGTGGACTGGGTCTTCGCCCCGGGCTCCACCGAGAGCATGTACCCGCCGGGATTCCAGACCTGGGTGGACGTAGAGGAGGTGTCGAAGGGGCTGTGCGGGGCGCGCCGGCCCGGGCACTTCCGCGGCGTCGCCACGGTGGTGGCGAAGCTCTTCGGCCTTTCCCGCCCGCACTTGGCGGTCTTCGGCGAGAAGGACTGGCAGCAACTCCAGGTGATCCGGAGGATGGTGCGCGACCTCGACATGGGGCTCGAGGTGCTGGGAATGCCCATCGTGCGCGAGGAGGACGGGCTCGCGCTCTCGTCGCGCAACGCCTACCTCTCCCCCGCAGAGCGCGAGCGGGCGACCGCCATCTCCCGGAGCCTCTTCGAGGCGCAGGGGCGCGCCCGCGGGGGGGAGCGGAGCTCTCGGGCCCTCGCCGAGAGGGCCCTCGCCCGCCTCGCCGAGGCGGGGCTCGAGCCCGACTACGTGGAGGTGGTCCACCCGGGGACGCTCGAGCCCGTGGCCCGCGCCGAGCCCGGGTCCCGCATGCTCGCCGCCGCCTTCGTCGGCAAGCCGCGCCTCATCGACAACGTGGCCCTGCCATGAGGAAGGGCGCGGCGGCTGCGCGCGACGGCGGGGTGAAGATGGTGGCCCAGAACAAGCGGGCGCGCTTCGACTACTCGGTGGAGGAGACCCTCGAGGCGGGGCTCGTCCTCGCCGGCAGCGAGGTGAAGTCGCTCCGGGACGGCAACGTGGCGCTCTCCGACGCCTACGCCACCGTGCGCGGCGGCGAGCTCTGGCTCGTGAACTGCCGCATCGGCGAGTACAAGGCGGCCTCCGTCTTCGGTCACGCGCCGCTGCGCGACCGGAAGTTGCTCGTGCGCCGCGCCGAGCTGGAGAAGCTCCGCGGCAAGGTGGAGCAGCGCGGGTACACCCTCGTCCCGCTCGCCGTCTACTTCCGCGAGGGCTGGGCCAAGGTGGAGCTCGGGCTCGGTCGCGGCAAGACCCACGAGGACCGGCGCGAGGACATTTCGGCGCGAGAGCAGAAGCGGGAGATGGAGCGGGCCATGTCCCGGCGCCGCCGCTGACGGCTCGGCGCAGCGCGTCGCCCACAGCCCACCACCTCGGCGCACCTGCCCCCTTCGAGGCCTGGAGTGGCGCCCCGGCGCCGCCCTGCTACCCTCTACCTGTGTTCGATCGCATCACGCTGCGGCGCGACCTCGTGGACTGCCATGGTCACGTGCTCGCGCGGCAGGGCGCGGTGATCTCGATCGAGAGCATCGCCGAGGCGGCGGCCGCGGCGCGCCCCGGCCCGCTCCACTCCCTCGCCACCACCTTCGTCGCCGACGACCTCAACCCTCCCCTCGACGAGCACGGCTACCGCCACCTCTTCCGCTCCCCCGAGGTGAGGGCGCAGGTGGTGCGGGTGTTGCTCTCGGTGCGCCTGCCGCAGGCGCTCTACGACGAGCTCCTGGCGATGAAGGCGGCCGACCCGATCCGCTACCGGCACGCGGTGGCCACCGCCGCGGTCGCCACGCGGATGCTCACCGTCGCCGTGAGCGAGTCGCGGCTCGTGCCCGAGATCGCGGCCGCCGCGCTCCTGCACGACATGGGAATGCGCCATCTCCCCGCGCGGCTCGTGCGCGGACCGGAGCCGCTCCAGGGCCGCGAGACGGTGGAGGTGGCCGAGCACCCGCTCCTCGGCGCCTGGCACCTGGCCCGCATCCTCGGCCCGCACACGGCGGTGGACGCGGCGCTCTGCCACCACTGGCGGAACGGCCAGGGCTACCCCGACCTGGGCCGGCGCCCCTCCCGCACGCTCGAGGTGGTGGCGGTGGCGAGCGCCTTCGCGGCGCTGACCCAGGAGCGCAGCTACCGCTCCGACCCCTTCGACACGCGGAGCGCGGCCGACGTGCTCATCCACGAGGCGGCCACCGAGCGGATGGACGCCTCGGCGGTGAAGCTCCTCGTCCACGCGCTGCGGGGCGGCGGCGGCGAGGCCGGGCCGCTGCGTTTCGCGAAAGCCCGCTACTCCTCCGGCCCGACCGTGAACCACCACACCGCGATCGCCGCGCCGGCGCGCAGCTTCATCTAGCGCGGGAGCCCCGAGGCCTGGCGCAGCAGGTCCCAGGTGTAGATGCCCGAGGAGTGCCCGTCGGACCAGTAGAACTGGACGGCGTAGCTCCCCACCGCCTCCACCCGCTCCGGGCGGATGTCGGCGGGGATGCTCTTCGGGTCGAGGATCTTCCGGCCGGTGCCCTCCTCGATGCAGCCGGCGCAGGGGCAGGCGTCGCGCAGCTGGAAGGCGGGCAGGATCACCCGCTGCCCGCCCGGCCAGCCGATCTCGACCTCGCCCTTGGCGTTCACGTCGATGCTCTCGGGCGGCTCCGCCGGTGGGGGCCGGCGGGGCGGCATGCGGTCGAGGAGGCCCATGGGAGGGATAGATGAACGCCTCGCGCCCGCCCGTCAAGCGCTCCGGGCGAGCGAGCGCAGGAGCTCGGACCGGTCCTCGAGCGGGGTGGTGCAGGGAGGGCCGCCGGTCGCGTAGAGGTCCGAGTTCTCGAGCGAGCCGGCGAGCCGGAGGATGGCGCTCGAGCGGGTCCCGTAGCGCGGGTCGAGGTGGATGCAGGTCCGGGAGAAGGGGTCCGGGCCGTGGGCGGAGAGGAGCTCGCGCAGCCGGGCGGCCGTCGGGTCGAGCGGCCAGTGGCCGCGGAGCCAGTCGCCCCGCGGGCAGAGGCCGAACGGGGAGTTCTCGGTGACGACGTGCAGGCCGGAGCCGAGCGACTCGAGCGCGCTCGTCTCCCCGTCATACCACCACAGGAAGGCCTCCTCGGGGTCGGCGACGAGGAGGTGGAAGGGGTTGAAAAGGGCGGCCTCCGCCTGGGCGAAGTGGGCTCGCGCCTCCGCGGCCGACCGCCTCCCGAGCGCCTGCGCCACGATCTCGCCGCGCGTGCGGCGGGCGGGGTCGGGGCCGGCGCTCCCCGGCACGTGGTAGTTGGTGATGCCGGCGAACACCCGCCGGGCGTTGAGCCCGATCCAGGTTCCGCCCCCGACGAGGTCGCGCGGGGAGAGGTAGGGGGCCGGGCCCCCGCCCGCTCGCAGCGCCCAGTCCTCCGCGGGGCGGTCGAGCCGCTCGTCGCGGTTCGCGGCCGCGAGGAGCGGCCAGCGGGGGTCGACCTGGAAGGCGACGGCGAGGGTGCACACCGCAGGTCAACGGGCGGAGGGCGTCGGCCGCCCGCCGCCCGGCCCTCACTTCTTGCCGGCGACGACCGAGCGCGCGTTCTTCACCGAGGCGAGCAACATCTGCCGCAGGAGCTCGAGCTGCTTCGGCAGGGTCCCGCCGAGCTTGTCGAACCACTCCTTCTGCGACTCGAGCTCGTACTCCCACTCGCCCAGGTCGATGCGGGTCGCCTGCTCGGCGGTGGCCTTCGGCACGTCGAGGCCGGCGAGGTCGAGGTCGCCCTCGAAGGGCACCCAGCCGAGCTGGGTCTCGCGGGCGTTGATGCGGCCATGGCTCCGGTCGAGGACCCACTTCAGCACCCGCATGTTCTCGCCGTAGCCCGGCCAGAGGAACTTGCCGTCGGACCCCTTGCGGAACCAGTTCACCATGAAGACCTTGGGCGGGTTCGGGATCCGCTCCTGCATGTCGAGCCAGTGCTGCAGGTAGCTGCCGGCGTCGTAGCCGAGGAAGGGAAGCATGGCCATCGGGTCGCGCCGGACCACGCCCACCTGGCCGGTGGCCGCGGCGGTGGTCTCTGACCCCATGGTGGCGCCCAGGTAGACGCCGTGGGTCCAGTTGAACGACTGCAGGACGAGCGGGACGGTGTTCGAGCGGCGTCCGCCGAAGATGAGGGCGCTGATCGGCACCCCGCGGGGGTCATGGGCGAAGCGAGAGAGCGCCGGGTTGTTGGCCATGGGGGCGGTGAAGCGGCTGTTGGGGTGAGCGGCCTTCTCCTCGCTCCCCTTCTTCCAGGGCTGCCCCTTCCAGTCGATGAGCTCGGCCGGGGCCGCCTCGTCCTTGCCCTCCCACCACACGTCCCCGTCGGCGGTGCGCGCCACGTTGGTGAAGAGCGTGTCCTTGGTGATGCTCTTCATGGCGTTGGCGTTCGTCTTGTAGTTCGTGCCCGGGACGACGCCGAAGTAGCCGTACTCGGGGTTCACAGCCCAGAGCCGGCCGTCCGGCCCCACCCGCATCCAGGCGATGTCGTCGCCGACGGTGCGGATCTTCCAGCCCTCGAACTCCTTCGGCGGGATGAGCATGGCGAAGTTCGTCTTGCCGCAGGCGGAGGGGAACGCCGCGGCCACGTAGCTGATCTCGCCCTCCGGGCTCTCGGCCTCGAGGATGAGCATGTGCTCGGCGAGCCAACCCTCGCGCTTCGCCAGGTAGGAGCCGATGCGCAGGGCCAGGCACTTCTTCCCGAGCAGGGCGTTTCCGCCGTAGCCGGACCCCACCGACCAGATGGTGTTGTCCTGAGGGAAGTGGGCGATGTAGCGACGCTCCGGGCTGCAGTCGCGCACCGAGTGCAGGCCCTTGTTGAACTCCCCCTTCTCGCCGAGCCGGTCGAGGGCCACCTTGCCCATGCGGGTCATGGTGGCCATGTTGAGCGCCACGTAGACGGAGTCGGTGAGCTCGATGCCCACCTTGGCGAAGGGGGAGTCGGCCGGCCCCATCACGTAGGGCACCACGTACATGGTGCGCCCCTTCATCGACCCCTCGAAGAGCGCGCCCAGCTTCTGGTACATCTCCTTCGGATCGGTCCAGTTGTTGGTGGGGCCCGCCTCCGCCTTGGTGGGCGTGCAGATGACGGTGAGGTGCTCGACTCGGGCGACGTCGTTCGGGTTGGAGTGGTGGTAGTAGCAGCCCGGCCACTTCTTCTGGTCGAGGGGGATGAGCACCTTCTCGCTCACCGCCAGGTCGATGAGGCGGCGGCGCTCCTGCTCGGAGCCGTCCAGCCACACGACCTTGTCGGGCTGGGTGAGCTTCGCCATTTCGTCCACCCAGGCGACGAGGGACGAGTTCTTGGTCGGTGCATTGGCGGACATGAGCGGCTTCTCCCGGACGGGTTTCGAATAAGGGGGGATCGCGACTCTTAGCACACGATCGGGGTCGTGCCAAAAGGGGCGCGGAGTCCCCGGATAGGGGTCGCGCTCCGCCCGCCGCCCGGGCAAGGCTACTTCTTCAGCTTTTCCCGGAGGAGGTCGCCGAGCGTCCCGAAACCCTTCCCGCCGCCGCGCGGGGCCTTCGACATCCACTCGCTCGCCTCGCGTCGCTCCTCGGCCGCCTCCGCCTGCGTCCGCGAGAGCCGGATCCGGCCGCGGTCGTCGATCTCGGTGACGAGGCAGGTGATCTCCTGCCCGGCGGGGAATGCCTTGCGGAGGTCCTGTCCCCTCGCCGTCCCGGTCTCGGCGGCGGGCACGAGGCCGCGGCCGCCCGGGAACCGGACGAAGACGCCGTAGGGCTCCACCCGGTCCACCGCTCCCTTCACCACGTCCCCGACCTTGGGCGGGGGAGGGGGGGCGGCCACCGGCCGCGGCGGAGCCTCCGCCGGCTCGGGGCGCGGGACGAGCGCCTTGACGGAAAGTGCGATGCGCTCCCCCTTCTTCGGATCCTCGTCGACCCGGAGCACCTGCACCTGCACCTTGTCGCCGGCCTTGAGGAGGTCTGCGGGGCGCGACACCCGGTCCCAGGCGAGCTCGGAGACGTGCACGAGCCCCTCGACGCCGCCGATGTCCACGAAGGCCCCGTAGTCCTGGACGCTCGTCACCGTGCCCTCGAAGGTGGCGCCCGGGGCGAGCGACTCGCGGGTGCGGCGCGCCTGCTCGGCGCGCTCCTCCTCGAGGAGCGCGCGGCGCGAGAGGACCACGTCTCGCTCGTCCGCCTTCGAGATCCTGAAGCGGAGCTTCTGGCCCACGAAGGTCGCCGGGTCGCCCACGAAGCGCACGTCGATCTGCGAGACGGGGCAGAAGGCGCGCTGCCCCATCACCTCCACCTCCAGCCCTCCCTTGTTGTGCCCCTTCACCACGCCCTCGACCGGAAGGCCGGCGCGCGCCGCCTCGAAGAGGGCGCGGCGGTCGGCGTGGAGCCGGGCGCGCCCGCGCGACACCACCACGCCGCGCTCGCCGCCCTTCACCACCACCCCGTCGACGATGTCGCCGGGCCGGAACTCCAGGTTCCCCGAGTCGTCCTTCAGCTCGACCACCTCGATCATGCCGTCGGCGAGCCCGGAGCCGAGCTCGAGGAAGGCGACGTCCTGCCCGATCTGGAGGATCTTTCCCGCCACCTTCTCGCCCGCCTCGAAGCGCCGGCGCGGGCGGTCTTCGGCGTTCGCGAGCAGGTCGGCGAACGAGCCCTCCTCGGCGACCACGTCCGCTGGCGCCGGCGGCGGCTCGCCGGGCGGGAGGGGCGGCGCGGCGGCGGCCTTCTGGGGACGCTCGCCCGGGGCGGCGTCGCGCCGGTGGGGACGGCGATCGCGCTCGCCGCGGGGAGGCTCGCGCCTCCCCGCCCCGGGCGGGCGAGCTCCGGGCCGGCCCGGGCCGCCGGTCTTGCGCGGCGGGGGCCTCTCGCTCGCCTTCGGGGCGCCGGAGGCCTTCTCCTCCGCGAGCCTCTGCCACTGCGGGCGCGGGTCGGCCGCCGGCTCCGCCGACGCCTTCCCGGCGACGAGCGGCTCCACCACCGGCTCCTCGATCCGCGAGCCGGGCGGGGGCGGCTTCACGTGGCCCTTGCGCACCACCACCGGGCCGGTCTCGGGCTTCTTCTCCTCGTCGGGCATCGGGCGCGTTATAACACGCCCGGAAACGTGCAAATGCAGCGCCGCACCGCCGTCTTCCTCGCCCGGGCCGACGAGACCGCCCTCCGGCTGGCGGGCTCGTGCGCGCTCGCCGCGGTCGCCATGGGGGACCGCGTGGACGTCTTCCTTTTCGGCGACGCGGTGCGCGCCTTTCTCGGCGAGGGGGAGGATCCAGGAGGCGCCGCGCGGCCGCTCGCCGAGGCTCGCAGCTCGGGCGCCTGCCGGATCTTCGCCTGCTCCCAGAGCACGGTGGAGGCGAGGGTGGACCTCGAGCGCGCCGAGGCGGCGCTCGACGCGGTGGTGGGTTGGCCCACCATCCTGGAGTGGACCCGTGGAGTCCCCGATCGCTTCTTCTTCTGATCCTCGACCTAGCGTGACATGATTTGCCCGTGGATCGGCCGCTCACCACGATCCTGCTCCCGGGCCTGGACGGCACCGGCCGGCTGTTCTCCCGGTTCGTCGCCGCCGCCGACGGGGGCTTGAGCCTGCGGGTCCTCTCCTACCCGACCGACCGCTACCTCGGGTACCGGGAGCTGGAGGAACTCGTCGCCCGGGAGATCCCTCCCGGCCGCTTCGCGCTCCTGGGGGAGTCGTTCGGCGGGCCGCTCGCGCTCCGCATCGCCGCCCGGGCCCCGGCCGGCCTGGTGGGGGTGGTGCTGGCGGCGAGCTTCCACCGGCGGCCGGCGGCGCGGATCTTCCGCGTCGCCTCACCCCTTGGCCCGGCCTTCTTCCGGCTGCCGCTCCCCGATCACGCGGTCCGGCTGCTCCTCGCCGGCGTCGACGCCCCCGACGAGCTGGTGCGGGAGGTGCGGGAGGCGGTGGCGCTGGTGAAGGGGAAGGTGATGGCCGCGCGCGCCCGCGAGGCCCTGCGCGTCGACGTCACCAAGCTCCTGCGCGCCTGCCCGGTGCCGCTCCTCTTCCTCGGCGGCAAGCACGATCGGCTCCTGCGGAGCGCGCTTCCCATCGAGATCCGCTCCCTGCGCGCCGACGCCGAGATCCGCATGCTCGACGCCCCCCACCTCGTCCTGCAGCGGCGCTCGGCCGAGTCGATGCGCGTCGTCCGCGAGTTCCTGCTCCGGGCCGCGGCCGGGAAGAGCGGGGTCGCGGCGTAGGGTCCTCCGGGCGGCTCGTCCCCCCGGCTCTCCTCGAGGAGGACGAAGAGAAAAGGGCCGCCCCGATGGGGGCGGCCCTTTCGTCCTGCTGCCAGCGCGTGCGGGCTAGTCCTCGACGCCCTTGCGGCCGCCTTCCTTCGCCCACTGCTCGAGCATGGGGGTGGTGACCGACTTCGGCCGCTCGATGGCGTAGCCGAGCCCGCGGTCCCAGGTGATGTTGGCGAGCACGCCCAGGGCGCGGCCGACCCCGAAGAGCACGGTGTAGAAGTCCCACTCGCGCACGCCGTAGTACCACTGGATGACGCCGGAGTGCGCGTCCACGTTCGGCCAGGGGTTCTTGGTCTTGCCGTGCTTGGTGAGGACGCCCGGGGCCACCTCGTAGATCATGTTCACGAGCTGGAAGAGCGGGTCATTGGGGAGGTGCTTCTTCGAGTACTCGTTCTGGGCGGTGTAGCGCGGGTCGGTCTTGCGGAGCACGGCGTGGCCGTAGCCCGGGATCACCTGGCCGCTGTTGAGCGTGTCCCAGAGGAACTTCTCGAGCTCCTCCTTGGTCGGGACCTTGTTGTTGAGCTTCTTCATCACGCCCTGGATCCAGCCGAGCACCTCCTGGTTCGCGAGGCCGTGGAGCGGGCCGGCCAGTCCGTTCAGGCCGGCGGAGAACGAGTAGAAGGCGTCCGAGAGGGCGGAAGCCACGAGGTGCGTGGTATGCGCCGAGACGTTGCCCGACTCGTGGTCGGAGTGGAGGATGAAGTACATGCGCGCCACCTCGTCGTACGGGGGCGGCACGCCCATCATGTGGGCGAAGTTGCCGCCCCAGTCGAGCTTGGGATCGGCAGGGATCTGCGTGTCGGACTTGTACTTCAGGCGATAGATGTAGGCGGCGATGGGGGGCAGGCGGGCGAGCAGGTTCATCGAGTCTTCGTACATCGGGTCCCACATGTCGTTCTTCTTGAGCCCGCCCTCGCCGTAGCGCTTCGCGAAGACCGAGTCGCGCTGCATCGACAGCACCGCCGTGGAGAGCATCGTCATGGGGTGCGAGTCGCGCGGGAGGGCGCGCAGCACGTCGATGACGTACTGCGGGACCTGGGAGCGCGCCTTCCAGTCCTCGACCACCTCGAGCGTCTGGGCCATCGTGGGCACGTCACCGGTGAGCAGGAACCAGAAGAAGCCCTCGACGTACGGCTGCTCCTTGCCCGGGACCTTGGGGAGCGCCGCGAAGGTCTCGGGGATGGTCTTGCCGCGGAACCGGATGCCCTCGATCGGATCGAGGTAGGAGATGTCGGTGACGAGCGACCGGACGTCGCGGGCGCCGCCGATCGCCTGCCCGATGTTCACCTTGTCGATGACGACGTTGCCGAACTCCTTGTTGAGCTTCTGGATCCGGGGGCGGAACGCCTCGATCTTCTCGAGGAGCTTTGCCTTCAGGTTGCTCTGAGCCATGGTCGGGACTCCTGCGGCTTTTGGGAAGGAGGTAGTTGGATTGCTGCGGAAGCGCGGCGGAAGACGGGGAATCCTAACCCATCTCGCGAGCGATGGTGCAAGCCGATCGGAGTGCGCGATCGACTGGAAAATCGGCGGTGTTGATGCCGGTCAAGGCCGGGGGAGAGCCATTCACCTCAGGTGACAGAAAAGGAAGGGGCCACCGCGCGAGGTCGCGGGTGGCCCCGGCTCTCTCGAGCCCTGTCGCTCCCCGGGGCGGGCCCGGGGAAGAGCTACTTCGCCCAGCCGGCGGCGAGCGCCGCCGCCACCTGGGCGGCCACCGTCCCGGCGGGCACCGGCTTCTGCGGCGGATCGGGCGGGGCCTCCACCGCCTCCGGGACCGACTCCTCCACCTCGCCGCCGCGCCGCGGGCGCTCCATCCCGGCGCTCGAGCGGCACGTCCGGCACCAGGGCTGGTTGCGGATCGAACCGTCGGCCATGCGGCGGAGCCCGAACTGCGAGAGGGGGCGCATCTTCCGGCACTTCAGGCACAGGAGGGTGATGAGGACTTCGTGCCCGTCGGCGTCGTAGACCGAGGACCTGCGCCGGCGCGGCTTCTGCGCCCGGGGCTCGCTGGACTTCCGACTGGGCTTCACGCCCTCCCGCGCTGCGATCGCGGGCGCCACCATCACCTTCACGGCCATCTCTCAGGACCTCCCGACGGGGTGCGCGGCCCCGCCGCGCGGGCGGAGCCGATTCTCGCAGCCTGAATCACGGGTCTGACATTCGGACAGGGCGACCTGCCGTTTCCGTCCCTTCCGTCCCGGATGTTCGGCTAGCGGAGGCCCAACACGCGCCCGTCGTCGGCGAGGTCGATGTCCTCGGCGGCCGGTCGCTCGGGCAGGCCGGGCATGAGGACGATCTCTCCCGCGAGAGCCGTGACGTAGCCGGCGCCGGCGAAGAGGCGCACCTCTCGCACCGGGAGGCGGAACCCGCTCGGGTTCGGGCCGAGGAGGGGGTCGTGCGAGAACGAGTACGGCGTCTTGGCGATGCACACCGGGAGCCGCCCGTGGCCGAGGGCGGTGAGGTCCTCGAGCTGCGCGGCGGCGCCGCGAGAGAGATCCACCCCGGAGGCGCGGTAGATGCGCGCCGCCACCTCCTCGATCTTCCGCGCCAGCGGGAGCTCGTCGGGGTAGAGGAGCCGGAACTCGGGCGCGCCCTCCTCCGCGGCGGCGGAGGTGGCGCGGGCGAGCTCGAGCGCCCCCTCGCCGCCCCTCTCGAAGTGGCTCGCCACCACCGCCTCGCGCGCCCCGGCCTCGAGCGCCGCCTCCCTGGCCGCCTGGTGCTCCTCGGGCCGGTCCGCCGGGTGGGCGTTCAGGGCCACCACCACCGGGACGCCGAAGGCGAGGACGTTCTCCACCTGCAGCCGAAGGTTCTCGGCCCCGCGCCGGACCGCCTCGGCGTCGGGTCCGGCGAGGGCCGAGTCGAGGGCCGCCCCCTTCTTGCCGCGCCCCTTGCCCGCGTGGTGCTTCAGGGCGCGCACGGTGGCGACGAGCACCGCGGCGGCGGGGCGGAGCCCGCTCTGGCGGCACTTGAGATCGAAGAACTTCTCCGCGCCCAGGTCCGCGCCGAAGCCGGCCTCGGTCACCACCACCTCCGCCGCGGCGAGGCCGAGGCGGTCGGCGAGCACCGAGCTCGTGCCCTGAGCGATGTTTCCGAAGGGGCCGGTGTGGACGAGCACCGGCGAGCCTTCCAGGGTCTGCATCAGGTTCGGCTTCACTGCCTCGGCGAGGAGCACCGCCATGGCGCCGGCCGCCTTGAGCTTCTCCGCCTGGACCGGCCGGCCCTGCCGGTTGCGCGCGAGCACGATCCGCCCCAGCCGGTGGCGCAGGTCGGAGACCCCCTCGGCGAGGGAGAGCACCGCCATCACCTCGGAGGCGGCGGTGATGGTCCACTCGGCCTCGCGGACCGGCCCGTGGGCCCGGCCGCCGAGGCCCACCACCGCGTCCCGCAGCGGCCGGTCGTTCATGTCCACCACCCTCGGCCACACCACCGAGCCCGGCTCGATGCCGAGCGGGTTGCCGTGGTTCAGGTGGTTGTCGAGCATGGCGGCGGCGAGGTTGTGGGCGGAGCTCACCGCGTGAAAGTCGCCGGTGAGGTGGAGGTTGAAGACCTCCATGGGGACGACCTGCGAGCGGCCGCCGCCGTTGCCGCCGCCCTTCACCCCGAACACCGGGCCCAGGCTCGGCTGGCGCACGGTGAGGAGGGCGCGCCTCCCGAGCCGGCGCAGCGCGTCCGTGAGCCCGATGGCGGTCGTGGTCTTTCCCTCGCCCGCCGGCGTGGGGGTGACGGCGGTGACCACGACGAGCTTGCCCCGGGGCCCGCCTGCGGACTCGAGGCGCCGGAGCGCGGCGAGGTCCACCTTGGCGGCGTGGCGGCCGTACGGCTCCACCTCCGCGGGCAGGAGCCCGAGGTCCCCGGCGACCTCGGCGATGGGGCGAAGCTTCGCGGCCTGGGCGATCTCGAGGGAGGAGGTCATGGCGGGAAAGCCTAGCCCGGCCGCGGCCCTGCGATAGCCCGGGCCGGCGCGGAACGCCCCATCGGGGAGCAACGCGGGCGAGGCGGCCCGACGGTCGGGGAGGGGTTAACATGCCCTCGAGGGTTCGCCACATGGCTCGAAGCCCGTCGCCCGGGGACCGGATCCGCCGCTACACCTGGCTCGCCATCGGGCTCTTGTGGGCCGCGCTCCTCGTCGTCGGCGTGTCGTCTCAGCCGCTCAAGTCGGAGTCCCTCTCCTACACCGACTTCCGGGCCGCGGTGGCGGCCGGCAAGGTCGAGGAGGTGGCGGTTTCCCCGACGGAGATCCGGGGGCGGATGAAGGGCGAGCCGGGCAAGCCGGGAACGGCCTTCGCGCTCGTGCGGGTCGACGACCCGGATCTCCTCCGCTCGCTCGAGGCCGCCAAGGTGAAGGTGAGCGGGGCTGCGGACCGGACTCCCTGGTGGAACTCGCTCGTGTGGCTCCTGCCCCTCGCCGTCACCATCCCGGTGATGATGTCCCTCTTCCGCCGCGCCGGGCCCGCCGGCCAGGGCGGACTCTTCGCGGTGGGGCGCTCCCGGGCCAAGGTCTACGTGGAGACCGACGTCAAGACCACCTTCGCCGACGTCGCCGGCGTGGAGGAGGCGAAGCAGGAGCTCCAGGAGGTCATCGAGTTCCTGAAGACGCCCGACAAGTTCCGCCGCCTCGGCGGAAAGATCCCGAAGGGCATCCTGCTCGTCGGCCCGCCCGGCACCGGCAAGACGCTGCTCGCCCGGGCCGTGGCCGGCGAGGCGGCCGTGCCCTTCTTCTCCATCAGCGGCTCCGAGTTCGTGGAGATGTTCGTGGGAGTGGGAGCGGCCCGGGTTCGGGATCTCTTCCTGCAGGCGCGCGAGCGCGCCCCGTGCATCGTCTTCATCGACGAGCTCGACGCCCTCGGGAAGGCCCGCGGAGTCGGGCCCATGGCCCACGAGGAGCGCGAGCAGACCCTGAACCAGCTGCTGGTGGAGATGGACGGCTTCGACCCCCGGGTGGGCGTGATCCTGATGGCGGCCACCAACCGCCCCGAGATCCTGGACCCGGCGCTCCTGCGCGCCGGGCGCTTCGACCGCCACGTGCTCGTCGACCGGCCCGACAAGGCAGGGCGCCTCGCCATCCTCCGCATCCACGCGCGCGAGATCAAGCTCGCGAGCGACGGCGCGCTTGAGACCATCGCCGGGATGACCGCCGGGCTGGTGGGTGCCGACCTCGCCAACGTGGTGAACGAGTCGGCGCTACTGGCGGTGCGACGCTCGGCGGAGAAGGTCGAGCTCTCCGACCTGCAGGAGGCGGTGGAGCGCATCGTCGCCGGCCTGGAGAAGCGGAACCGGGTGCTGAACCGCATGGAGCGGGAGCGGGTGGCGCACCACGAGGTCGGCCACGCGCTCCTCGCCTTCGCCATCCCCGGCCAGGACCAGGTGCAGAAGATCTCCATCATCCCGCGCGGCATCGCCGCGCTCGGGTACACCCTGCAGCTGCCCACCGAGGACCGGTTCCTCATGACCGAGGGCGAGCTGGAGAACAAGATCTGCGTGCTCCTGGGCGGGCGGGTGGCCGAGGAGATCTCCTTCGGCGACGTCTCCACCGGCGCCCAGGACGACCTCCTCAAGGCGACCGACATCGCCCGCAGCATGGTGCGCTCCTACGGGATGAGCGAGGCGCTCGGGCCGCTCTCCTTCGAGCGGGACGGGCGGCCTCTCTTCCTGCGCGCCGGCGAACCCCCCGGACGGCCCGATTCCAGCGAGGAGGTGCTGCGCCAGATCGACGCCGAGGTGCGCCGGATCGTGGAGACGCAGCACGCCCGCGCCCGCAAGCTCCTGGAGGAGCGGGCCGCCCTCCTGAAGGAGGCGGCCAAGGCCCTGCTCGCCCGGGAGACCCTCTCCGGCGACGAGCTCCGGGCGCTCGCCTCCGGCCTGGGCTTCGCGCCCGGGCCGGCGCCCAGCCGGGCGACCGCCTAGCGCTAGAGAACCTTCAGGCCGCGCAGCAGCTGCAGCGCCCCGGCGAGCGTCGCCGCCGTCGCCGCGGTCACCCCGGCCTTCGCCGAGGATCGCACCCAGGCCACCGCCGCCGCGCCCGCCACCGCGCCGGCGAGCACGAGGGGCAAGGGAAACCCGCCCGAGCGGACCTGGACGACGTGGAAGAGGATGAGCGCCTGCAGCCCGGCCGCCACGGCCGCCGCCAACCCGGGGCCCCGGGCGGTGGCGTCGAAGAGCAGCACCAGCGAGGCCGCGCAGGCGGCGAGGGAGAGGATGTCGAACAGGCTCATGGGCGCATCTTGCCCCGGGGAAACGCCGACGCCAGAAAACCGACCGCGCCTCGGCCGGGAGCTCTCTACCCGGCGATCTCGCGGAGCACGTAGGGGAGGATGCCGCCCGCCTCCTGGTAGTCGACCTCCACCGGGGTGTCGAGGCGTATCGTCACCGGCACCTCCTCCACCCGGCTGTCCTTCCGGTGGACGACGAGGGTCGCCCGCTTGCGGGGAGAGAGGGGGGGGATCCCGACGAGATCGAAGATCTCGGTCCCGTCGAGCGCGAGCGTCTCGGCGGAGACCCCGTCCGGGAGCTGGCAGGGCAGGACCCCCATCCCGGCCAGGTTGGCGCGGTGGATCCTCTCGAAGGACCGCGCCACCACCGCGCGCACCCCGAGGAGCGCCGTTCCCTTGGCGGCCCAGTCGCGCGAGCTCCCGGTCCCGTACTCCAGCCCCGCCACCACCACGAGGGGGACGATGCGCTTCTCGTACTCCACCGCCGCCTCGTAGATCGAGGTCCGCTCCCCGGAGGGCTGCAGGGCCGTCACCCCGCCCTCCACTCCCGGCACCATGAGGTTCCTGAGGCGCACGTTGGCGAAGGTCCCCCGCACCATGACCCGGTCGTTGCCCCGCCGCGACCCGTAGCTGTTGAAGTCCTCCGGCTTCACCCCCAGCGAGAGGAGGTAGCGGCCGGCCGGCGAGCGCGGGTCGATGGAGCCGGCCGGGCTGATGTGGTCGGTGGTGACCGAGTCCCCCAGGATGGCGAGCGCCCGGGCCCCGACGATGTCCTCCGGCGGCCGGGCCGGGTTCATGAAGTAGGGGGGCTCCTGCACGTAGGTCGACTTCGGGTCCCAGCGGTAGACCGGCCCCTTCGCCACCTTCATCTCGTTCCACTGCGGGTTCTGGTCGAACCGGGAGTAGTTCTCCCGGTACTCCTCCGGGTCGGAGGCGGCGGAGAGCAGCGCCGCGATCTCCGCCTGCGTCGGCCAGAGCTCGCGCAGGTACACGTCCTTGCCGTCGCGGTCCTTCCCCAGGGGCTCGCGGGTGAGGTCGCGGGCGACGGTGCCGGCGAGCGCGAACGCCACCACCAGGGGCGGGCTCATGAGGAAGTTGGCCTTCACGTCGACGTGGACCCGGGCCTCGAAGTTGCGGTTGCCCGAGAGCACGCTCGCGACCACCAGGTCGCCGTCGGCGATGAGCCGGGCGATCCGGGGATCGAGCGGCCCGGAGTTGCCGATGCAGGTGGTGCAGCCGTAGCCCACCACCTGGAAGCCCAGTGCGTCGAGGTGGGCCTGCAGCCCGGTGCGGGCGAGGTAGCGGCTCACCACCCGGCTCCCGGGCGCGAGCGAGGTCTTCACCGTGGGGGGAGGCCTCATCCCCCGCTCCGCCGCCTTCTTCGCCAGGAGGCCGGCGGCGAGCATCACCGCCGGGTTCGAGGTGTTGGTGCACGAAGTGATCGCGGCGATCACCACGCTGCCGTGCCCGAGCTCGTAGCTGGTGTGGTCCTGCTTGACCGCGACCGTCTTGGCGAAGTCGGGAGA
>DATJZG010000061.1:0-68315 GCA_035499295.1 Anaeromyxobacteraceae bacterium
CTTCCTCGACGAACTTCTCGTAGGCAGCGGCGTCCAGGAGGTCGGACTGCTCCGAAGGGTTCGCGGCCTCGACGACGATCATCCACCCTTCCTCGTAGGGATCGTCATTGACGGTCTCGGGTGCGTCGGTGAGGGGGTCGTTCACCTCGATCACCTTCCCGGAGACGGGGGCGAACAGGTCGGAGACCGCCTTGGTGGACTCCACCACCCCGAAGGCCTCCCCCTTCTTGACCATGTCGCCCACGTCGGGAAGCTCGACATACACGACATCGCCGAGCTGATCCTGGGCGAAGTCGGTGATGCCGACCGTGACGCGATTGCCCTTCACGCGCGCCCACTCGTGGTCGCGGGTGTACTTCAGGTCCTCGGGGAAGTTCATGGTCATGTCCTCTTGTAGAAAGGCGTCTTCACCACCTGCGCCGCAGCCGGTCGTCCGCGAATGTCGACGGCGAAGGTGGACCCCTCGGCGGCCAGGGCCGGCGGCACGTAAGCGAGCCCGATCGAGGTCTTGAGCGACGGCGACCGGGTGCCGCTCGTGACCGTCCCCACCTTCTGCCCGTCGCGGGTGACGTCGTAGCCGTGGCGGCCGATGCCCGAGTCGGTGAGCACGAAACCGACGAGCTTCCGCGGCAGGCCTCCCGCCTTCTGCCGCAGGATGGCGTCGCGCCCGACGAAGTCGCCCTTCTCCGTCTTCACCACCCAGGCCAGCCCGGCCTCGAGGGGCGTGGTGGTGTCGTCCATGTCGCTGCCGTAGAGCCGGTAGGCCATCTCCAGGCGCAGGGTATCCCGGGCGCCGAGCCCGGCGGGCTCGAGGCCATCGGGCTTGCCGGCCTCGAGGAGCGCGTTCCACAGCCTCTCCCCCTGGTCCGGCCGGCAGAAGCACTCGAAACCGTCCTCCCCGGTGTAGCCGGTCCGGGCAAGGATGCAGGGGACGCCGGCCACTTCCCCGTCCGTGAACCGAAAGGTCTTCAAGGAGCCCAGGTCGACCTTGGTGAGCCGTCCCAGGATGGCGGCGGCGCGCGGGCCCTGCAGGGCGAGCTGGACCCAGTCGTCGGACTCGTTGCGCACCTCGGCTCCGCCGGCGTGGTCGCGGAGCCACTCGAAGTCCTTCTTGCGGTTCCCCGCGTTCACGCAGACGAGGAGGTCCTCGGCTTTTCGGCGGTAGACCACGACGTCGTCGACGATGCCGCCGTTGTCGCGACATAGGCAGCCGTACTGCGCCTGCCCGTCCATCAGGCGGCCGAGGTCGTTCGTGAAGACGCGGTTGAGCGCCTCGAGCGCTCTCGGCCCCCGGAAGACCACCTCGCCCATGTGGGAGACGTCGAAGAGGCCGGCTCGCGATCGCACCGCCTCGTGCTCCGCCAGCAGGCCCTGGTATTGGACCGGCATGTCCCACCCGGCGAACTCCACCATCCGCGCACCGGATCTCACGTGAACGTCGTAGAGCGGGGTACGCTGGGCCATCGGGACCACCTGGTTGGAGGCGCGCCGGATTCTAACGGGCGGGGTGGGGGGGTCAAGGTGCTCCGGCAGAACAGCGGACGGGCTCGCAGGGGCCGCGGCCGCTGGCGGCGCAGCACTGCACCGGCTCGCCGCGGTCGTTCACGAAGCGGTAGGCCCAGCGCCCGTCGCCCACCTCCAATACGCCGAATCCCCAGATGGTGGAGGCGAAGAGGAGCCTCGATCCGGGAGTGGGGTGGTCGAAGCGCTCCTGCGGCCGTCCGCGGGCGGTGTTGCCGGAGATGAGCACGTCGTATCCGGCCGGCGAGCGCAGGTGCTCCATCTGGTGCTCGTGGCCGGCCAGCCAGGCGACGATTCTCCCCTGCGCCGCGGCCTCGATGCGCTTCACCCGGGCCACATAGTCGGGCGTGCCGTCCGGGTAGTGCTCGCCGGCCGAGGCGGAGGGGTGGTGGGCGACGAGGAAGCAGAGCTTCTCCGCGCACGGTTCCGACGCGCGGGCCACGAAGGCCACCTCGTCGTCGAAGGAGAATCCGCCGTAGTCGCCCTTGAGCAGGTTGGAGTCGATGGCGATGAACCGGATCGGCCCCCGGTCGAGCGCGAAATGGCGCCCGGGCATCGACCAGCGAGGCGAGCGGTGGGCCACCTCGGCGCAGGCGCGCGCGCGGGCGACCGCCGCGGGGTCCTTCCCCTCTCCGCACTTGCCGCTCGCGTTGACGTCGTGGTTGCCGAGGACGAGGAAGGTCGGTACCGGCTGGCCGTCGCGCCGCACCTCCTCCAGGGGCGCCTCGAACTTCTTGCGGAAGCCCTCGTCGGCGGGAGGCGAGTAACCCGGGGAGACGGTGTTGCCGTCCGGCTCGAAGGCGCAGGCGGACGGGCCGGCGGGGACGTCCGGGCCGCACTCGTAGACGTTGTCGCCCACCGAGAGCACCAGGTCGACCGGGGCGGTGGCCGAGAAGGCCGCCATGGCACGCGCCACCTTTCCCTGCTGGATGGTGTCGTCCCCGAAGTCGCCGAAGTGGAGCACGCGCAGCTTCACCGGGAAGGGCGGCTGGGCCGGGCCGGGCTCGGCCGGCCGCAGCACGAAGTGTGGGCTCGTGCAGCGTGCGCAGCCGGCGGCCACGAGCGCGACGAGCGCCGTGACCCGCCTCAACGGTGCCCCCCGAGGGCCAGATCCACGGTGTTCACGAGCAGCATGGCGATGGTCATGGGCCCCACGCCTCCGGGGACCGGGGTGATCGCCAAAGCCCTCTTCGCCGCCTCGCCGTACTCGACGTCGCCGGTGAGTTTGCCGTCGGGCAGCCGGTTCATCCCCACGTCGATGACGACCGCTCCCTCCTTCACCCAGGCTCCCCGGACGAGCTCCGCCTTCCCGATCGCCGCCACCAGCACGTCGGCGCGACCCACCTCGGCCGCGAGATCGGCGGTGCGCGAGTGGGCGACGGTCACGGTGGCGTGCCGCTCGAGGAGCATGGCCGCCATGGGCTTGCCCACGATGTGGGAACGACCGATCACCAGCGCCCGTTTGCCCTTGAGGTCGACCCGGGTCTCGTCGAGGAGCCGCATCACCCCCGCCGGAGTGCAGGGGCGCGGGGCGGGCTTGCCGAGCCAGAGGGCGCCCACGTTGACGGGGTGGAACCCGTCCGCGTCCTTGCGCGGGTCGATGGCGTCTAGGAGCGCGCTCTCGTCGAGGTGCTTCGGCAGCGGCAACTGCACCAGGATTCCGTGTGTCTCCGGGTCGGCGTTGAGCCGCCGGACGAGATCCATGAGCTCGCCCTGGGTGGCGGTGGCGGAGAGGTGGTGCTCGACCGAGCGCATCCCCACCTCCTCGCAGGCCTTTCGCTTGCCTCGCACGTAGATGGCCGAGGCCGGGTCGTCTCCGACCCGAACCACGGTGAGCCCCGGGACGACCCCCTCCCGGGACGAGGCCTTGACCCGCGCGGCCACCTCGGCGCGGACCTTCGCCGCGATCTGCTTCCCGTCGATGATCATGAGGCGCGAAGTATAGCGCCGCCGGGCGGCGCCGGGCGCGCTATCATTCGCCGAGCTTCGGAGGACTCCATGGACGTCGCCACCTGCCCTACCTGCAACACTCCGCTCGATGTGGAGAAGTCGTGCGTGACCTGCTCCGCCGAGGCGGAGGGGCTGAGGCTCATCAGCCGGTCGGGCTACTCCTCGGTGAAGGAGATGATGGAGCTCCTCGAGTCCGAAGGGCTGGCGCCGGCGATGGACCAGGTGCCGCCGCGCCGGCCGGAGGAGGTCCTGCACCCTTTGTGGAACCTCTACGTCCCCGAGGCCGAGGTGGGGAGGGCGGCCGGGACGCTCGAGAAGGACTGGATCCACCTGGTGGAGGATCCGGCGGCCATCGCCGCCGCCGCCCGAGGTCTGAAGGGGGTGGACCTCGATGCCGGCGGGGAGATCGAGTGCCCCGCCTGCGGGCACCGCTTCCTCGCCTCGGCCGCGCAGCCCGAATGCCCCGACTGCGGCCTGGCGCTCGGCGCCCCCTCCGACTCGGCGCCGGACGAGGCGGAGACGTAGGCGGCCCGCCTCCCCGGGAGATCCCGTGCCTGCGGAGCTCTGCGACCTGCACGTCCACGTGGGCGGTGCCGTTGCGCCCCACGTCCTGTGGTCGATCGCTCACGATCAGGGCTTCAAGCTCCCGGTCGCCAACTACTGGGAGTTCCGCGAGCTCGTCTCCGCCCGGCCGGGCAAGGTCCGGTCGCTCGAGGAGTACCTCGCCGTGCTCCACCAGTGGACGGAGAAGATCCAGTCATCCCCCCAGGCGATGGAGCGGAGCGTCTACGAGATCATAGGCAAGGAGTATCGCTCCTCCCGGGTGAGCCTGATCGAGCTTCGCTTCAACCCCATGAAGCGCAACCAGGGCGGGGAGAGGGACCTCGACCACATCATCCACGCCGCACTGCGCGGCATGGATCGCGCGGTGCTGGAGTACGGAGTCCGCGCCGGCCTCATCTTCTGCCTGGCGCGCGAGTTCGACCACCGGCTGAACGAGATCCTGGTGGAGAAGGCCAGCAAGTACCATCGCCGGGGGGTCCTCGGCATCGACCTCGCCGGCACCGAGAAGCTGGCGCTGGAGCTCGACCCGGCCGAGGTGGCGCGCTACCGGCAGCTCTTCGCCTATGCCCGCAGCGTCGGCCTCAAGACCACGGTGCACACCGGCGAGACCGCCGGCACCGGAGCCGAGGGCGTGCGCGCCGTGGTGGAGGAGCTCGAGCCGCACCGGATCGGCCACGGAATTCGCGCCGCTCAAGACGAGGCAGTGATGGATCTCCTGCGCGAGCGGGGCGTGACCCTCGAGATCTGCCCCACCTCCAACCTGGCCACTCGGGCGGTGTCGTCGACCGCGGAGATGCGGGAGATCCTGCAGAAGCTGTGGAAGCGCGGGGTCCGCTTCACCATCAACACCGACGGTCCCTACCTCCTCGACACCAGCATGGCGAGGGAGGTGGAGATGCTGCGCCGCCACGGGGTGCTCGCCGACGAGCAGATCGAGCAGACCTTCCGCTGGGCGCGCGAGGCCTCCTTCGTGGAGGCGCCACCGCAGGCGGACGACCCCGGTCTGCCCCCGCCGGAGTGAATATCGGAAGGCGGCGCTCCGTCTCCCCTTGCGAGCGAAGTCCGCGGCATCCCCGCCGCGGCGAACTCTAAAAAGGAGAGAACATGAAGCTCGCATCCAAGGTCGCCACGGGGCTCGCCGTCCTCGCCCTCGCTTCCCCCGTCCTCGCCGCCCCCGCCAGCCCGGCGGTCCAGGCCCCGGCGCAGCCGGTCGCGCAGTCGAAGACTCACGCGCAGAAGCAACACGTGCGCAAGGTCGCGCAGACCGACGCGAAGAAGGGCCAGGAGAAGAAGCCGGAGGCGAAGGGGCACGAGAAGGCGCCGCCCAAGGCTCCGGCGAAGGCAGGGGCGCAGGGCGAGAAGGCTCCTTCTGCCCCGGCGCAGGCGCCCGCGAAGTAGGAAGCCAGAGGAGAAGGGATCCGGCGCGGCGCGGGCCCAGAGCGGCCCTCGCCGCGCCGGTCTCATCGGTCGCCCTGCCTTCAGGGGGGAGCGACGAGGAGCGCCGTCACGGTGCCCGGGCGAGCGGCCTCGCCGGCGCGGAGCGGTTCGAGCTCGGCGGCCCGGTTCCTCGCCAAGGTGGCGAGGAGCTCGCCGGGCTCGCCCGCCCCTTCGAGCCACGGTGAGGCGAGGGGCTCGAGCGCGCACGCCGCTCTCGGGACCTCGTCCCGCGCGATGGGGGTGGCGGCGAAGGGGCGGCCGAGCCGCTCGTTGGCGAGCGCGGTGAGGTAGAGCGCCGAGAGCGTGGCCTCACCCGGGAAGCCGACCGGGCGCTCGAGCCCCAGGCGCCGAGAAAGCGCGAGGAGCCCCTCGGCGGCCTCAAGGGCGGAGAGGGCCTCCCGGACCTCGGCGGTCGAGCGAAAGGGCCGGGCGGTGAAGGCGGCGGTGGCGGGAGCGCCCCACTCGGCGCGGGGCATGGAGAGGCCCGGGAAGTAGCGGGGCCGGCGCAGGCGCAGGGCCGCCACCGCGTCGCCGAGCGGGGCGTCGAGTACCGGGCCGGGCCCGAGGGGGGGCTGGGCGAGGCGCGCAGCGCGCCCGTGGAGCTCGAGCAGCTGTCCGAAGCCGCGCTGGAAGATGCGCTTCAGCGGAGTCGAGGCGAGGACCGCCGAGGCCGACTCCTCGTCGCCTCCGGAGGCGGCCTCGAGGCCCATTTCGAGGAGCGCCCGGGCGCTCTCGAGCGCGCCGGCGACCTCCTCCGCGTCGGAGGGATCCACCCGGTCCGCGACCAGGACCGCGTTCGCTGCCGAGAGGAGCTCGGCCTCGAAGCGGGCCGCCGACTCGGGGGGCAGCCTGGCCGCGGCCCGGTCGAGGAGCGAGGGAGTGCGGTGGGCCGCGAGCCAGAAGCCCGGAGGACGATGCGGGAGCCCGGGAGGCGCCTCGCCGGCCGCCGCCGCTTTCGGGCGGGCGAACCAGGAGAGCGCCTCCTCGAGGGGCGGGAAGCCCAGGTCGGCGAGCCGGCCGGTGCGCCAGCGCAGCTCGGCCTCGGCGAGCTCTGCCTCGATCTCCTGACGGAAGGAGGCCAGGCGGCGTCCGGCCTCGAAGGCGTCCTCGGCGTAGAGGTCGTCGAGGAGCCGCCGCATCGTGAGGGAGTCCGGGCCCGCGGGGACGATCTCCACCACGAAGCGGCCGTCGGGGGTCTTGAGCCAGGCGTCGGCCTCCAGCTCCGGGTCGGGCTCCTCCTCCAGGTCGTGCACGCGGAGCGTGCCCCGCAACAGCAGGCTCACGAGTTCCGGGTCGAGCGCAGCGAGCTTCTCCCGCCACCTCGCCACCGCCTCTTCGCCGGAGAGCGAAGGTGGGCGGGCGGCCTTGAGCCACGGCAGCGCTCGCTCCGGAGAGAACGCCCGGTCGCGCCAGGCGCCCAGGTCGAGGAAGGTGCGGAACTGGTCGGGGGATGCGAGCTGCACCAACTCGGCGGCGTCGGCGAGGCCGGCCTCCTGGATGGCGTGAAAGAGCTCGTCGGGCGGTAGTGCCTGGACCGCCTCCACCGGGTCGCGCTGATCGAGAAGGAGGTCGACGCGGCTCTTGCCCCGGCGCTCGGCGAGCCCGCGACGCAGCTCCGCCAGGCCCGTCGGGGGCGCCTCTCGCCCCGGCTCTCCCTCGGTCATGACGCGATCCCCGTGCCCCGCGCCCGCGGAGCGAGGGCCCCTGCTACGCCTTGGCCGCGGCCCGCTTGCCGTGGTGCGCGGCCTTCACGACCCTGCCGGCTTTGAGGCAGCGGGTGCAGACGCGGAGGTGGCGGACCGTTCCCTCCACGTCGGCGCGGACGGAGCGGAGGTTCGGGAGCGAGCGGGTCTTCGTCTTGTTGTTCGCGTGGGAGACGTTGTTGCCGACGAGCGGCCCCTTCCCACAGATGTCGCAGCGACGTGCCATTTTTGTGATTCCCAAGAAAAGAGGGGAGCTTATGCCCTGGACGCGACCAAAGGTCAAGCTCCTTCGCCTCAGGGGCGGTTACTTCGGCCTCGGCTTCTTCCCCAGGTAGGCCTCGATCCGGTCGGCGGCTTGGAGGGCGGCGTGAAATTCGCCCTCGAGCCCCAGGCCGGGGGCCACCTCGCGCCCGGCGAAGAAGAGGTTGGGGATGGCGGAGCGAGTCGGAAGCCCGGTGACTCCGAGCATCTTCCCCAGCCTCACCTCGTAGAGGGGATGGGCGAGGAGCCTCGTCCCGCGCCGGCTCGCCTCCGCCGCCAATAGCGGCACCGACTCGAGCAGGACCTGGCGCTCGAAGAAGGGCAGGTACTCGTCGACGGCGGCGCGGATGCGGGCCACATGCTCGGGGATGTGCTCGGCCTCCCGGTCCCGGCCGCGGGTGGGGATGAAGGCCCCGGCGGTGAGGACGCACGCCTCCGGGCTCGCCTCGCCGTTGCCCTTCCTTCCAGGGCGGAGCGCCGGCAAGACCTGCAGGAGCAGGGTCTCGCCCAGGCTCGAGCTCGAGAGGAGGGCGGTCTGTCCGAGCGGGGACGGGAGCGCGTGCGCGCGGACCACCCAGTTCACCGAGAGGAGGCGCCGGGCCGGGCGCACCCCGTCGAGCTGGGCCGCCAGTTTCTCCCCCCCGCCCGGGACGATGCGGCGGAGCGCCTGCGCGTCGGTGGCGGAGACGAAGGCGCGAGCCCGGTACACGTCGTCGGAGTCGGAGAGCCGCACCGAGGCGACGAGGCCCCGCTGCACGTCGAGTGACTCGGCGACGGTGGGCGAATCGGCGCTCCCCAGGAGCTCGCCGCGCGACTCGGCGATGCGGCGCCGCAAGGCCTCGCGCAGCCCCACCTCCCCCCAGGGGAGCCGGTGGGTGCCCTGCAGAATGGCCCCGAGAACGCGGACCATCCCGAGCCGCGGCGGCGGCCCATCGAGGTGGGCGAGGAAGGGGTAGGCGCTCCGCAGCGCGACCGCCAAAGGGTGCTCCCCGAGGTCGGCGAGCGGGGCGAGCCCCCCGTCCCCGCCGTCGGGAGAGTGACGCCGGGCCCGCGAGAGGCGCCAGCGCTCGGCGATACCGCGCGCGGGGAGCGGCGGCCGGGCCGAAAAGAAGGGGCTCTCGGCGTCGAACAGGCGCACCGCCTCGGCGATGGCCGCCGCCACTCTCTCGGCGTCGGCGCCGAACTCGCGGCGGAGCTCCGCGAGGCGCGCTGCCTCGTCCCGCCACAGGTCCAGGCGATGGCGCGGGAGCAGGATCTGCAGGTCGGGCACGCAGGGCTCGAGCAGCCGGCCGACATCGGCCGAGAGGGAGAGCTCGGAGAGCACCGCCGCCCCGGCGGAGAAAAGGCGGGGCGAGGGGAGAAGGGCCGGGCCGTAGGGAAGGAGCCAGCCGCCGTCGGCGTACGCCCGGCCCAGGCCGTCGTGGTCGAGGTGCAGCACGCGGAAGCCGCGCCTCGCCAGGAGCGCGCCGGCGGCCACGCCGCCGAGCTGCGACCCCAGCACGCACACGTCGTAGGCGCGCTGGGTGGAGGTGGGCTTTGGGGCCGTCGGCACCCTAGCGATCCCGACAGGGGTTGGAGACGTCGTCGAGCGAGGGAGCGGCGGCATCGAGCACCGTCACCCTGCGCCCGGCCAAGGTGAGCCGCCCCTCGGCGAGCCACTGGATGGCCTCGGGGTAGATGCGGTGCTCCTCCGCCAGGATCCGGGCCGACAGCGACTCCTCGGTGTCGCCGGGGAGCACCGGCACCACGGCCTGCACGATGATGGGCCCGGTGTCGGTGCCGGCGTCGACGAAGTGGACGGTGCAGCCGGAGAAGCGGGAGCCGTATGCGAGCGCCTGCCGTTGCGCGTGAAGGCCGGGGAAGCTCGGGAGGAGGGCAGGGTGGATGTTGAGCACGCCCGGGCAGCCTCCGCGCGCCGGGGAGGGCGCGAAGGCGTCGAGGAAGGTCGGGGTGACGAGGCGCATGTAGCCGGCGAGGCACACGATGTCGACCTCGTGGCGACGCAGCACCTCCAGGAGCCGCTCGTCGTAGGTGACGCGGTCGGTCACGCCCTTCGAGGGGACGAGCTCGGCCGCCACGCCGGCGCTCCGGGCGCGCTCCAGGGCGCGCGCTTCGGGGGCGTTCGACGCCACCACCACCACCTCGCCCTCGATGCGCCCCTCGGCGCAGGCATCGAGGATGGCCTGCAGGTTCGATCCCGAGCCGGAGGCCAGGACCGCGATGCGGGTCACCGGAGCACCTCGCAGGTCGCCTCTCCCGCACCCGCTGCCACCTCGCCCACGGTCCAGCTCTCGAGGCCGCGCGAGCGGAGGACCTCGTGGGCGCCGCCGGCGCTCTCGCGCGGTACCACCACGACCATGCCGAGCCCCATGTTGAAGGTGCGGTACATCTCGTCGCGCGACACGCCCCCCTCGCGCTCCAGGAGCGAGAAGACCCCCGGAACCGGCCAGCTGCCCTCGCGCAGGATTGCCCGGGTGCCGTCCGGCAGGTTGCGGGGCACGTTCCCGGGCAGCCCGCCGCCGGTGATGTGCGCGACGGCGCGCACCGGGACCTGCTCGATGAGGGCGAGGAGGTCCTTCGCGTAGATGCGGGTGGGCTCGAGCAGGGCATCCGCGACGGTGCGCCCGCAGAGCTCGGCAGGCCGGTCGGAGAGCTCGAAGCGGGGCAGGAGGACCTTTCGGGCGAGGGAGTAGCCGTTCGAGTGAAGCCCGGAGGACGCGATCCCGACGAGGACGTCTCCGGGTGCGACCGAGCGCCCGTCGAGGATGCGCGATCGCTCCACTGCGCCCACCGCGAACCCGGCCAGGTCGTACTCGCCCGGCTGGTAGAATCCAGGCAGCTCCGCGGTCTCGCCGCCGATGAGGGCGCAGCCGGCCCGGCGGCAGCCCTCGGCGATCCCCTTCACCACCAGGGCGGCCTGCTCCGCCTCGAGCTTCCCGGTGGCGAAGTAGTCGAGGAAGAAGAGCGGCTCCGCCCCTACCACCGCCACGTCGTTCACGCACATGGCGACGAGGTCGATCCCCACCGTGTCGTGGCGCCCGGTGAGAAACGCCACCTTGAGCTTGGTGCCGACGCCGTCGGTTCCCGAGACCAGGACCGGCTCCCGGTACTTCCTCGGGTCGAGGGCGAAGAGCCCCCCGAAGCCGCCGATGCCGGCGAGGACCTCGGGGCGCATGGTGGGGCGCGCGTGCGGCTTGATGAGTTCGACGAGGCGATCGCCCTCCTCGATGTCGACCCCGGCGTCGCGGTAGGTCGTGGCCATGCGCCCCCCTTACCGCGTGCGTCACGGCATCGCAAGGCGCACGAGCGTGGCGCACCCCGCGTTGACACCGCCGAGCCGCGTCGGCTAAGCACCGGTCGTGGCTGCCGACGACCTCTTCCGCCGTTTCGGCCGCGAATTCCCTCGCGGCACGGTGCTCTTCCGCGAGGGGGACCCCAGCGGCGAGATGTACGTCGTCCACCAGGGGAAGGTGGTCATCTCCAAGCGGGCCGGAGGGGTGGAGAAGGTGCTCACCACGCTCGGGCAAGGCCAGTTCCTCGGCGAGATGTCCATCCTCAACCACGCGCCGCGCTCGGCGACGGCTACCTGCGCCGAGGACTCGAAGCTCCTCGTCGTCGACGCCAGGACCTTCGAGGCGATGGTGAGGGGCAACGCCGAGGTGGCGCTGCGGATGATCCAGACCCTGGCGGCCCGGCTGGCCGAGGCGGACCGGCAGATCGAGAACCTCCTGCTCCGCGACGCGCGCGCCCGGGTGGTGCACTACCTGGCGGCGACGGCCGAGCGCGACGCCCGCGAGGGTGGGGGGGCCCGCCTCGAGCTCGCCGCCGAGGACCTGGCGGCGCGCCTCGGCCTCGAGGGCGCGAAGGTGAGCGAGGTGCTCGACTCCCTGGCGAGAGCCCGGCTCCTGGAGGTGCAGGGCCGCGCCTTGGTGGTCCCGGAGCCCGGGCGGCTGCGCCATTTCCTCGACTTCCTGGAGCTCCAGTCCGGGGGCGAGGGGGCGACTTGAGGATCCGTGTCCTCGGCGCCTCCGGCGGCGAGCTGCCCGGGCGCAGCACCACCTGCTTCCTGGTGGACGGCCGCCTGGCGCTCGACGCCGGGGCGCTCACCTCCAGCCTCTCCCTGGCGGAACTCGAGCGCATCGACCACGTGCTCCTCACCCACGCCCATCTCGACCACGTGAAGGATGTTCCGCTGCTCGCCGACCTGATGGCAGGCCGGAGACGGAAGCCGTTCACCGTTCACGCGTCCCCGGAGGCGGTGCGGACCCTGAGGCGGCACCTGTTCAACGGCAAGCTCTGGCCGGACTTCACCCGCATCCCGAGCCCGTCGCACCCGGTCGTCCGCCTCCAGGCCTTTCGCCCCGGCAAGCCCTTCCGGGTCGGTCGCTACTCGATCGCCCCCACGAAGGTGCGCCACGTGGTGGAGTCGACGGGGTTCGTGGTGTCGCGGGCCGCCTCGGCGTTCGCCGTCTCCGGCGATACCGGGCCCACTCGCGCCTTCTGGGCATCGCTCTCCGCCGCCCCCCCGCTCGGCGCCCTCTTCGTGGAGACGAGTTTCCCGAGCGCGATGCAGTGGCTCGCCGATCTGTCCGGACACCTGACCCCGAAGACCCTGGTCCGCGAGCTCTCCAAGGTGGAACGGGCCGGGATTCCCGTGTATCTCTACCACCTCAAGCCCGCCTGGGAGGCCGACCTGAAGAGGGATATCGCCTCCTTGCGGATTCGCGGAGTGAAGGTGCTCCGCAAGGGCGACGTCATCGTGGTGTGACGGCGGCCGCCGTCCGAGGGTGCTCATGGCCTGGTTCTCCAAACGACAGACGCTGAAGGCGCAGCCGGCGCAGGACAAGCCCACCGGCCCGGTCCCGGCGCGCAAGGGTGAGGGGCTGTGGACGAAGTGCGACGGCTGCGGCGAGGTCATCTACACCCAGGAGTGGGAGGGGAACTGGAACGTCTGTCCCGCCTGTGGGCACCACGACGCCCTCCCGGCGCGGAGGCGCCTGGAGATGATCCTCGATCCAGGAAGCTTCGAGGAACTCGACGCCGAGCTCATCCCCGAGGACCCGCTCGGCTTCTCCGACTCCAAGAAGTACCGCGACCGCCTGAAGAGCACCTACAAGGCCACCGGGCTCCGGGACGCCTTCATCTCGGGGGTAGGTGGCATCGACGGCCGCCCGGTGTCGGTGGGCACCTTCGCCTTCGAGTTCATGGGCGGTTCGATGGGATCGGTGGTGGGTGAGAAAGTGACCCGGGTCATCGACCGGGCCTACGAGCGCCGCACGCCCTGCGTGGTCTTCAGCTCCACCGGCGGCGCGCGCATGCAGGAGGGCATCTTCTCCCTCATGCAGATGGCGAAGACCTCGGCGGCCCTGAACCGCTTCCGCCAGGTGCGCAAGCCCTACGTCTCGGTGATGCTCCACCCCACCACCGGGGGAGTGGCCGCGAGCTTCGCCTGGCTCGGCGACGTCATCCTCGCCGAGCCGAAGTCGCTCATCGGGTTCGCCGGGCCGCGCGTCATCGAGCAGACCATCCGCGAGAAGCTGCCGCCGGGGTTTCAGCGCAGCGAGTTCCTGCTCGAACACGGGATGATCGACGCCATCGTCCCGCGCCCGAACCTGCGGGAGCGTCTGAGCCAGATCCTCTCGCTACTGAGCTAGAGGCCGTCCCGAGGGCAACGGCGCGGCGGTGGGCGGCGCGGAAGAGCTCGATGCAGCCACAGGCTTACTTGGATTCGCTCCAGCCGCTCGCCATGCGGTTCGGGCTCGAGCGCGTGGAGCGCGGCCTCGCCGCTCTGGGGCGGCCCGACCGCGGCTATCCCATCCTTCACGTGGCAGGAACGAACGGGAAGGGCTCGACCTGCGCCATGGCGGCGGCTGCCCTGCGCGCGGCCGGGCACCGGGTCGGGCTCTACACCTCGCCGCACCTCGTCCGCTTCCACGAGCGCATCCAGGTGGACGGGGAACCCATCTCGGAGGAGCAGCTCGCGGATCGGATCGAGGAGGTCCGGCGGGCGTGCCCTTGGAGCGAAGCGGGAGGTCCGGAGGAGCGCCTCACTTACTTTGAGTTCGCGACGCTCCTCGGCCTTACGCACTTTGCCGTGGAGGCGGTCGAGGTGGTCGTCCTCGAGGTGGGCTTGGGAGGCCGCTTCGACGCCACCAACGCGGTGACGCCTCGGGTGACAGCGGTGAGCCGGATCGGCCTCGACCACGTCCAGCTGCTCGGGAGTACGCTCGACGCCATCGCCCGCGAGAAGGCCGGCATCTTCAAGCTAGGCGTCCCGGCGGTGGTCGCCGGCAACCAGGCGCCCGAGGCGCTCGCGGCGCTGGAAGAGGAGGCACGCCGCCGCGGGGCGCCGTTCCAGGTCGCCGCCTCCTCCTACCCGGGGAGGATGAGCCTGCGCGGCCCGCACCAGCGCGAGAACGCGGCCCTGGCTGAGGCTGCGCTCCGGCTTCTCGACTCGGGGGGCGTGCGCGTGGGCGAGGGGCCCCTCGCGGAGGGGATTGCCGGGGCTCGCTGGCCCGGGCGGCTCGAGGAGATGAGGGGCGTGGTGCTCGACGGGGCCCACAACCCCGACGGCGCGGCTGCCTTGGCGGCTGCCCTCCCGGCCCTCTACCCGGGCCGGCCGGTCGAGCTCGTGTTCGGGGTGCTGACAGACAAGGACCACCTCGGGATGCTCGAGGCCCTCGGGCCGGTGGCGAGGCGGATGCACCTCGTGGCACCGGACTCGCCGCGCGCTCGAGCGCCGGGTACCTTTCTCGAGCTCGCCTCGCGCCGCTGCGCGGCCGTGGACGTGCACGAGAACGTGCTTGCCGCGCTCGCCTGTGCCCGCGGGGCCGCGAAGGACGGCGCGCTCGTGTGCGTCGCCGGGTCCCTCTACCTCGTCGGCGAGGCGCGGCGCCATCTCGAAGAGGGGCGCGCGGAGTAGGACTCCGAGCGACATTTCCCCACCGCCACCCGTTTCTTGGTGGTCGCCGAGCGCGTGCTATCCTCGCGAAAAGCCTGAACGGGAGCGCCCGATGCGCCTTGTCACCTTTCTGACCGCCGCGCTCGTCGCGGGCCGCGCCCTCGCGCAAACCGGCGCGCCCAATGTCGTCACCGAAGTGGGCGTGCGGGAAGAGGGCGGGGCGGTCCTCGTCTCGGTGCAGGGGTCGAAGCCACCGAGCTTCACCACCTTTTCCATGATGGACCCACCCCGCTTCGTCGTGGACGTCTCGGACGCCACCTTTCAAGGCGTGCCGGCCGAGACCGGTGGCACCGGCGTGGTGCAACTCGTGAAGAGTCTCTCCTTCGGCAGTGGCGGCTCGGCGGTGGCCCGCGTCACCGTGGTGTTCACGAGGGAAGTGGAACCTCCCGACGTTCAGGTAGTGGGTAACCGCCTGGTAGTGCACGTGGTCCAGCCCACTCCTTCGCCCGCTTCCGTGGCGGAGGCGCCCGCCAGCCCGCCGCCTGCTCCCGCGGTGCCTTCCCCGGCGGCAGTCGCCCCGGCGGCCGCTGCACAGGCCCCGGCCGTGGCGCAGGCGCCGGGGGTGGCACCGGGGCCGGTGGCGCCACAGGCACCGGTGGCGGCAGCTGTCGAGCCTTCCTCGGCCGCGCCGCCCGCCGCCGCGGTGGCGAAGGCCTCCGACGACGGCGCGCAGGCGGCGAAGGCCCGGGCAGAGGAGCAGGCGCGCCTCGAAGCCCAGGCGAGGCAGGATCGAGAACGGGCCGAGGCCGCTGCCAAGGCGGAGGCGGACGCGCGGGCGAAGGCGGAGGCCGACGCCGCCCAGGTGCGCGTCGAAGCGGAGGCGCGGTCCAAGGCCGAAGCGCAGGCGGCCCAGGCCCAGGCGGCAGCCGAGGCTGACGCACGCGCCAAGGCGAAGGCCGAGGCCGAGGCGGCGCAGGCGCGGGCGAATGCCGAGGCGGAGGCGCGCGCCAAGGCGAAGGCGGAGGCGGACGCCGCTAAGGCCCGCGCCGAGGCCGACGCTCGCGCCAGGGCGGAGGCCGACGCCGAGGCTCGGGCGCGGGCCGATCGCGAGGCCGCCGCCGTCGCGGCCCGGGAGAAGGAAGAGGCCCGGGCGCGGGCCGACGCCGAGAGTCGTGCGGCGGCGTCGGCACAGGCGGACGCGGAATCTCAGGCCGCCGCCCAGGCAAGGGCTGAGGCGTTGGCGCGCGCCCGGGCCCCGGCCGCGCCCGCGATCGCCAAGGCGGCGAGCGCGCCCCGGGTGGCCGCCCTCTCCGCACCGGTGCGGGCACCCGCAGACGCTTCGTCCACTCGACCCAACGTGGTGGAGTCGATCGGCTTCCGCCAGCTGGGAGACGTCTCGCAGGTGTTCGTGAAGACGAAGGGGGCGCCTCGGTTCCGCATCTCCGAGGCCGGGGAAAATGTGGTGCGCGTGGAGATGCCGAACACCCGCGTGCTCACCCGAAACGACCTCAACTTCCTCGACACCTCGTTCTTCCCGTCGGCGGTGGCGCTCGTCACCCCCATGCGGCACGGGCGCAACTACGTGGTGGAGATCAAGCTCCGGCAGAAGGTGGCCTGGCAGCAGCGCGTGGAGGGCGAGACGCTCTCCATCGACTTCGAGCGCCCCGCGAGCCTGCGGGCGGCGCCGGCGGCCGGAAAGGTGGAAGCCGGCAAGCCTTCGCCCTCGGAGTAGGTAAAGGCCGCAAGCGGCGCACGCGAGCCGTCGGACCACGCCCGGCACCCGAACGTGCTACATCATGGCGCGACCGATGGGCGCCGGAGCGACCGAGAATCGGCAACGGCCGCGGGCCACCCGCACGGCCGGCTTCGCGGTCGTCCTCGTCGTCCCAGCGCTCCTCGCCCCGGGGCTGTCCAGTGCCGCGAGCGCCACGCTCCCGGGGCCGGGCGGCACGGTGGATGTCGAGGCACCCGAGCTCACCTACGACGCCGAGACCGAACGCTTCACGCTCAGCGGCGGGGCCCGGCTCCGGCGCGGCGCGCTCCTGCTCCGGGCCCGATCGGTGCGCTACGACCCCAAGACCGGAGAGGTCGACGCCGCCGGCGACGTGTGGCTCACCGGGCCCGGGCGGTTGCTGGTGGCCGACGGACTGCACGCCTTCGTCGACGGGCCCTGGGAGGCCCATCGGGTCTCCACCTTCGTGAAGTCGCGCCCGCTCAACCTCGACCGGGTGGGAACCGCCGCCGAGGCGATCCGGGAGGGGCGCAACCGGGTGTCCCTTTGGGCGAAGGAAGTCCACGGGGCCTCGCCGCCCGGGGACGCCAACGCCCCCTTCACCGCGGAGAGTGTTCGCCTCACCCTCTGCGACTGCGGGAGCGGCGCCCCGTCGTGGGAGATCCACGCCAGCAAGGCCGACGTGACACCGGGGACGAGCGCGGTTCTCACCTGGCCGGTCATCTACGTCACGCCCCGCTTCCTCTTCATCGACAAGCCCATCCCCATCCTGCCGCTGCCGTGGCTCTACGTCCCCCTGGCGAGCCGGCAGAGCGGCTTCCTCTTCCCGTATTTCAACATCGGGTCGCGCAACGGATTCGAGCTCGGCGAGCCGTACTTCCTCACGCTCGGGGAGAGCTGGGACGCCACCTTCACGGCGGGATACTCCTTCGGCCCGAGCAGTTCCGCGATTCAGGGGGCGCTGAACGCCGTCCCCCAGCAGAACGCGGGCGTGCGGGGGGCGGAGGGGAGCGCGGAGCTCCGCTGGGCGCCCGTCCAGGACGTGAACGGCGAGACGAAGCTCTACTTCATGCACGACACCATCCCCTACGTGTGGAAGCCGGCCTCCGGGAACCGGATCGGGCTCACGCTGCGGAACGGGGCCCAGTTCTCGGGAACCTTCGTCAACGCGGAGGCGGGGCTCGTGGGCGACGCCGCCTACCCCCAGGACTTCGTCGGCGACCTGCTGCTCCGGAACGCGCCCTACTTGCGCTCCTCCCTGGCGGCCGGCCACGCCTTCTCGGACGTCGTCGTCGAGGCGGACGTCACCTACAACGAGGAGATCGGAACCCTCGGTCAGCCCGGCGTTCCGGTCGTCTCTTTCGGCGTCTTCGGCGGATCGGTGCCGTCCTTCCACCGGCTGCCGGCCGTCTCGGCATCCCTCCTCCCGGTCCCACTAGCGGGGCCGGTCCTCCTCCTCGGGCAGGCCGGACTCGCCCGCTTCGCGCCCCTGTCCGGCTTGACCGACCAGAGCGTGCGGGGAATCGGGCCGGGCGAGCGCTTCTGGCCTTTCGTGCCGCTCCCGACGCCCCCGTTCCCCGCGCCGCCGCCCGCCGGGGAGAGCTGGGAGCCCGGACAGCGCCTGGCGGCGAGCCGGGCCTTCGTGCGCGCGGAACTGCGCGCGCCCCTCTCGGCCGGGCGCATCCTGGAGGTCGAACCCTGGGTGGCGGGGAACGCGGCCGGCTACCTCTTCGACCAGGACGCGCAGCCCGCGCTCCTCGACGCCTGGGCCACCGGCGGGGCGGTCCTCTCGACCCGCCTGGAGCGCGCCTTCGGATCGGGCGCGGACGCGCTTCGCCACGTCATCGAGCCCAGGGTGGAGTGGCGCGTGGGCAGCGCGGTGGCCGGCCCACAGCTCCCGGCCTACGCCTACGACGAGGTCGACGCGGCGCCGGTGCTGCCGGGCGCCCCCTGCCTCAGCCCGAGTTCCCTCAAGCTCTCGAGCGTGAGCGGCGGCTGCCTGCCCATCCGGGCCCTCTCGTCGACCCTCCCGGGCGGGTTCGACCAGATGCGCATCGCTCTCCGGAACCGGCTCGTCGGCCCGCTCGCCTCGCCGGCCGGGACGCTCTCGGCGACCCGCATCGAGCTCGACCTCGGGCAGGACGTCGACCTCCAAGCCGGCAAGCTCGGCGAGACCTGGGTGCGCGGCGGGGCGAGCTGGGGGCCCATGAACGGCAGCCTGCTCGCCCGCTTCTTCGCCTTCGGCGCGGCGCCGGCTGCGGGGGCGTGGACGCCGGTGAGCCCCAACTGGCTCGACCACTTCACCGAGCTGCGCCTCGACCTCAGCGCCATCGACGCGCGCGGCGATCGCGCCGCCCTCGGGTTCCTGGCGCTCGGGTCGTCGGCCTCGGCGGCGATGAGGGCGGGGCTCGACCCGCTCTTCGATCCGAGGCCCATCCCCTTCCAGGCCTTCGGCCAGGTCACCGGTTCCCTCAAGGTCCACGTCTTTGGAGGGCTCGACGCGCAGTGGGACACGTGGTTCTCGGTGCGCTCCATCGAGACCTACCCTGGTGGCGCCGGCAACCCGAACTACAACTCGGGCCTGCCCGTCCCGTCGCCCCCGGGGTTCCAGCAGAACATCGTCACGGTCAGCTGGACCTCCCCCTGCGAGTGCTGGCGCGCGCTCATCCGGGTGCAGGTATCCCAGGGCGGCTTCTACTCCGTGAGCGGTGGTCTCGACCTCTCCCAGCTCGCGGGGTTCCACCTCTCGCAGTAGCACCCCTCGCCGGCCGTTGACTCCCGCCCGGCCGGCGGGTAGCTTCCTGTTGATTCTGGAGTCAACGTGCCTCGGCTGAAGCGATATTCGCCGCCCGCTCCCGGGCAGGACGACCTGGGCGGGGAGCCTGAGAAGCGCCGGGCCATCCTGCACGCCGCGCTCCGCGTGTTCGCCGAGAAGGGGTACCACGGCTGCCGCATTGCCGACGTGGCGCGCCAGGCAGGGGTGGCCTACGGGCTCGTCTACCACTACTTCCGCAACAAGGACGAGCTGCTGGAGAGCGTGTTCGAGGAGCAATGGGCCATCCTCATCGGCGCCATTCGGTCGATCGCCGAGGGGCCCGGAAGCGCCGGGGAGCAGATCGCCTCGGTGATACGGTTCGCGCTCGACGTCTTCCGGACGGCCCCGGCGGCGGTGCGCGTGCTCATCCTCGAGGTGCCGCGCACGCCGGGAGTGATTCGCGCCGGCAGCAACCGCCAGACCTTCGAGACCGCCCTGGGCCTCGTCGCCGACATCGTCCGCCGCGGCCAGCGCGAGGGCGAGCTCCGGCGCGACGTGGACGCGCTCGTGTGCGCCGCGAGCGTGCTCGGTGCGCTCGACATGAACCTGACGGGAATGGTGACGGGGATGCTCACCGCTCCCCAGCCCTCGGAGGAGGAGCTCGAGCGGATGAAGCGCGAGGTGGTGGCGGTGGCGCTGCAGGCGATCCAGGCGCAGCCGGGCCGCGCGGCAAACCGGGCGCCCGGGCGCTCGATTGACGACCCCGCCGCTCCCTGATAATTCCGGCGCGCCGTCAGGAGGAGGAGCCATGGCGCATCGGGTGCTCGTCGCGGACGAGCTGTCTCCCGAGGGAATCGAGATCCTCCGCCGCGCGGGGCTCGAGGTCGACGTCCGCGCGGGGATGAAGCCCGAGGAGCTCGAGGGCGTGGTCGGCGACTACGACGCCATCGCCGTCCGCAGCGCCTCCAAGATCACCGCCCGGGTGCTCGAGAAGGCCTCCCGCCTCAAGGTGGTGGGCCGGGCCGGTGTGGGCGTGGACAACGTGGACCTGGACGCCGCCACCCGGCGCGGGGTGGTGGTGATGAACACCCCGGGCGGCTCCGCAGTGACGGTCGCCGAGCTCACCCTGGCGATGATGCTCGCCCTGTCGCGCCACATCGCCCAGGCGACCGCCAGTGTGAAGGCGGGGAAGTGGGAGAAGAAGCGCTTCCAGGGGCACGAGCTCGCGGGAAAGACGCTCGGGGTGGTGGGAATCGGCAACATCGGCTCGGTGGTGGTGGACCGCGCCCGCGCCATGAAGATGCGGGTGATCGCCTACGATCCCTTCGTCTCGCCGGAGAGTGCCGGCGAGCTCGGGGTCGAGCTCGTGTCCCTCGATGACATCTGGCGACAGGCCGACGTGGTCTCGCTCCACGTGCCGCTCACCGACAAGACGCGCAACCTGGTGAACGCCGGCACGCTCGCGCATATGAAGCGAGGTGCGCTCCTCGTCAACTGTGCGCGCGGCGGCCTGGTCGACGAGCAGGCGCTGGCGGCCGCGCTCGCCTCCGGCCAGATCGGTGGCGCTGCCCTCGACGTCTTCGAGAAGGAGCCGGTCTCCGCCGACCACCCGCTCCTCAAGCTCGACGGCTTCATCTGCACCCCGCACCTCGGCGCCTCGACGGAGGAGGCGCAGGCGGCGGTGGCGGTGGCCATCGCAGAGCAGCTCGCCGCCTACCTGACCCAGGGCGAGGTGCGCAACGCGGTGAACGTTCCCGCCATGTCGCAAGAGGCCCTGCGCCGCTTCGGCCCCTACCTCACGCTCGCCGGCAAGCTCGGCTCGCTCGCGGCACAGGTCGCTCCCGGTGGAGCGCGGGAGGTGAAGGTGGAGTTCGCCGGGGAGCTGGCGGAGTCCCCGCAGCGCCCCATCACCGCCCAGGTGCTGAAGGGACTGCTCTCCCACTTCGAGGATGCGCCCGTGAACGAGGTGAGCGCGCCGGCGATGGCCCGGGAGCGCGGCATCGCGGTGCGCGAGGAGCGCACCCCCGGCTCGAAGGACTACGTGAGCCTGCTCACCGTCTCGGTGCGCGGCCAGGGGGGCGAGGCGGTGGTGGCCGGGACGGTCTTCGGAAAGCAGGATCCGCGCATCGTGCGCGTGAACCAGTTCCGGCTCGAGGCGGTCCCGCAGGGGCAGATCATCCTGTGCGAGAACGACGACGCTCCCGGCGTGGTGGGGAACATCGGCTCCACCCTGGGAGCGGCAGGGGTGAACATCGCCCTCATCTCGCTCTCCCGCGACGAGTCGCGCACGGCCGCCGTCTCCCTCCTCAACGTCGATTCCGCTCCCGGCCCCGATGTCCTGGAGAAGCTCCGCAAGCTGCCGCACGTCCGCCAGGTGCGCCACATCGCACTCTAGAGGCGCCTCGACCGATGCTCGACCTCTCCCTGCCCCTCGGCCTGCGGGACCTCACCCCCGACCACTCCGCCCACCTGGCCGAGCTCTCCGCGCGGTTGCAGGAGGTCTTCCGGGCCTTCGGCTACCGGCGCGTGCTGCTCCCCACCCTGGAGAGGCTGGAGGTGGTGGAGCGAGGGCTTTCCCCCCAGGCCGTGGCCGGGGTGCTCAAGTTCGTCGAGCCCGGCTCCGGCGAGGTGGTGGCCATCCGCCCCGACATCACGCCCCAGATCGTTCGCCTCTACGCGGCGCGGCCGGACGCCCTCCCCGATCCCGCTCGGCTCTGTTACGACGGCCCGGTGCTGCGGGCCCGCGAGGCGCGCGCCGGTCGGCCCCGAGAGGTCTACCAGGCGGGGGTGGAACTGCTCGGTGCCGGTGGGCCGCCGGCGGACGCCGAGGCTCTCGTGGTCCTGCGCCGGGCCCTCGACCGCGTCGGGCTCGCCCATGCCGTCCTGGAGGTGGGGCACGCGCAGTTCGCCGGGAGCGTCCTCGCCGCCGCCGGGCTCGCCGTCAAGGCCCGGGACGAGGCCCACGACGCGCTCTCGCGCAAGGACGAGGGCTCTCTCGCCGCGCTCGCCGCCAAGGCGAAGGGAGCGCCGGGGGCCCGCGCGGGGCTCTCCGCGCTCGCCACCCTATACGGGGAGGGCGCCCTCACTCGCGCGCGGGAGGTGGCCCGCTCCGTCCCGCGCGCGGCGGCCGCCCTCGCCGAGCTCGAGGGGGCGCTGCGCCTCGCGCGCCGTCGCGGCGTCCGGGAGGTGGAGGTCGACCTCGGCGAGGTGCGGGGCCTCGGCTATTACACCGGGCTCACCTTCGCCGGCTACGCCCCCGGCGCCGGGAGCGCGGTCGCCTCGGGCGGGCGCTACGACGGCCTGCTCGGGCGCTTCGGGCGACCGGGGCCCGCCATCGGCTTCGCCGTCGATCTGGAGTACGCCACCCAGGCGCTCGAGCGGCGAAACGGCCGCCACCTCTCCCGCGCCCGCCGTCGGAAGCGGTAGCGGTCCAGACCGGCCCCCTGGTATCGTCCCGGTCCGCGCGCGGGTGCCCCGCGCGCCCCCAGCGAGGAGTCCTGACAGATGCCGAACGTGGTCGTGGTCGGTGCCCAGTGGGGCGATGAAGGCAAAGGCAAGATCGTCGATCGCTTCACCGAGTTCGCCGACGTCGTCGCCCGCTACCAGGGCGGCAACAACGCCGGTCACACGCTGGTGGTCGGGGGCGAGAAGACCGTCCTGCACCTCATTCCCGCCGGCGTGCTCCACCCGGGGAAGGTGTGCGTCATCGGGAACGGCGTGGTGGTGGACCCGGCGGTCTTCATGATGGAGATCGATCGGCTGAAGCAGAAGGGCTACATGAAGGACGACTCCCAGCTCGTCCTCTCCCTCGACGCGCACGTCATCATGCCCTGGCACAAGGCGGTCGACGTGGCCCGCGAGCAGGCGATGGGCGCGGGGAAGATCGGGACTACCGGCCGGGGCATCGGCCCCACCTACGAGGACAAGGTCGCTCGCCGCGGCATCCGCGTCCGAGACCTGCTCGAGGAGGGGAGGCTCTCCCGCCGGGTGAAGGAGCGCCTGCCGGCGGCGCAGGAGGAGCTCCGCCGCCTGAACGCCCCCGCGAGCCTCGACGGCGCCGCCATCGCGAGCGAGTACGCAGGCCTCGGGAAGCGGCTCGCCCGCTACGCCGGAGACACTTCCCTCACCCTCGACCGCGCCATCCGCGCCGGGAAGTCGGTGCTGTTCGAGGGCGCGCAGGGAACGATGCTCGACGTGGATCACGGAACGTACCCGTACGTCACGAGCTCCAACACCGTGGCCGCCAACGCGGCGTGCGGCACGGGCGTCGGGCCGACGGCGATCGACGGGGTCATCGGGGTCTGCAAGGCCTACTGCACGCGCGTGGGAGGAGGCCCGTACCCCACCGAGCTGAAGGACGCGACGGGGGATCGGCTCCGGCAGGTGGGGAACGAGTACGGGGCCACCACTGGTCGGCCGCGGCGGACGGGGTGGTTCGACGCGGTGGCGCTGCGCTACGCCGCCCGGGTGAACGGGCTCGACGGCCTCGCCATCATGAAGCTCGACGTGCTCACCGGCTTCCCGGAGCTCAAGGTGGCGGTGGGGTACCGCCTCGACGGCAAGACGGTGGAGGAGCTGCCCGGCGACCCGGAGGACCTGGAGCGCTGCGAGCCGGTCTACGAGTCGCTCCCCGGGTGGTCGGAGCCGCTCGCGGGGGCCCGCGCCTTCGAGGACCTGCCGGCGAACGCCCGCAGCTACGTGAGGCGCCTCGAGGCGCTCTGCGGAGTGAACGCCACCTCGGTCTCCGTCGGGGCGGAGCGCGACGAGACCATCCTCCTCGCGAACCCGTTCTCGAGGTGACCCCCGCGTCGCGCGGTCGGGCGCCCGCGGGAGGAGGAGGGCGCGCGACCCCCCGCCGGCCGTTTGGCCGGAAAGGTCACCCGAGCCGCGGCGCTCGTCACGACAGGTGAAGTGCGCCACACGCCCTCGACCCGGGACGCATTGCGACGGTCGGGGTAGGCGCCGACCTCCGCGAAATCGGTCGACCTGACGCGACGCGGCAAGCGGGGGAGCCCCCGTCGGGGGTATGTCATGCTCGCTTGGCGCGCTTTGGGTCCTTCCTTAGGGGGTGTTAACAGAGCGGGTCAAACCCAAGAGGGCGTAGTTACAAAGGATATTGACCTAGCGCAATCGGTGTGGTAAATTTCCAACCCTGAGCCCTGCCCCATGTGCCCGACGAACGGGCGATGGCAGCGTCTGCGGCGGGGCGGAGGACCGAATGTCTGCATCGTCGAACCAGTCGGGCCCCACCTTCAAGGTGGGGGATAAGGCCGTCTACCCGGGCCAAGGCGTGGGCGAGGTGATGGGGATCGAGCACAAGGAGGTGGCCGGGCAGCGGCAGTCCTTCTATGTGCTGCGCATCCTCGACAACGGCATGAAGATCATGATCCCGATGAACAAGGTGGGGTCGGTGGGCTTGCGCGAGATCATCGGGGACAAGGAGGTCCGCAAGGTCTACTCGATCCTCCGCGAGAAGGAAGTGTCGGTGGACTCCACCACCTGGAACCGCCGCTATCGCGAGTACATGGACAAGATCAAGACCGGTTCGGTCTTCGAGATCGCCGAGGTGCTGCGCGACCTTTACCTCCTCCGGTGCGACAAGGACCTGTCCTTCGGGGAGAGGAAGATGCTCGACACGGCGCGTTCCCTCCTCATCAAGGAACTCGCCATCGCGAAGGACTGCGACGAGCAGGAGGTCGAGACGGAGTTGAGGAAGATCTTCAACATCAACTGACGCTCCGGGGAGGGTCCCGGCGCCGGGATCGCCCGGCGTGGTCCGCCGCGCGGCCGAGGGCCCGCGCGGCGGTCGCGTTTCGGGAGGTGCGGCTCCCTCGCGGTCGGCGGCTGGCGGCATCTCGGGGTTTCCATGGCAAGCCGGGTGCCATTCCCGGCGCGGAGGCACAGGTGATCGGCGCCGAGAGGGTCGGAGCCATCCTGGCCGCAGGCGGATCGGGCCAGCGAGCCGGGGTGGCGAAGCAGTGGCTCGAACTCGCGGGCGAGACCGTCCTCCGGCGCGCCGCCCGGGCGCTCGCTTCCTGCGAGCTCGTCGACGAGATCGTGGCGGTGGTCCCGGCGGGCGAGGAGTCGAGGGGAGAGGTCGCCCTCGCCGGCCTCGGGCGCCCGCTGCGGGTGGTGGCCGGCGGGGATCGGCGCGCCGACTCGGTCCGCGCCGGGCTCGGCGCGCTCGAGGGATGCGACCTCGTCGTGGTCCACGACGCCGCCCGTCCCTTCGCAACCCCGGAGCTCGTCCGGAGGGTGGCGCTCGCCGCGGCCGAGCGGGGCGCCGCGCTGGCCGCGCTCCGGGCGACCGACACCGTGAAGCGCGGGGACGGGGATCGGGTGAAGGAGACCCTCGACCGCAGTGCTCTGTGGCTCGCCCAGACCCCCCAGGGCTTCCGCGCCTCGCTCCTGCGGCGGGCCTTCGCGGGTGCGGGAGAGGCGGCGACGGACGCCACCGACGAGTGCATGCTCGTGGAAAGGCTCGGAGAGCCGGTGGCGCTCGTCCCGGGAGAGCCCGGGAACTTCAAGATCACCGGTCCCGCCGATGTGGAGAAGGCGCGGGCGCTCCTCGCGCCGCCGGTGGCGATGGGGGTCGGTTACGACGTCCACCCCTTTGCCGCCGGTCGCAAGCTCGTCCTCGGAGGGGTCGAGTTCGAGGGGGACGGGCTCCTCGGCCACTCCGATGCCGACATCTGCGCCCACGCCGTCGGCGACGCCATCCTGGGAGCCGCCGGTCTCGGCGATCTCGGCCGCCACTTCCCGGACACCGACCCCCGCTTCAAGGGGGTCTCCTCCCTCGTGCTGCTGCGCGAGATCGTGGCCAAGGCGGCCGCCGCGGGCTGGGCCGTCGGCAACTGCGACGTCACCCTGGCCGCGCGGCGCCCCAAGATCGCTCCCCGCGCCGAGGAGATGCGGGCGCGTCTCGGAGAGGCGCTCGGCATTCCCCCCTCCCGGGTGAACGTGAAGGCCACCACCGGGGAAGGGCTCGGGTTCGTGGGGCGCGGCGAGGGAATCGCCGCCCACGCGGTGGCCCTCCTGGTGCGGAGGGCAGGGTGAGGGCGGAGGGAAGAGAGGACGACCTGGCACCTCGCCCGGGGCGGTCCCCGATCTTCCCCGCGCTCGTCATCGGTGCCGCGCTCTGGCTCCTGTGGGACATGCGCTTGGACGTCGCCTACTTCGCTTCCTCGAAGGTGCCCATCGACCTCGGCGACCTGCGCTCCTTGCACCTCGAGCGGGCCCTGCCGAACCGGCTGGTGCGCGTCTCCGGGCCGCTCGTGGGCGCGGTGGGCGGCGTGGAGGGGCGAGCCGGCGAGCGCCGCCGGGTGAGCGGGCTCTTCGGCGCGAACCTCCTGGTCGACCGGCCCGCCGCCGCCTCTCCCGCCGCCGTCTACGAAGGGCGCTTGCTGCCGGCAAGCCGTCGCGTCGACTACGCCGCCTTCGCCGCCGAGCTCGAGAAGCAGGGGTGGGCGGGCGGGGAGCGCTTCATGGTCCTGCGCGAGGGAGAGCGGCCCGGGGCGCGCTACCGCGAGCCCCTCATCGCCTTGGGCCTCGTGTGCCTGGTGAGCTTCAACGCCGCCGTCCTCGCCCGCCGCGTCGTCCGGCGACGGACCCCAAGACCGGAGACCCCCTGAATGACCATCAAGTTCTTCGACACCCTCTCCGGGGAGAAGCGAGAGTTCCTGCCGCTCGAGCCGGGCCGGGTCGGGCTCTACGCCTGCGGCCCGACGGTCTACGACCACGCCCACCTGGGGCACGCGCGCTGCTACGTGGTCTGGGACGTGGTGGTCCGGCACCTGCGCGCCCGTGGCCTCTCGGTGCGCTACGTCCGGAACTTCACCGATGTGGACGACAAGATCATCAAGAGGGCGAACGAGCGCGGCGAGGACCCGGGCTCGCTCGCCCGGCGCTTCTCCGAGTCCTTCACCGAGGACATGGCCGCCATCGGGTGCCTGGCGCCGGACGCCGAGCCGCGGGTCACCGAGCACATGCCCGAGATCGTCGCCCTCATCGAGAAGCTCGTGGAGCGCGGCTTCGCCTACGCCCCGGGCAACGGCGACGTCTACTACAGCGTGCGGAAGTTCCCCCGTTACATGGACCTCTCCAAGCGCAACCTCGAGGACCTGCAGGCCGGTGCCCGCGTCGAGCCCGGCGAGAGCAAGCGCGACCCGCTCGACTTCGCCCTGTGGAAGGGCGCGAAGCCGGGGGAGCCGTCCTGGGACTCGCCCTGGGGCAAGGGGAGGCCTGGGTGGCACATCGAGTGCTCGGCCATGACGCTCAAGCACCTGGGCGCGCCCTTCGACGTCCACACCGGTGGCAAGGATCTCGTCTTCCCTCATCACACCAACGAGATCGCCCAGTCGGCGGCGGCGCTCTCCGACGCGCTCGACCCCCGGTCGTACGCCCGCTACTGGATGCACAACGGCTTCGTCGAGATCGACCAAGAGAAGATGTCGAAGTCGCTCGGGAACTTCTTCACGGTGAAGGACCTCCTCGCCCGCTACGACGGGGAGGGGCTGCGGCTCTTCCTCCTCGGGACTCAGTACCGGAACCCCGTCAACTTCTCCGATGGCCTCCTCGCCGAGGCGGAGCAGAGGCTCGGCTACTTCTACGAGACTCTGGAGCGGGCCGACGAGCTCGCGAAGGGGGCCCCGGACGGCGGCGCGCCGAGCGGTTGGCTCGAGGGGTGCCGGGAAGCGCTCGACGACGACTTCAACACCGCCGCCGTCTTGGGCCTTCTCGCCGAGGCCTTCCGCGAGGCGAACGCGCTCGCCGACAGGAAGGGGAAGAAGACGGCCGAGGACCGGAGGGCGCTTCTCGGGTTCGCGCGGGACGCCCGGGAGGTGGGGGCGGAGCTCGGCATCCTCGGGCGGCGCCCGGCGGAGGCCCTCCAGGCGCTGCGCCAGAAGGCCGCGAAGCGTCGCGGGATCGACCCGGTGGCGGTGGAGGAGAAGCTCCGGGCGCGCGACGAGGCGAGGCGTGCGAAGGACTTCGCCCGCTCCGACGCCCTGCGGGACGAGCTCCTGGCGATGGGGGTGGCGATCAAGGACGGGCCCGCCGGGACGACCTGGAAGGTCGAGTAGCCCCTCTCGGCCGTGACGCAGCGCGCGATGCCGCAGGCGTCGGCGCGCCGCTCGCCGACGCCCCCACCGGGACGGGACGGACTCCCCCCGTGTAAGCCATTATTCCGGGCCACCCCGCACACGGAGCCACTCCGGAGGTGAACATGGCCCGAAGATCCCTCCCGGCGCTCGTCCTCGCCGCTCTCGCACTGGCTTGCAGCAGCTCGACCACCAACTACGCGTATTCGGGCACGCCCGCTAACACCGTCGCCGCGAATGCCTCCCTGAGCGCGCAGGTGCAGGTCACCTTCGACTCGCTCGGCATCCCCTACATCAACGCCTCGAGCGACGACGACGCGGCCTACGCCCTCGGCTACCTCCACGCCCGCGACCGGCTCTTCCAGATGGACGTCCTGCGCCGCGCCGGCCGGGGCCAGCTCGCCGCCATGCTCGGGGAGGCGGCCCTGTCGCAGGACGTGACCATCCGCACCCTCTTCACCACGCAGACCCCCACCGCGAGCGGCAGCTACCGCATCGAGGACGCGATCGCCGCGAGCCTCCCCGCGGCGATGACGTCGCTCCTGCAGGCCTACGCGAACGGAGTGAACCGATTCCTCGAGGACCTCCGGACCGGCGCCAACGGAGCGCAGGTCCCGCCCGAGTACGTGGCGCTCAACGTGGCCGACCCCACGCATCCCTACGAGCCCACCCCCTGGACCATCGAGGACACCCTCGCCATCGGGCGGCTCCTCACCTTCCAGCTCTCCGAGTCGATCGAGGCCGAGGTGAACTACGGTCAGCTCGCCCAGGCCTTCCTCGCCGCCTGCGGCGCGACCCCGCCCTCGAGCTGCGCCATCCTGGGGCTCTTCGCTGACCTCACCCGCTCGGCGCCGGCGGCGAACGCCTTCATCATCCCCGACGCCAATCCGGAGCTGAAGTCGGGAGCGGTCGCCGCCGCCCCCTCCGTGCCCGGGCTCGCCGAGGCGCTCTCCCGGGCGGCGAGGTTCTCGGCGCTCTTGCCCCGCCTCGGCAAGAAGTTCGAGGTGGGCTCGAACAACTGGGTCCTCGCCCCCGCGCTCACCGCGGGCGGGGTCCTCGTCGCGAACGACCCCCACCTCTCCCTCACCAACCCCTCCATCTGGTACCTGGCGGAGATCTCCACCAACACCCGCAACGTGGGCGGCGTCACCTTCCCGGGCACTCCGGTCGTGCCCATCGGCCACAACGACTACATCGGCTGGGGCGACACTGTCGCCGGCTACGACGTGAGCGACATCTTCTTCTTCCCGGCGAACCCCGCGACCGGTCTGCCGGCCGGGGTCGCCCCCATTTTCGCGACGAGCGGCACCATCCAGGTCCGCGGCGGGGAGTCGGTCACCGAGACCATCCTCGTCGTCCCCGGCTATGGCCCGGTGATCGCGGCCGGGACCACGAGCACCCCCTTCCTCACCGCGCGCTGGACCGGGCAGGAGGTCTCCGACGAGCTCCTCGCCTTCTTCGACCTGAACCAGGCGAAGAGCGTCGACGAGGCGGTCACCGCGCTCTCGCAGTTCGAGGTGGGGGCGCAGAACTTCGTCATCGGTGACGTGAACGGGAACATCGCCTACGACCCGCACGCCTACGTGCCCATCCGCTCCGCTGCCTGCTTCCAGGCCCCCTACGCCCCCTGGCTCCCCATGCCCGGGGGGGCCTGCGCCTGGACGGGCCGCATTGCCGACTCGGCGCTTCCGTTCGTGAAGAACCCGTCCAAGAATCGGGTGGTCACGGCGAACAACGACATCACCGGCATCACCAAGGGGAACAACCCCGTTCAGGCCCCCTCCGGGACGACCGACTACGTCCACTACCTCTACTACACGAATGACCTCGGCTACCGCGCCACCCGCATCGAGCAGCGGCTCTCCGCGAAGAGCTCGGGCTACACCTTGGACGACATGAGCTCCATCCAGTCCGACGAGATGTCGCTCTTCGCCGCCGACCTCGTGCCCGGGCTCCTCGCCTGGTTCGCGGCGGACCCGACCGACGTCCAGGCGAACAAGCTCGAGGGAGCGGTGGCCCTGCTACAGGGCTGGGCCGACCCGGCGAACCCCCAACAGTTCCAGACCCCGAGCGGTCTTGCCACGAACGACCCCGGCTCGGCGGCGGTCTCCGACGCCGGGATCCTGGCGGCCTCGAACGCCTCCATGCTCTTCCACGCGCTCGTGCCGCGGCTCGCGAGCCGCATTGTCGACCCGGCGCTGGCCTCGGCGAACGTCGTCTTCGAGGGGGAGCCCCTCACGGCGGCGCAGATCGGGAACCTCGTCGACGACCAGTTCGTGGCGAAGTACCTCGTGGCCCTCTCGGCCTACGCCCAGGGCGGAGAGTCCTCGGTTCCGCTCGCGACCGGGCAGGCCTTCTGCGGCGGGAGCTGCGCTCCCCAGGCGGTCGAGGCGCTCAACGACGCCGTCACCTTCCTCGCCTCGGCGCCGGTGTTCGGGAGCGCCGTCACCACCGACTGGGTGTGGGGGCGCAAGCACACCGTCACCTTCACCTCGGAGCTGAGCCCGTCCGTGACCCTCTTCGACTACGGGCCCTTCGCGAAGGGCGGCGGGCTCTTCACGGTGGACGTGGCGAACTTCGCCTTCTCGAACGACGGGCCGACCGGCTTCACCTTCGGCGCCGGGCCGAGCGTGCGCTTCGCCACCCAAATCGCGAGCGGGGCGGTGAAGTGGCGGGCGGTCTACCCCGGCGGCCAGCGGGACTACCCGTCGTGGCCCGGCTACCAGAACCAGGTGCCCACCTGGCTCACCTTCGGAACGAACGACCTGCCCTGGGGCGCCTCCGAGATCCAGGCGGCGGCGAAGAGCACGCTCGTCTTCACCCAATGAAGGGGAGGGCTCCGGGCGTTACATTTGCCGGATGCCCTTCGACCTCGCGACGCAGTTCGAGCCCAGAGGCGACCAGCCCCGAGCCATCGGCGAGCTGGTCGCCGGGCTCGGCCGCGGCGACCGCCACCAGGTGCTGCTCGGGGTCACCGGCTCCGGAAAGACCTTCACCATCGCCAACGTGGTGGCCCGGGTGCAGCGGCCGACCCTGGTGATCGCTCACAACAAGACGCTCGCGGCCCAGCTCTACGGGGAGTTCAAGGAGCTCTTCCCCACCGCCGCGGTGCACTACTTCGTGAGCTACTACGACTACTACCAGCCGGAGGCCTACGTCCCCTCGACCGACACCTACATCGAGAAGGACTCCTCCATCAACGACGAGATCGACCGGATGCGGCACGCGGCCACCCACGCGCTCCTCACCCGGAACGACGTCCTCATCGTCGCCTCGGTCTCCTGCATCTACGGCCTCGGCACCGCCGAGGCCTACTACGGGCTCCTGCAGCAGCTGGCGAGGGGACAGGAGTTCGTCCGCGATCGCTTCATCCGGTCCCTCATCGACATCCAGTACGAACGCAACGACACCGACTTCCACCGCGGCACCTTCCGGGTGCGGGGCGACACCATCGAGGTCTTCCCCCCCTACGAGGAGTCCAGGGCGGTGCGGCTCGAGTTCTTCGGGGACGTGGTGGAGCGCATCGCCGAGTTCGATCCCCTGCGCGGCACCGTCCTCGCCGAGCTCGACAAGGTCGCCATCTTCCCGAACAGCCACTACGTCTCCGCCCCCGAGGTGAGGCGCCGGGCCATCGAGGGGATCCGGGAGGAGCTCCGGCTGCGCCTCACCGAGCTCAAGGGCCACAACAAGCTCGTCGAGGCACAGCGGCTCGAGCAGCGGACCATGTTCGACCTGGAGATGCTCGAGCAGATGGGCTTCTGCACCGGCATCGAGAACTACTCGCGCTGGCTCTCCGGACGGAAGGCGGGGGAGCCGCCGCCGTGCCTGCTCGACTACTTCCCGAAGGACTGGCTCCTCGTGGTGGACGAGTCGCACCAGACCCTGCCGCAGGTGGGAGGCATGTACCACGGGGACCGGAACCGGAAGGAGACGCTCGTCGAGTACGGTTTCCGGCTCCCCTCGGCTCTCGACAACCGGCCCCTGCGCTTCGAGGAATTCGAGTCCCACGTGGGCCAGGCCATCTACGTGTCGGCCACCCCGGCGTCCTACGAGCTCGAGAAGGCCGGGGGGGTGGTGGTGGAGCAGATCATCCGCCCCACCGGTCTCACCGACCCGGAGGTCGAGGTGCGCCCGGTGGGCTCGCAGGTGGACGACCTCCTCGCCGAGATCCGGAAGCGGGCCGAGGCTGGAGAGCGGGTGCTCGTCACCACGCTCACCAAGCGCATGGCGGAGGACCTGACCGAGTACTACACCGACGTCGGGGTGCGCTGCCGCTACCTGCACTCGGACATCGACACCCTCGAACGCAGCGCCCTCATCCGCGACCTGCGCCGCGGGGAGTTCGACGCTCTCATCGGCATCAACCTGCTCCGGGAGGGGCTCGACCTGCCCGAGGTCTCGCTCGTCGCCATCCTCGATGCCGACAAGGAGGGATTCCTGCGCTCCGCCGTCTCGCTCGTCCAGACCATCGGGCGGGCCTCGCGCAACGTGGCCGGGAAGGTCATCCTCTACGCCGACTCCACCACCGACTCCATGCGCCGGGCCGTCTCCGAGACCGATCGCCGGCGCGAGATCCAGCGCCGCTACAACCTGGAGAACGGCATCACCCCGCAGACGGTGAAGCGCAACATCACCGACCTCTCCATGGCGGTGTACCAGGCGGACTACGTGACGGTGCCGCTCGCGGCCGAGGGCGCCGAGTACCAGAAGGAGCAGATCCCCGCCATCGTGGCCGAGCTGGAGGGGGAGATGCGGCGAGCGTCCGAGGCGCTGGAGTTCGAGAAGGCCGCCCAGCTGCGCGACCGCATCCTCTCGCTCCGGGACCTGGAGCTCGGGGTGACGCGGCGCGGGGCGGGGGCGAAGGGACTCCTCGGCAGCGGCGCCATGGCGGCGGCGGACGCGATGGGGAGGTCGGCGCAGCGGCGACCGCAGCGGCGCCGGAGGCGCTAGGCGGGCGTAGGATGGGCCCCGTCTCTCCATGGACGCCAAGCTGAAGAAGAAGCTCGACGAGCTCCCCGCCGAGCCCGGCTGCTACCTCATGCTCGACCGGGGGGGGAAGGTCGTCTACGTCGGCAAGGCGGCCTCGCTCCGCTCCCGGGTGCGCAGCTACTTCGACCGCGGCGGCGACGATCGCATCTTCGTGCCGCTCCTCGAGGACTTGCTCGGCGACTTGGAGGTGATCGTCACCCGCTCGGAGAAGGAGGCGATCCTCCTCGAGAACGAGCTCATCAAGAAGCACAAGCCGCGCTTCAACGTGCGTCTTCGCGACGACAAGGACTTCATCGTCCTGCGCCTCGACGAGCGCCACCCCTATCCCCGGCTGGAGGTGACCCGCGCCCGGCAGCGGAAGGAGGACGGGGCGCGGTACTTCGGGCCCTACTCGAGCGCCAGCTCCATCCGCGAGACCCTGCGCGTCGTCAACCGCTGGTTCCAGCTGCGCACCTGCAGCGATCACGTCTTCGACCACCGCAAGCGCCCCTGCATCCTCTACCAGATCCACCGCTGCCCGGCGCCCTGCGTATACGAAGTGCCCACCGCCGAGTACCAGGAGAGCGTGGAGGACGCCGTGGCCTTCCTGGAAGGGCGCGAGAGCGAGCTCGTCCCCCGCCTGCGCGAGCGCATGCGGAGCGCGGCCGCCACCCTCCGCTTCGAGGAGGCCGGCCGGCTCCGCGACCAGCTCCAGGCGGTCGAGCGGAGCCTGGAGAAACAGCGGGTGCTCATGGACGACCAGGCCGACCGGGACGTGGTGGGGCTCCACCGCGAGGGGCCCGACCTCGTCCTCCAGGTCCTCTCCATGCGCGGCGGCAAGCTCCAGGAGTCGCGCTCCTGGCCCTTCACCGGGCAGGAGTTTCCGGCGGAGGAGCTCGTCTCCTCCTTCCTCGGGCTCTACTACGAGCGCACCCCTCCCCCCGAGGAGGTGCTCGTGCCGGTCCCGCCCTCGAACGCCGCCGCCCTCGAGGAGGTGCTGTCGGAGCGGCGGGGAAGGCGGGTCCGGATCGCCCTGCCGCAGCGAGGGGCGAAGCTCGACCTGCTCGAGGTGGCCCGGCGGAACGCCGAGCAGTCCTTCCGCGGCTGGCGCGAGGAGGGCGAGCGTCGGGAGGAGGCGCTCGCCGCCTTGACCCGCTCGCTCCACCTCGCCCGCGAGCCCCGCTGGATGGAGTGCTACGACATCTCCACCTTCCAGGGGGCCTTGGCGGTGGGCTCCGGGGTCTCGATGCGGGACGGGGAGCCCGACAAGGCAAACTACCGGCGCTACAAGGTCCGCGGGGTCCCGGGACAGGACGACTTCGCCATGCTGCACGAGGTGGTCTCGCGCCGGCTCAAGCGGGCCATCGCCGAGGGCCTCTTCCCCGACCTCCTCGTCATCGACGGCGGGAAGGGGCAGCTGCAGGCGGCGCTCGCGGCCGCACACGACCTCGGCGTGGCCACCCGCCCGGCTCCCGGGAACCCGGGCGTGCCCTTCGTCGAGATGGTCTCGCTCGCCAAGAGCCGCTCGCTCGACCCGGGTTCGCTCGGCACCAGCCGGGTGGTGGGGCGGAGGGGGTCGCGAGGGGAGGGGCTGGCGGCGGCGGCGGAGAGGGCCGACCGCGGCTTCGTCGCCGAGGCGGCCCGGAGCCCGGAGCGCGTCTTCGTGCCAGGTCGCAAGGATCCCGTGGTCCTGCGGCAGAACTCGGCCGAGCTCTTCCTCCTCGTCCGGCTGCGGGACGAGGCGCACCGCTTCGCCATCGAGTTCCACCGGAAGCTGCGGCGCACCCGCAACCTCGAGTCGGTGCTGCTCGAGATTCCCGGGATTGGCGAGGGGCGGAGGAAGGGGCTCCTCCGCCACTTCGGGTCACTCCGGCGCGTCCGGGAGGCGACGGAGGAGGAGATCGCCCAGGCTCCCGGCTTCGGCCCGGCCCAGGCCCGCATGGTGCACGAGTTCTTCCACCGCCCCGACGGGCCGCCGGCGGCCGGGACGGCGGCGGAGGCCGAGCTCGACGCCACGCTCGCGCTCGAGGGCTCCGCCGGGGGTCCGGCCGAGGAGCCCGCGCCGCCGCGCCCGAAGGGGTAGCGGGGGCACCGCTCGACGGCGCGCCGTGCTCGCGCGCGGACCTTGATCGCGCCCGAAAGGCGGCTTATCTACGAGCCTCGCACAAGAGGAGCATCGATGACCCCCACCGCCGACGTCGCCATCTCCCCCATCGTCGAGGAGCTGTGCCGGGAGGCGGCCCCCATCCTCGCCGGCCACCGGCGCATGGTGCTCCCCTCGCGCGAGCGGGTGATCCAGCTGGTGGAGGAGATCCGCTCGGCGTTCTTCCCGGGCTACTTCGGCGACGCGGACCTGCGAGCGGACACCCTCGCCTACTACATGGGCTCGACGCTCGACCGGGTGCTGCGCGGGCTCGAGGAGGAGGTGCGGCGCGCCATCGCCTTCTGCGAGAAGCACGACTTCGAGAGCTGCAGCCACTGCGCCGAGGTGGCGAAAGGCGTGGCCCGGCAGTTCGCCGCCCGGCTGCCGCCGGTGCGGCGCCTCGTCGCCTCCGACGTGGAGGCCGCCTACGAGGGGGACCCGGCGCTCAAGACCCGGGACGAGGCCATCTTCGCCTACCCCGGCATCTTCGCGGTGACGAACCAGCGCATCGCCCACGAGCTGCACGTGCTCGGGGTGCCGCTCATCCCCCGCATCATCACCGAGTACGCCCACACCCTCACCGGCATCGACATCCACCCCGGGGCCCGGATCGGCGAGCGCTTCTTCATCGACCACGGCACCGGCGTGGTGGTGGGCGAGACGAGCATCATCGGGAGCCGGGTGCGCATCTACCAGGGAGTGACCCTGGGCGCGAAGAGCTTCCCCCTCGACGAGCACGGAAACCCCATCAAGGGAGTCGACCGGCACCCGGTGGTGGAGGACGAGGTCGTCATCTACTCCGGGGCCACCATCCTGGGGCGCATCGTCATCGGGAGGGGTTCCTCCATCGGCGGCAACGTCTGGGTGACGCGCCCGGTGCCCCCCGGCAGCCGCATCACCCAGGGAGAGGCCCGCGAGGAGCGCTGGGACAAGGGCGGCGGCATCTAGCGGCGCCCGCCAACTACCGCTTCGTCCCGCGAACCTACCGTGACGACGGCGACCCGCTCGACCTCCTCGTCTACCCCCGGGAGCCCATCGCCCCATTCGCCATCATGCAGGCCAAGGTGATCGGGGGGATGCGCAGGCGCGACGACAGGGGGAGGACGACTAGCTCGTGGGGCCGAGCGCCGACGACCCCGAGTACGCCGACATCGCCGGAACCTCCGAGCCGCCGCAGCACCGCATGCGCGAACCGCGTCGCTTCCTCGAGGACGACGAGGCGCTCGAGAACGAGAAGGTGCGGGTGCGGGAGCCGCGCGGGCGCGAGGAGGCGCTCGAGGTGCTCCGGGCGTCCATTCGTCTCTGCGATCGCGACCGGGTCCGCCTCGGCGGGGCCGCGCTCCCTGGGCGCCACCGGCGGGCGAGGCGCGGCACCTAGAGGCGCAGGGAGGCCTCCAGCACCCGCTCCAGTTCCTCGGGGCGGAAGGGCTTGTCGAGCCTGCGCTGCGGCAGCTGGGCGAGGAACTCGTGCGCCTCGTCGGTGTAGGCACCGCCCGTCATGAAGACCATGCGGCGGGCCAGCTTCGGGCGGCTGGTGCGCAGGGCGTCGTAGAGGTCCATCCCGCTCATCTGCGGCATCATCAGGTCGCAGATGATCCCGTCGAAGTCGGGGTCGGAGGCGAGGAGGTCGAGCGCCTTGGCCGCCGAGGCCACCACCGCCACCCGGTAGCGCTGGGCGAGGAGGCGCTCCATCGCCTTGCCCATGCGCGGCTCGTCGTCGACCACCAGGATGCGCGGTTTCGGCTCGCTCGGACCGCTCATCGCCTCTCCCTCCGCCGGACCCGGGCCCAGGCAGGATGCCCTTCGAGCCATATCACGGGGGGAGGGAGGGGAGCGAGAGAGGGAAGGCGGGACGGGCGCCGAACCCTTTTCCCCTGGCCCGGCTCTCACCGCCGATGCCCATCTTCGAGTACGCCTGCAAGAAATGCGACCGGGTCTTCGAGGAACTCGTCCTCCGGCGGTCGGACGAGGCGGCGGTGAGGTGCCCCTCCTGCCGGGGGCAGCGGATCGAGCGGGTGGTATCGCGCCCGGCCCGGACCGGCGGGGGGGACGCCGGCGGAAGGACCGGCCCCGGTTGCGGCCCGGTCGGCTGAGCGATCTAGCCTCCGCGCGGTCGCGCGGATGAAGGTTTCCTGACCACATGGGGACGGTCGGTGGGCGCGCCCTCGCGGCGGCGCGGCTCCCGCGATAGGATCGCTCTCGCTTCATGACCGCCCATCGAGCGAGCGATTTCAACCTAGAGTTCGTCGCCGAGACCCTCCAGAAGAAGGGGGTATTGCGCGACGACGACCGGCGCACCGCCCATGCCCGCGAGAACGTGCAGCGGACCAAGATGCTGCGCGAGCAGGCCGGGAAGGGGGGCCGGGCGCTCCGCCGCGCCGACCTCTCGCCCATCGAGCTCTTGGCCTCGTTCGGCTTCCCGGACGCCCGCCACGAGTCCGAGGTGGTGGACGAGGACAAGGCCACCCAGGTGGTGGCCCAGGCGGTGGGAGTCACCTACCGGAAGATCGACCCGCTCAAGCTCGACGCCCAGCTCATCACCCGGACCCTGTCGCGCCCCTTCGCGCGCAAGCACGCGGTGTTGCCGCTCGAGCGTCGCAACGGCGCCCTGGTGGTGGCGGCAGCGAATCCCTTCGACCGCGAGCTCTTCGAGAATCTCCACGCCCTCACCGGGATGGCGATCGAGATGGTGCTCTCCGCTCCGGCGGACATCCACCGGGCCATCGCCGAGGTCTACGGCTTCCGCGAGCAGATCCGCGAGGCGCAGACGCAGGTCACCACCGGCCCGGGCAGCGCGGGCCCGGACATCGGCAACCTGGAGCAGTTCGTCAACCTGACCGGGCTCGAGGCGCTCGAGGCCTCGAGCGAGCCGGTGGTGGCGGCCGTCGAATACCTGTTCCACTACGCCTTCGAGCAGCGGACGAGCGACATCCACGTGGAGCCGCGCCGGGAGGAGTCGATCATCCGGATGCGCATCGACGGGGTCCTGCACCCGGTGTACCGCATCCCCAAGGGCGTCCACGGAGCCATCGCCAACCGGCTCAAGATCATGAGCCGGCTCGACATCTCGGCCCGGCGCCCGCAGGACGGGCGCATCCGCACCGCCCGCGGCGACACCGAGATGGAGCTGCGAGTCTCCACCATTCCCACCGCCTTCGGCGACAAGATCGTGGTGCGGATCCTGGACCAGCAGGTCCTGGTGCGCGACCTCTCCGAGCTCGGCTTCATGAGCGACGAGCGCGAGCAGTTCGAGGGGTGGCTGGAGCGCCCCCACGGGATGGTGGTGGTGACCGGCCCCACCGGCTCCGGCAAGACCACCACCCTCTACTCGGCGCTGCAGGCGCTCGCCTCGCCGGAGATCAACATCGTCACCATCGAGGATCCCATCGAGATGGTGCACGAGGACTTCAACCAGATCGCCGCCAACCCCAAGACCGGCACCGGGTTCGCCGAGGCCCTGCGCCACGTGCTGCGCCAGGACCCGGACGTGGTGATGGTGGGGGAGGTGCGCGACGCCGAGACCGCCACCCAGGCCGTCCAGGCGGCCCTCACCGGCCACCTGGTGCTCACCACCCTGCACACCAGCGACACGGTGGGGGCGGTGGCGCGCCTGCGCGACCTCGGGGTGCCCGGCTTCCTCATCTCCGCCACGCTCACCGGGGTGGTGGCCCAGCGCCTCGTGCGGCAGGTGTGCCCGAGCTGCGCCGAGGACGTGCTCCTCACCGCCGACCAGGTGGCCGAGCTCGGGGTGCGCCACCCCGAGGACCACGCCGGGAAGCTCGTGGCCCGGCGCGGGGTGGGGTGCACCAAGTGCCGCTTCACCGGGTTCTTCGGCCGAACCGGGATCTTCGAGGTGCTGACGGTGAACGCGCGGTTGCGCCACCTCATCGCCGAGGGGGCCACCCCCGAGGTGCTCGCCCGGACTGCCCGCCAGGACGGGCTCAGGCCGCTGCGCGAGCACGCCGTCTTCAAGGTCGCCTCCGGGCTCACCTCCTTCGAGGAAGCGATGCGCTCCACCGCCGACGCGGAGGGACGCGGGTGAGGCCCCCGAGCGCCGAGATCGCCGACCTCTGGTCGGCGGGGACGCCGCTCCTCTACCTCGTCACTGCCGAGGAGGACCGGGCGGTGCGCCTGTGCCGGGCGGTGGCGGAGAGCTTCGACGCCACCGTCGCCGTCTGGTCGAGCGCGCGCGGCCTCGACCCCCTCTCCCCCTCGGCGCGGTCCCCGCTCGCGGCGGTGGAGGCGGTGCTCAAGGCTCCGGCGCCCCTCCTGGCGGTGCTGCTCGACTTCCACGAGGCCCTCGCCGACCCGCGGGTGGCCCGCCGCGTTCGCGACGCCCTGCCCCAGCTCGCCGCCGAGGGGCGCTGCCTGGCCGTGGTGGCCCCCCGGCTCTCCGTCCCGGACGGCCTCTCCGCGGACACCGCGGTGCTCCGGCTTCCCCTGCCGAGCGAGGGGGAGCTCGAGGCGCTCCTCTCGGGGGCCACCGCGGGCCGCCCGGTCGAGCCGGCGAGCCGCCACCGGCTCCTCTCCGCGGCGCGCGGGCTCACCGAGAGCCAGGCGAAGCGGGCCTTCCTGCGAGCGCTGCGTGCCGACCCGGCGCTCGGGCCGTCCGCGGCGGTGCTCGTGCAGGAGGAGAAGAAGAGGGTCCTCTCCCGCGACATGGGGCTCGAGCTGGTGGAGTCGGACCAGTCGGAGGCCGACCTGGGAGGGCTCGAAGCCTTCAAGGCCTGGATGGCGGAGCGGGCCATGTCGTTCGCCCCCGAGGCGCGGACCTTCGGCCTGCCTCCCCCCCGGGGGGTGCTGCTGGTGGGCGTGCAGGGCTGCGGCAAATCGCTCGCCGCCAAGGTGGCGGCGAGCCAGCTCGGGGTGCCGCTCTTGCGGCTCGACCTCCCGCGGGTGCTCGGGGCCGGGGAGGGTGCGGAGGAGAACCTGGCCCGGGCGCTCGCGGCCGCCGAGGCCATCGCGCCGGTGGCGGTCTGGGTGGACGAGATCGAGAAGGGTTTCGCCGGGAGCGGCCCGGGACAGGGGGGCGAGGCGCGCGCGGCCCGGCTGCTCGGCTCCTTCTCCACCTGGCTGCAGGAGCGGGTGGGAGCGGTGTTCGCGGTCGCCACCGCCAACGACGTCTCCCGGCTGCCCCCGGAGCTCCTGCGCCGCGGCCGCTTCGACGAGCTCTTCTTCGTCGACCTCCCCGACGCCGCGGCGCGCCGCTCCATCCTCGAGGTGCACCTGCGGAAGCGAGGCCGGGACCCGGCCACCTTCGACCTGGCGGTGCTTGCCGAAGCCTGCGAGCACTTCTCCGGCGCCGAGCTCGAGCAGGTGGTGGTGGGCGCGCTCCACCGGGCCTTCGCGGGCGGCCGGGAGCTCGAGACCGCCGACCTCCGGCGGGTGGCGCAGGATCTGGTCCCGCTCTTCCGCACCTACGAGGAGGAGATCAAGGCGCTGCGCGAGTGGTCCCGGGGGCGCGCCCGGACGGCCGGGCGCGAGGGGGCGGTGGTCGATCTCTTCCGCCGCGCCGGTCCCTGATCCCGCGGGGTCCGCCGCCGTCAGGCTCCGGTGCTACGCTTTCCCGGCATGGACGGGACCGCGCTCTCCTTCCGCCCGCTCACCCCCGCTCTCCTCCCCGACCTGGCGAGGCTCTTCGGGCCGAGGGGCGCCTGCGCCGGCTGCTGGTGCCGCTGGTGGAAGACGACGAGGGCCGAGTTCGATGCCCGGCGCGGCGAGGGGAACCGGGCCGCTCTCTTCCGAGAGGTTCGGGGCGGGGCCGTCCCGGGGATCTTGGCCTATGCCGGGGCGGAGCCGGTCGGCTGGTGCGCGGTCGAGCCGCGCGGGGCCTACCCGCGGCTCGGCCGCTCCCGCATCCTCGCCCCGGTGGACGATGAGCCGGTGTGGTCGGTCACCTGCTTCTACGTGGCGCGCCCGCTTCGGCGCCGCGGCCTCACCTCGGAACTCCTCGCCGCGGCGGCGGCCCACGCCCGGCGCGGCGGGGCGCGCCTCCTCGAGGCCTACCCGGTGGAGCCCGGGCGCGCGACCGCGGACTCCGCGCTCTACACCGGGCTCGCCCGCACCTTCCTGCGACTCGGTTTCCGGGAAGTGGCCCGGCGGTCGGGGACGCGGCCGCTCCTGCGTCTCCGGCTCAAGGGCGGGAGAGGGCCCCGAGCACGTGCTCGTGCACGAGGCCGTTCGAGAGCACGCAGTTCCCCGACTCGACCGTCGGACGGCCGGCGAAGTCGGTGAAGCGCCCGCCCGCCTCCTCCGCCAGGATGCGCAGGGGGGCGAGGTCCCACACCTTCACCCCCGCCTCGATCCAGGCCTCGGCGCGACCGTTCAGCACCATGGCGGCGCCGGCCAGGTCCCCGTAGCAGCGGGCCTGGGCGGCGGTGGAGGCGAGGTCGACGAGGGCCTTGTCGCGCGGGGGGGAGAAGAGGTTCCGGAACTCGCCCAGGGAAAGGGTGGACTCCCCCCACTGCCCTACGCCGGAGACCCTGAGCCGCGCCGGTGCCCCGGCCCCGCTCCTGAGCCAGGCACCGCGGCCCCGGGCGGACCAGTAGACCTCCCCGAGCGCCGGCAGCGCCATGGCGCCCACCACGATCTCCCCCTCGTGCTCGAGCGCCACGAGCGGCCCCCAGAAGCTGCCGCCGCGGGTGAACCCCCGGGTGCCGTCGATGGGGTCGACGATCCAGCGCGACTCCGCGCTCCCCTGGTGCGCCCCGGTCTCCTCGCCCAGGACGGCGTGGCCGGGAAAGGACTCCTTCAGGACGGAGAGGATGGCGGCCTCCGCGTCGCGGTCGGCGGCGGTCACCGGGGTGCGGTCGGGCTTCACCTCCACCCGCACGCCGCGGCGGAAGTGGGCGAGGCTGGCGGCGGTGGCAGCCTCCACCGCCCGGCGGGCCGCGTCGAGGGCCAGGTCGAGGTCGAGGGACATGGGGGGAACTCTAGCAGCCCGAGACGAGAGCGGCCGCCCCGAAACCGGGGCGGCCGCCACCTTCGGGGCCTCGCGGGCGGGCCGCCTTACTTCTTCGGGCGCATGTCCCCGGTCTTGAGGTACCGGGTGTGGAAGGAGAAGGCCTCCTCGAACATGTGCGGCGAGTGGAGGCCGGCGCTGGGGTTCTTCATGGCGCGCTTCACGTAGTCCCACAAAAGCGGGCGGAACTCCGGGGCGGCGGCCTTCTCGATGACCTCCTTCGCCTTCTCCTTCGGGCTCTTGCCGCGCAGGTCGGCGAACCCGTACTCGGTGACGATGCCGTTCACCTCGTGCTCGGTGTGATCGATGTGGGAGGCGAAGGGGACGATGGCCGAGATCTTCCCGTCCTTGGCGGTCGCCGGGGACATGAAGATGGTGTAGGCGGAGTTGCGGGCGAAGTCACCCGACCCGCCGATGCCGTTCTCGATGCCCTTGCCGGCGATGTGGGTCGAGTTGACGTGGCCGTAGATGTCGGCCTCCACGAAGCCGTTCATGGCGATGCAGCCGAGGCGACGAATGACCTCCGGGTTGTTGGAGATCTCCTGCGGGCGCAGGATGATCTGCTTGCGGTAGCGGTCGATGTTCTTGTTGAACCGCACCTGCCCCTCGGGCGAGACCGAGAAGGCGGTGGCCGAGGCCACCCGGAGCTTGCCGGAGTCGAGCAGGTCGAGCATGCCGTCCTGGATGACCTCGGTGTAGCTCGTCATGTTCTCGAAGTGCCCCTCGTTCAGGCCGACGAGAACGGCGTTGGCGATGTTGCCGACGCCCGACTGCAGCGGGGTGAGCGTCTTCGGGAGCCGGCCCGCCTTCACCTCGCCGTCGAGGAAGTCGAGGATGTGCTGGGCGATCTTCTTGTGGATCTCCTCCGGCGCCTTGAAGGGAGCGTTGCGGTCGGGGCAGTTCGTCTCCACCACCGCCACCACCTTGGAGGTGTCGATGGTCTGGTAGGGCGTCCCCACCCGGCCGTCGGCGGTGAGCAGGGGGATGGGCTTCCTCTCGCCGTGGGTGGCGGCCACCGAGTAGACGTCGTGCATCCCCTCCAGGCGCTCGTCCTGCCAGGTGTTCACCTCGAGGATGATCTTCTCGGCGTGCTCCAGATAGACGTTGTTGCCGCCGCAGGAGGAGGCGTAGACGACCGACCCGTCCTCCCGGATCTTCGTCACCTCGATGACGGCGAAGTTCACCTTGCCGTAGTAGCCGTAGCGCACGAGCGTGCCCACGTGCGACAGGTGCATGTCCTGGTACTCGATGAGGCCGGCGTTGATCTTCTCGCGCGCCGCCGCGTCGCCCTGGTAGGGGAAGCGGAACGACTGGGCCTCGGTGATGCTCATCACCGTGTCCTGCTCCGGGCCGGTGGAAGCGCCGGTGAGCACGCGCAGGCGATACTTCTGGCCCTTGAGCCGCTCGTCGAGGGCGCGCCGAGCGAGCGCTACCGTCACCGCCTTGGGGTATCCCGCTCCGGTGAATCCGGACATGCCGACCACGGCACCGTTCGGGATGAGGTTGGCGGCGGCTTCGGCCGACATCACCTTGCTTTTCAGGCCCTTGTGAAGAATCCGATCACCCATCGTCATGTCTCCTGGGGTCCTATTGGGTTCCTAGAGGTGGCTGCGCGAATCCTCGCCTCGTCTGGGGCGGAGGGAGGGGAGCGAGAGGATAGCCCGAACAGAACAGGCAATGAAAGAGGGGGGTGCGCCCCGGGTTTGACCGCGGTCAGGGAGCGAGGCAGAGGCCGATCCGGTCGACGAGCTGCGTCTGCAACCCCTCGCGCCAGCGCTCGGCCACCGTTCGCTTCCCGGCCTCGTCGACCGAGAAGACCCCCTGGCTCGAGAGCCACTCCATGGCGTTCTCGAGGGTGGCCTTGGAGAGGGACTCGCGCAGGAGGATGCGGCCGGCGTGGTAGTCGGCCCGGCCCCGCTCGAGCGCCGCGTTCACGAGCGACTTCCGGTCGAGCGGCTGGCCCGCCTGCCCCGCCGACCGGACCGACTCCGCCGCCAACCGGTAGGCCTCGAGGTAGGGACGCACCAGGTCGGCGAGGAAGCCGAGGGTGTCCCGCTCCGCCTCCAGCCTCACCACCTCGCCCTCGGCCCTCGCGAGGCCGAGCCGGGAGAGGGTGCCGAGCTTCTCCTTGAACACCGACTCGAGGGTGGTGCCGGCCGGGTACATGAACTCGAGCTTGAAGAGGCGGGAGAGCCAGCGCACCCGCTCGCGGACGTCGACGAGCGCTGCGCCGTCGCCGCAAGAGCGAACCGAGAGGGCCACCAGGGAAAGGGCGGCGAACCGGTTCAGGGTGGCGTTGCGGTGGAAGTCGAGGAGGGGGCGCTTCTCCTCCACCACCTGGTAGATGACGTGCCCGGCCGCCTCGCGCACCGTCACCAGCCGGTCGGCGGTGAGGGTGACGAGCGCCTCGCCCACCGGTCCGGGCTGCCGGGGATCGGCGGAGGCGTCGACGAGGTCGTGCGCCAGGCGCGCGTTCTCCTCGGCCGCCAGATCGCGGAGCAGCCCCACCCGGCGCCCCACGTCCTCCGCCGCGACGCCGCGGCGCACATGGGCGAGGAGCGCGGTGGCGACGAGGCTCACCGGGGTGACCGTCACCACGTCGGCGATGCCGGAGGTGACGCGGTTGGCGAGGTGCTGGACGAGGCGCCGCTTGGAGTCGGTCTCGCGCTCGTCCTCCTCCAGGGTGAGGGAAGCGGCCCCCATCGCCTGTCGCTGCCCGGCGATCTCCCGGAGCGAGACCGGGGTGCCGAACTGGACGTAGATGCGTCCGTACCGGCGCAGGAGGACCCGGGGAGTCCCGAGGAGGTCGCCGAAGGTCTCCTTCTTCTTCTCTCCCCCGGCGAGCTCCCGGGCGTAGCTCGACCCCTCCACCAGCCGCTCGTAGTCGACGGCGATGGGCACGAAGAGGACGTCGTCCGCCGCCCCGTCGAGCCAGGCGTCCACCTCCATGGAGAAGAGGCCGGTCTTGGGGAAGAGGAGCTTGCCGGTGCGGGTGCGCCCCCCCTCCGGGAAGAACTCCTGGGTGAAGCGCTCGCGCAACAGGTACTTCACGTAGGCGCGCAGCGTGGCGCTGTAGATCTTGTCGCCCCGGAAGCTGCGCCGGATGAAGAAGGCCCCGCCGCGGCGGGCGATGGAGCCGAAGGGCCAGAAGGCGAGGTTGATGCCGGCGGCCACGTGCGGAGGGGTGAGGCCGTTCTCGTAGAAGACGTAGGAGAGGATGAGGTAGTCGATGTGGCTCTTGTGGCTCGGGCAGAGCACGAGCGGCTTGCCGGGCGCCACCCGCCGCAGCTCGGCGATGCCCTTCTCGTCCACCTCCACCCGCTCGTAGAGCCGCCCGAAGGTGAAGCGCAGGATGGGGCGCACGAACTCGATGAAGAGCGGCGAGTAGCGGCTCGCGACCTCGCGCAGGTCGCGCCGGGCTTCGCGCTCCGCCGAGGCGGTCGAGCGGCCGCTCTGGCGGGAAACGTGCGCGATCACCTGCTTCACGTGGCGATCGCGCATCACCTTCTCCTCCACCCGGGAGGGGGCCTTGAGCGGCGGGCCCACCGCCGCGCGCAGCTCCTTGGAGAGGTGGTGGTAGAGGGTGCCCCGCACCTTGCGGGCGAGGAGCGCGTCGGGCTCCGAGCCCCGCTCGCCCAGGAAGGCGCGCAGGTCGAGCGGCCTCCCCACCCGCAGGAAGGCCCGCCGGTAGTTGCGCAGGAACGCGACCGCCGCCGGCAGGGTAGTGGGGGACTCCGGCGAGCCCCACACCACGTCCCAGATGAGCGGCACGAGCCGTTGGGCACGCCGGCTCCAGACCAGGATGAGGGGGACGAGGTAGATGGGGCGATCGAGTTCGCGCTGGGCCCCGACGAGCGAGGCGAAGGGGTCCCGCCCCTGCTCGTGCGCGTTCAGGAACACGACCGACGAGACGCGGCCGCGCGCCACCGACTGCAGGAGCGCGCGGCGGGTGCGCCACACCGCCGCCAACCACCCGAAGAGCCCCTCGAAGTTCACCGCCACCCGCAAGGGCGGCAGGCGCAGCCTGCGCAGGAGCCACTTCAGGTACAGGTAGTTGATGAGCCCGGAGGAGCGCATCACGAAGACCACGCTCCCGTCCCGGGCGAGCTCGGCGAGCTGCGCCTCGAGATCCTCCGGCAGGCGGATGGGCCCGAACCAGCGGTCGAGGAGGCTTCGCCGCGCCTGGCCCTCGCGGGGCGGCGGGTTCTTCGCGGTCGCGGGATCCACGCTGGGAGTCTATCCGGTTCGCGTGCGCGGCCCTAGTTGCCGCGCTTCTTCACCCGGCCCTCGCGATCGAGGAAGAAGGGCTCGACGAGGAGCGCCTCGACCTCGGGGCGGTGCCCCTTCACGTCGGCGCCGAGGTCGACGAGCGCCTGCAGGACCTCGCCCCGCACCCGCGCGTTGTCCCGGTCCCGGAGCAGGAGCGCGAGGAGGCCGTCGCGCGTCTTCTCCCCGCGCACCGCCTTGGCGAGGACCCGCGTGGCGCCGATGCGGGCGTCGTCGACGAAATCCTCGAGCAGCGGGAGGAGGGCCTCCTCCACCGTGGGCCCCTCGGACGGGGTCAGAGCGAGGAGGTCCGGGTGCTCGAGCAGCCATGACATGAGCACCAGCTTCTTCTCCGGGTCTCGCGTGTACTCGCCGGAGAGGCGCCGCAAGAGGGAGAGCACCGTCCCGAGCACCTCCTCGGGCCGGGCAAGCGCGGCGAGCACCCTTAGCCCCCAGGCGACTCCCGACTCCTGCTCGGCGAGGAACTCCTTCACCGGCGGGACCGCGGTCGCGCCCGCGTCGACGAGGAGGGTGCGGGTGCGCTCCTTCTCCTCGTCGTCCTGGATGCCCACCTCCGAGCGGATGGTGAAGCGCAGGCAGAGGGTCTTGAGCGCCGCCGGGGTTCCCATCTCGCCGAGCTGCTCGATGGCCTTCTCGCGTCCCTCGGGAGGACCCCACTTCTGCGTGAGCTTCTGGGCGAGCCGCCGGAGCGCCGACTGGTCGCGCGACTCCCGGGAGCCGAAGAGGTCGAAGATTCCCATGGCGCCCTTCTACAACGAGAGGCCGCTTCGCGGATCGCCCTTGTAGAGCTTCTCGAGCGGCTTCACCGCGTCCTTCAGCCCCTCGCTCCCTTCGGGGAGCACGATCTTGGCTACGGCGTAGAGGTCCCCGCGGGTCCCCCCCTTGAGGTCGGGCAGCCCCTTGCCGCGCAGCCGGAGCTGTTTCCCCGACTGGAAGCCGGCCGGTACCCGGAGCTGCACCGGTCCCTCGAAGGTGGGCATCACCACCTCGGCCCCCAGCGCCGCCTCGGGGACGGTGAGGGGGAGCTCGACGTAGAGGTCGCGCCCCTCCCGGCGCACCCCCGGGTGCCCCTTCAGCTTCACGACGAGGTAGAGGTCTCCCGCCGGTCCGCCGTTGGCGCCCTCGCCGCCCTGGCCGGCGAGGCGGATGCGCGAGCCGTCGCTCACCCCGGGTGGGATCTTCACCCGGAGCGTCCGGTGATCGATGCGCAGGTCCCGCTCCGCTCCCAGGACGGCGTCGCGCAGGTCCACCTCCAGCTGCGCCTCCGCGTCCGGCCCCGGCGACGGCCCCGGCCTCCCGCGTCGCCTGCCGGCGCGGCCGCCGAACAGGTCGCCGAAGATCTCCCCGAAGTCGAAGTTGCCGAACCCGCCGACGTTGACGGTCTCGAAGTCTCCCAGGTCGAAGGGGACTTCCTGCCCCGGACCGGGCCTGCCCCCGTGCTGCTTCCACTGCCGATAGGCCTCCGCCGTCTTCTCGTCGAAGCCGGTGCGCAGCGCGTCGGGGCCGAACTCGTCGTAGAGCTTGCGCTTCTTCCCGTCGGACAGGACCTCGTGGGCGGCCGTGATCTCCTTGAACTTCTCCTCGGCCTGCTTGTCCCCGGGGTTCATGTCGGGGTGGTACTTCTTCGCGAGGCGCCGGTAGGCCCTGCGGATCTCGTCGGTCGACGCGGTCTTCGGCACTCCCAGGATGGCGTAGAGGTCGCGGTCGGGCACGACGCAAAACGTAACGCCGCCGCGCCCTTCGTCAATGTTCGTTCTCGCCCGGGGTAACGGCCGCGATTAGAATCCGCGCCGTGCTCGCCTCCCGGATGGTGCTGCGGTCCCTCGCCGCCCTGGCCGCGGCGGCGCCCCTGATGCTCGCGCCTCCCGCCCGGGGCGAGCAGGCGGACGGGGGCGGGACGCTCGCCGACGAGGTGGTGGCGGTGGTCCGCCCCTCCGGGGGCGATCCGCGCGTCATCACCCTCTCCAAGGTGGCGGAGGAGGGTCGGGTGGCGCTCGTCTCGCGCGGGGGCATCGAGGCCGCCTTCCGGCCGCTCGACGGGCTCGCCCTCCAGGCCTCGCTCAACTGGTACATCGACCAGGTCCTCCTCTACGAGGAGGCCCAGCGACTGGGGGTGGCGCAGGTGGAGCGAGCGGACGCGCTCGCCTCGCTCGCCCGCTTCAAGGGAATGTTCCCCCGTCTCGACGACTACCGGGCCTTCCTCTTCGAGCTCGACATCACGGAGGAGGAACTCCTCGGGACCCTGCGGCGCATGCTCCGGGTGCAGCGCTACCTCGAGTCGAGGCTCGGGAGGGTGCGGGTGGGGGACGCGGACGCGGAGGCCTGGTATCGCGGTCACGCCGCCGCCTTCGGCGGCGCTCCCTTCGCGGACGTGAAGGACGCGGTGAAGGCGCGCATGGTCGACGAGAAGGTCGACGCCGAGACCCGGACCCTGCTGAGCGACGTGCGCGCTCGCAGCGAGGTGCGGGTCCTCGTCGACCTCGGCAAGGGTGGCTAGTGAGCCCGGGTCCGGGATCGGGCGCGGGGCTCGCGTTCCGCCGCATGCGCATCGCCGACCTCGCGCGGGTGATGGAGATCGAGCGAGCCGCCTTCTCCCACCCCTGGTCGGAGGAACTGGTTCGCCGCGAGCTCACTCACGACTTCTCCACCGTGCTGCTCGCCACCGGGAGGGGGGAGGCCGGGGCGGAGGTGGTCTCGGGGTTCGTCATCATTTGGCTCGTTCACGACGAGCTGCACGTCCTCAACGTGGCGGTGGCCCCGGAGGCGCGCCGTCGCGGCGTCGCCCGCGCCCTGCTCTTCGAGGCGGAGGAGAGGGGGCGCGAGGAGGGAGCCCGGGTGGCCAAGCTCGAGGTGCGCCGCTCCAACCGGGCCGCCATCGAGCTCTATCGCTCGCTCGGCTACCGGGAGGTGGGGATCCGCCCGCGCTACTACGCCGAGGACGGCGAGGACGCGCTGGTGATGGACAAGGACCTGTAGTGGAGCGCCGGGCCCCGTGGTAGAGAGCGCCATGCTCGCCCACCTGGGAGCCGCGCTGGCGCTCGCCGCCGGCGCCGCGGTGCCGCCCGCTCCGGAGCCCGAGGGCAACGAGCCCTTTTTGCGCCTCTACGCCGAGACGCGAGGCTTCCGCGCCGGCCACCCGGTGCGGGCCACGGTGGCCCCGGGCGGCGGCGAGGTGCTCTTCCTGCGATCGGGGCCGCGGTCCGGAGTGCAGTCGCTCTTCGCCACCGAGGTGCAAACGGGGAGGACCCGGCTCGTCCTGGACGCCGAGGCGCTCCTCGCCGCCGACGCCACGGCGGAGAGCGACGCCGAGAAGGCGCGGCTCGAGCGGCAGCGCATCACCGCGCGCGGGATCACCCACTACCAGCTCTCCGCGGACGGGCGGATCCTCGTCGCCTCCGCGGCCGGGCGCAGCTACGCCTGCGCGTTCCCGGGCGGCTTCCCGAGGCGTCTCCCCTTGCCGGCCGACGCGCTCGACCCGCGGCTGTCCCCGGACGGGAGGCTCCTCGCGTACGCGAGCGGCGGTGAGCTTTGGGTGCTCGACCTCGAGAAGGGCAAGCCCCGGCAGATCACCCGCGGAGCCTCGGGGGGGAAGACGCACGGGCTCGCCGAGTTCGTGGCCCAGGAGGAGATGCACCGGGAGAGGGGCTACTGGTGGTCGCCCGACTCTCGCTTCCTCGCCTTCGAGGAAGTGGACGAGACCTCGGTCGAGAAGCTCTACCTCGGGGACCCGGCTCGGCCCGAGCGGGCGCCCCCCCCGATCGCCTACCCGCGCGCCGGCGGCGCGAACGCCGCGGTCAGGGTGGGGGTGACCTCGCTGCAGGGTGGCCCGCCCACCTGGCTCGAGTGGGACCGGGCCGCCTACCCCTACCTGGCCCAGGTGCGCTGGGAGCGAGGCGGGCCGATCCTGCTCCTCGTCGAGAGCCGGAGACAGACCGCGGAGGTACTTCTCGCCGGGGACCCATCGAGCGGGAGGACGAGGGAACTCCTTCGAGAGATCGACCTGGCCTGGCTCAACCTCCACCCCGACCTCCCCCGCTGGCTCCCCGACGGCTCGGGCTTCCTCTGGTTCACCGAGCGCAACGGGGCGACGGAGGTGGAGCTTCGGCGCCCCGACGGGGGAATGGCGGCGTCGCTCGTGCCGCCCCGCTGGAGGTTCGTCTCGCTCGTCGGCGTCGATCCCCGCACCAGGCTCGTCTACTTCGTGGGCGCGCCCGACGACCCGTCGGCCGACCGCCTGTTCTCGGTCCGGCCCGGGGAAGAGCCCCGGGAGATCCCGGTCCGGGCGACCGCGCCCGCCACCCTCGCCGCCGCGCTGGCGGAGGACGGCAGCGCTCTGGTGGTGACGGCGGCGGGGGCGGGGAGCCCGCCGCGGACGGCGGTCGCGGCTCCGGACGGGAGGGAGCTCGCGGAGCTCCCCTCGGTGGCGCTCCCCTCGCCGCTGCGGGCGCGGCCCGAGCTGCGCCGCCTCGGCCGGCTCGGCCTTCCCACCTCGCTGGTGAAGCCAACGAGCTTTCGCGCCGGCGCCAAGTACCCGGTGCTGGTGGAGGTCTACGGCGGGCCGATGCACCTCGCTCCCCTGCGCCTGCAGGGGGAGGCGCCGCTCTCCCAGTGGTATGCCGACCGGGGGTTCATCGTCGTGCGGATCGTGAACCGGGGGCAGACCATGCGGCTCGGCCGCGACTTCGAGCGCGCGGTGAAGGGGGACCTGTCCGGGCCGGCGCTCGACGATCAGGTGGAGGCGCTCCAGGCGCTCGCGGCCGCCGTCCCGGAGATGGACCTCTCCCGGGTCGGGATCCTGGGGTGGTCGTTCGGCGGGTACATGGCGGCGCTCGCCGTCCTGCGGCGCCCCGACGTCTACTGCGCCGCGGTCGCGGGCGCGCCGGTGGCGGACTGGCGCGACTACGACACCCATTACGCCGAGAGGTACCTGGGCCTCCCGGAGGAAGCGCCCGGCGCGTACGAGCGCAGCTCGCTCCTCGCCCTCGCCCCGGGCGCGCGGCGGCCCCTCCTCCTCGTCCACGGCACCGCCGACGACAACGTCCATTTCCTCCACTCGCTCAAGCTCGCCGACGCGCTCCTCCGCGCCGGCCGCCCGGCCGCGCTCGCACCGCTCGCCGGCGTCACCCACCTCCCCTCCGACCCCCCGACCGCCGAGCGCCTGGCGAGGGCCGAAGCCCGCTTCCTCGAGGAAGCGCTCTCGCGCCCCTGCGCCGGGCCCTAGGCCATGGAAGGAGCGACCGTGCTCTGGCGCCTCCTGCGAGGAATCCTCTTCCTCTTCGACCCGGAGCGGGTCCACGCCCTCGCGGTCCTCGCCCTCCGCCTCCTCGGGCGCTCGCGGGCGGCGCGGCGCCTGAGGCCCCGGCCCGAGCCCTCGCTGGCGGTGCGCTGTCTCGGGCTCGCCTTCGAGAGCCCGCTCGGGATCGCCGCCGGCTTCGACAAGGGGGAGGGGATTGCCCCCGGCCTCTACGCGCTCGGATTCGGGCACGTGGAGGTGGGAACCATCACGCCGCGGCCGCAGCCCGGCAACCCGCGCCCCCGCCTCTTCCGCCTCCCGGGGCAGCGGGCGCTCGTCAACCGGATGGGGTTCAACAACGAGGGCGCGGACGCCTGCGCCGCTCGCCTGGCGGCGGTGCCGGCCGTGGCGCGGCCGCGGGTGCTCGGCGTCAACGTGGGGAAGAACAAGGACACGCCCAACGAGCGCGCGGTGGAGGACTACCTCGCCTGCATCGACCGGCTGGGAGGGCTCGCCGACTACCTGGTCGTGAACCTCTCGTCGCCCAACACCCCCGGGCTGCGGGCACTCCAGGAGCGGGGGCCGCTCGAGAGCCTCCTCGGAGCCTGCGTGTCCCGGGCGCGCCCCTTGGGGAAGCCGCTCCTCGTGAAGCTCGCCCCCGACCTCTCTCCCGAGGCACTCGACGAGGCGGTGGACGTGGCGATCGAGGTCGGGGCCTCGGGCATCATCGCGACGAACACCACAGTGGCCCGGCCGCCCGCGGTTTCCGCCGAGCCCTTCGCAGGAGAGGCGGGCGGGCTCTCGGGTGCCCCGCTCGCCCCGCTCGCCACCCTCGCTCTCCGGCGCTGCTACGCCCGGGCGCGCGGGCGCATCCCCCTCGTCGGCGTGGGAGGGGTCTCGGACGCCGCCGACGCCTACGCCCGCATCCGCGCCGGAGCGACGCTCGTGCAGGTCTACACCGGCTTCATCTACGGCGGGCCGCTCTTGCCGCGCCGCATCCTCTCCGGGCTCGCCGAGCTCCTCGCGCGCGACGGCTTCAGGACCCCGGGAGAGGCGGTCGGCGCCGACCATCGATAGCCGTCGCCGGCCCCGTAGGGGGCGGGGGAAGACATCCCCCTTGACGCGATTGACGCGCTGCGTTATCTAGGAGCCGAGGAAGTGTTCGAAACCCGACAGTCCGGAGGAGGGTGTCATGGCAGAAGTCCAGAGGGCTCGCAACAGCGGCCGCAGTGGCAAGGTCCAGGAGTTGATCCGCGATTCCATCGAGGCCGCCCAGGCCCGCCTCGAGACGCTTGAGGACGAGGCGCAGAAGCTCTTCCAGGAGGTCTCGACGCGCGTCCAGAAGGTCTCGAAGAAGGACTGGAAGGAGCTGAGGGGGCAGGTGGAGAAGCTCCGCCGGGCCGGCCTCGACGCGGCCGAGGAGTGGAAGGACAAGGCCGAGGAGTGGAGGGACAAGGCTCAGAGCTTCCGCGGCGAGGCGGTCGACCGGCTCCTCGAGCTGCAGGTGCGCGCGGTGAAGTTCCTCGGCGTCGCCTCGCGCGAGGAGGTGCTCGAGCTCTCCCGCGAGATCAACAAGATCCTGAAGCGGCTCGACGAGGTCCAGAAGCGGCGCAGCCGCAAGCCGGCCCGCAAGCCCGAGGCGCAGGCGTAGAGGGAGACGACCGACATGCCAGACCTGCAGGAGATGTTCAAGGACGCCTGGTCGCAGGCGCTCGTGGGCCTGAACGCCGCCGAGGCGGAAGCGGAGAAGGTCCTCACCCGGCTCGGGTTCTCGCCGGACGACGTGCGACGGCACGCGAAGGAGTTCGGCGAGCGGCTGAGCCAGCAGCGGCGCGAGGTGGAGAGGGCGCTCGACGACGCGGTGAAGCGGGCCACGGCGCGCTTCCGCTTCCCCACCCGGGAGGAGATGGAGGCGGTGCGCAAGCGCCTCGACGAGATCTCCGAGCGGGTGGACGCGCTCGCCGAGGACCGCTCCAAGGCGGGCCGGTCGGGGGAGGCCGGTCCGCGGGAGGGATAGCGGGCGGCCGGCGCGCTAAGATCGCCCCGTGCGCGTCACCGAGATCTTCTTCAGCATCCAGGGGGAGGGCACCCGGGCGGGGCGGCCGTGCGTCTTCGTGCGCACCACCGGGTGCAACCTCCGCTGCTCCTACTGCGACACCGCCTACGCCTTCAGCGGAGGGCGAGAGATGTCGCTCGCCGAGATCGTGGGCGAGGTCGAGCGGCACCCGTGCCGCTTCGTCCTCCTCACCGGCGGGGAGCCGCTCCTGCAGCCAGAGCTGGGCGAGCTCGCGCGCCTGCTGCTCGAGCGCGGCTGGGAGGTGGCGGTGGAGACGCACGGCCAGCTCCCCCTCGACGGACTTCCCCCCGGGGTGGTGCGCATCGCCGACGTGAAGACCCCGGGCTCCGGCGAGCCCGCCCGCGAGCTCGGATGGCTCGCCCGGCTCTCTCCGAGCGACGAGGTGAAGTTCGTCGTCACGAGCGAGGACGACTTCCGCTGGTCCCTCGAGGTGGTGCGGGCCCATCGCCTGGAGGATCGGGTGGCGGTGCTCTTCAGCCCCGTCTTCGGGAAGGTGGAGGCGAGGGACCTCGCGCGCTGGATGCTCGAGAGCGGCGTGCGCGGGCGCCTCAACCTGCAGATCCACAAGATCGTCTGGGGACCGAGTGCTCGGGGCGTGTAGGGGACCCGAACTTGACGCAGGGCTCGGGCCGGGGCTAGGTAGCGAAAGGATGCGTGCCCTGGCGACCGTCGGCGCGACGGCCCGCCGGGCGAGGGGCCGGCCGCACTCCCCGCCCGGCGCCCTCCCGGAGCCCCACCCGCCTTCGCGCTGAGGAACTCCGTGTTCCACCCCGACCCGAACATCCGCTTCATTCCCGCCGCGCGCGACCAGGTGGTGGCGCTCGTGGAGAGCATCAACCAGCCCCAGGTCTCCATCCCCGGCAAGTCCCCGCAGACGGTGCAGGGCTACCTGTGCGGGTTGCGGAACCCGAACGGCACCTTCTCCATCTTCGTCGCGCTCTTCCTGCCGAAGAGCGGCGAGAACGTCGTCTACCTGCACCCGCACCGGGAGCTCTCCCTGGAGGAGTACCGCGAGGTGGAGATCGAGGGGCTCCACTTCCTCGAGTCGATGGGGTTCATGCTCGACAACCTGAACTTCCGGAACCTGGGACAGCCGCAACAGCTCGAGACCCTGAAGCGCGTCCGCATCTTCCACCCTCCCGGGGCGCCCGCGGCCGGGGCCGAGGGCCCGGAGGCCCGGGGCGATCTCTCCCGCATCGCCCGGCTCCTCTCGAGCGTCTAGCCATGCGCCCCCTCCACGCCGCCTCCGTCCTGGGGCTCGCCCTCCTCCTCGCGTGCGCCCATGGCCCGACCCCGAAGGAGCACGACGCGGCGGTGATCCACAACGACCTCGGCGCCGAGGCGGTCCGGGCCGGGAAGATGCAGGACGCCCTGCGCGAGTACGACGAGGCGCTGAAGCTCGACGACCGCCTCGCGGAGGCCCACCTCGGCAAGGGGTTCGTGCTCGAGTTCAGCTTCGGGAAGCTCCCCGAGGCCGAGGCGGAGTACCGCCAGGCCATCGAGCTCAAGCCCTCCCTCGCCGACGCCCACAACAACCTCGGCCAGCTCCTCGCCAAGACCGGGCGCCTCGACCAGGCGCTCGCGGAGTTCGACGCCGCCGTCGCCATCATGCAGAACCGGGAGCCCTGGGTGGCCCGCTGCAACCGGGGGCAGGTGCTCTGGCGCCTGGGACGCAAGGCCGAGGGGCAGGCGGAGATGCGCACCTGCCTGAACTTCGAACCGCGCTACTGCCAGGGGTGGCGGGAGCTCGGGCGGCTGCAGCTCTCCGACGGCATGGTGAAGGAGGCGGTGGCCTCGCAGGAGCAGTACGTGCGGGCCTGCGACAAGGCGCCCGACGCCCACCTGCAGCTCGCCCTCGCCCTCCTCAAGGCCGGCCAGGCGGCGCGCGCCCGCGAGGCCTTCGCCCGCTGCGCCGAGCTCGGTACCGGGACCGCCATCGGCGACGAGTGCAAGCGCAGCGGAGAGATGCTGCAGTGACGGCGGCTTCGCCCGAGGCGGCCGGCGAGGAACGGTCGGAGGCGCTGCGGACCTTCGGCCGGTACCTGCACCGCGAGCGCGAGCTGCGCGGTCTCTCCCAGGCGGACGTGGCCCGGGTGACCAAGCTCGCCCTCTCGGTGGTGGAGGCGCTCGAGTCGGGCGAGCCGGGGCGCATGCCCCCCCGCGCCTACCTCTTCGGCTACCTGCGCGGTTACTCCGCCGCTGTCGGGCTCGACCCGGACGACGTGGTGCTGCGTTACCAGGAAGCGGTCGACCCGGGAGAGAAGGAGGCGCCGCCCGCGCTCCCGGCGGGCGCCGGAACGCGCCCCCCGGCCCGGTGGCGCCGGGGCGCGCTCGTCGCGGCCGCGATCGCGCTCCTCGTCGCCGCGCTGCTGGCCGCGGGGACGTGGCGCGCGCCGCGCGGGACCGGCGAGGTGAAGGGCCGCCGCTCGGCGGAGCGGGCCCCCTACCAGGGCCCGCCCGGGCAGCCCTGAGGCCGGCGTGGTCCGCTCCGCCAAGCTCCGGGCCATCGTGCTTCGATCGGTGGACTACGGCGAGCGCGACCGCGTCGTCACCCTGCTGTCGCGTGAGCGCGGCAAGCTCTCGGCGTTCGCGCGCGGAGCCCGGGCTTCGCGGAGGCGCTTCGGCGGGACGCTCGAACCCTTCAACCTCCTCGCGGCCGAGCTGCGCGAGCGGACCGGCGCCGACACCTGGATCCTGGAGAACGCCGCGGTGGAGCGCGCCTTCGGCGCCATCCGCGGTGACCTCGCCCGCATCGCCTGCGCCGGGTACGCCGGGGAGCTCGCCGGCGAGCTGGTGCGCGACGCCGAGCCGCACGAGGACCTCTTCGACCTCCTCGTCGCCTACCTGGCCCGCCTCGACGAGGCCCCGGCCCGCCCCTGGGACCTGCGCGGCTACGAACTCGGGGCCCTGCGGGCGACCGGCCTCATGCCGCGCCTCGACGGCTGCGCCCGCTGCGGGGGGCCGGCATCGCCGGGCGCGATGCGCTTCGACCCCGCCCACGGCGGGGTGCTCTGCCAGGCCTGTCGCGCCTTCGGGTCCCCGGCGAGCCGCGAGCTCCCGGGAGACACCCTCGCCGGCCTGAGGCGCCTGCAGCGCGGGGAGGAGGAGGCGCCTCCCCCGGCCCGGGTGGCCGCCGAGGCGCGCGACCTGCTCACCGCCTACCTCGAGCACCACCTGGGCCGCAGGCTCAAGGCGCGCCGGTTCCTCGACGAGGTGGGGCCCCTCCTCGGCGGGTGACGGCCGCCGCGGCCCCGCAAGGTTCCGTTTGACAGCCGGCGCCGCCCGGCCCTACGAAGAAGGGCCCCGCAGGGGGCGAAAGCGAGGAGCGCGTGACGTTCCAGGACCTCATCCTCAAGCTGCAGGGCTACTGGGCCGGGCGGGGCTGCATCCTCACCCAGGGCTACGACCAGGAGGTGGGCGCCGGCACCATGAACCCGGCGACCTTCCTGCGCGTGCTCGGGCCCGAGCCGTGGAACGTCGCCTACGTCGAGCCCTCGCGCCGGCCGGCCGACGGGCGGTTCGGCGAAAATCCGAACCGCCTCTTCCAGCACCACCAGTTCCAGGTGATCCTGAAGCCCAACCCCCCCGACACCCAGGAGCTCTACCTGGGGTCGCTCCGCGCCATCGGCATCGACCCGCTCGACCACGACATCCGCTTCGTCGAGGACGACTGGGAGAGCCCGACGCTCGGGGCCTGGGGGCTCGGCTGGGAGGTGTGGTGCGACGGGATGGAGATCACCCAGTACACCTACTTCCAGCAGGCCGGCGGCTTCGAGGTGAAGCCGGTCGCGGCCGAGCTCACCTACGGCCTCGAGCGCATCGCCATGTACCTGCAGGACGTGGAGAACGTCTTCGACGTCGAATGGGTGAAGGGGGTGAGGTACCGCGAGGTCTTCCACCGGAACGAGGTGGAGATGAGCGAGTACAGCTTCCGGGCGAGCGATCCTCACATGCTCTTCGGGCTCTTCGACACCTACGAGAAGGAGTGCCAGCGGCTCCTCGGGGCGCGCCTGCCGCTGCCGGCCTACGACTACTGCCTGAAGTGCTCGCACGCCTTCAACCTGCTCGACGCGCGCGGTGCCATCAGCGTCACCGAGCGCGCCGCCTACATCGGCCGGGTGCGGGCGCTCGCTCACCAGTGCGCGCGGGGCTACCTGCTCTCGCGCGAGGAGCTCGGCTTCCCGCTCCTGCCGGAGAGGACGCGGGCGAAGGCGGTGGCGGCGGCCCAGGCGGTGCGGGCGGCGCAAGAGGCCAGGCGGTAGGGGAGGGCGACCATGGCGGACCTTTTGTTCGAGATCGGGGCGGAGGAGATCCCGGCGGGCTTCATCCCGCCGGCGCTGAGGCAGATGGAGGAGGACCTGGAGCGGGCGCTCGGCGAGGCGCGCCTCGGCCACGGAGAGGTGAAGGCGGTGGGGACGCCGCGGCGCCTCGCGGTGTGGGCTCGCGACGTCGCCCCGAGGCAGTCGGACGCCACCCACCAGGCGCTCGGGCCGCCCTTGGCGCACGCCTTCGACGCCGCCGGCAATCCGACCGCTGCCGCTCTCGGCTTCGCGAAGAGCCAGGGGGTGGAGGTGGCGGCGCTGGGGCGGGCGGAGACCCCGAAGGGCACCCGGCTCGCGTTCGCCCGGGTGGAGAAAGGGCGAAAGGCAGAGCAGGTGCTCCCCGGCCTGCTCGAGAGGCTCGTGGCCTCGCTGCGCTTCAAGAAGGCCATGCGCTCCGGGGAGGACGAGGTCACCTTCGCCCGCCCGGTGCGCTGGATGGCGGCGCTCTACGGCGGGAAGCCGCTGCGCGTCCGCTACGGCTCGATCTCGAGCGGCAAGGTGAGCTACGGCCACCGCTTCCAGGCACCGAAGGCCATCGCGCTCAAGGGGACGCCGGAGGACTACCTCGGGCGCCTGCGCGCCGCCCACGTCCTCGCCGACCCGGAGGAGCGCCGCGCCGCCGTCGCCGCGGAGATCGGCCGGGCGGCGAAGGGCGCCAGGGGAAAGGTGCGCCCAGACGAGGACCTCCTCGAGCAGGTGACCTTCCTCGTCGAGAGCCCCACCGCCATCGCCGGGGCCTTCGAGAAGTCGAACCTCGAGCTCCCCCCCGAGGTGGTGATCTCGGAGATGCGCAACCACCAGCGCTACTTCGCCGTGACCGACGGGGAGGGGCGGCTCACCCCCCGCTTCGTGGCGGTGTCCGGGACCCGGGTGCGCAGCGCCGCGCTCGCCCGGCACGGGTACGAGCGCGTCCTGCGGGCCCGCCTCGCCGACGCGCGCTTCTTCTTCGAGGAGGACCGCAAGCGCAAGCTCGGGGACCGGGTCGAGGATCTGGGGCGCCGCACCTACCAGGCGAGGCTCGGCACCGAACTCGACCGCGTCCGCCGCATCGGAGCCATCGCCAGCCGCCTGGCGCAGGCGCTCGGCAAGGACGCGCTCGTCGCCGATCTGCAGGAGGTGGCGCGTCTGTGCAAGGCCGACCTCACCACTGGCATGGTGGGGGAGTTCCCCGAGCTGCAGGGGACGATGGGCGGCCACTACGCGCGCCTGGAGGGACTCCGGCCAGAGATCGCCGACGGCATCGAGGACCACTACCGCCCGGTGGGCGCCTCCGCCGAGCTCCCCCGCGGGGACCTCGGGGCACTGGTGGGCCTCGCCGACCGGTTCCACGCCCTGGTGGGCATCCTGGCGGTGGGCGAGAAGGCGACCGGCGCCGCCGATCCCTTCGGTCTGCGCCGCGCCGCCATCGGCATCCTCCGCATCCTGCTTGCCCGCGGCTATCACCTCTCGCTCGCCGCGGGAGTGGAGAGCACCCTCGACTCGCTCTCCGGGGTGAAGCTCTCGGCCGACCGGGCGGCGGTGGCGGAGCAGGTGCAGGACTTCGTCCGCGGGCGCCTCCGGGCGCTCTTCGGCGAGGAGTTCGACGCCGACCTGGTGGAGGCGGTGCTGGCGGCGGGCTCGGACGACGTGGTGGACGCGCGCGCCCGCCTCGAGGCGCTCGCCCGGGTGAAGTCCCGGCCCGACTTCGTGCCGCTCGCGGTGGCCTTCAAGCGCGTCGCCAACATCCGCGAGAAGGCCGGGGCGAGCGGGTCGGCCCCGGTCGACCCGGCGCTGCTGCGGGAGGCAGCGGAGATCGAGCTCGCGAGGGACCTCGAGCGCGTCGTGGGCGAGGCGGACGACCTCCGCCGCCGCCGGGACTGGGGCGCGGTCTTGCGCTCGGTGGCATCGCTCAAGCCCGGTGTGGACCGGTTCTTCGAGGAGGTGCTGGTGATGGCCGAGGACGAGGCTCTCCGGGCGAACCGGCTCGCGCTCATGAAGCGGGTCTCCGACCTCTTCGCCGACGTGGCCGACTTCCGGAAGATCCAGGCGGAGCAACCGGTTGCGGCGCCTGCGGGGCGCCCGGTTTCCCCTTGACCGGCCGGCGCAGCGGAGGCTAGGGTTCGCGGCCCGTGTCCGGATTCGTGAAGAGAGTCGCCGTCCTGGCCGCCGTCTCGGCACTGGCGGCCGGCTGCACCGACTCCTATCCGGTGCCCCTGCCGCCCACGACGAGCTTTTACCTTCCGTCCGGGATCGGCGTCCACCCCCTGAACGCGAGCAGCACCACGAGCGCGCTCGTCGTCGTCTCCACGAACTTCGACCTTCGCTACGCTCCCCTGAGCGGCGGCACGGTCCTCTCGGTCGACCCGGACGCTTCCAACGACACCACCGGACCCGTCAACCCGGGGCAGTTGGCGGTCCTCTCGGCCCTGAACATCGGGAGCTTCGGGGGCGAGGTGGCCATCGTGGAGCCGGCCTGCACCACGAGCTGGCCCTCCTGCCGGGGCAAGTGCGCCCCCCTCGCCGGGGAACTCACCGGGGACGGCGCCCTCGTCGTCACCACCTCCCGCTACAACCAGGCCATCTACTCCTTCCTCATGGACGGCAGCGGGAGCCTCTCCTGCGGGCCGGGATGCGTGACGCAGCTCCCGGCGCAATACCTCGACCCCTACGGGGTCGGCGTGGTGTGCACCGCCCAGGTGAAGCCGCCCCTCGCCACCGCCTACGTGACGCAGCTCCGGGCCGCGAACAACCAGGGAATCCTCTCCCGGCTCGACCTCGGGTCGGTCCTCGCGGCCACTCCCGAGGCGCCACCGGTGTTCGACACTCTCCTGCTCGCGGCCCCGAACACCTACACCTCGGTCTTCGGCGGCGACGACGTCAGCCGGCCGTCGAACGGCCTCCTCTTCCTCAGCACCCAGCTAGGGCTCACCCAGCCGCTCCGTTGGATCGCGCCGCTCGGCCTGCCGGCGGTGACGGTCAACGCCGTCACCGCGCCCGACGTGCACCAGGTCGACCTGGCGAGCTACCTCGCCGGCACCCTCACCCTCGACATGGCGGTCTCCAATGACGGGACCCGGCTGTACGTGGCGCTCCAGCAGATCGACACCACCGCCCTGGCGCAGTCGGGGACGCTCATCCCCCTGGGCGGGCTGCTCGGGGTCTTCAGCCTCGCCCTCGACGCCTACAATCAGCCCACGATGGACCTCTTCCGCGCCGTCGACACCTGCCTCGGCGGGGGGCAGGTGCGCGTCCTCCCGCCTCGCCCGGGGATGCGGGACCTCGTCGCCGTCACCTGCGACACGCAGTCCTCGCTCGTCCTCTACGACGACCAGTCCGGGCAGGTCATCTACTCGACGGGGGTGCAGCCATCCACCGGCCAGCCGCTCCTCGGGCGCGGGGCCTTTGGCCTCGCCGTCGAGCTCGTCGACCCGTCGCGCGCCATCGTGCAGGACTTCCCGGCGACGGGGACGACGCCGCTCTGCCCCAACTACACCCCCGTCCCGCCGACCCCGCCGAACCCCTGCTACAACCCCTCGCCCTGCGTCGGGGCCTCGCAGTGCGTGAGGCTCTACGTGGCCTCCTTCGAGCAGAGCTTCGTCAGCATCCTCGAGCTCGACCCGCGCAACCCCGCCGGAATCCAGCTCGTCAAGCGCGTCGGCGCCGAGGGGTACCAGTGAGGAAGCTCCCCGCGCTCGCGATCCTCGCCCTCGCCGCCGCCTGCAACTCGAGCGGGACCGGGGTCCTCGCCAACCTGCTCGGGCCCCAGTCGGTGGTGGCCTTCATGGGCAAGAGCCCCGAGTACACCGGCACGCTCATGCCGCTCCTGGCGGTGACGGCGCCCCGGGGCGACGAGCTCCGCATCATCGACCCCCAGGCGGACCTGCCGGTGCGCTCGCCCGCCATCTACGCGCCCCTCGGCGTGCCCACCGCGCCGCGCCCCCTCTTCCTCGCCTCCGCCTCCCTCGCCGACGGCCAGGCGGACGTGCTCGTGGTCGCGAGCGCGAGCACGCTCATCCAGCAGATCGCCACCTGGCTCGACGGCGTCAACCCCCAGGCGTACGGCGTCATCGCCGAGTGGGACCTGGTGGGGATCACCGGCACGGGCTCTCAGATCCTCTCCATGGTGGGCGCCGCCGTCCCCGGCGCTCCGGCGTCGGCGCAACCCCCGGTCTTCAGCGCCCGGCCCGGCGTGGCGAGGGTGATCGTCGGCCTCACCGGCGGGACGGACGGCCTGGGGGGCCGGCTCGCCGTACTCGACTTCTCGCGCAACGCCGACGGATCGGTGTCGCTCGTCGGCACCCCGACCGTGAAGGTGCTGGGGTTCGACCCGGTCGCGCTCGCCGCCTCTCCCGACCGCATCCACCTCTACGTGGCGTCCACCGACACCATCACCGACTCGGACGGGCTCCAGGTGCTGGGCATCGCCGAGGTCGACGTGAGCGCGCCCGACGCGCGCGACTGGACGGTCCGCGGCCTCGACGGGCGCGCCCCCACCATCGCCGTCGGGGCGGCCATCCTGGGCGAGCGCCTCGCCTCGAGCACCATGGACTTCGGGCCGCCCCAGCTCCGCGTCTACGCCGTCATCGGCTCGGGCCCCTCCACCGGAATCTCCCCGCTCGCGGGCGCATCCACCACCGTGGGCTGCGGCATCAACGCGCGCATCGGCTGCGGGGTGGCCACCTTCGATCCGGCCCGAGGCGGCCTGGCCGCCGATCCCGCCCCCCCGCCGTCGCCCATCGGCCCGCAGGTCCCGAGGCAGCCCTACCGGGCGCCCCTCTACCTGCCGACCACCCCGCTCTCGCTGGCGGTGGGCCTGCCGGCGGCGTCCGGGGATTCCCAGTGCAGCGACACCACCACCTGCCCTCCGGGAGTGAACTTCCTCGGAGTCCAGCAGCCGCTCGCCGTCATCCCGCTCAGCTCCTGGGACGAGTGGACGACCGGGATGGCCGGGGTGCCCTCGGGGGACGGCAGCGTCATCGTCGAGGACCTGGGGCGCTACGGTCCGCCGGACACCTCGCTCCTCCTCGACAGCAACCTCACCCGGACGCAGGTGACCGGCGCCTTCAGCGCGCCGCCGGCGGCGTCCCCGAACGGCAACTACATCGCCCTCTACGAGCCGCCGGGGCTCGGAGCGGAGCCGCCCTCCGGGGCGGGAATCGCGTACCTGGCGACCGACCTCATCAACTCCATCATCGTCTGGCCCGGCTTCACCCCGACCGATTCCTGGACCCTGATCTGGCAGGGGGCGCTGCCGAGCCTGGGGCTCTTCGACGGGGTGGTGGGCGAGCTCGCCCCCGGGGTGGGCCCGTGCGGGTCGGCGAGCAACGTGAACTGCCTCTACCTCGCCGTGCAGCAGCCGGTGAACATCCCGCCCACCGGTCCCGGGGACTGGGTGGTCGGCGCCTTCGTCTCGGCGCCCGAGCTCGCCATCCACGCCGCCGACACCTCCCCGCCCGGGGACCTCGCCCTGTTCTTCCCGGCCGACGACGCCTCCGGCTGCCAGGGGACGCCCCAGCCCGGCTCGACCTTGCCTGCCTACGAGTGGACCGTGTCCTCGATCCTGCCCCCGGACCCGGTGAACTATCCGGGGGGCGCCGTCGCGCTCTCCCCGGCGAACTCGCTCGCCGTCTGCCTCCTCTCGTACCTGGCCCTCCCGCAGACCCAGTTCGGGCCGGGGAGCTTCATGCCGGTGAGCGGCAGCCTGCGGGCGTCGGGTCTCATCCTCTCCTCGAGCAGCCTCGGCTATGCCGGGCGCCCGCAGCTCGGGGCGCGCTTCAACCTCGCCTGGCAGCCAGAGGACGGGCTCTCCGGCGAGGAGCTCATCCTGGCGCGCAAGGCGCGGCGGCTCTTCTACCCGGGTGGCCCCTACGCCGCCCCCAACCTCGGCAACCCCTGCCCGGGGAACATCGCCTGCTATCCCGGGTACCCGGAGATGACCGACCCCATGCAGCCCGGGCCGGTGATCGGCTTCCGGCCCGGCGTCGCCTGCCCCTCGGGCCCCTGCCCGGCCGGCTCGCTCCCGGCGCGCGACTCCGCCCTGACCTTTCAGACCGCCTCGGGGATGACCCCCTTCCAGGCCCGCCCCACGAACGTGTCCACCGCCAGCGGCGTCGCGGCGTTCGACAAGAGCTACTTCACCGACAGTACCTCGCAGGTGCTCGGCGAGGTCTTCTACATCACCTACACCGGCGACGTGCTCTTCATGGTGCCGCCCGCCGGCATCGGGTCGCAGAAGACCATCCGCTGACGGCCACGGCGCTTCCCGCTCGAGGGGCCATCTGCTAGCTTGACCCGCTGCGAAGGCGCGCCGCCCGCGGGCCGGGCGCGCCCGGGCCCCGTTGCCCGAGGAGGCGGCGGGGATCCGTATGAGGCCCGCGCCCGAGCTCGACACCGTGCCCACCCTCACGCTCATCGACGGCTCCGGCTTCGTCTTTCGCGCCTACCACGCCATCCCGCACCTCTCCACCACCAAGGGCGTGCCGACGAACGCGGTCTACGGCTTCACCACCATGCTCCTCAAGGCGCTCCGCGAGCACGCGCCCAGCCACGCCGCGCTGGTGATGGACGCCGGGCGCAAGAGCTTCCGCAACGACCTCGACCCCGCCTACAAGGCGAACCGGCCGGAGGCCCCGGACGACCTGGTGCGGCAGTTCCCGCTGGTGCGGGAGGTGGTGCGCGCGCTCAACGTCCCGCTGCTGGAGGAGCCGGGGGTGGAGGCCGACGACGTCATCGCCACCCTGGCGCGGCGCGCCCGCGAGCAGGGCTTCGACGTGGTCATCGTCACCGGGGACAAGGACTTCGCCCAGCTGGTGGGGGAGGGGGTCGAGCTCTACGACCCCATGGCGGAGGCGGCCGGGCGCGGTGGCTGGACGCGCGCCGCCGAGGTGGAGAAGAAGCTCGGCGTCGCCCCCGAGGGAGTGGTCGAGCTCATGGCGCTCACCGGCGACAAGATCGACAACGTGCCGGGCGTCCCCGGGGTGGGGGAGGTGACCGCCGCGGCGCTGGTGCGCCACTTCGGCTCGGTGGAGGCACTGCTCTCGCGGCCGGACGAGATCCCCGCGGCCGTCCCCCGCGGCGGGGCCAAGCTCAAGGAGAAGGTGGTCGCGAGCGCCGAGCGCATCCGCCTCAACCGGAAGCTCGTCTCCCTGCGCCAGGACCTGCCGGTGACCGAGCGGGTGGAGGACCTGGTGCGCCGCCCCGTCGACGCCGAGCGCGCCCGGGCCCTCTTCACCGAGCTCGAGTTCTCGAGGCTCTTGAAGGACCTGCCTCCTCCCGCGCGCGAGTCCCGCGCGGTACGCGTCGAGGTGATCGTCTCGCGGGAGGATCTCGACCGGGCGGTCCTCGAGGCGCGGCGAGCGGGGGAGGTGGGGTTCCGCCTCGCCTTCTCGTCGCCCGCCCCGCGCGTCGCCCTCCCGGCCGGTCTGGCCCTCGCGGCGGGCGGGCGCGCCTACTACTTGCCGCTCTCCCACCGCTACCTCGGGGCCCCGGCGCAGCTCTCGCTCGAGGACGCCCGCGAGGGCCTGCGGCCCCTCTTCGAGGACCGGGCGGTGGCGAAGCACGGCCACGACCTGAAGGCGGAGATCCACGCCCTCGCTCGGCTCGGCCTCCCGCTCGAGGGGCCGGGGGAGGACACCGAGCTCGCGAGCCGCCTGCTGCTGGCGACGAGGAGGGAGCACGAGCTCGCCGACGTGGCGCGCGAGCGGCTCGGGGCGGAGCTGCCGGCCTTGCCGGAGGGGTCGGGCCGGCGCGCGGTGCCCTTCGAGGAGCAGCCGGTGGAGGCGGTGGCGGCTCACGGCGGGGCCGCTGCCGCGGTCCTCCCCGACCTCGCCCGGGCGCTGGCGCGCGCACTCGAGGACGAGGGGGTGGCCCGCCTCTACCGGGAGGTGGAGAGGCCGCTCGTCCCGGTGCTCGCTGCCATGGAGGCCGCCGGGATCGGGGTCGACCTCCCCGCCATGGAGGCCATGAGCGCCGAGTTCGGCAGGGCGATGCGGGACCTGGAGGCGAGGATGGCCGAGGCCGCCGGTCGCCCCTTCAACGCCGCCTCCACCCGCGAGCTCGGCCAGGTGCTCTTCGCGGAGCTCAAGCTCCCGGTCCTGAAGCGCCTCAAGACCGGTCCCTCCACCGACCAGGACGTGCTCGAGAAGCTCGCCGAGGACCACCCCCTGCCCCGGCTCGTCTTGGAGCACCGCTCCCTCTCCAAGCTGAAGGGGACCTACGTCGACGCCCTCCCGCTCCTGGTGGACGAGAGGGACGGGCGCATCCACACCACCTTCAATCAGGCCGGGGCCGCCACCGGCCGCCTCTCGTCCCAGGATCCGAACCTCCAGAACATTCCCATCCGCACCGAGCTCTCGCGCCGGATCCGGGCTGCCTTCGTGGCCGAGAAGGGCTCGCTCCTCGTCTCGGCGGACTACTCCCAGATCGAGCTCCGCATCCTCGCGCACTTCGCCGACGACCCGGCGCTCCTCGAGTCCTTCCGCAAGGGCGAGGACGTGCACACCCGCACCGCCGCCGAGACCTTCGGCGTCTCGCCCGCCGAGGTCGCCCCCGACATGCGGCGCATCGCCAAGGTGCTCAACTTCGGCATCGCCTACGGTCTCTCGGCCTACGGACTCTCCCAGCGGCTCGACCTCCCCGGGGCCGAGGCCCAGGCCATCATCGACCGCTACTTCGCCCGCTACGCCGGGGTGAAGCGCTGGCTCGACGAGACGGTGGCGCGGGCGCGCGAGGAGGGGCTCGTGCGGACGCTCTTCGGCCGCAAGCGCGAGCTCCCGGACATCCGCTCCCGCAACCCGGGACTGCGGCAGGCGGCCGAGCGCATGGCGGTGAACACCCCCATCCAGGGCACCGCCGCCGACATCGTCAAGCTCGCCATGCTCCGGGTGGCCGAGGGGCTCGGGCGCGAGGGGCTCCGGGCGCGGCTCCTCCTCCAGGTCCACGACGAGCTCGTGGTGGAGGCGCCAGCGGCCGAGCTGGAGCCGGTCCGCTCGCTCCTGGTGCGCTCGATGGAGGGTGCCGCCGAGCTCAAGGTGCCGCTCTCGGTGGAGGTAGGCCAGGGCCCCAGCTGGGCCGAGGCGCACTGACGGCGAATCCCGGGCTAGCTCTCGGTCGTGCCCTTCTTGCGGCCCGGGATGAACTCGACCGGGTCGTCCCCGCCCGACTCGCGGAAGGCGCCGAGCAGCTTCAGGTGGCTCTCGACGAGCGAGCGCAGGCCGGCCTCGAACTGGAGGCGCTGGCGCTTCACCTCCTGGATGTCGTCGACGATACGCACGAAGCGCTGGTGGGCCCCCTGGACGATCTTCTCCGCCTGGAGCTCGGCCTCCGAGAGCGCGATCTCGGCCTCCTTGCGCGCCCCCTCCCGGATCTCCTCGCTCGCCTTCTGGGCGGTGACGAGCGTCTCCTGCAGGACGCGCTCGCGGCTGCGGTGCTCGGCGATGGCCTCGTCCTTGCGCTGCCCGTCCTCGCGCAGGGCCATGTTCTCCTTCACCAGGTCCTCGAAGGCACTGGAGACGAGCGAGAGGAAGGCCTCCACCTCCTCGCACCGGTAGCCTCGCAGGGCCCGGGCGAAGCGCTTGTGCTGGACGTCGAGCGGGGTGAGCCTCATGGCGACCTCCAGGGGCGAGCGTAGCACGGCGAGGCCGGACGTCCATTCGCGGCCGGCCCGCCCCGGGGCCTGCTTGCCATCCTGGTTCCACAGGGAGAACATGGAACACACCCCGGATGAAACTGGATTCGCGCAGCCTCGCCCGGACCCTCGAGATGCTGGCCCGCGCCTCGGCGGAGGCGGCCGCCTTCCTGGGCGCGGCGGTCCTCGCCGGCTGGGCGCTCGGGGTGCCGCTGCTGCGCGCCGGCCTGCCGGGGGCGGTGACCACCAAGGCGAACTCCGCCGTGTGCTTCGTGGTGTCGGGCATGGCGGCCCGAATGCTCGCCTCCCGGCGCTCGGGGACGCGGGCGCGTTTCCTCGCCAAGCTCGCCGGGGCCACGGTGGCGCTCGTCGGCGCCCTCACGCTCCTCGAGTACCTGACCGGCGTGAACATGGAGATCGACGAGGTGCTGGTGAGGGACCTCTCGGCGGCGGCCGCCACCTCCCACGGCGGGCGGATGGCCCCGAACAGCGCCCTCGCCTTCCTCCTCCTCGGGGTGGCGCTCGCGCTCTCCGACGTGCTCACCCCGCGCGGGAGCCGCCCCGCCCAGCTGCTCGCGCTCGCCGCCGGCCTCGTCCCGCTGCAGGCCGTCATCGGGTACGCCTACGGCGTCGAGCCGCTGCGCGGGTTCGCCGCCTACACGCGCGTCTCGTTCTACGGGGGCATCGGCTTCTCGCTGCTGGTGGCCTCGGTGCTCTTCGCCCGCCCCGAGTCGGGGCTCATGCGGGTCTTCACCGGCCCGGGGCTCGCCGGCTTCATGGCGCGGCGCCTCACCATCG
>DATJZG010000062.1:0-56495 GCA_035499295.1 Anaeromyxobacteraceae bacterium
CCCCTGCACGCCGACCTGCAGCCTCTGCACCAGGCGCATCATCGCCCAGCGGCCCGCCTACTGCGGCCGCTGGCCGGCGGAGCGCCGCGAGCGGTTCCTCGAGCGGGTCGGGGGCTGAGGGATCCCCCGCCTAGAAGTGGGAACAGGTCGCGAGGTAGCAGGTCGGGTCCTGGCCGGACTCCGCGTAGCACCGGTCCAGGGCGGCGTCCTCGACGGCCGTCATCCCGGCCAGGTTGAATCCCGGGGTGACGACCTCGGTAACCGGGTACTGATCGCCGTAGGAATCCTCCGCGATGCAGGTGACGCTGCGAATCGCGCTCCACTCCCAATAGTAGACGGGGCGCGCGAACTCCGGGTGGTTCCAGTGGGCCCATTCGGCGTGCCCGCGGACCACCAGCCGGGGAGACATCACCCGGACGGGATGGGGGCGCACCACCGGCCCGTGCGGGTGCTCGCCGGGTGGGTGACTCTTGTACGGCGGCGGCGCTTGCCGGGTGTTGGTCTTGGGCGGCGGGTGAGAAGGCTTTCCTTGCTCCTCGTGTCGTTGCTCGTCGTGTCGCTCCTGCGCCCATGGCGAGGTCCCCAGGGACGCGAGGCCGGAGCAAACGGCGATTGCCAGCCAACGGAGTCTCATCGCAGTCTCCCGTCGATGTGGGCCGCGCGGGCGGCCCTCGCGCCTACCTAGTCGACGGTTCCCTCCGGCACCACCGGCCCTGTTGGAGCGGCCTCCCGCGGCCGAAGGACCTTCGTGGGCGGCCGGGCAGCGCCGGCGCGTCGCCCTGAAGAAAACCTTTGGGCTCTCCTCCGGCATCGAAGGGTAACGCAGCGCGCCGTCGCGCCTCCCCTCACCCCGCCATGGCCGGGCCCTCCCGGCCGACGCGGGCGACTCGCCGGCCCCCGGCCTCGGCGGGCGCCCTGCCCTCGCGGAGTGAACCGGGGTGGCGCTCGCGGGCGCCGCGCGTGTAGAGTCGCTCGACAGAGCACCGCGACGGAAGGGGCCTCGCGTGAAACGACTCGCGCACAGCCTGTACGCTCAGGTCCTCCTCGCCGTACTCGCCGGCGCCGTGCTCGGCCACCTGAATCCCTCGCTCGGCGCGGCCATGCGCCCTCTCGGGGAAGGCTTCATCAAGCTGGTGAAGATGCTCATCGCCCCCATCGTCTTCACGACGGTGGTGACGGGCATCGCCAAGATGGGCGATCTGAGGAAGGTCGGCCGGGTGGGGCTCAAGGCGATCGTCTACTTCGAGGCGCTGACCACGCTCGCGCTCGCCATCGGCCTCGGCGTCGGGAAGCTGGCGAGACCCGGGGCCGGGATGAACGTGAACCCGGCCTCCCTCGACGCGAGCTCGATCGCCTCCTACACCAGCGCCGGCCACTCGATGAGCACGGCCGACTTCCTCCTCAACATCATCCCCAAGGACGTCTTCGACGCCTTCGCCCGCGGCGACATCCTGCAGGTGCTCTTCTTCTCCGTCCTCTGCGGAGTCGCCCTCGCGGCCCTGAAGGCGGACGGGGCCCGGTTGCTGCACCTCATCGACGGGCTCTCCCACGTCCTCTTCCGGATCATCGCCATCATCATGCGGGTGGCTCCCATCGGCGCCTTCGGCGCCATGGCCTTCACCGTGGGGAAGTACGGGATCGCGAGCCTGCTCAGCCTCGGGAAGCTCATCGCCGCCTTCTACGCCACCAGTTTCCTCTTCGTGATCCTGGTCCTGGGCGTGGTGGTTCGCCGGGCCGGCCTGGGGATCCTCCGCTTCCTCCGCTACATCCGGGAGGAGCTCTTCATCGTGCTCGGGACCTCGTCTTCCGAGTCCGCCCTCCCCCTCCTGATGCGCAAGATGGAGCGGCTGGGCTGCTCCAAGCCGGTGGTCGGGCTCGTCGTGCCCATGGGCTACTCGTTCAACCTCGACGGTACCTCCATCTACCTGACCCTGGCGACCCTGTTCATCGCCCAGGCCACCAACACCCAGGTGAGCTTCGGGCAGGAGCTGGAGATCTTGGCGGTGCTGCTCCTCACCTCCAAGGGAGCCGCGGCCGTGACCGGAGGGGGGTTCATCACCCTCGCCGCCACGCTGTCGGCCGTGGGCAACATCCCGGTGGCGGGGCTCACCCTCCTCATCGGCGTCGACCGGTTCATGTCGGAGGCCCGCGCCATCACCAACCTCATCGGCAACGGCGTCGCCGCGGTGGTCGTCTCCAAGTGGGAGGGGGAGCTCGACGTCGACCGTGCCCGCGCGGTCCTCGCCGACGTGGCGGTGGTCGAGGCGGAGGAGTACACGGAGGGTCACGTCGACCCGAACGCGGCCGTCCCCGACGTCGCCGGCGGCACCGCGCCCGTCGAGGGGCCATGAGGCGGTTCGCCCGGACCCTGTGGGCGCAGCTGCTCGCCGGGGCCGTCCTGGGGACGCTGGTCGGCGTCCTCCGCCCCCGGCTCGGGATCGCGCTGCAGCCGCTCGGCGATGGGTTCATCCGCCTGGTCCGGATGCTCATTGCTCCCATCGTGTTCACCACGGTGGTGACCGGGATCGCCAGGGTGGGAGGCCTCCGGAAGGCGGGCCGCGTCGGCCTGAAGGCGATCGTGGCCTTCGAGGTCCTCACCACCCTCGCCTTGCTCGCCGGGCTCCTCGCCGGCTTCCTGGCTCAGCCGGGCCGGGGAATGAACGTGAACCCCGCCAGCGTCGACACCCGCGCGATCGCCGGCTACACCACCGCGGGCAGGGCCCTCACCGTCAGCGAGTTCCTGCTGGGCATCATTCCCAGGGACGTCGTCGACGCCTTCGCCAAGGACGACGTCCTCCAGGTCATCCTCTTCTCGATCCTCTTCGGCGTCGCGCTCGGCGCCCTGAAGGAGGGGGGCAGGGAGGTCCTGGAGTTCGTCGAGGACCTCTCCACCCTGCTCTTCCGTGTCATGACCATCGTCATGCGGGTCGCCCCTCTGGGCGCCTTCGGGGCGATGGCCTTCACGGTGGGGAAGTTCGGCCTGGGCACGCTTCTCGGGCTGGGCAAGACCCTCGCGGTGTTCTACCTGGCTTGTGCCCTCTTCGTGCTCGTGGTCCTGGGAGCGGTGCTCCGCTGGACGGGCCTCGGCATCTTCCGCTTCCTCCGCTACATCCGGCAGGAGATCCTCATCGTCCTCGGCACCTCCTCCTCGGAGCCGGCACTCCCGCTGCTCATGGAGAAGATGGGCAGGCTCGGCTGCTCCCGGCCCGTGGTCGGCCTGGTCGTACCCCTTGGGTACTCCCTGAACCTCATCGGCACCGCCGTCTACCTGACGCTCGCCACCGTCTTCGTCGCCCAGGCGACCCAGACCGCGATCGCGCCTTGGAAGTGGGTCGAGATCCTCGGGGTGCTGCTCCTCACCTCGAAGACGGCCGCGGCCGTGACCGGGGGAGGGTTCATCGCCCTGGCCGCGACGCTCTCCGCGGTCGGGGACCTCCCCATCGCCGGGCTGACCCTGCTCGTCGGGATCGACCGGGCCATGTCGGAGGCCCGGGCCGTCACCAACCTCATCGGGAACGGGGTGACGGCCGTCGCGGTTTCACGGTGGGAGCGCGAGCTCGACGTCGCCCGGGCCCGCCGGGTCCTCTCGGACGTGGCGGCGGTCGAGGCGGAGGAGTTCGAGCAGGGCCGGATCGACCCGAAGGCCGCCGTCCCCGACGCTGCCGATCCCTGAGGACCCGCCGTCCCCCCTGGGTGTTCCCCCTGCCGAGGGCTCGCCGGACTGGTTATCCTGAGCGCCGGGTCCAGGAGTCCGAGGTTTCACCCGCCTTTCCCGAGGGCTGAAATGAGCTGCCGCGTCCTTCTCGCCGTCGCCGGGGCGCAATGGGCCGCCGCCGCCCTGGCCCAGTCGCCCGCCGAGCCGGCTCGCTTCACCCAGGTCGACCTGCAGGTGGACGTCTCCAGGGAGGTGGCGAACGACCTCATGAACGCGAGCCTCTACGCGGAGCTCTCCGACCCGTCCGCCCCCAAGGTGGCCGACGAGCTCAACCGCGTCGCGGCCGCGGCGCTCAAGACCGCGGGCGAGTTCAAGACCGTGAAGGCGAGCAGCGGCCACGCGCAGACCTACCCCATCTACGATCGCGCCAGCAAGCTCACCTCCTGGCGCGGCCGCACCGAGGTCCGGCTCGAGTCCCGGGACGTGCAGGCCATGGCCGCGCTCATCGGCAAGCTCGAGTCGACGATGCAGGTCGCGGGCATCAGCTTCAGCGCCTCGCCCTCGCTGCGGCGGGAGACGGAGAGCGAGCTCGTCACCGACGCGGTCGCCGCCTTCCGGGCGCGCGCCGACATCGTCACCAAGGCCCTCGGCGGCAAGGGCTACCGGATCCGGCACATGACCCTCAGCACCGGTGGTTTCGCGCCCGGCCCTCGCCCGCTCGCCGTGGCGCGGATGAGCGCCGCGGCCGCCGAGGTCACCCCGCCGGCGTTCGAGGCGGGCACGAGCACGGTGAACCTCGTCGCCTCCGGCACCATCGAGGTGGAGTGAGGGCGAGGGCCGGACCGGGCTCCCTCTTCGGGCGCCCCCCGCCCCGCCGCCATGCTAGACCATGGCCATGGATCGGATCCCGGACGAGGTGACGCGGCTCCCGGTGCTAGACCTCGAAGGAGCGCCGCGCCCGCTGGGGGCGCTGTGGGCGGAGCGGACCGCCGTCCTCGCTTTCGTGCGCCACTTCGGGTGACTCTTCTGCCGCGAGCAAGCGGTGCAGTTGCACCGCCACAAGGACGAGATCCACGACCGCGGCGGCGAGCTCGTCACGGTCGGCAACGGCGGACAGGCTTTCGCCCGCGCCTTCCGGGAGGACATGGGCATCACCACACCCGTCTTCGTCGACCCCTCGGGCGCCACCTATCGCGCGCTGGGGATGCGCCGCAGCCTCGTCGGCACGCTCTTCTCGGGGAGATCGCTCCTCCACGCCGCCCGGGCGCTGCGGGGCGGATTCCGCCAGGGGCGCACGCAGGGCGACGCCTTCCAGCTCGGGGGAGTGCTCGTCGTCGACACCGACGGCCGCGTCCTCTTTCGCCACCTGAGCCGGGAAGCCGGCGACCACCCCCCCGAGGCCGACGTGCTCGCCGCGCTCGCCTGAAGTGCGGCCGGCCGGGGTTAAGCCCTGCTGGCCCTGGCTCGGGCCGCGTTCGGTGGCTGTGTCGAGCCCGCCTTCTGAGGAGGAATCTCCGTGAGCCGATTCGCCTCGATCGCGTCCCTGGCGCTCCTCGCGAACGTCTGGGGCGGCTGCGCGGCCATCACGGCGAGCCGCTTCGAGATGCTCGCCGTGAACTCCTACCCCCCGGGTGCCGAGGTGCGGGTGAACGGCGTCCCGGCGGCCCGCACGCCCGCCTCGATCGCGATCGACCGCAAGCGCCCTCCCCTCGTGGAGGTGGCCTCCCCGGGCCTCCCTCCCCGGCCCTGTCCCTTCCGGATGACCCCCGGGGGTGGCTACATCGCCGCCGACGTCCTCCTCTGCGTCTTCCTCTTCCCGGTCGGCTGCATCTCGTTCATCGACGCCGCCGGGGACTGGAACGTCCTCGACCCGCCCGCCTGCTACGTCGGCCTCGAGCCGGCCGCGGGAGGGGCGGCCGGCTGGCCGCCCGAGCCTCCTCCTCCGGGCGCTCCCCCGCCGCCGCCCAGGCCGCCGTAGCCCGCGGCCGGCAGCCTCCGCGAGGGGCTTGAGCGACCTCGGGACCCCGGGAATACTCCCTGCGTGGTCCCTCCCAACCGTCGCACGCTCACCGTCGGAGTGCTCCTCTTCCCGGAGGCGGAGCCGCTCGACGTCTTCGGCCCCGTGGAGGCCTTCGCCATCGCGGAGTGGCCGGGATCGCGACCCCAGGATCCGCGCCCGTTCCGGCTTGTCACGGTGGCGCAGGCGAAGGCCCCCCTCGCCATCCGGGGTGGGACGAGGATCGCGCCGGATCACGACTTCGGCGACTGTCCCGCTCTCGACGTGCTGCTCGTGCCGGGAGGGCCTGGCACCCGTGCCGAGTACCGCAACCAGGCGCTCGTCCGTTTCGTGCGCGAGCGGGCGAGCCAGCTGGAGGTCCTCGCCTCCGTGTGCACCGGCGCCGCCCTCCTCGCCAGCGCGGGAACCCTCTCCGGGCTCGAGGCGACCACCAACCGGCGCGCCTTCGACTGGGTCGTCTCCGTCTCCCCGCCGGACGTGCGGTGGGACCGGGCTCGCCGCTTCGTGGACGCCGGTCGAGTCGTCACCTCCGCGGGCGTGTCGGCCGGCATCGACATGGCCCTCCACCTGGTGGAGCGGTTCGCGGGAGAGGAGACGGCGCTCGCCGCGGCCGCCCGGATGGAGTACCGCTGGGAGCGTTGAGCGGCCGGTGGGAGCGCGCCCCCACGCCCCCAGACGTGCCCTCAGCGCGGCGGGAGCCGCGCCGCGGCTACGGCCAGGACCGGCCCCCCGCCGGGCGCCTCCACGAAGACCACGACCCGGCCGGCTCCGGACACGCGTCGCCGGTCGATGGGGACGCGGGAGGCGAAGGCGCCCCGAGCCGATCCGATGGTGGACAGGAAGCGGACCACCGCGGCGTGCTCCAGCGTGCGACCCGCGTTCTCTCCGCCGGTGGCCCGCGTGGTGGCGTGGTCCTCCACCAGCGCCAAGACGACGTCGGCGTCGCCGCCGCCCGGCCAGGACGCCCGCACGTCCACGGCGCCGCCGGAGTCGGGGCCGGGGAGGACCCGCAGGGTGACCTCTCCCGACGGGGTGCGGGCTGCGGTGGCGATCGCCGCCCGCGCAGCGCTGCCGTCGCTCCCCAGCACCTGGTAGCGGCCAGCGACCACGAGCTGCGGCGTGTAAGCGCTCGCGACGCGGAGCCTGCGCACGTAGAGCTCCTGCCGCTCCGTGAATCTCGGGGAGGAGAAGGAGTCCTTCCACCCGGAGTCGTCCCAGTAGTCCACGTGCTCGCCGAGCGCCACGATTTCCGCTCCGGGGACGGGCTGGTCCTGGACGAGGCGCGCCAGGACCGCGTCCGCGGGCGGGCACGAGGAGCATCCTTCGGAGGTGAAGAGCTCGACCAGGACGGGGATCGCCGCTCTCGCCCCGGATCCTTCTGGCGGGGCGAGCGCGAGGGCGGCGAGGAGCACTGCGACCACTTGCATGTGACCCCCCCTGTCGCGCGCCGATGGGGATCCGGCCGGACAGAGAAGAGCGGGACCCATAGCGCGCGAGGGGGCCCGGCACAACCGGGGACCCGAGAATGTTTCCTCTCCGAGGTCCCGTTGGCGGCTCGATGGACCCGCGCGCCATCGTCATCGAGGCCAACGCCGTCAATCCCCTCCGGTTCCCGGCCGCCGTGCGCGTCGCGCGGGCGCTCGCCCCCGCCGACCGGTGGCGGCCCGAACACCCCGGAGTTAACACCGGGACGCGCATGACTCGCCCGACGCGCCTCCCGGAGAAGACATGAGAAAGCTCCTGCCCGTCGCAGTGTCCATCCTCGGCCTCGCGTTTGCCTCGTCACCCCAGGCGCAGGCTTCCCAGGGCCCCGCGGCGCCGCCCCCCAAGGCACCCCCGGCAATGGAGCCACCCACCTCGGTGGCCCAGAGCCTCGACCGGCAGTTCGGCTTCGTCGAGCACGATCTCGTGCCGCTCGTCGAGGCGATGCCCGCCGACAAGTTCGACTTCGCGCCCCCCGGAGAAGGCTTCAAGGGCGTGCGGACCTTCAAGCAGCAGGTCGGTCACGTCGCCGCGGCGATCTACCTCGCCTCCGCCACCCTGCTCGGAGAGCCCTCCTCGCTCACCGAGGAGGACCTCAAGGGCGGCCCGGCCAGGCTCAAGACGAAGGAGGACTGCGTCTCCTTCCTCAAGGGCGCTTTCGCGGAGGGCCACAAGGCCATCGCCGGCGTGAGCGAAAAGAACCTGCTCGAGGTGGTGGGACCGAAGGACCGGCTGCGCGGGACTCGCCTCGGCCTCGCGAACTTCGTCACCTGGCACAGCTTCGACCACTACGGGCAGCTGGTCGTGTATCTGCGCATGAACGGTCTCGTCCCGCCCGCGAGCCGGGAACGGCAGTGAGCCGGACGAGACCGCCGCGCCGCGGACGCGAGCGCGCCCGCGGCCGGGAAGGACGCCGCGAGGGGTGGTAGCGGGACGGGCCCGCCCCGGCGACGGCTACTTCGCCTTCGCCTTCTTCTTCGCCGGCTTGTCGGCGGGGGCCTTCGCGGGTGCGCCGTCCGCGGGAGCGAGGACGCGGTTCCCGGTCTCGTCCATGCTGGTGAAGAGGACGACCTTCTCCGCGGCGACGGCCTGATCGGCCTTGATGGGGTGGCAGACCGCGCAGAACTTGTCCATCGACTGGCCCTTCGCGCCGGTGTCGACGCGCAGGTACCGGTAGTACGGGTTTGACGGGTGCGGATCGTGGCACCCCAGGCACTCGAACCGGCCCCCCTCGCGCAGGAGCTCTCCCGGGACCTTGGCGACCTTCGGGTTGACGGCCTTGAGCCCGAAGGGGTGGCTCACGTGCCCCGAGATGGGCGCGATTCCCTGGCCGCCCTTGTCGGAGTCCTGGTGGCACCCCAGGCAGAGCGCGGTGGTGCCGGAATAGGGCTCGTGCGTGACGGGGTTCTGGTACTTCGCGTTGGCGGGGACGGCGAAGATGAGCTCCGCCTTGGCCGCGTGCAGCGAGTGGCAGCCGTTGCACCCGACGGCGTCGTGCCCTCCGGAGGCAAGTGCCGCCGCGGGGGCGACGCACAGGACGGCCAAGGCGAGGATTCTTCCGGCGGACATGGCTCTTCTCCCGAGAGGGTGGGCGACGAAGGCAGGAAGCTAGGGGTTCGCGCATCGATTGACATTGACGCACGGCAATTTCACCAATGGGAACGCCTCCCCCGCCATGGGTGCCGCCGCCTCGCCGAGGCGCAGCCTCGCCTTTCCCGGGGAGCCGCCGCCGGGTGCTCACTGTGAGGCGATGGGCGCGCGCTTTCGCGGCCTCCTCCACTCCTCTGACCGCGCGCGGCGCGCCTTCGGAGCGCGCAGTGATCCGGATCAAGATCGAAGGGCGCGACGGCCTCGCGGCTGGGCGCGCCCGGGACGCGAGTGCGCGGGGGCTCATGCTTCCGAGGCGGCGCCCGTCCGCGAAATGCGAACCGCGCGAGCGGCTCGCGGGAAGCTAGCGGGAATTGGCCCCTTTCCTTCTCCGCGTGACGCGCCGCGCTAAGGCGGGACCTCGGAGATGCGGGCGCACGCGGACCCGGAGCTCGCCCTCTGCGCTCCCGCTGCTGCGGCCCCCCCCCTTGCGACGGGAACGTCGAAAGTGGGAGGGTGTGAGTTCGAAGCCATCCGACGCAGCGAGGCTTACGGTCCGGCATTCATCGCGTCTTTACTCGGCGTTTCTCTGAACGGAACACTCGCGTTCCGATTCTCCGGATCGTCGATCGCCGTACCGTGGAGGAGTGGATGAACGTCCTCGTGCTGAACTGCGGAAGCTCTTCGGCCAAGTTCGCCGTCATCAACGCGGCCACCGGCCGAGAGTCCATCTCGGGGATCGCTCAGCGCCTGGGCTCGGCGCACGCCACGCTCGACTGGAAGCTCGACGGCGCCACCCACCGGCGCGACTTGCACCATGCGGACCACGACACCTCGCTCCGAGCGGTGGTGGAGCTCCTGAAGGGCGTGGGGCTCGCCACGGACATCGCCGGGATCGGGCACCGGGTGGTCCACGGCGGCGCGCGGTTCTCGGGTTCGATCCCCATCACTCCGGAGGTGGTGGCCAAGATCAAGGAGTGCATCCCCCTCGGCCCGCTCCACAACCCGCCGAACCTCCTCGGCATCCAGATCTCTCAGGAGCTCTTCCCCGACCTCCCGCAGGTGGCGGTGTTCGACACGGCCTTCCACCAGACCATGCCGCCCCAGACCTACCTGTACGCGGTGCCGTACGAGTGGTTCGAGAAGTACGAGGTGCGGCGCTACGGGTTCCACGGCACGAGCCACCGCTACGTCTCCGGGCAGGCGGTGCAGCAGCTCGGGCTCGATCCGGCCGATCACGCCATCGTCACGGCACACCTCGGCAACGGCTGCTCCCTCGCCGCCGTGCGCAACGGCAAGAGCATGGACACGACGATGGGGCTCACGCCCCTCGACGGCGTGGTCATGGGCACGCGCAGCGGGTCCATCGACCCCTCCATCATCGCCCACATGAAGCGGGCCCTTCACCGGTCGGCCGACGACGTCATGGACGCCCTCAACAAGCGCTCCGGCCTGCTCGGCATCTCCGGGTTGAGCAACGACATGCGGACGCTGCAGGAGGCAGCGGATGCCGGGCACGAGCGCGCGGCCCTGGCCATCGAGAAGTTCTGCCACTCCGTCGCCAAGGCGGCGGCCGGCATGGTGGTGTCGCTCGGGCGCATCGACGCGCTCGTCTTCACCGGTGGCATCGGCGAGAACGCGGTGCGGGTCCGCGGGAAGATCGTCGAGTTGCTCGAGTTCCTCGGCCTCAAGCTCGACCCGGCCGCCAACGAGAGGCACGGCAGGGACGCCCAGGGGCGCATCACCACGGGCGGGCAGCCGTTGGCCGCCGTGATCGCGACCAACGAGGAGCTGATGATCGCGATGGACGCCGCCGAGATCATCGCCGGCAAGAAGAGCGCGGCGGCCTGACGGCCTCGCGAGTTCCAACCCTCACCGCCTGTCACTTCCGGGAATCATGGCCCATACCCTGCTCGTCGCCCCCGCCGGCCGCCAAGTCGGACTGACCACCGCCTGCCTGGGACTGGTGCGCGCCCTGGATCGCCAGGGCGTGCGCGTCGCGTTCGCGAAGCCCATCGCCGCCCGCGGCGAGGATCGCTCCGTCGCCCTGATGCGGCTGGGCGCCAACCTCGACCCTCCCGAGCCCATCGCTCCGGGCGACGCCGAAGATCTGCTGTCGACGGGCGACGACCAGACGCTGATGGAACGGGTGGTCGAGCTGTGCAGCCGCGCCGCCGAGGGCGCCGACGTGCTGGTGGTGGAGGGCATGTGGCCCGAGCCGGGGATCGTCTACAGCACCCGGGTGAACGCTCTCATGCTGAAGGCGCTCGACGCCGACCTGGTGCTCGTCGCCTCTCCCCGGGGAGAGACGCCGGCGGAGCTGGCGAGCGCACTCGCCATCGCCGCCCGCGGGTTCGGAGGCCTCGCCGAGGGGAGGCCGGTGAGCTGCCTCGTGAACCGCGTCACCCCCCGCTCCCGGAGCGCTCCCGCCGGGGAGCTCCGCACTCACTGGGTCGACGCGGCGGTGGAGGAGGAGGAGCTGTCGGCGGAGGAGCTGCGCTCCTATGCCACCGCGGTGGAGGCCGAAGGGCTCCATCCCATCGGGATCGTCCCCTCCCACGGCGCCCTCGCCGCTCCGCGGGTGAAGGACCTGGCGGAGGCCCTCGGCGCCAAGGTGCTCCGCGCCGGCGACTACGAGCGCCGGCGGATCCGGAACGTGGCGCTGTGCGCCATGGCCGTTCCCGGCTCCATCAAGGTGTTCCACCCCGGGACGTTCCTCATCACCCCCGGCGACCGCAGCGACATCGTGGTCGCGGCCGCGCTCGCCGTCGTGAACGGCATGCCGCTCGCGGGCCTGCTCCTCACCGGCGGCGTCGAGCCAGAGGAGCACGTCTTCGCCATGTGCGAGCAGGCGCTCAAGACCGGCCTCCCGGTGCTGGCCGTGAAGCAGGGGAGCTACGCCGCGGCGAGCGCCGTCGCCGCCATGAACCTGCAGATCCCCACCGACGACGCCGAGCGGGTCGACCGGGTCATGACGGCCATCGCCGACCGGATCGACACCGCCTGGCTGAAGACGCTCTCCGTCCCCGGGCGACCGCAGCGCCTCTCCCCGCCGGCCTTCCGACACCGGCTGGTGGAAGCGGCGCGGAGCGCGAACAAGCGCATCGTGCTCCCCGAGGGCACCGAGCCGCGCACCGTCGTCGCCGCCAGCATCGTCCAGGAGCGCGGCATCGCGCGCTGCGTGCTGCTCGGCAACCCGGAGGAGGTCGCGGAGGTGGCGAAGAGGCAGGGCGTGACCCTGCCCCCGTCGATCGAGATCGTCGACCCGGCCAAGGTGGCCTCGCGGTACGTGGAGCCGCTCGTCGAGCGCCGCAAGGACAAGGGCATGACCCCGGAGATCGCGGCCGGAGAGCTCGGGGACAGCATCATGGTCGGCACCATGATGATGGCCCTCGACGAGGCGGACGGCCTGGTATCGGGCGCCGTCCACACCACCGCTCACACCATCCGGCCGGCGCTCCAGATCATCCGCACCGTGCCCGGCTGCAACCTGGTCTCGAGCGTCTTCTTCATGTGCCTGCCGGAGCAGGTCCTGGTGTTCGGGGACTGCGCCGTGAACCCGAACCCCACCGCCGAGCAGCTCGCGGACATCGCCATCCAGAGCGCGGACTCCGCCAGGGCCTTCGGCATCGAGCCGCGGGTGGCCATGCTCTCCTACTCGACCGGCGCGAGCGGCGCGGGGGAGGACGTGGAGAAGGTCCGCCGCGCCACCGATCTCGCGAAGAAGGTGCGGCCGGACCTGCTCGTCGACGGCCCCCTCCAGTACGACGCAGCCGTCATGCCGGACGTGGCGCGGCAGAAGGCTCCCAAGTCCCCGGTGGCCGGCAAGGCGACCGTCTTCATCTTCCCCGACCTGAACTCGGGGAACGTCACCTACAAGGCCGTCCAGCGCAGCGCCAACGTGGTGAGCATGGGCCCCATGCTCCAGGGGCTCGCGAAGCCGGTGAACGACCTGAGCCGGGGCTGCCTCGTCGAGGACATCGTCTTCACCATCACCCTCACCGCCATCCAAGCGCAGCAGGCCGCGGCGCGCCGAAAGGGGTAGCGCGGCGCTCGAGCGCCCGCCGCCCGGGAGAGCGGCCCTCCTCTCGTGGAAGCGCGCGCGCCCGTCGTACAATGAGGCGGTGAAGCGCCTGCGGGCCCTCCTCCTTCACGCCCTCACGCTCTGGGTGCTCTGCGCCGCGGTGGAGGGGGTGGCGCGCCTCCTCTCCTCCGAGAACGTCGCACTGGCGGTGAGCGCCGCCACCGCCCCCCTCCTCGCCGCCATGGTGTTCTCGGTGTACTTCGGGCGCTTCGGCCCCTCCTCCCCGGTCGGCACCGCCCTCGGTGCCACCGCGGTGGTGGCGGCGCTCGACATGGGGCGCAGCCTCGTCCTCCGCGGGGACCTCTCGGCCTTCCAAAGCCCCCTCGCGACCTGGTTGCCCCTCGCGCTCGTCTTCGCGCAGGTGCTCGCGAGCGCGATCGTCGCCCGGCGCCGCCAGCCGCCGAGTGGGTAGCGCTCGACTCGCACTCACTCCTTGCCCCCGGAAAGGCGCTCTCGCCTGGAGCCAAGAGACGGAAGAGACGGGGCCGGGAACGCGAGGATCGCCGGGGCGATCCTGGGCGCCTGCGCCTGCCTCTTCCCTCCGAGCGCCCGGGCCGGCGACATTCCTCCTCCCTTCTCCTGGGAGGAGGCCGGTGGGCTGCAGCGGCTGTTCCTGCAGCTTCCCTTCGAGGCGCCGTCCGTCGCGGCCCCCCGGACCTTCGAGGGCGAGGTCCGGCTCATCTACTCGAACACCATCCTGGTGGAGGCCGGACCCCGCGCGGCCATCGACGTCGACCTGGAGTCGGCCTTCGTGACGGGGTTCCTGCGCTACGGCATCGCCCCCGGCCTGGAGGTGGAACTCGCCCTCCCTATGACGCTCGACTACGGCGGCTTCCTCGACGGCCCCATCGAAGCGGTGGAGGGACTCTTCAACGCCGCCAACCCGGCGCGCAAGACCCGCCCTCGCGGCCTCACCCGCTTCGACGTGAGCTACCTCGGCAAGCCGGTCCGGGTGGACGGCGCGGAGGCGGGGGTTGGAGACGCGTGGCTGGGCCTCAAGAACCTCCTCCTCGACGCCCAGGGGCCTTGGCCCGCCCTGGCCCTGCGGGCCGCCCTGAAGCTCCCCACCGGCCGCTATCCCTTCGGGAGCGGCGAGGTGGACGTCGGGGGGAGCGCCTTTGCGGGCTGGACCCTCCACTGGCTCGCGGTGCGGCTGCAGGTCGACGCGGAGGTGCCGACCGCGAACCTTCGTGCCGTGGGCATCCCGACGCAGCCCTACGGTTCGCTTCACCTCGGGTTCACGGCGCTCCCCTGGGACTCCCTCGCCTTCCAGCTGCAGGTCACCGCCAGCACCTCCCCCCTCAAGGACACCTGGCTCTATGACATCGACGCCGGGGTGCGCTACCTGCTGCTGGGGGTGTCGGTGGCGCTCTCGAGGTCGACCTGGCTCGACGTCGGCCTCGAGGAGAACGTGTGGAGCCCGAATCGCGGCCTCGACTTCGCCATCTTCCTTGCCACGAAGGGGCGGCTCTGACAGGGGCAGGGTGCGGACCGGGCGGGGGCGGCAAGATCGCCGAGGTGAGCGACGCGCATCCGCGCCAGGCAGGAGCCGGGCCCGCACGAGCGGGCGGGCGGCGCTCGAGCCCTCCTCGGCCCGGGACGCCCTCCGAGATCGCCGAGCGGGAACCGGCGAGGGCGGGGCGCCCGGCGCGGGGGTGGCGCGCCCTTCCCGCCGTCGCCGCGCTCGCCGCGGCGGGGTGCGCGCCGGGCTCCCCGGCCACCGTCTACCCGGCGCCCGTCACCCCGGGCTGGGCGGCGGGCTCGGTGGCCCAGTGGGTGGACCCGTTCATCGGCACCCACGGCGACGGCAACACCTTCCCGGGCGCAACGGTGCCGTGGGGGATGGTGGCGCCGAGCCCGCACACGCGGCGGCCGTCGGCGGCCGACTACCTGAACGGTCTCCCCATCCCCGCCGGCGGCTACGTCGACGACGACGCGGAGATCCACGGCTTCGGGCTCACGCACCTCTCGGGGGTGGGCTGCCCCGACCTCGGGGCCCCGGTGGTGGCGGCGAGCGCCGCGGACATCGCCACCACCTACGACGCCTACGGCGCCGCGCGCGAGAACGAGCGCGCCTGGCCCGGCTACTACTCCGTCGACCTCATCGAGCCCGGCGTGCGGGTGGAGCTCACCGCCTCCCCGCGGGTGGCGGCGCTGCGGTTCTCCGCCGGCCGGGGCGGCCTGAGCGTCATGATCGACGCGGCGTACTCGCTCTCCTGGCTCCCGCCGAGCGGGCAGGTCCACCTCGTGTCGAACCGGGAGGTGGAGGGACAGGTGGAGACGGGCCAGTTCTGCTTCCAGTCCAACCGGCAGACCGTCTACTTCGTGGCGCGCTTCGCCCGGCCCGCCGCCGCCTTCGGCACCTGGCAGGACGGCGTGCCGGGGACGGCGGCCGACGCCACCGGAGCGGTGGGGGCCTGGTTCCGGTTCGACGTCGGGGCCGACCCCTCCCTGGAGATGCAGGTCGGCGTCTCCTACGTGAGCGTAGCCGGCGCGCGGGCCAACCTCGACGCCGAGGGCGGCTCGAACAGCTTCGACGAGCTGCGCCTCGCGGCGCAGGCCTCCTGGAATGCGGCGCTGGCGCGGATCCAGGTCGAGGGTGGCGCGGAGGCAGACCGCGTGACCTTCTACACCGCGCTCTACCATTCGCTCCTGCACCCGAGCCTGGCGAGCGACGTCGACGGCTCCTACCGCCGGTTCGGCGGGGGGACCGGCTCCGACCCCTCGCACCCTCGCTATCACGTGTTCTCGATGTGGGACACCTGGCGCGGCGTGCACCCCCTGCTCACGCTCCTCTATCCCGAGCGCCAGGCCGAGATGCTCCGCTCCCTGCTCCGGATGACGCTCGAGGCGGGCGTCCCTCCCAAGTGGGAGCTGTGCGGCTCGGAGGTGCAGATGATGGTCGGGGATCCCGCCGACATCGTCCTCGCGGACGCCGTCGCCCGCATCGGCCCGCTGCCCTCGGACCTGGCCTCGCTGGCGAGGCAGGCGTGGCCGCTCGTAGAGGCGGCCGCGCTCGACACCACCTCCTCGCCGCCGCACCGGCCGGGGAACGCCTCCTACCGGTCGCTCGGCTACGTCCCCATCGAGGAGGGCGTCACCGTGTGGGGCCCGGTGTCCACCACTCTGGAGTACGCCCTCGACGACTACGCGCTCGCGAGCCTCGGCTCCTCCCTGGGAGTGGAGGTGGACCCCTCGCTCCCGGCGCAGTCCTCGAGCTGGACGACGCTCGTCGACCCGTCGACGGAGCTCTTCCGCCCCCGGCACCAGGACGGCACCTGGTACGCCCCCTTCGACCCGGACGCGCTCGAGGGCTCGGCGCCGCTCCGCCGGGACGCGGGCGGCCCGGGGTTCGTGGAGGGCACCGCCTGGCAGTATGCCTTCTACGCCCCGCACGCCGTCCTGGCTCAGGCGGCCGCCACCGGAGGCCCGTCCGCCTACGTGGCGCGCCTTCAGGGCCTGTTCGCGAGCGGGCGCTTCGCGACCTGGAACGAGCCGGACATGGCGTTCCCTTACATCTTCACGCTCTTCCCCGGGGAGGGTTGGCGGACGGCCGCGGCGGTCCGGGACGCGCGATGGGCGTTCGACGCGGGGCACGGCGGGCTGCCCGGCAACGACGACGCCGGCGCCATGTCGGCCTGGTTCGTGTTCTCCGCGCTGGGCTTCTTCCCCGACGTGCCGGCGTCGGGCGACTACGCGCTCGGCACGCCGCTTTTCGAGCGCGCCACGCTGGCGCTGCCGGGCGCCTCCTTCGTCATCGAGGCCCCGCACCCCACGCCCGCCCGTGTCTTCGTGAGGCGGGCGCGGATCGGCACCCGACAGATCGGCCAGCGGCTCGCCCAGTCCGACCTGCTGGCGGGCGGCACCCTGCGGATCGAGCTCTCCGAAACCCCCTGAGGCGAGGGGCGGGCTCAGGCGCTGCGCGCTCGCGCCGGCTTCTCTTCGAGCCCGCGCTCGATGGCCTCGGCGAGGGTGCGGAGCGTCCTCACGCGCGCCCACGGCTTGTCGTTCGCCTCGACGATGGTCCAGGGCGCGTGGCGGGTGCTCGTGTTCGCGATCATGTCAGCCACCGCCAGCCGGTAGAGGTCCCACTTCTCCCGGTTCCGCCAGTCCTCCTCGGTGATCTTGTATCGCTTGAATGCCAGGCGCTGGCGCTCCCGGAAGCGGCGCAGTTGCTCCTCCCGGGAGATGTGGAGCCAGAACTTCACCACGATGGTGCCGAAGTGGCCGAGCGAGAGCTCGAACTCGTTGATCTCTTGGTAGGCGCGGCGCCACTCCGCCTCGGTGCAGAACCCCTCCACGCGCTCCACCAGCACCCGCCCGTACCAGGAGCGGTCGAAGATGGCGAAGTGGCCGGCCTTGGGGATCCGGCTCCAGAAGCGCCATAGGTAGTGGTGCCTCGCGTCCTCGCCGGCTGGAGCGGCGATGGGGATGACCGAGTAGCCTCGCGGGTCGAGGGCTCCGATGACCCGCTTGATGTTCCCGCCCTTGCCGGCCGCGTCCCAGCCCTCGTAGACCACCACCACCGGGCGGCGGCGCTCGTAGCACGCGAACTCGAGCTCGCGCAGGCGAGCCTGGTACTTCTTCACCTCCCTCTGGTAGCGCCCAGGCGCCAGCCGGGGCGACAGGTCGACGGCGTCGAGGATGGGGGTGTGGAGCTTGCGGGCCGCGCGCAACTCGGCCTTGCGCGCCTCGGGGCCTGGGGGATGGGAGGTGGCCGGGCGGGCGGGCGGGAGGGCCGAGACCGCCGCCTCCATGGCGCGGCCGACCTCGTCGAGCACCTTGAGGCGGCGGTAGTACTTGTCGGTCGCCTCCACCACCACCCAGGGGGCCTGGGCGGTGTTCGTCCGCTCCAGCATCTCCTCGGCGGCCTCGAAGTAGGCGGGGTAGCGCCGGTGGGCCTTCCAGTCTTGCTTGGTGATGCGCCAGCGGTCGAACTTGCTCTGCTCGATCTTCTTGAACCTCCGCCGCTGCTCGTCGGCGGAGATGTGGAGCCAGAACTTGACCACCAGGGCGCCGTCGTCCGCCATCTCGCGCTCGAACGCGTTGATCTCCGCGTAGGCCTGCTGCCAGACCGAGCGCGGGGCGTCTCCCTCGACCCGGTCGACGAGGACGCGGTGGTACCAGGAGCGATCGAAGATTGCGATCTCGCCCCGTGCGGGGGCGCGGATCCAGAAGCGCCACAGGAAGGGGCGCAGCGCCTCCTCGGGCGTCGGGGCGTGGGTGGCGTGCACCTTGTAGCCCCGCGGGTCGAGGCGGCCGACGAGCTTCTCGATGGTGTCGCCCTTGCCAGCCGCGTCCCACCCCTCGATCACGATCACGGTAGGGGCGCGGGCCTGGTACACCCGGCGCTGGAGCTGCTCCAGGCGGTCGCGCGACGCCCGGAAGGCCTTCTCGTAGGCCTGCCGGTCGACGGACCGCCCCAGGTCGACCATCTCCAGCATGAATCCCTCCGCTCTCTCGCGAGGAGACCACGAGTCGGGAGGAGGGTCGAAAAATCGGTCGGCGCCGGCTCGCGCGGGGCGCTATCCCGGCGCGGCCGGGAGGTCGGCCTCGAAGGAGACGTTCCAGCCCGGGCGGTCTCGCACCGCGATGGACCCGCCGTGCGCCTCGGCCACCAGGCGGCACAGGTAGAGGCCGAGTCCGGCGTTGCGCCAGTCGCGCCGCCCCTGGCTCACGTGTTTCTCGAAGATGTAGGCCCGCGCCTCCTCCGGGACCGGCGGACCGGTGTTGCGCACGGCGATGCGGAGGCCGGCGTCGAGGGGCTCCGCCGAGAGCTCGATCCGGTCGCCCTCCCCCACGTGCCGGATGGCGTTCGAGAGGAGGTTGTCGATCATGCGCCGGACGAGGGGCCCGTCGAGCGAGGCCCGGGCTTCCGGTGCCCTGACCTCGAGCCGGACGGCGCTCCCCGCCCGCGCCTCCGCCGCCCGGACGGCGCTCACCAGGAGCGGCTTCACCTCCACCGGCGCGGCCTCCGCCGCCAGCCCCTCCTCCAGGCGGGAGACGACGAGCAGGTCCCCGATCATCTCCGAGAGGCGCTCGGTCTCCTCGCGCGCGATCTGGAGCGCCTCCGCCGCCTCCGGGAGCTCCACCGCCGGCCCGAGCGCCTCCAGGCTCAGCCCCACGGTGGCCACCGGGTTCCGCAGGTCGTGGACGATGAGCTGGGTGAGGGTCTGCGCCTGGGCCTGCGCCCGGCGGAGGGCCTCCTCGGCCCGCTGGAGCTCGTCGCGGTGCCTCCGGATCACCTTGCCGCTGTAGGCCTCGACGGCGGTCCGCGCCGCCAGGTCCACCAGGCGCGCGCCGGCCCAGGTGACGGCGAGCGAGAAGGCCACCAGGGTGACGAGGATCTGGCTCGCGGAGCTCACCGGCATCTCCGAGCGGGCGGCGAGGAGCGCCAGGTACGCGCAGCAGGTGAAGGCGAGCAGGCCCACCGCCCTGCGCGGAAGCGTCAGGGCGGCGAAGAGCAGCATGAGCTCGAACACCCCCATGAAGTAGACCGTCCCGGTCTCGGCATCCGGCCGCCCGGCGGCGCGCCACGCCCCGATGAAGACGGCAGCGAAGTCGGAGAGGGCCCCGGCGTAGAGGGCGGCCTGCATCGACCGGCGCCGCAAGAGGAACCACAGGACCCCCACCGCCACGAGGATGTGGACGAGGTTGATGCCGATGCCGACCGGCATCGGAGCCTCGCGGTAGCGGACCCACGCGTAGGCGTAGAGGGCGAGCGTCACGATGCGCAGGGCGACCCGGAACCAGGCGAGGACGAGCCCGTTCGCGAGGCGCACGTCGACGACGTTCCGCCGGATGTACTCCGCCAGCTCGGCGCGGTCGGAGTCCGGCGACGGGCCCGCCGCGGCCGCCTTCTCCTCTCCCCGGGTCTCGCGCGCCGGGCTCACCGCGAGCAATGTAGCGCGAACCGGGCGGGGCGTCCCGGGGTCGGGTTGACCACGGACCGGAGGTGCGGCAGGTTGAGCGGCATGGCGTTGCCGCTGGGGACGCGCGTGTGCGTGGTCGACGACGACCCGGCCTTCCGCCGGACCCTGGAGGGGTTCCTGCGCGCTGCCGGGCTCGAGGTGGAGACCTTCGGCTCGCCCGGCGAGTTCCTCGCCCGCCCCTCCGGGCCGGCCACCGCCTGCCTGGTCCTCGACCTGCAGATGCCGGGGATGAGCGGCCTCGAGCTCCAGGAGGCGCTCGCCGGGGCGGCGGCGACCCTGCCCATCGTCTTCGTGAGCGGCACCGCCGACGTGCGTTCGAGCGTGAAGGCGATGCGCTCGGGCGCCGCCGACTTCCTGGAAAAGCCCTTCGACGGGGCCGAGCTCCTGCAGGCCATCGAGCGCGCGGTGGCGCGTGGAGCGGCGGAGCGCGCCGAGCGCCAGTCGCGGGCGGAGGGCCGCTCCCTCCTCGAGCGCCTCACCCCGAGGGAGCGCCAGGTCTGCGACCTCGTCGCCCAGGGGCTGCTCAACAAGCAGATCGCCGCCCTGATGGGGACGAGCGAGCACACCGTCAAGGTGCACCGGGCCCACGCGCTCCAGAAGCTCGGGGCGAACTCGGTCCCGGACCTGGTTCGCCTCCTCGATCGCTCCCGGTGACCGCCCTCGCGGCCCATCACCGACCGGGACGCCGCAGCCGGCGGCGCGCCTCCTCGACCGCGGGGCGCGCGTGACAGCCGTCCAGGTGATCGTCGACGAGCCCCATCGCCTGCATGAAGGCGTAGGCGGTGGTCGGCCCCACGAACTTCCACCCGCGCCGCTTCAGGTCCTTCGACAGGGCCTGCGCCTCGGGCGAGGTCTTGAGCGCCCGGAGGACCGCCCAGGTGACGCGGCGCGGACGCGAGCCCGGGGCGGGCTCGAATCGCCAGAAGTAGGCGGCGAGCGACCCGAACTCCCCGACGACCTCGAGCGCGCCGCGGGCGTTCTCGATGGCGCCCTCGATCTTCCCGCGGTGCCGGACGATGGAAGGGTCCGAGAGGAGGCGGGCCACGTCCCTCGCCCCGAAGCGCGCCACCGCCCGCGGATCGAACCCGGCGAAGGCGCGCCGGAAGGACTCGCGCTTGCGGAGGATGGTGAGCCAGGAGAGCCCCGACTGGAACCCCTCCAGGCAGATCTTCTCGAATAGGCGCCGGTCGTCGGTGACCGGGAAGCCCCACTCCCGGTCGTGGTAGGCCCGGTACTCCTCCGGGTCGACCCCCCAGAAGCACCTTCGCTTCCCGTCCTCGCCGCGCACCAGCCCGGTCTTCCGCTCGCCCACCGCACACCTCCGGCGCGCCGATGATAGCGGCCCGTTGCGGTGACGGCACGCGCTGGCGCATCATGTCCCCCCTCGCTCGAGGAGGCACGCATGGACGCCCAGAAGTTGAACGCCGAGCTGGAGAAGCACCTGCGGGTCGGGACCTTTCCGGTGGGGATCCGGTCGCTGCGCGCCGGCGAGCCACTTCCCTCCAAGGCGAAGCGCCCGCACAAGCAACTCGGCATGAAGGTCGCCATCTGCCAGTCCATCGGCCTCGCGCGCCGCTACGGCTGGACCCTCGCCTTCGACGGCGAGGATCTCTCCTGCCCCATCGCCAAGGCGGTCTTCGGCTTCGAGGAGCGGAACGACTACTACGCCTCCGGCGCGCTCGCCGACGGCATGTACGCCTCCTGCCGCGAGGCCGGCGCGCGCTTCGAGGACGCGCTCGCCAAGTACCAGCCGCACGAGGTCGCCTACGTGGTCGTCGGCCCGCTCGGCCGCATCGACTTCGAGCCGGAGACGGTGCTGGTGTACGGAAACTCGGCCCAGGTGCTGCGCCTCCTCAACGCCTGCCTCTTCGAGAAGGGGGGAAGCCTGAAGGCCGAGTTCTCCGGGCGGGGCGACTGCTCCGACATCGTCATCCGCACCGGCAAGACCGGCGAGCCGCAAGTGATCCTGCCGTGCTACGGCGACCGGATCTTCGGCCTGACCGCCGACGACGAGATGGCCTTCACTTTCCCCTTCGCCATGGCGGAGAAGGTGGTGAAGGGGCTCGAGGGCACGCACGCCGGCGGCGTCCGCTACCCGGTCCCGGTGTTCCTGCGCTTCCAGGCGGAGTTCCCGAAGTCGTACCAGGAGCTCGAGCGCCTCTGGAACGAGGCGAAGGAGCCCTGAGCCAGCCGGGCCGGCCGGCCCCCCGCTCCCCTCGCTCTCCCCGCTAGCCGGCCCGCCTCGCCTTCGAGCGGCCGGCCGGCCCGACGGCTGCCGGCAGCGCGGCCAGCTCGGGAGGACCCTGCTCCCCGGCGAGGAGCGCGGCGAGCCACACCGAGGCCAGCACCGACACCGGGATGAGCTGGCGGTGCACGGTCCCCTGGTTGAGCGTGTACTCCGGGAAGAGCCACAGCGAGGTCACCCCGGCCTGCAGCAGCAGCACGGCGACCGCGCCGAGCGCCCAGGCGAGCCGCCGCCCGACGATCTCGCGCAGCCGCAGGGCGACGGCGACCGGCAGGACCCAGTAGAGGATCCCGGCGCTCCCGGAGCTGAAGACGGCCCAGAGGAACGGCGGGAGGGCGGCGGCGGCGCTGACCCCGGGCCCTGCGCCCGGCACCGTCGCGGGGGGCGCCGCGGCCGCTTTGTGGACCGCCATGCGGAGGAAGGGAAAGGCGCCCTCCACCCCCACCGAGGCCACCCGGGCGCCGACGACGAGGAGGTAGGGCAGGCAGAGCAGTCCCAGCCGGGCGAGGAGCCTGCGGTCGGAGCGACGCGACTCCCAGGCGACCTGGAGGACGAGCACCAGGCCCACGGCGCCGGCAACGAGTTCCCCCTCGCGCTTCACCATGGCGGCGGCGAGGAGGAGGAGGAGGGCCCGCTCCGCGTCTGCGCCCCTCCCCTCGAGCCCGAACTCGAGGAAGAAGAAGAAGGCGGCGCCGAGGTAGAGAGCGAGCGTCGCGTCCGCGTAGGTGGTGGTGCAGTGGTAGACGAAGAGCGGCAGCGAGAGCGCGGCGAAGGCGGCCGCCCACCCGCGCTCGGGCCGCCCCCGCGACGAGGCGAGCGCCACCGCCAGCGCCAGGAAGGCGACGAGGCTCACCAGGATCGCCCCGTTCACGTGAAAGTGGTCGACGGCGCCGGTGAGCCTCCATCCCAGGGAGGGGACGTAGCTCGGCACCGGCCCGGCCATGGTGAGCACCTCACGCGCCTCCGGCCCGAAGACGTCCCGGAAGGCGAGGACGGGAGCGAAGGCGCGGACCCGGAAGCCGTCGTCGGTCTGCGTGGGCGTGTTCACCCCCTGGAGCACGACCACCGCCGTCGTCGCCCCCACGTAGGCGGCGAGGAGCGCGAAGAGCCAAGCCGGGCGCGGGAGCCAGCGCCCGCCCGGGGGCGGGACCGAGGCCGCGGGCGCCGGGCCCCCGCGCCGGAGGAGCGCCCGGAGGGCGAGCGCCGTCACCGGCAGCGCCAGGACCGCGAGCGCGGTGGCGGCGGTATAGCGGACCCCGGCGAGGAAGCGCAGCGCGAAGGACCCCATCGCGAAGCCGCCTGTCCCGGCGAACCAGGAGAGGGGGAGGTCAACGGCCCACCGACCGGTGCGCAGGCGCAGGGCCGAGAGGAGCGAGAGCCCGCTCCCGAGGAGCAGGGCGACGGCGAGGAGGAAGCTCATCGGCGACGGGCGATGTAGGCGTTGTCGCTCACCTCGGCGACCCTGGAGAAACCGTCGGGAAGCGGCCGGTCGGCGTCGATGGAGACGATGGCGTCCACCTCGTCCGGCCGGAGCCGGTCGACCCCGGCGAGGCCAACGTACTCCCGCTCCCCAGGCCGGATCGTCACGCAGCGCCTCGGGGCCAGGTTGAAGCAGAGGGCCTCGGGGGCAAACCAGTCGGGCCCGTGCCCCTCCACGGCCACCCGGTCGTCGGGGCGCAGGGTGGCGCGCGCCAGCGCCGCTAGAGCTCCCAGCTTGGGGGCGTAGGCGTAGTTCTCCCGGATCCGGGCCTCGGGGTCGAGGTGCACCGACAGGGGAGCGGCGCGGGCGAGCTTGCCGAGGAAGAGCAGGTCCGCCGGCGCGGCCACGACGAGCGCGGCGAGGGCGAGCGCCGGCGCCGGCGGCGATCGCCTGCGGGCGAGGAGGTAGCCGAGGGCCAGGATCCCGGCGAGGACCAGGAAGGCCGCCCCCAGGCGGTCGTAGAGAAAGCTCCCCTCCGCGTAGCTCCAGTAGGGAGGCTCGAGGATGTTGACGGTGGTGTACCCGATGGGCAGGGGCGCGAAGAAGACGGCGCGGTCGAGCGCCTCCCGGAGCGACGCCCGATCGGAGGGCGAGGGGCGGTAGCGCAGCCGGGTGATGATGAAGCGCCCCGAGCCCTCGAGGAGCAGGTAGGGGATGCCCGTCCGGCTCCAGTGGGCGGTCGAGAGGAGGTCGAGGTCGAGGCGCCCCCGGCCGGGCGGCACCCGGACGTATCGGTAGGGCGGGCCGCGATGGTCGGGCAGGGAGCGGGCCGACGCATCGACGGTGAGGAAGGTGAGCAGCAGGATCCCCGACGCCTGGTACTCGATCTCGAGCTCCTCCGCGCCCTGGAGGGCGAGGAGGAGGATGCTCGCCGTCTCGACGCCGACCTCGAGACCGAGGCTGGAGGTGGCGAGGGGCACGTTGCTCTTCGCGGCGCCGGCGAGGGCCTGGACCGGGACCTCGCGCAGCGGCGGAGACTCCGCCCGAGCGGGCGGCGCCGCGAAGGCAAGCATTGCCACCGCCGCCGCGGCGAGCAGGCGGCGCCCGGCGGCGAGCCATGCGTGGGGGGGCGCCTCGGCGTGCATGGGTCGCGACCGAGGACACCACAAGGGCCGCCCCTTGTCACGCCGCTCGCCGCGCGCCCCGCGGCCACCTTCTCTGCGGGTCGAGGGGAGCCGCTCGGCCTCGTTTGCCACGGGCGGCTCCACCTGCTACAGCTGCGGCGCCTCGAAAGGAGCACCATGCCCGGGGAGTGGCCCGCCTACCAGGTCGTCGGGGCGTTCTTCGCGCTCGTGGTCTCGGCGGGGATCGGCCTGAAGGTCCTCGTCTCCCTCGCCAGGAAGACCATCGTGCGCCGCCACGTGGTCGTCGAGGGCTGGCTCCCGCTCGCGCCGGAGCTCGCCCGGCGGGGCGTCGAGGCTCCCGAGGTGATCGCGGCCCTGCTCGCGAGCTACGACCTCGCGCTCGAGCGGCCCGAGAAGGTGACCGCCCGGCTCCCGGCCGCGGTGGCGACCGTCTCCGACGCCCTGCAGATCCAGCTCCTCGAGATCGCGCGTCCGCTCGTGGCGCGCGCCTGGGACGAGGCGGGCGCGAGCGCCCTGCTCGACGAGCTGCGGAGCCTGCGGCCCCGGCTCGAGGGGCTGCCGGGGGTGGTGAGGGTGGGCCCGCTCTGGCCCGACGACGCGGGGACTCTGAGCCGCCTCGTCTCCCACTACGCCTCGATGGTCGCCCTTCCCCTGCCCGGCAAGAGGAGCGGGCCCGGGAAGCGTCGGGGCTAAGCTAGTCTCTAGCGCGGGGGCCGCCACTTCCTGAGCTTCGGCTGCAGCGAGCGGCGCTCGGAGACGTTCCCGGCGCTGTCGGCGAGGACCCGCTGGATGTGCTCCCATTCCGTCCGCGAGCGACGGGGTGGCGATCTCCCCCGGGCCCCGGGCTGCGCGGCGAACGCCGCCAGGACGATGAAGACGGCTGCGAGGCCACCAGCATCCCGCGCAGGTGGATCTGCATCATCGCCTCGTGCTTGCGGGCGCCGAACGGCGCTCCTGGAGCGGGAGCAGCGCGGCGGAGGCGAGCACGCTGAAGGCGAGCTGGATCCACGTCCACCGCGCCGGAAGGAGGATGGCGGCCAGGGCCACGTAGAGGGCGGAGAAGGGGTTGAAGGGGCCGCCGGAGAGGTGGAGGAGCGCGCTCAAGACGCCGGTGTCGAGGGGCATGACCGCGGCGAGGGCCCGGCCGGAAACCGCGAGCCTCCGCCGCAGCCAGGCATGGAGCCCGGCGTTGAAGGCGACCTCGAGCCCCACCAGCCCGAGGAGCGCGCCGACCGGCAGCGAGACGACGCCGGCGGCATGCACCCAGAGGACGGCGGCGGTCTGGACGAGGATGGCCCCCCATTGAAGCCAGCCACTCGAGCTTGATGCGCCCGGGCTCCGACACCAGGCTCGCGGCCCGCGACGCGGAGCGCCCTTCGGCCCGGCGGAGGTCTTTCATCGACGCTCGCAAGGGGCTCACCCCGCATCCAGGCGCGGGACTACCTCCATCCTGCCTGCCGGAAGACCTCATGGCACTCCTCGCTCTTCAGGAAGGCGACGAAGGCGAGGGCGAGGTCGCGCCTTGAGGTCCTGAGGGTGACCGCCACCGGGGTGCCGCGGTAGAGCCGTTGCGCCTCCGGGAGCTCGACGAGATCGGTCTCGTCCTTTAGCCGGTCATGCCAGCTTCCGAAGGTGATCCAGGCGTCGAGCTCGGGGCGGTTCCTCCAGGCGGCGATTCCCTCGGCGGTGTTGGTGGCCACGACCGCGATGTTCCTCTGGGTGGCGGCGAGCGTTCCGAGCCTGCCAACGAGATCCTCCCAAAGCCCGGTCTGCGCCGCGCCGTTCACGTCGAGCAGCTTCACGCCCGGCCGGGCCAGGTCCTCCAGGCTCCGGATCCTCCTGGGATTCCCGCGGCGCACCAGGATGGCGGCGGAGCGCAGCCACAGGCTCTCGCGGGTGGAGGCGTCGACGAATCCGGGGTGTCGCCGCTCCAGGTCGGTGAGCAGGTACTCGGCGCCCTCGAAGATCACGTCGCCGTCCCTCTCGGCTCTCGGCCACCAGCGTTCCTCCGGGCCTCCGTCCACCACCATCCGCACCCCCTTCGCCCGGGCGAAGCGCTCCGCGCAGCCCCGGATCGGGGTGAGCGGGCCGCCCGGACCGTAGACGTGGAGCTCCGGGGCCGGGCCCGGCCCGCCGTCCGGCGCGGGCGGCGGGGGCTCCGCGCCCGCCACCGCGGCGAGGACTGCGGCCAGTGCGACATGGGTCATGGCTCTCTCCCTGCGCGGCCCCGGGACCGCACCGCCATTCTAGCCTCGGACCCACACGCCAGGCGCCCTCTGCTATGGTCCGGGGTCCAGAGGAGGTTCCGCCTTGAACATCGTCTCCCCCGAGAAGGCCGTGGCCGCCGTACAGTCCGGCAACCGCATCTTCATCCACAGCGTTGCCGCCGCCCCGCGTCGACTCATCGAGGCGCTCACCGCGCGCGCCCCCTCGCTGCGGGTGGTGGAGATCGTGCAGCTCCACACCGAGGGCGACGCCCCCTACGCCGCGCCGGAGATGGCCCCGAGCTTCCGGGTGAACTCGGTCTTCGTGGGCCCGAACATGCGCCGCGCGGTCCAGGAGGGGCGCGCCGATTACCTCCCGGTGTTCCTCTCCGAGGTGCCCAAGCTCTTCCGCTCCGGCCTCCTCGGGCTGGACGTGGCCCTCGTGCAGGTGTCGCCCCCGGACCGGCACGGCTTCTGCTCGCTCGGGGTCTCCGTCGACGCCTCCCGCGCCGCCGTCCAGGCCGCCCGGGTGGTGATCGCTCAGGTGAACCGGCTCATGCCGCGGACGCACGGCGACGGCCTCATCCACGTGGACGACATCGACTTCGCGGTCGAGGGGGACGACCCCATCCCCGAGCTCCGCCACCCTCCCTTCGGCGAGGTCGACCTCGCCCTAGGCCACCACTGCGCCGAACTGGTGGAGGACGGGGCCACGCTGCAGCTCGGCATCGGAGCCATGGCCGACGCCACCTTGCAGGCCCTCTCCGGCCACCACCGCCTCGGCATCCACACCGAGATGCTCTCCGACGGCGTGGTGGACCTGGTCGAGAAGGGGGTGGTGACGGGCGAGATGAAGCGGGTCCACCCCGGGAAGATCGTAGCGGGGTTCGCTCTCGGCACCCGGCGCCTCTACGACTTCCTCGACGACAACCCGGCCGTGCAGATGCTGGACATCGCCTACGTGAACGACCCGGAGGTGATCCGGCGCAACCCCCGCGTCACCGCCATCAACAGCGCCCTCGAGATCGACCTCACCGGCCAGGTGTGCGCGGACTCGATCGGCGAGGCGCTCTACTCGGGCGTGGGCGGCCAGATGGACTTCCTGCGCGCCGCGGCGCTCTCCGACGACGGCAAGCCCATCGTCGCCATCCCCTCCACCGCCTCGAGCGGGGAGTCGCGCATCGTCTCGCACTTGAAGCCCGGCGCGGGGGTGGTGACGACGCGCGCGCACGTGCACTTCGTCGTCACCGAGCACGGCATCGCCGACCTGTTCGGAAAGAACCTCCGCCAGAGGGCCGAGGCCCTCATCGCCGTCGCGCACCCCCGCCACCGGGACGCCCTCACCGCCGAGGCGCGGCGGCGCTTCGGGAAGTGGTGAGGGGAAGGCTAGCGCCCCTTCCCGGCCTCCAGGGCGGCGAGCACCCGCGGCAGCCCCTCGTGCAGCTCGCGCCCGTCCCAGAGGGCCGGCACGGTGCCGCTGCCGCCGCGGTCGGCGAGGGCCTGGCGGTGGCTCTCGAAGTGGATGTTGCGGAGCGCGATCCCGTCGAGGAGGAAGAGCTCGGCGGCGCGCCGGCGCGCCGTGGCCGAGTCCTCGTCGCCGATGGCGTGGAAGAGCTCCAGCACCCGGAGCCCCGACCCGGGGTGAGGCTAGCGCGCCTCGGCGCCGCCGAGCAGGGGCAGGCGGAGGCGCAGGGGCTCGAGCTCCTTCTCGGCGCTCACGCGCACCACCATGTGGCAGCTCGGGTCGGAGAGGACCTTCCTCACCAGGGCCTGGTTGAGGCCGTGGCCGCTCTTGTAGGCACGGAAGTGTCCGATGACGGGGAGGCCGGCGAGCGAGAGGTCGCCGATGGCGTCGAGCACCTTGTGGCGCGCGAACTCGTCGGGGAAGCGCAGCCCTTCCGGATTCAGGATGGAGAAGTCGTCGACCACGATGGCGTTCTCCAGGCTCCCGCCCTTGGCGAGCCCCACCGCCTGCATCTGCTCGATGTCGCGCAGGAAGCAGAAGGTGCGGGCGCGCGCCACCTCGCGCTCGTAGGCGCGATCGGAGAAGGCGAACCGGAAGGCCTGGTCGGTGACGAGCGGGTGCTTGAAGTCGACGGTGAACTCGATGAAGAGCGACTCGGCGGGCTCGAGCCGGGCGAGCTTGTCTCCGTCGCGCACCTCCACCGGCCGCACCATGACCAGGAATCGCTTCCCCTGGCGCTGCTCCACCACCCCGGCCTCGCGCACGAGAGCCACGAAGGGCGCGGCCGACCCGTCGAGGATGGGGATCTCCGGCCCGTCGACCTCGACCCGGCAGTTGTCGATGCCCATGCCGGTGAGGGCCGAGAGCACGTGCTCCACCGTGTGAATCCGGGCCGCCCCGGCGGCGAGGTTCGTCGAGAGGGTGGTGTCGGCCACGTACGCAGAGCGGGCCGGGATCTCTGCCCTCAGGTCCATGCGGACGAAGGTGATGCCGGCGTCGGGCGCGGCAGGGGCGAGCACGATCGTCGCGGGCCGCCCGGAGTGGAGACCCACTCCAGAACACAGGACCCGCTTCCCGACCGTTCGCTGATGCCAGTACGCCATGTGAACGACCTCCGCTTTCGACCTCGAACCCCCGACCTGCCCTCTCGTTGCGCCGCGGTACACGCAGTGCGCGATGGTATGGAGCAATAAAAATGCCATTCGCCGCGGGAAAACCTGCTACTTCAGTAAATCTTATAGTAATGACAAGTGCTTACTAGCCATTTCCACAGACTTTGGCGCCGCTTCTACTGGCAGCGCGCGCCGTGGCGGACGGCGAATCGCGACAGCCGTGTCAGGCCTTGCTCCCCAACACGCAACGATTGACGCGACGGGCTATAAGACAGAGAGGGCGAGCGCGAAGTGAAAACACCCGTGGACGACCCCCCCGTCGAGCGCGGCCCCGCGGTGACGGTGGCCCTCGTCGCCGCGAACCTCCTTGCCTTCCTCTGGCAACTCAACGTCGGGCCGCCGGGGAACCCGGTCGAGCTGCGCATCCAGCTGTCGGCGCTCGTCGGGGGGGTCATCCCTTACGAGGTGGTGACTTTCAGGGACATCGGACCGCGCGATATCGTCCCCCCGCCCTTCACCATCCTCACGAGCATGTTCCTCCACGGCAGCTGGGCCCACCTGGGCGGCAACCTCGCCTTCCTCTGGGTGTTCGGCCCGAGCGTGGAGAGGGCACTCGGGCACGGGCGCTACCTCCTCTTCTACCTCGCGAGCGGGGTGGCGGCGGCGCTCGCCCACACCCTGCTCGCCATGGCGGTGGGCGATCCCTTCGTGCCCATGGTGGGCGCGAGCGGGGCCATCGCCGGCGTGCTCGCCGCCTACCTGGTCCTCGCCCCGCGCGCGCCGCGGCGCTCCTACCCCTCGACCGGCTTCTTCATCGGCGTCTGGTTCGTCCTGCAGGTGGTCTACGCCTTCCTGGGTGGGAGCGGCGCGGGTGTGGCGTTCTTCGCCCACGTGGGAGGATTCGTCCTGGGGTGGATCCTCGCCATGGCCATGGCGCGAAATCGTCCCGGCCAGGACCCCTCGGTTCCCGCCTGACCGGCCCGCGCCGTCCTTCCGGACCCAGGGTCGCGACGAGAAGACTCACCCACTGCGGTGTCGCAGCGGGCGCGAGCTCCGCGCCCGTCGCCCGCGGTGGCTCGGCGAGAGACTTCCTAGGAGCCGCTTGCCGGACGCGGAGGAACGCGCCGGTCCGCGGAGGCGGGGAGCGGCCCCCGTCCCGAGGTGAGCGCACCTCCGCTCAGAGGAGGCTCTCCTGCTTGCCGCGCGGGCGGTCCCTCCCCAGGTGGGCGTACGCCGCCGGGAGCGCCAGCCGCCCCCGCGGAGACCGGGCGAGATATCCCTCTCGCACCAGGAAGGGCTCGTAGACGTCCTCGATCGTGTCCCCTTCCTCCCCCACCGCCGCGGCGACGGCGTCGATGCCGACCGGCCCCCCGCCGAAGACGTCGATGACGATGGCGAGGATGCGCCGGTCCATGGCGTCGAGCCCCCGGGCGTCCACCTCGAGACGCTCGAGCGTCCGCTCTACGATGGCGCGCGTGAGCTTGCCGTCGCCCTCCACCTCGGCGAAGTCGCGCGCACGCAGGAGCAGTCGAATGGCGATGCGCGGGGTGCCCCGGGCCCGGCGGGCGAGCTCTTCGGCGCCGGCCGGGTCCACCGGGAGGGAGAGCTTGCGCGCGGCGCGAACCGCGATCTCCTTCAGGTCCGCCGCCCCGTAGTACTCGAGCCGCTCCTGGATGGGGAACCGGTCGCGCAGCGGGCTCGCGAGCAGCCCGGTCCGGGTGGTCGCCCCGACGAGGGTGAAGCGCTCGAGCTTCATCTCCATGGTCTGGGCGCCGAGCCCGGCACCGAGCACCACGTCGAAGCGGAAGTCCTCCATCGCCGGGTAGAGGGCCTCCTCCACCGCCGGGGAGAGGCGGTGGATCTCGTCGATGAAGAGGATGTCGCGAGGCCCGAGCGCGGTGAGGAGCCCGGCGAGGTCGCCCTTCTTGACGAGCGCCGGGCCGCTCGTCACGTGCAGCGCCACCTCCAGCTCGGCGGCGAGGATGTGGGCGAGCGAGGTCTTGCCGAGCCCGGGCGGACCCGAGAGCAGCACGTGGTCGAGGGCGTCACCGCGCTGGCGCGCCGCCTTCGCGTATACCCGGAAGTTCTCCACCAGCTTCGGCTGCCCGACGTACTCGTCGAAGGAGGCGGGGCGGAGCGACTGCTCGAGCCGCTCCTCGCCCTCCTGGGCCTTCGCCGAAACCTCCCGTGCCGCCCGGACCGCCATGGGGGTAACCTACCATTCGTGTCCGACCCCCGCGACAGGACCCGGGCCCCGCTCGTGGGCCTCGCACTCCTCGCCTGCGCCTGCCAGCCTCTCAACCCGCCGCAGCCAATGGGAGGCGGCGGAGACGGTGGCACCCCGTGCACCCCGGCGAGCGCCGTGAGCGCCGACACCGTCGCCGTCACCGGAGGAGTCTGCAACCCCTGGTGCGTGACGGTGAGAGCCGGGACCCCGGTGCAGTTCCTCAACCAGGATTCGGCCACCTACCTCTTCGACTCCACCGGCGCGGCGGTGTTCGAGATCCTGCTCCCGCCGCTCGGCGGCGCCTTCACGCCGGCCCTCCCCGCCGGGACGACGGTCGTGACCGAGGTGCACTCCTCCGCGGCGACGGTGACCGTATTCGCGCAGTGAGCGAGTCAGCCCCGCAGGAGCTTGAGCGCTTCCCGCAAGAGCTCGTCGAGGGCGCGCCCCTGGGAGGCGTCCGCGAGGGCCTCGACCGCCTGCCCCGCCTGCTGGGGCCGGTAGCCGAGCCCGAGGAGCGCGTGCTCCAGTTGCTCCAGGACCGGCCCGCGGCCGGCCCCCTTCGACGGCGCCGCGGCCCTGGCGAGCGCCACCAGCTTCTCCTTCAGCTCCACCACCAGCCGCTCCGCCGTCTTCTTGCCGATGCCCGGGACCTTGGTGAGCCGCGCCACGTCTCCGCTCGCCACCGCCAGGGCGAGGTCGCGCGCTTCGATGCCGGAGAGGATGTTCTGCGCGGCGCGGGGGCCGACCGCCTTCACCCCGATGAGCTCGCGGAAGACCGCCTCCTCCTCCTCGCTCGCGAACCCGTAGAGGTCGAGCGCGTCCTCGCGCACGTGGGTGTAGGTCCGCAAGAGCACCTTCTCCCCCCGCGGGGGGACGGCCGCGAGGCAGCTCTGCGAGACGCGAACGCGGTACCCGACGCCGTTCACGTCCACCACCACCTCCCCGTCGCGCTTGTCGGCGACGGTCCCGGCGAGGTGGGCGATCAAGCGCTCTTCCTCGCCCGGGAGGGGCGCGCCGGCGGGAGGCGCCGCCGCGCCCGCTGGGAGATGTGGCAGACGGCGAGCGCGATGGCGTCGGCCTCGTCCGCCAGCCCGGGCTCGACGCCGAAGAGGGCTCGGACCATCCGCATCATCTGCGACTTCTCGGCGAGGCCGTTGCCGGTGAGGGCCAGCTTCGCCTGTGCGGGGGCGTACTCGAAGACCGCGAGGCCCGCGCGCGCCGCGCCGGCGAGGACCACCCCGCGCGCCTGCCCGAGCACCAGCGCCGACCGCGGCGAGACCCCCGAGAAGACCGACTCCACCGCCACCGCCTCGGCCCGGACGCGAGCGAAGATCGCCTCGAGCCCCTCGAGGATCGACGCCAGCCGGTGCGGGAGGGGCTGGCCTCCGGGCACGAGCACGCCCGACTCGACCACCTCGAGCCGGCTCCCCACCCTCGCCACCACCCCGTAGCCGCAGCGCTGCGTTCCCGGGTCGATGCCCACGACCACCACGGCGCGCATCGTGCCACGCCTCTGAATACCCGTCCAGTACCGGTCCTCTATCCTCACGGCGACGGGAGCGGCGTCCGGCGCCGCAGCCCGGGAAGGCCGAGGTGGAAGGCGGCGCTCGCGCCGAGCACCAGGGTGGCCCCGGCAAGGAGCGTCCGCGGCACCCCGAAGCGCGCCGCCGCGAAGCCGCCGGCGAGGGCTCCGAACGGCGACATCCCCACGAAGAGCGTGGAGAAGAGCCCCATCATCCGCCCCCGCATCTGCGGCGGCGAGAGGGCCTGCAGGAGCGTCATGGTGCCCGCCGTCTGGGTGACGTAGCCGAACCCGGTCACCACCAGGGCGGCGGCGGTGAGCGCGGGCGCGCGGCTCAGCGCCACCACGGCGAGGCCGCCGCCGAGCGCCGTGGCGCCGAGCGCCGTGCGCCGCTCGAGCCCCGCGAGACCGCCGCGCACGAGGAGGATCACGCCGCCGCCGAGGGCCCCCGCCCCGGCGCACGACTGCAGCAGGCCGAAGAGCTCTGGCCCCCCTCCGAGGACGCGAGCGCAGAGCACCGGCAGGAGCGCCACGTAGGACATCCCGAAGATGCTGGAGACCGCGAGCTGCGCGAGCAGGGCGCGGACGAGCGGCGTCCGGTAGGCCCAGCGGAGACCCTCCCCGAGGTGCGTGCCCGCCGGACGGGGCGCCGGCCGGGACGGGGGAGCGCGCATGACGAGGAGGGCCCGGATGGTCCCGAGGAAGGAGAGGGAGTTCAGGGCGAACGCCCAGCCCTCCCCCACCGCCGCGACCAGGATTCCCGCCAGCGCCGGGCCGACGATGCGCGCCCCGTTGACGATGCTCGAGTTCAGCGCGAGGGCGTTCGGCATGTCCGGGCCGGCGATCTCCCCGAGCAGGCTCTGTCGCGCCGGGATCTCGAACGCGTAGGTGAGCCCGAGCATGAAAGCGAGGGGGAAGAGCATCCAGGCCTCTACCCATCCCCCGAGGGTGACGACCGCGAGCACCAGCGCCTGCAGCGCTGCGTTCGCCTGGGTGGCGAGGACGATGCCCCGCCGCGGCAGGCGGTCGGCCAGGGAGCCCGCCCAGGCACCGAAGAGGAACACCGGGATCTGCTGGAGGAAGGCGACGGCGCCGAGCGTCTGCGAGGAGTGCGTGAGTCGCCACACCAGCCAGCCCTGGGCCACCGACTGCATCCAGGTGCCGACGAGCGAGACGGCCTGTCCGCCGAAGAAGAGGCGCAGGTTGCGGTGCTCTAGGCATCGCAGGGGGCGGGGCCAGCGCATGGGCCGCGGGAGCTTACCCCGACCGCCCGCTCCTTTCGTCCCCGAACTCGAGCGGCTATTGTTCCCGGCCGCCATGGCGCTCTCGATCCCCACCGTCCGCGAGGAGGTCGGAGCGCTCGCGAGGCTCGCCTTCCCCCTCGCCCTCGCCGCGGGCGCCCAGGCGCTCATGGGCGTGGTGGACACGGCTGTGGTCGGGCGCGCCGGCGCCGTGCCGCTCGCCGGGACCGGCCTCGGCAACATCCTCTTCTTCTCGGTGGCCGTCGCCGGGATGGGCATGATGATGGGACTCGACCCGCTCGTCTCCCAGGCCTTCGGGGCCCGGGATGCCGGGCGGGCGCGCCACCTCCTCTGGCAGGGGGCCTGGCTCTCGGCGGCCGTGGGAGCCGCGCTCGCCGTCCCGCTCGCGCTCGCGCCCCTGGCGCTCGTCCCCGGGGGCATCGAACCCGAGGTAGCCCGGCAGGCCTCCGGTTACCTGTGGGCGCGGCTCCCCGGGCTGCCTCCGCTCCTCTTCTTCTTCGCCGCTCGATCCTACCTGCAGGCCGCCCTCGCCCCGCGAGCGGTGCTCGCGAGCGCGGTCCTCGCCAACGTGGCGAACCTCCTCCTCGACCTCGTGCTCGTGTTCGGGGGTGCGGGCCTGGGGCGCTGGGCGGGGCCGCTCCGGGCCGTCCCCCCGCTCGGGGCGACCGGGTCGGGCATCGCGACCACCCTCGCCACCCTCCTCCAGGCGGCCGTCCTGGCCTGGGCGGTGGCGCGGCTCCCCTCCGGCTCCGGCTTCTCGCGCGCGCCGGCGCGGGAGGAGCTCGCTCGCGCCGTCCGGGTCGGGCTCCCGGTGGGGCTCCACATGGGAGCGGAGGTGGGCATCTTCGCCCTGGTCGGCTTCCTGGCAGGCAGGCTCGGGACCATCCCGCTCGCCGCCCACCAGGTGGCCATCGCCGTCGCCAGCTTCTCCTTCAACGCCGCGGTGGGGATCGGCAGCGCCGGCTCGGTTCGGGTGGGGTGGGCGGTGGGCGCCCGCGACACCCTCGCGGCGCGCCGCGCCGGGCTGGTGGCCTTCGGAACGGGCGCCGCCTTCATGGCCGTGTGGGGCGCGGCCTTCCTCGCCTTCCCCGGAGCCTTCGCCCGGCTGATGAGCGGTGACCCCTCCGTGGCCGCCGCCGCCACGCCCCTCTTCCGGGTCGCCGGCGTCTTCCAGGTGGCCGATGGGGTCCAGGGGGTGGGGGCGGGAGTGCTCCGCGGAGCCGGCGACACGCGCTTCACCTTCGCCGCCAACATGGTCGGCCACTGGGCCCTCGGGCTCCCCGCGGCGCTCCTGTTGGGCCTCGCGCTCGGCTGGGGCGTGACCGGGCTGTGGTGGGGCCTGTGCGCCGGCCTGGTGGCGGTCGCGGTCGCGCTCTTCCTCCGCTTTCGCGACATCTCGTCGCGCGAGCTCGTGCCAATCCACGTCGGAGCTGGCACCGCAGCGGGACAGGAGGTGGAACGATGAACGTCCTCGTCATCGGTGGAAACCGGTTCGTCGGGCTCCTCGCCACCTGGCGGCTGCTCGCCGCCGGGCACCGCGTCGCGCTGCTCAACCGGGGGCGCCGTCCCGATCCGTTCGGGGACCGGGTGGAGAGGCTGCGCGGCGACCGCGGCACCGACCTCGAGCGCCTCACCGCCGGCCGCAGCTTCGACGTGGTGATGGACCTCGCCTGCTACAGCGGGGAGGACGGGCGCCGGGCGGGCAAGATCTTCCGCGGTCGGGTCGGTCACTACCTCATGGTGAGCACCGGGCAGGTCTACCTTGTCCGGGAGCGCGCCCCGCGGCCGGCCCGCGAGCGCGACTACCCCGGGCCGGTCCTCCCGCGCCCGGCCGGCCCGCCCGACCTCGGCGAGTGGGAGTACGGGGTCGGCAAGCGCGACGCGGAGGACGCCCTGGCGGAGGCCTGCCGGGAGGGCTTCCCGGCGACCCGGGTCCGCATCCCCATGGTGAACGGAGAGCTCGACTACTTCCGGCGCATCGAGAGCTACCTGTGGCGGCTCCTCGACGGCGGCCCGATGCTCGTGCCCGACGGGGGCGCGGAGCCGGTGCGCCACGTCTACGGGCCGGAGGTGGCGCGCTTCCTCGTCGAGACCGCCGGCCGCGCCGAGACCTTCGGCGAGGCCTACAACCTCGCGCAGGAAGAGGCCCCGACGCTCTACGCCCTCCTCGAGAAGCTGCGCGAGCTCCTCGGCTCCCGCTCGCCGCTCGTCCGGGTCCCCGCGAGCGCGCTCCTGTCGGCCGGGCTCGAGCCGGTCGCCGTCTCGCCGTTCAGCGGGCGCTGGATGTCGTTCCTCGACCCGTCGCGGGCGCGCGACGAGCTCGGGTTCCGCCACCTCGCCCTCGACGCCTACCTGGGGAGGATCGCGGCGAGCTTCCTCGCCCACGCCCCGCCCGATCCCCCCGAGGGCTACCGCCACCGGGAGAGGGAGCGGGAGCTTGCCCGGCGCCTCCACGGCCGCGACGGCGCGCCGTGAACGGGCGCGCGTCCGCCGCGGGTCGCCGGCCCGGGCGGCGGCGGACGACCCGCCAGAGGCGCTTGCCGCGCGAGGCGGCGGCGCCGACGATGGCGGGGTGCGCTACGAGCTGCCCCAGCCGTACCAGGAGCTGTCGCACACCGCCGATACCGGGATCGCGGCCGAGGGCGCCACCCGGGAGGAGGCGCTCGCCCGGCTCGTCCTCGCCCTCGGCGCCCTGCTCGCGGGCGGCGGAAGCGTGACGCCCGACGCGGAGGAGACGGTGGTCGCGGCCGGCGGGGCCGACCTCGCCCAGACCGCGGTCGCCGCCCTGAGGGAGGTGCTCTTCCGCTTCGCGACGAGGCACGTCGTCCCGGGGGCGTGCGAGGTCCTCCGCCTCTCGCCGGGGAGGGCGGAGCTCCGGGTCGCCTTCGGCCGCTTCGACCCGGCCCGGCACCGGGAGGGGGCGGACGTGAAGGCGGTGACCTACCACCGGGCCCGCTTCGAGCCGGTGCCGGGGGGATGGCGCGCCCAGGTGATCCTCGACGTGTAGCGACGGGCGACCGATGAAGCTCCGGAGGATCCACGACTGGCTCTGGGAGATCCCGCGGGAAGGCGGGATGAAGGTGCCGGGACGCGTCTACAGCGACGGGCCGCCCGCCCCCGACGACCCGGCGCTCGCGCAGGTGGCGAACGTCGCCCACCTCCCGGGCATCGTGAAGTGGTCGCTGGCCATGCCCGACATCCACTGGGGGTACGGGTTCCCCATCGGCGGCGTGGCGGCCGTCGACCTGGAGCGGGGTGCGATCTCGCCGGGCGGGGTCGGCTACGACATCAACTGCGGGGTGCGGGTGATCTCCACCCGCCTCGAGGCGGAGCGGGTCCTCGAGCGGCGCCATGAGGTGACCGCCGAGCTCTACCGGGCCATCCCCACCGGCGTCGGCGCCAGCGCCGCCATCCCCCGCCTCTCTCCGCGGGAGATGGACGAGGTGCTCTCCCGGGGCGCGCGCTGGGGCGCGAGTCGGGGCTACGCCGCCGCCTCCGACGACCTCGACCACTGCGAGGAGGGCGGATGCCTCGCCGGCGCCGATCCCTCCCTGGTGAGCGAGCGCGCCCGGCAGCGCGGGGCCGACCAGGTCGGGACGCTCGGAAGCGGGAACCACTTCCTCGAGGTGGACCGGGTCGCCGAGGTCTACGACGAGGCGGTGGCGGCCGCCTACGGGCTGCGGCAGGGCGAGGTGGCGATCCAGATCCACTCGGGGTCGCGCGGCCTCGGCTACCAGGTCTGCGACGAGGCCCTCGCCGACCTCACTCCCCAGATGGCCCGCTACGGCCCCGACTACGCCGCCCTGCCCGACCCGCAGCTCGCCTGCGCCCCGATCGAGAGCCCGGCTGGCCGGCGTTACCTCGGCGCCATGCAGGCGGCGGCGAACTTCGCCTGGGCGAACCGGCAGGTGATGACCGGGCTCGCGGTCCAGGCCCTGTGCCGCTCCCTCGGCGCCTCCGACGGGGACGTGGGCGCGAGGCTCCTCTACGACGTGTGCCACAACGTGGCGAAGGTCGAGGAGCACGTCGTCGATGGGCGGCCCCGGCGCCTGCTCGTCCACCGCAAGGGAGCGACCCGCGCCTTCGGCCCCGGCGACCCGCGGGTCCCGGCGGCGTACCGAGCGGTGGGGCAGCCGGTGCTCATCCCCGGCGACATGGGGCGCTATTCCTACGTGCTCGCCGGGACCGCGACTGCCATGGAGGAGACCTTCGGAAGCTCCTGCCACGGCGCCGGCCGCCTGCTCTCGCGGCACCAAGCGATGAAGCTCGCCCGCGGCCGGTCCATCCACCGCGAGCTCCTCGACCGCGGCATCGAGGTCATCTCGCGCGGGAAGAAGACGCTGGCGGAGGAGATGAGCGACGCCTACAAGGACGTGGCCCGGGTGGTGGGCGTGGTCGCCTCGGCCGGGCTCTCGCGGCGCGTGGCGCGTCTCGACCCCATGGGCGTGATCAAGGGATAGCCATGCCGGCCTCCGAGCCCTCCCGGCTCCCCGCCGCCCGGTGGCCGCGGCTCCAGCTCGTGGAGCTCACCGACCTCGCGCTCCTCCCCAGGCCGCTTCGGCGCTGGCTCGGCGACTACCTGCGCGGCGTCGTCACCTTGACCCGCTTCTTCGCGCCCGCGGCGCCGCGCATCGCGGAGCTCATGCGGGGCGCGCGCACGGACCGCGTCGTCGACCTGTGCTCGGGCGGCGGCGGCCCCTGGCCGGCGCTCGCGGAGGACGTGGCCCGGTCGCTCGGGGCCCGGGCGCAGGTGGTGCTCACCGATCTGCACCCCGACCCGGCGACCTGGGCCTTCCTGCGCCGCACCTCCGCGGGGGCGGTCGAGGGCTTCCCGAGCGCGGTCCCCGCCGACGCCGTGCCCGACGAGCTCGAGGGCGTGCGCACCATCTTCGACGGCCTCCACCACTTCCCGCCTAAGGCGGCGCGCGCCGTCCTCGCCGACGCCGCGCGCCGCGGCATCCCCCTCGTCGCCGCCGAGGCGACCCGGCGCAGCCTCCTCGGCCTCCTCCTCGTACTCCTCTCGCCCCTCTTCGTCTGGGCGGTTACACCGCTCCTGCGCCCGTTCTCCGCCTCCCGCCTCCTCTTCACCTACCTCCTGCCCGTCGTGCCGCTCCTGGCCCTCTTCGACGGGGTGGTCTCGGCGCTGCGCTGCTACCGGCCCGACGAGCTCCTCGCCCTGGCCGAGGGGCTGCCGGGGAGCCACGTCTGGAGCGTGGAGCGCCCCCGGGGAGCCCGGGGGCCGACGCTGCTCGTGGGCCGGAGGGCGGGAGGCCCGCCCCACCTTCCGCCGGCAAGGGGCGGGCGGGCTCGTTAAGTCCGCCGTTCACGAGGGCGGCCAAGGCCGCGAGGGAGGTCCCGAGCTTGTCCCACCCCGAGAGCACCCTCCCCCCGGGGGCGACGCCCTTCCCGCCCGAGGTGGAGCGGCGCATCGGCCTCGCCGTCGCGGCCCGGCCGGGCGCGCCCCGCACCCGCCACCGCGACGGGAACGCGGCGCGCTACGCGAACCGCCTCGCGCTCGAGGCGAGCCCGTACCTCCTGCAGCACGCGCACAACCCCGTGAACTGGTACCCCTGGGGGGACGAGGCCTTCGCCGAGGCGCGGCGCACCGGGCGGCCGGTGTTCCTGTCGGTGGGATACGCCACCTGCCACTGGTGCCACGTGATGGAGGAGGAGTCGTTCGAGGACCTCGAGATCGCTCGGCTCCTGAACGAGCAGTACGTGGCCATCAAGGTGGACCGGGAGGAGCGCCCCGACGTCGACGCCGTCTACATGGCGGCGGTGCAGGTGCTCACCGACCAGGGCGGCTGGCCCATGAGCGTGTGGCTCGACGCCGATCGCCGCCCCTTCTTCGGCGGCACCTACTTCCCGGCGCACGACGGGGACCGGGGGGCGGGGAGGGGCTTCCTCTCCATCCTGCGCGAGCTCGCCGCCGTCTACCGCGGCGACCCCACCCGGGTGGCCGCCGCCGCCTCCTCGATCACCGAGGCGCTCGGGCAGGCGATGGCGGGGAGCGCGCCCGGCGCGTCGCTGCCGGGCCCGGAGTCGGTGGAGGCGGCGGTCGAGCTCTACCGCCGCGTCTACGATCCCGTGAACGGCGGCGCGCGCGGGGCGCCCAAGTTCCCCTCCAGCTTCCCCGTCCGGCTCCTCCTCCGCCACCACCGCCGGTCGGGCGACTCCTCCTCCCTGGACATGGCGGTCAAGACCCTGGAGAGGATGGCGGCGGGCGGAATGCACGACCAGGTGGCGGGGGGGTTCCACCGCTACTCGGTGGACGAGCGCTGGCTCGTGCCTCACTTCGAGAAGATGCTCTACGACAACGCGCTCCTCGCGCTCGCCTACGTCGAGGCCTGGCAGGTGACCGGCCGCCGCGACCTCTCGCGGGTGGCGCGCACCACGCTCGACTACGTGCTCCGCGAGATGACGGGGTCCGAGGGCGGCTTCCACTCGGCCACCGACGCCGACTCGCAGGGCGAGGAGGGAGCCTTCTTCGTGTGGGAGGAGCGGGAGCTCGGGGAGATCCTGGGCCGGGACGCCGAGCGCTTCGCCCGCTTCTACGGCGTCACCCGCCGGGGCAACTTCGAGGGCCGGAACGTCCTCCACGTCCCCGTCCCGGACGAGGACGAATGGGAGTCGCTCGCCCCGGCCCGGCGGGCGGTCCTCGACGCCCGCGAGAGGCGGCCTCATCCGCTGCGCGACGACAAGATCCTCGCCGCCTGGAACGGACTCATGATCTCCGCCCTGGCGCTCGGCGGCCGCGCCCTCTCGGAGCCCTCGTACCTGCTCGCCGCCGAGCGGGCGGCCTCCTTCGCGCTCGCGCGGCTCCGCGTCGGGGGCCGCCTGCAGCGCAGCTACCGGGACGGACGGGCGTCGGGCCCGGGCTTCCTCGAGGACCACGCCTTCCTGGCCCAGGGGCTCCTCGACCTGCACGAGGCCACCTTCGCCCCCCGCTGGCTCGAGGAGGCGCTGCGGCTCGCGGGCGAGACCGACCGTCTCTTCGCGGACGCGGAGGGCGGTGGCTGGTTCCGCAGCGCCCTGGACCAGGAGCGGCTGGTGGCCCGCGAGCGCCCATCGCACGACGGCGCCGAGCCGAGTGGCGCCTCGGTGGCGCTTCTCAACGCGCTCCGCCTCGAGGCGTTCACCTCCGACGACCGCTGGCGCCGCACCGCCGAGGGGGCGCTGCGCGCCTACGCCCCCGTCCTCGCCCGTCACCCGGCGGCGCTCCACGACATGCTGCTCGCCGTCGACTTCGCCACCGACGTGCCGCTCGAGGTGGTGCTCGTCTGGCCCGAGGGAGGGGAGCCCCCTCGCCCCCTCCTCGAGGTCGTCCGCCGGACCTTCCTCCCGAACCGCGCCATCACCGGAGCCGCCGACGGCGCCGGCGTCGAGGCGCTCGCGCGGATCGCGCCGGTGGCCCTCGGGAAGAGTGCGCCGGGCGGCCGGCCCACCGCCTACGTGTGCGAGCGTGGCCGCTGCCTCGAGCCCGCCGCCGATCCCTCGCTCCTCGCCCGGCAGCTCGGGCGGGTGAAGCCGCTGCGCTGACGGCGGCCCAGGCCGGTTGCGTCAGCCGCCGGCGGCGCGCCCGACCGCTTCCCGCACCGCCGCGGGCGCGTTGGAGATGAGGGCGGCGACCCCGAGCCCGAAGAGCCGCTCCACCTCCGCCGCGTCGTCCACCGTCCAGACCGCGAGGCGGAGGCCGCGCCCCATCCAGGCGCGCACCCGATCGCCGGTGGCGAGGTCGAGCGAGGGGTGGAGGGCCGGGGGGCGCAGCAGCCCGGTGGCGAGGGCGGTCCGGAGCTGCCACATCCGGCGCCGGTCGACGAGGAAGCCGGCCGGGATCTCCGGCGCCGCGAGCCGGAAGGCGGCGAGGAGGCCGGCGCTGAAGCTCGACACCACCACCCGCTCGGCGGCGCGCGCCTGCCTCACCAGGCGCGCCACTGCGAGCGCGAGAGACGGGTCGGGCAGGCTCGCCGCCTTGAGCTCGACGTTCACCACCGCGGCCGGGAAGTTCGCCAGCACCTCCTCCAGCCGGGGAATGCGCTCGCCGCGGTACGCCGACCCGCGCCACCCGCCCACGTCGAGCTCGCCGAGCCGCGACAGGGGGGTTCTCGTCACCCGGAGCGAAGGGCCCGCCACCCGGGCCGTGTCCTCGTCGTGGATGACCACCACCTCCCCGCTGCCGCAGCGCCAGACGTCGAGCTCGAAGCCGTCGGCGCCGCCCCGCATCGCCAGGGCGAAGGCGGCGAGGGTGTTCTCGGGCGCCTCGGCGCTGGCGCCGCGGTGCCCGAGCACGAGCGGTCTTCCGGCCCGGTGCGGGAATGCGGTGGGCGTCGTCACGGGAGCGGTTGGCGTCTTCGGGTCCCCGAGGGTATGCTACCGCGCATGCGACTCGGCTTCGGCGAGATTCTCGTCATCCTGGTGGTCGTGCTGCTCATCTTCGGGGCGAACAAGATCCCGCAGCTCGGCGACGCACTGGGGAAGGGAATCAAGAACTTCCGCAACGCCACGCGCGAGGACGACTCCATCGACGTGACGCCCAAGAAGGCCGGGGGGGAGAAGCTCGGATCGGCGCGGCCGGAGCCGACGGCGCCTGCGACCCCGGTCTCCTCGGAGCGCGAGAAGGTCTAGCTTTCGCCCGGGGTCCGGCTCTCGACGAGCCGCTCCGCCATGGCCCGGACGGCGGGGTGGAGCGAACCGTCGCGGGCGATCTCGGCGATCTCGCGGGCGGAGAGGGTCGGCAGGATCTGGAGCGCGATCTCCGTCTCCACGAAGGGGTTTCGCGCCAGCGCCAGCCTCACTCCCCTGCGCGTCCGCCAGCGCCGGTCCTCGTAGAGGCAGCGCAGCGTCTCGGGGCGGACGGGCCGGCGCGAGGCGATGCGCACCGCCAGCGGCTCGGTGAGGAGCGGGTTGCGCAAGAGCTCGCGCACCACCGCCGGCTCGCCTTCCGCCGCCAGCCGCGCGAGGAAGTCGGGGTCGCGGCGCAGGCGTGCCAGGGCCTTCTTGTGGCCCAGGGTGAGATGCGCCAGCGCCGGGTCGGACTTGTCGCGCGGCTCCTCGAACGGGCGCTGCGGGCCGGGCGCGAGCAGAAGGCTCGCCACCTGCGGGAGGTCGAGCGCCTGCGCGGCGGCATAGAGGCCCGCCCTCCACTCGTAGTCGAGTCCGGCGCCCGGGTCGAGGAGGGCCTGGCCCACGGCGGAGAGGGCGGCCCCCCCCTCCGCCCCCCGCTCCATCAGCGCGGCGAGCAGGAGCGCGGCGCGCTCCGGCCCCAGCCGGGAGAGCCGGCGCCCCGCCGCCCGCGCACGCATGGGGCCCTCCTCCAGCGGTCCCAGCTGCCGCGCGAGCGCGTCGGCGTCGGCGTAGGGCTTCGGGACCCGGGGCACGGCCGTCACGGACCAGGCGCGGGATCGGCCGTGACTCGGAACGTCACCTCTCCCATGTCCGGTGGGTAGTCGACGAAGGTCAGGACGAAGGGGAGCTCCTGCCCGGGGGGGAGCTGCCGCGGGGCCCGCAGGGCGAGGACGGTGGCGAGCTTCTCCTGCTCCTCCCTGGAGACGAGCGCGGCGAGCTCCTCGGGCGTCGGGACGGCGCCGGCGAGCCCCTCGGCCCGGGCCACCACGCGCCCCCCCTGGACCATCTCCCCCCGCACCCGCACCCGCCCCACGGGCACGGCGCTCTGGGAGCGGACCTCGCCTCGGACGTACACCAGGGGCCGGCCCGAGGAGGTCAGGTAGTACCCGTTCGACTTGGCGACCGAGGAGAGCGCCGAGGCGGGGGCCCGGGCGGCCCTCCGGACCAGGTTGAGGACGCTCTCCCCCCGCCAGTAGAGCAGGATGCCGGCGGTGAACACGAGCAACAGCGCGAGGGAGAGGGCGTTCATGAGGACGCCGTGGAGGCGGCGCCCGCCGAAGGTGTCGGCCTCGACCGGGCCCGCCTCCTCCCCCCGCTGCGGGACCGCCTCCGGGGCGGGAGCGGGGGCGGACTTCGGCGCCCGGGGCGCGGGCCCCTTCACCTCGAAGGGCGGCTCCTCGGTGACGAGCGCCACCGGCTCCCCCCCGGCCTCCGCCGGCTGGGGCGGGGAAAGCTCGTAGTCGAGCCCGTAGCCCACCTCCGGGGCCGGATCCGGGGCGGGGAACTCCTCGCCGAACGGCTCCGCCGCCTCCGAGGCCGGCCCCGGGGCGACCGCCAGGTCCCGATCGAGCGGGATGCCGACCGGGGTCCGCTCCTCGAGGGCCAGGCCGAGGTCCGACTCGTCCGCGACCGGCGGGGGACTCCCGACGAGGAAGCGCGCGCCCGTCTTCTCCAGGTCGGCGAGGCTCGTCACCGGAAGGAACCCGGACTGCGGCGCCGCCTGCGCTTGGGCGGCGCGCGCGGGCGCCGGCTCCGCCGGGAACGAGAAGGGCGCCGCGGGCGTCTCGAGCCCGAACCCGGGCGGGGTGGGCTCCGGGGTTCCCGCCCCGGTGGCGAAGCTGGCGAACGGATCGTTGGCGCCGGTCGCCGGCTCCGCCACCGCGGGCGGGGCCGGTGCGGCGAACGGGTCGTCGTGGCGGGGGATGGGGGGGGGCCTCGCGGGCGCCGCCGCGGGTGGAGAGGGCGGCGCGGGCGGGGCGCTCGCCTCCGGTGTCGCCACCGGGCCCACCGTGAACACGTTCTTGCACTTGGCGCAGCGGACCCTCGCTCCCCGGGGTCCCACCTTCTCGTCGGCGACGCGGAAGCGGGCGCGGCAGGACGTGCAGACGACGATCATTGCGCCCCACCTTGCATGTCGGAAACCCGCCCGGAGGGCCTCGTGCCCATTGGGGCCGCTCCGGCTGCACTTCCACACTACACCGGGATCCCCTTGACACCAAGGACCGCGCCAACCACAATGCCGCACTGCGGCACAGCGCATCCCTGCGAAAAGACCCGGGGTAAAGATGACCGAGCAGACCACGACGGCCGACGCAGTCACGGCCGGTCGCGAGCCGAAGGTGATCAAGCGGTACACGAACCGCAAGCTCTACGACACCGTGGAGTCTCGCTACGTCACCCTCGAAGAAATCGCCGACATGGTGAAGGCGGGCGCGGAGGTCAAGATCATCGACAACCGCACCAAGGAGGACCTCACGAGCGTCACCCTCGCCCAGATCATCTTCGAGGAGGAGAAGAAGACCTCCAAGATGAGCCTCCGGACGCTCCGGGACCTCATCCGCCACGGGGGCGAGCGCGCCCAGCAGTTCGTGGAGGAGACCCAGGCCGAGCTCCGGGACAAGGTGGAGGGACTGCGGCACGTGGCCGAGCAGCGGGTGCAGACGCTCCTCACCAAGGGGCAGGCCACCGGCGACCGCGCGAAGGACCTGCTCGCGGCCTCGCAGGAGGCGGTGGGACAGTTCCAGCGCCGGCTCGACGAGCGCGTTCGCACCGCCGTCGAGGGCGTCGCCAACCTCCCCGAGATCCGCAAGGACATGCAGCAGCTCGTCACCCGGCTGGACGAGCTCGAGCAGCGACTGCGCGAGCTCGAGAAGTAGGCCGGTTCCTAGGACGGCAGTCCCCGCCCCCAGATCTCGTCGGCCAGGGCCGAGAGGGCCGCCGCCCCGCTCGAGCGCGGCGCGTACTCGAAGACCGTCTGCCCGTGGCTCTGGGCCTCGTCCACCTTCACCGAGAAGCCGAGCACGGTGCGCGCCAGCTGGCGCGGGAACCGGTCTCGCAGCTTCGCCAGGATCTCGTCGGCGAGCTGGGTCTTGCGGTAGAGGGTGGGGACCACGAGCGTGAGCTGCGGCGCCCGGCCCAACTCCCGCCGCAGCCGCTCCAGGCTGTCGAGGATCTCCGCGCACCCGTCGAGGGCGAGGTAGGTGAGCGCCACCGGGATGACGAGCTCGGTGGCGGCGCGCAGCACGTTCTCGGTGACGAGCGACACCGAGGGCGGCGCGTCGATGAGGATGGCGTCCCAGGCGTCGACCGGGATGGCCTCGAGCCGGTTGCGGAGCCGGTCGGCCCGGTCCTCCGACGTGGCCACGTCGAGCGGGAAGGTGGCGAGGTCCTTGTTGGCGAGTAGGACCTCGAGTCCGGGGACGGCGGTGGCCCGCACCGCGGCCCGCAGGGGGAGCGCCGGATCGAGGAGCACCTCGCGGACGGTGGGATGCAGCCCGCGGACGTCGAGGCCGAGCGCCTTGCCCGCGTGACCCTGCGTGTCGAGGTCGGCGACGAGCACCCTCTTCCCGCGCTCGCGGGCCAGCCACGCAGCGGTGCTCACGCAAAGGGTGGTCTTGCAGGTCCCGCCCTTCTCGTTCACGAAGGCGATGCGGCGCATGTCGGGCCGGGGACCCTAGCCGCCGTCCTGGGTGGGCGGGACCTCGCGGTCGGCCCCGGCGCCGCCGTCGTCCTCGCCCGATTCCTTGCGCGCCAGCCGCGCCGCCAGCCGGTCGATGAGCTCCTCCATCTCCGCCAGCCGCCGCTTCAGATCCTCGACGTCCTGGGTCGAGGGCACCTGGGCGGCGTCGAGCGCGGCGCGCAGCCCGCGGTCGAGGCGCTGGCGCGCCTCGCCGGCGGCGGCGAGCATCGCCCGCAGCGCCGAGGTCCGGTCGCCGGAGAGCAGCTGGGCGACCGCCTTGCCGAACTGCGCCTCGCCGGCGGCGCGCGCCTGTTTCACGATGGGATGGTTGAGGAGCGAGCGGAGCATGTGGACTTCTCGCCCTCCCGACGATAGCTTGTCAAGCTCCGTGGACGGCCCGGCACTGCTCGATCGACGTCTGCTCATCGTCACGGGAAAGGGCGGCGTGGGGAAGTCGACGGTGTCGGCGGCGCTGGCGCTCGTGGCCGCCCGCCGCGGCAAGCGCGTGCTGGTGGCCGAGGTGAACGTGCAGGAGCGGGTGGCGCCTCTGTTGGGCGCGCCGCCCGCCGGACCGGTGGCCCGGGAGGCGGTCCCCGGCATCTTCACCGTCAACGTCGACCCGCGGCACGCGCTCGAGGAGTACGGCCTCATGGTGCTCCGCTACCGCGCCCTCTACCAGGCGGTGTTCGAGAACCGCCTGGTGAAGTTCTTCCTGCGGGTCATCCCGGCGCTGCCGGAGACGCTCATGCTGGGCAAGATCCTCTACGAGGCTCGCGTGCTCGAAGGCGGGCGCCCGCGCTGGGACATGGTGGTGGTCGACGCGCCCGCCACCGGGCACGCCGTTCAGCTCTTCCGCGTCCCGGCGGCGCTCCTCGAGACCGTGCCGCGCGGCCCCATGCGCCGCGACGCGGAGTGGATGCAGGCCCTCCTCACCGACCCGCAGCGCACGGCGCTCTCCATCGTCTCCCTGCCCGAGGAGATGCCGGTGAGCGAGACCATCGACCTCGACGCCCAGGTGCGGGAGGTGCTGCACATCCCGCGCGGGCCGCTGTTCTTGAACGCCATGCCGGACGCGCGCTTTCTCCCGGAGGAGCGGGAGGGGTTCGAGGGGCTCCAGCACGCCCCCTCGCCGCTCGGGCCCGCCGCTCGGGCCGCCCTCCTCCAGGCGGAGCGCGCCGAGCAGGCGGAGCGCCACGCCGCCCGCCTGCGGAGCGCGGTCGACCTGCCCACCGTCACCCTGCCCCTCCTCGCCCTCGACCGCTGGGGCCGGGAGGCGGTGGAGTGCATCGCCGACACCCTCGAGGTCCACGTTTGATGGGTGCGCTCCTCAAGGGCCTCTCCGAGAAGCGGATCGCGGTGGTGGTGGGGAGCGGGGGAGTCGGCAAGACGACCGTGGCCGCCGCCATCGCCCTGTCGCGGGCCCGCGAAGGGGGCCGGGCGCTCGTCTGCACCATCGACCCCGCCCGGCGGCTCGCCGCGGCCCTGGGCCTCGCCTCCCTCGGGAACGTGGAGACGCGGGTCCCGGCGGAGGCCTTCGAGAAGGCCGGCCTGGCCGCCCGGGGCGAGCTCCACGCCATGATGCTCGACGTGAAGCGGACCTGGGACGACCTCATCGCGCGCCACGCGCCGGACGAGGTGCACCGGGACCGCATCCTGAAGAGCCGCATCTACCAGCAGGTGTCGGGCGCCCTGGCCGGCTCGCAGGAGTACATGGCGATGGAGAAGCTCTACGAGCTCGCCACCGAGCGCGACTACGACCTGGTGGTGCTCGACACCCCTCCCACCGCGCACGCCCTCGACTTCCTCGAGGCCCCCGACCGCATCCTCGACTTTCTCGGGAACGACACCGCGCGCCTGTTGCTCGCACCCGCGGTGGGCGCCGGCCGGATCGGGCTCCGGCTCTTCCAGCTCGGCGGGGGTTACGTGGCGAAGACCCTCTCGCGCTTCACCGGGTCGGACGTGCTCCGCGACGTGGCCGAGTTCATGGAGAACTTCCAGGGCATGTACGAGGGGTTCAAGACGCGGGCGGCGGCGGTGCGGGGAATGCTCTCCAAGCCCGACGTGGGGTTCGTCCTGGTCTCGAGCCCGAGCCCGCTCTCCATCGACGAGGCGCTCTTCTTCCACGGCCACCTGCGGGCGCAAGCGATGCCGGTCGCCGGGGTGGTGGCGAACCGCGTCACCCCCGACCTGTGGGAGGCGGACGAGCCCTTGCCGAGCGCCGCCAACCTGGCGGCGGCGCTCGACGCCGCCAAGGCGGGGCTCGGGGACGGCGAACTCGCCAGGCGGATGGCGCGCACGCTCGCCGAGCACCAGGTGTTCGCGCGCGCCGACGCGCGCGAGCTCCGCCGCCTGCGGGGCGGGACCACCGGGGCGCACGTCTCGGTGCCGCGGCTCGGGAGCGACGTCCACGACCTCGCCGGCCTGGCCGCCCTCGGCTCCTGGCTCTGAGGTCCCCGGGGCGCGTCCTGGCGCCCGCGCCCCGCCCGGCTAGGATGGGCGCCATGGACGTCGTCCGGCTCGAGGTGGAGACGACCGAGCGCGCCGAGATGGTGGAGGTGACCGCCCAGGTCCGGGCCGCGGTGCGCGCCGCCGGCGTCGCGAGCGGCGTGGCCTGGGTCTACTGCCCCCATACCACCGCCGGGGTCACCGTCCAGGAGAACGCCGACCCGGACGTGCGGCGCGACCTGCTCCTCGCGCTCGAGAATGCGGTCCCCCTGGCGGCCGCGAAGGGTCGGTACCGGCACGGCGAGGGGAACTCGGACGCGCACGTGAAGGCCTCGCTCGTCGGCTCGTCCGCCGCCCTGCTGGTGGAGGGCGGGGCCCCGCTCCTCGGCACCTGGCAGGGCGTGTTCCTGTGCGAGTTCGACGGCCCGCGCCGGCGGACCCTCCTCGTCAAGGTGGTGGCCGGATGAGATCCTCCCCCCGCCGGCTCCCCGGGCGGAGCCGCGATCCCCGCGCCCCGAAGGTCCCGCTCGCGCTCCTCCTCGTCGCCGCCTGCGCCGCTCCGGCGGCCTCGAGCCGCGGCGGCGCGGCCCCGGCGAGGCCGGAGGTCCAGTTCCAGGAGGGGTCGACGCTCGAGGTCTCGCGGCTCGACCTCGAACTCGCCGGGAAGAACGACGAGGAGCTCTTCGCCATCGCCACCGCCGCCTTCGCGGCCGGGGACTACCCCCGGGCCGCCGCCGCCTTCGGGCGGGTCGCCGACCTCCACCCGGCCTCGGGCCGCCACGCCGCCTCGCTCTTCAACGCCGGGCTGGCGGAGGAACGGCTCGGGGACTGGCGGGAGGCTCGGCGGCGCTTCGCAGACTTCGAGAAGGGCTATGCCGGTCCTGACGCCGACGAGGCCGCCTTCCACGCCGCCTCCGCGCTCTGGCACCTGGAGGAGTTCCGGGATGCGGCCGCGATCCTGGAGCGCCTGGGACGCCGGGGCGACCTGTCCGACGCGAACCGCATCCGCGCCTTCACCGAGCTCGGGGTGGTCGACCTCGACCTCGCGGACCTCGAGGCGGCCGAGGCGGCGCTGCGGCGCGCGGTCTCGCTCTGGACCGAGGCGAGCGACCGGGAGCGGCTCGACCCCTACCACCCGGCTCAGGCCCACTACTACCTGGGGGAGGTCGCCAGGCGCCGGTTCCGGGCCGCTCCCCTCGACCCGGCCCGCAGCGGGGAGGCGGCGCTCCAGGGCGAGCTCGAGCGGAAGGCGGAGCTCCTGCTCGCCGCGCAGGGCTACTACCTGCGCGCCATCCGCGTGGGGAGCCCGGACTGGGCGGTCGCCGCCGGCTACCGGATCGGCGAGCTCTACGATGAGCTCCACGCCGAGATGCTCGGGGCGCCGCTCCCGCCCGGGCTCACGGAGGAGGAGCGGCAGGCGTACCGGGACGAGCTCCGGCGCAAGCTGCGCGTCCTCCTCACCAAGGCCATCGCCGTCTACGAGCAGACGCTCGACGCCGCGCGCCAGGGAGGGGTCGACAACCGCTTCGTGGCCGAGGCGGAGGGGGCGCTCGAGCGGATGAGGCGGTCGCTGCTCGACACCGACGCGCTACCGGGGGGCTCCGAGGCCGCGGCCGCCCCGGCGCCGGCCGGGCGCTGAGGCGCCGGGTCAGGAGACCGGGCTCGCCTCGCGGCGCGGGTAGAGCGAGTCGAGGATCTCCCGGTAGCGTTCCTCCACCACGCGCCGCTTCACCTTCTGGCTCGCGGTGAGCTCGCCCGCCGCCTCGGTGAATTCCCGTTCCAGCACGGCGAACCTCTTCACGGTGGCGTAGCGCGGGAGCGTGGCGTTCAAGTCGGCGATCCCCCGCTGGACGAGGGCGTGCACCTCGGGGCGCCGGGAGAGCTCGGGGAGCGAGAGCCCGGCGAGGCCGCCCGCCTTCGCCCACTTCCGCACCACCTCCTCGTCGAGGGTGACGAGCGCCACGATGTAGTTGCGCCGGTCGCCGTGGACGATCGCCTGCGCCACGAAGGGCGAGAGCGCCTTCAGCCGGCCCTCGAGTTCCTGCGGTGCCACGAACTTGCCCCCGGACGTCTTGATGAGGTCCTTCTTTCGGTCGGTGATGGAGAGGTAGCCGTCCTCGTCGACCCGGCCGATGTCGCCGGTGTGGAGCCAGCCCCCGGCGAGGGCCTCGCGGCTCTCGTCCGGCATACCGTGGTAGCCGCGCATGATCCAGGGAGCCCGCATCAGGATCTCGCCGTCCTCGGCGAGCGCCACCTCGGCTCCGGGGAGCGGCGGGCCGACGGTCCCCACCTTGCATCTCCAGGGGAGGTTGACGTGGGTGGCGGCGGAGGACTCGGTGAGGCCGTAGCCCTCGAGGATCTGGACCCCGAGCGCCTCGAAGAACTCCGCCACCTCCCTCGAGAGCGGGGCGCTGCCGGAGACGAAGAAGGCGAGCCGGCCGCCGAAGAGGCGGCGGAGGTTCTGGAAGACGAGCCGCTCGGCCAGGCGGTGCTCGAGCGCGAGCAGCGGGCCCGGGCTCCTCCCCTCCCGCAGCGCCTGCGCCCGGGCCCGCCCCGCCGACAGGGCGCGCCGGAAGAGCAGCTGCTTCAGCGGCCCGGCGTCGCGGACGCTGGCGAGCACCTTCGCGTGCATCTTCTCGAAGATGCGGGGCACCGCGCACACGAAGGTGGGCCGGAGGGCGCCCATGTTCTCGACCACCCTCTCGACGCGGCCGTCGATCACGGTCGCGAACCCGATGCGCAGCTGCGCCGTCCCGATCATCTTGCCGAAGGAGTGGGCGAGCGGGAGCCAGAAGAGCTGCAGGATGGGCTCGTGGTTCAGGATGCCGCTCCGCTCGACCGCGGCCGACTGGGAGACCCAGCAGTCGTGGGTGAGCTCCACCCCCTTGGGCCTGCCGGTGGTGCCGGAGGTGTAGATGAGGGTGGCGAGCGAGTCCGGCCCGGGCAGGTGGGCGAGCTGCTCGAAGCGGCCCGGGTTCTTCGCGTCGAAGCTCCGCCCGCGCTCGAGGAGCTCCTCGAGGGAAAGGACCTGGCCGTCGCCGCTCGGTCGGCCGTCGAGGGTCACGACGGCCCGCAGGTGCGGGAGCTCGCTCCGGCGCGCCGACACCTTTGCCACCTGGGCGTCGTCCTCGGCGAAGACCACCCCCGACTCCGAGTCGGCGAGGATGAAGGCGGTCTCCTCCGCCGTGCTGGACGGGTAGATGGTGGTGGTCGCTCCGCCGGCGCAGAGGATCCCGTAGTCGGCGAGGAGCCACTCCATCCGGGTCGAGGAGAGGATGGCGACCCGCTCCTCGGGCTCGAGCCCGAGCGAGTGGAGGCCGCAGGAGACGGCACGGATCCGCGCCAAGGCGTCCCTCCAGCTCAGGGAGCGCCACTCCCCCTCCTCCGGGTAGCGGAAGGCCTCCTCGTCCGGCGTCTGCTCCACCCGCCAGAGCAAGAGCTCGGGGACGCTTCGCGGCGCGCTGCTCGTCACGACGGCACCATGGCGCGCCCCGATGCTAGCTCCCCTCGCAGGCGGTCGGCCCCCGAAATCGAGCGCCGGGCCCGGCCCGCACGGGCCGTGGGCCGGGTCGTCCGCTTGACAAGACGTGTCTCCACTATCTAGGATACCGCCTCCCATCCCTTCGAAAGGCAAGGAAACGAGAATGGCCCTCCCCCCGAACCGCAAGCCCCGCTTCGAGACGCTGCAGGTCCACGCCGGACAGGAGCCCGCGCCGGGCACGAATGCGCGCGCCGTCCCCATCTACCAGACGACCTCCTACACGTTCGACTCGGCCGAGCACGGGGCGAACCTCTTCGCGCTCAAGGAATTCGGGAACATCTACACCCGGATCATGAACCCGACCACCGACGTCTTCGAGAAGCGGGTGGCGGCGCTCGAGGGAGGCGTGGCCGGGCTCGCCACCTCCTCGGGCCAGGCGGCCCAGTTCCTCGCCATCGCCAACATCGCGCAGGCGGGCGACAACATCGTCTCGACGAGCCTGCTCTACGGGGGCACCTACAACCAGTTCAAGGTCACCCTCCCCCGCCTCGGCATCGGCGTGAAGCTCGTCGACGGCGACGACGTGAACCTGCTCGCGAAGGCCATCGACGGGAAGACCAAGGCGCTCTACGTCGAGTCGATCGGCAACCCGGCCGGCAACGTCCCCGACTTCGCGGCCCTCGCCCAGGTGGCGCACGACAACGGGATCCCGCTCATCTGCGACAACACCTTCGGGGCCGCCGGCTACCTGGTGCGCCCCATCGAGCACGGCGCTGACGTCGTCGTGCAGTCGGCCACGAAGTGGATCGGCGGCCACGGCACCTCCATCGGAGGGGTGATCGTGGACTCCGGCAAGTTCGACTGGGCGAAGAGCGGCAAGTTCCCGCTCTTCACCGAACCCTCGCCCGGCTACCACGGCCTCGTCTTCAACGACGTCTTCGGGCCCAAGGGTCCCTTCGGCAACATCCAGTTCATCATCCGCGCCCGCGTGGAGGGGCTGCGCGACCTCGGCGCGGCCCTGTCGCCCTTCAACTCCTTCCTCCTGCTGCAGGGGCTCGAGACCTTGTCGCTCCGCGTGGAGCGCCACGGCCAGAACGCCCTGGCCCTCGCCAAGTGGCTCAAGACGAACCCCCAGGTCTCCTGGGTGAACTTCACCGGCCTGGAGGAGCACCCCTACCACCAGCGGGCGCGGAAGTACCTCCGGAACGGCTTCGGCAGCGTGTTCACCTTCGGCATCAAGGGCGGCTTCGAGGCCGGCAAGAAGTTCATCAACAGCGTGAAGCTCTCGAGCCACCTCGCGAACCTGGGCGACGCGAAGACCCTCGTCATCCACCCCGCCTCCACCACCCACCAGCAGCTCTCCGACGCCGAGCAGCGCTCGGCCGGGGTGACGCCCGACCAGATCCGCGTCTCGGTGGGCATCGAGCACATCGAAGACATCAAGGAGGACTTCGCCGAGGCCTTCGCGGCGGCGAGGTAGCGGTCCCCAAAGGGGGCGGGCGCCTGCGCGCCCGCCCCCTCTCTTTTCCGGACGCTCGCGAGCCGGCGCCGAGGAGCCGACCGGCGAGGCGACGGGCGCCCGGGCGTCCGATATATCGCCGTTTCGTCTGGTATGGCGGATCGCGCGGTCCCGACTTCTCGGGGCCGGGGTCCGTCGCGGCCATCCTGGAGGGGCCTCCCCCCCCGCTCCCACTCGGGAAAGGCACGTCCCGCCGGGGACGGAGCTCCGGGGTCGGGGGAGGCGAGGGATTCGGCGTCAGCTCCGCCGACCTGCGCTTTCCAAGGGGGTGAAGGCACCGCACACGGAGACGGCCATGACTCGCATTCCGCCACCTTGGATGATCGAAGAGCTGGAGCGGCAGCGCCGGGCCATCGAGGAAACCCGGAGGCCGGAGCTCGAGGCACCGCTTCCCTCCCCGGCGCGCGGGCCGGCGCCGCGCGAGGAGGAGTCCGTGAGCCGGGTCGTCGTCATCGACCTCTGGCCGTCCGACGACACCTAGCAACCTCGCACCTCTTCTTCCCGCGTCCTCCACGTCCGACCCCCTCAGAGCGAAGGCCTCGCACCCACGGGCGCGGGGCCTTTCGGCGTCCTCGGGGCGGCGAGGGCCACTCCCTCTCCTCTCCATCCGAGTCCGGCTCCGGGAGGTCGCGCCCGGGAGGCCCCCACGAGGAGCCTGTCAGACTCCTCGGCTTGCCCGTTCCACGCTGCGGGAGGGCCACCGGGGATGCCCCGGCCTCACAGGAGAAACCATGACGCGCTCCATCTCTTCGAAGACCGCCCACCACTCTTTCCGTTGCCTCCTTCCCCTCGTCGCGGCGATCGCCTTCGCCCTCTCGGCGGGGACCTCGCGGGCGGAAGACCCGGCGCCGGCTCGGCCCTCGACGAGGGAGCTCGTGGCGAGCCGGTCCTCGCCGAGCCCGGAGCGCGGGGGTTCCGATAAGGTGCGCTCCTCGGCGGACGCCGCCGCGAAGCCCGCGGCGCAGGCGAGCTCGAAGGAGCGGGCGATGCGCCAGCTCGCGAACCAGGTGAACGCGCTCCAGAAGGCCGAGTAGCTCCCCGTGCCGCTCGTCGCGCCCCCGGGCCGAGCACGGCCCGGGGCTTCGCGCCTCCGGCTTTGGACTTCGCTGGTGGGGCCGCCCCTCCGGAGCTAGAAAGAGGGGCGTGACCGCCACCAGCCGGCGCGGCCCTTCCGGCCTGGCCCTCTCCGAGGGCGGGGAGGCCTCCCTCGCCCGGGACCCGGTGCAGAGGACGGCGACGCTCCCGTCGCCGCGGGCGTAAGATGGCCAGGACCTTGGCAGAGCTTCCCTCCCTCGACCGCGACGAGCTCGTGCGCTACGGGCGCCACCTCGTCCTGCCCGAGGTGGGCCTGGAAGGGCAGCGGCGCCTCAAGGCCGCCCGCGTCCTCCTGGTCGGCGCCGGCGGGCTTGGCTCCCCGGCCGCCCTCTACCTCGCGGCGGCGGGCGTGGGGCACCTCACCCTCGTCGAGTTCGACCGGGTGGAGGTCACGAACCTGCAGCGGCAGGTGCTCCACGGCACCCGAGACGTCGGGAGGCCCAAGGCGCACTCCGCCCGAGACCGGCTGCTCGACCTGAACCCGCACCTCGACCTGACTCTCCACGAGGCGCGCTTCAGCGCCGGGAACGCGATCGCCCTGGTCCGGGAGCACGATGTGGTGGTGGACGGAACGGACAACTTCGGCACCCGCTACCTCGTGAACGACGCCTGCGTGCTCGCGGGCAAGCCCAACGTCTACGGGAGCATCTTCCGCTTCGACGGGCAGGCCTCGGTCTTCGCCGCCGAGGACGGGCCCTGCTACCGCTGCCTGTACCCCTCGCCGCCGCCACCGGGCGAGGTCCCGTCCTGCGCCGAGGGCGGCGTCCTGGGAGTCTTGCCCGGGCTCCTCGGGACCATCCAGGCGACCGAGGCCTTGAAGCTCGCCATGGGGGTCGGGGAGCCGCTCGTGGGCCGGCTCCTCCTCGTCGACGCGCTCTCGATGCAGTTCCGCACCGTGAAGGTGCGCAAGAACCCTCGCTGCCCCGCCTGCGGCACGCGCGAGATCCGCGAGGTCAGGGACGAGCCGGCGGCCTGCGCCGGACCGGCGGCGGTCGGCGTCCCCGAGATCACGCCGGTGGAGCTCGCCGCGCGGCTGCGACGCGGCGACGCCCTCACCCTCCTCGACGTCCGGGAGGAGCGCGAGTGGGAGATCGCCCGGATCCCCGGCGCCCGCCTCGCCCCTCTCTCGCGGTTCGCGGACGAGATCCCCAAGCTCGATCGCGGCGGGGACTTCGTCCTCTATTGCAAGGGCGGCACCCGCAGCCAGAGGGCCGGCGAGCAGCTGCGGCTCGCCGGCTTCGCGCGCGTCACCTCGCTGGCGGGCGGCATCCTTCGCTACGGCGACGAGGTCG
>DATJZG010000063.1:0-4094 GCA_035499295.1 Anaeromyxobacteraceae bacterium
TTACGGGCCAGGCGTGAGACCTCGAGCCCAAGCACGATGCCCGCGCGCCCCAGGCCGACCTCTGCGACCAGCCGCTGAAAGCCCTCACGATCGATGGACGATGCGCCAGACTGGCCCAGGTCACTGTCGATCACAATCACCCGCTCCAGGGGCCAGCCGAGCGCGACGGCGCGCTGCTTCAATGCATACTGCCGCTTGGTGCTCTCCTGGTTCTCGAACACCTGCCGGACCGTCGACTGGCGAACGTACAGGTAGGCGTCGCGCTTCAAGTGACTGGCAGAGACCTTCGAGTGGGCCTCGGTCATCATGGTGAATCCCTCCGCAAGGTGGACAGCGCCATCGAGGCGAGCAGCTGGACGAGTGCGCTCGCGCCGGGAGTCTCGGGCGGCGCCTGGAGCGAGGCAGAGGAGGCGGAGCTCGCTGTGGGAGCCGATGGGGCGCAGGATGCCCACGCGGAGCTCCACCTGGCCATGCCCTCGCGAATCAGAAGCGCCAGGCCCTGCTGATAGGCACCTGGGCGTTGCGCCAGCACCGCAGCGCGAAGGGTCTCATAGCGCTCCACGACTGTGTCCCGCGCAGCGCTGCTCAGCGGGGGGAGCGCTGGCGTTTTTTTTCCCGGCGAGCCAGAGCGCGCTCGATGCTGCGCGGGTGGACCGTCCGACCGAAGCGCTTGTGGACCAGGTCGGCCAGCTCTGCGGGCCGAGTGGTCTCCGCCTTCTCCAGGAAGTCGACAATCTCCTCGGACAACTTGTGGGCGTGCCGAGGCCCGGGCTTCGCAGGAACAAGCCCCTCTACCCCCTTCTGCCCGAAGGCCGCCTGTGCCTCGTAGAAGGTGGGTCGGGAGAAGCCCGCGGCGGCAGCGCTGGCGGAGATCGGAGCTCGGTCGACACGTGCGCGCCGTAGCATCTCGTACTTGACCTGCACCACATCGCGAGCATCGAAGAACTCCGAGCTGGAGAAGAGGGGGTCGGTCACGTCCTGTGGTCGAGGGTGCAGGCATCCGCGGGAACGCAGCGCCTCGGTCTTTGCATCGGAAGGTTTGGGACGAGGCATGAGGGGGTCCCGAGCGAGAGTGTGTAAGTATAATTACGCCGGCAATCCCCTGCCTGTCAAGCTCATTCGGCCCGTGCCGTATCGTATCTTCGCAGATGCACAGGATAAGGAAGGCGAAAACGGTCATGCTCGCGCCGAGCCCGAGCGGCCATATGGGCGAAATCGTCCTTACACGTGCGGCGTAAACTGCCTTACAGCGATCGACTTGCCCCCCGCTCTCCGGCGGCCGCTTCACCGCCCGATGCCCCGGAGCAACCGAACCAGCTCGAGCAGATCCACGACGCGGAAGGGAGAGCGCCCAGCCCCCAGCACCACCACCGGGTCCGAAGCAACCAGGCTCGTCCACGCTGCGGGAATCGATCGGAGGCGCCCTTCCTCATCGTGAAAGTAGGCGCGGTCCTCGCCCCAGTTGTGCCGGTAGACGACCAGATCCCGCTCACGCTCACCCAGCGGGTGAAACGGATGCGTCACCCGAAAACGTCGCGCCGGTCCGACCCCATCCGGTGCACTCGACAGCTTGCTCCAATGCCTATGCCGAGCGGTTTGTCTTGTCGATCAAGTCAGAGTGCCTTGACAAGCTCATGCTGCTCGGGGAGCGGCATCTTCGCCTGGCCATCTCCGAATTCGTCCAGCACTACCATCTCGAGCGCAACCATCAGGGCCTCGAGAACCGACTGCTCACGACGCCTCCGACTGCCGCGACGCCGGCCGACGACAACTCGCCGGTGGCCCGTCGTGAACGCCTGGGTGGCCTGCTGAACTTCTACTACCGCCGGGCCGCGTAGCTGATCGCCACCACCACCATCGCCACCCTCACCTTCCGCGTCCCGCCCACATACACGCGCGGGGGCCAGGGCGTGCTGACCCGGCGTCCTCAGCGGCTCCGCGTGCCCTGGGAACCTGCAGCCTCGTCTACGCTTGGTCGATCTCTTCGCCGCCTGGCCGCGGGCCGATCGGCACGTCCGCATTCTGGCACCTGACGGGGTTGTGTATTCGTCGAGGTACACGATTCTTGAATGTGGCAATTGAAAAGACCGAAACGGAACGGCGTGGACCCCGGCGGTAAGGGGGTCCGCTACGTCGGCGCCCATCTCCCTGGGCAGGGCGGCGAGCCCCAGCCTCGGGGCATCCCCGTCGGCGACTGCTCAACGCTCCTGACCAGCAAGGAGACTCTGGTGACACTCCGTTGCAACAGATGACCGCGAGCGTTCTGCTCGTCGAAGCGCTCGGGGGCGGGTGAGATGTGGCACTCCCTTCGGACGCCCTGGCCGCTCGGCCTCGATGCGGGCGACAACCTCGTCCCGAACCTTCCTCGCGACCAGCCTCGTTCGCCGCTCACGGCGCTGATGACACGCGTGAGCGGGGCTGGTCCTACAGTGGGCAAGAGAGACGGCCCCGGAGCCTCCTGGGCGGGCGCGTTACCGGTCGGCGTGAGGTCCGGGGGCCACGCGCTGTGCGGCTCGGGTGTCCCTCGGCAGCTCCCAGGAGTCGGCCTTTCCGGCGAGCTGCAGCTCGACGAGGTCCTCCACCGTGACCTCGTCCCGGCGAACGCTGGCGGCGACCGTGCCGCGGACCATGACCAGGAATCGGTCCGCCACCGCGTAGACGTCGTGCAGGTTGTGTGTGACGAAAATGCAGGCGATGTGGTCCTCCTTCAGCCGACGAATGAAGCTTAGGACTGTTTGCACACCGGTCACGGCGAGCGCGGTGGTGGGCTCGTCCAGGATGACGAGAGATGCCTTGAAATGCATGGCACGCGAGATGGCCACCCCTTGCATCTCCCCCCCCGAGCAGAAGCGGGCTTCCTGGTCGACCGAGGAGATGTGGAGTCGCAGATCGCGCAGGAGCTTCTCCGCGTCCCGTGCCATCCGTTGCCTGTCCAGCACGCGGAACGGCCCGAACCCGGACGTCGGTTCCCTGCCGAGAAAGATGTTGCGCGCGACGCTCATCATCCCGACCACGGCGCGGTCCTGGTGCACGGTCTCGATGCCCAGGGACTGCGCTTCCGGGACGGAGCGCAGGTTGACCCTCTCGCCCTTCCAGAAGATCTGGCCGCGGTCCCGCCGCAGGACCCCGGAGATGATCTTGATCAGCGTCGACTTTCCCGCGCCGTTGTCGCCGATCAGACCCACCACCTCGCCGCGATTCACCTCCAGGGTCACGCCCCGAAGGGCATGCACCTCCCCGAACCACTTCTCGATGGACTTCAGGGCAAGCAGAGGTCCCTTTTGCTCGACTCCCGAGAGGCTCACGCGGCGGCCCCCAACGCCGCGGCGGGCCTCGACATCAGGATCCGGTCTCGAAGCTCGACGCGGTACTTGTTGATGAGGATGGCCAGCAGGAGGATGAGGCCGTTGAGAAACCCGCGCAGCGCTGGGTTGATGAGCGTCATCGCCGTCCCGGTGTCGATGATTCCGAGGAGGAGGACCCCGCCCAGGGCACCCGTCATGGAGCCCTCTCCGCCCTTGAGGCTCACCCCGCCGATGATCGCGCCGGCGAAGGCGAGGAAGATGTCGTCGCCCCCTGCGATGGTACTGGGGATGGAGGCCAGGTAGCCGACGTAGAGCAGGCCGGAGAGACCAGCCAGCGCCCCGGCGATGGTGAAGACCCAAAAGTTCATCCAGGGCAGGCTGATGCCCAGCGTCCTCGCGGCCTCGGGATTGCCGCCCACGGCGTGCACGTACCCGCCGAAACGGGTGCGGGTGAGGACAAACCCGAGGAGCGCACAGATGGCCAGCATGACGGGTATTGCGAAGAACACGCCGCCGATTCGCCCGCCGCCGGGAAACACGAGCGACCGCGACACGTTGGAGATGGCTCCGCGATTGATGTAGTAGGTGAGCCAGTTGTACATGAGAAACGTCGAGAGGGTGACGAGGAACGGGTTGATTTCCATGAATCCCACAAAGAACCCGTTGACCGAGCCGAGGAGGGCTCCAACGACCATGATGAGGATGATGCCTGTCCACCCCGGCAGGAAGGGAAGCCACTGGATGGTCAGGGCCCCCACGAGCATCGAGGAGAGGCCCGCGATGTGCCCG
>DATJZG010000064.1:0-17698 GCA_035499295.1 Anaeromyxobacteraceae bacterium
CAGGCGGCAGGGCCCAGAGCGTCGCGTTGATGGGAAGCACACCGGCGGGCGGTGGCGTCGGCGGGGCGTAGACGGGCACCGGAGCCACCATCACCGGGACAGGCGCGACGTAGACCGGGGCGCGGACGACGACCCAGGCGCGCGCGACAGCCGGCAGGACGGCGGCGCCCAAGGCGAAGAGCTTGACGAATCGGTGCGTAGGCACAGTTTCCTCCCTAGCGGAACGCAGCTGCCGCCTCACGGAAGGGGACCTCGCTGGCGCCGGTCGGCTTAGGCAGCTCGAAAGCGGATGGCGGCAGCTTGGGGTCGATCTTCCAGTCGGTGATCTCGGCGACGAAGCGAGGGCGCAGGCGGTGGTCCAGGTACGCTGCCGCCGATCGGGCCGGTAACCCGGTCGCGGGGTCGATCCAGAGCTCCACTTGGAGCACCGGGTTCATCAGTACGACGTGCTCCGTCTTGACCTTCCCGACCATCGCCCAGCCGACCCGCACGGCGTCGGTGAGCCCCGGAGTGAGGACCGCGCAGGGGTCCCTGACCAGCAGCTCGTCGAGCGGAAGGCTGATGCCGCCCTGCTCGCCCGCCGTCACCAGCATGGCCTCGATTGTCGGTGGGGCGGCAACGGAGCTCCAGCGGCGGTCGCCGGGCACGAGTACCGCCATGGACTTCCCGTCATAGGCGAAGCGAAATTCGGGCAAGTCGCCGGTACGCCTCGCCGCCAGCCCGTCCGGCCGGCGCACCGCCACCGTGGCATCGTTGAAGAAGGTCCCGAGGGCGCCGCCGGCAACTGGCCATTCAACCGTCGTGCGCGCTCGGAGCGTGAAGGTCTTCGCCGCCTTCAATCGGCTGCACATCTTGTCCAGTAGCGCCAGCGCGGCCGGGTCCTTTGCAGGAGCCACGGCAGGGGGCGAGCCTGCAGGTGGTGGCGGTACCGTGTCGGCCCCGGCAGCCTCCCCGAGGAGCAGCACCAGAGCCATGCCGACGAGCGTCATGCGAAGCCTCCTTCCCGCACTGTAGTCCGGCACCTGACGAGAGCCAACACCGAGTGATCGCCGAATGCGGAGTGGCGGTCCGCTCCGGCGGGTTGGCCACGTTCCTCGCTCGCTGGCCGATGCCGAACCTCCAGGTGCTGCCAGCTCCACTCTGCCGTGGAGCGCTCCAGATGGAGAAAGGCGAACGCTCACGAGATGGTGAGCGACCAACGTTAACGCGGGGAAGTATCCATCGCCCTTCGGCGGACGACTCGGGTGCTTGCAGCCGGGCGCCGGCGACCACCCCTTGGCGCGGAACCAGCTCCGCATGCGCTCCTCCAGGGCCGCGAAGTGGCGCGCCTTCTCGGGATCGTCACACCCGCTGTAGCAGGCTACGGGACTCGTCACGCGTGGCGCTAACCCCGGAGGGCCGGCTGAGCCCGACATGATAGAGGCGTCTTGAAGCTTGCACGTGCGAGTTGGGCAACATCTTCGCGACCCCGGAGCTCCACACGGGAGGACCCCGTTGGGGATCACCGAAAGTGGCCCTCCCGGGGGCGAGCCCGCGCTCGCGGAGTGCGACAAAGGTCGCCGGCCCGTCGCCGCCCCGCCAAGAGCCAACGCTAAGTGTTCGGCCAGAACCCGTTCAAGGAGATCACCATGAGAACCCGCCTCGCCTTCCTCTCCTGCTCGGCCGCGCTCTGGGCCAGTGGGGCGCTCGCAGCCGACCAAACCGTTCCAGGCGCCGGCAACGCCCTCGCGGCTCAGATCGCCCAGCAATCTGCCTTCGTCCAGCAGAAGCTGCACTATCTCGTCTAGGAGGCGAGGCGAATCCGGGACACCCACCTCCGCTCGGAGAGCCTGGACGCCTTGGCGAACCCGAAGACGTGCATCCGCCATCGCGCGAACCTCAGCCCCTCCGACAAGCAGGCGATCGTGCAGGAGCTCCTCGACCAGGGCCTTCTCAATCCCGCCCTGGCCGCCTCTCAGCCGGGCGGGTTGCTCGCTGGGGTGTTCCCGCCGGTCGACAACGACGGCACGTCCTGCCCCACCCTTCCCCAGCCGTTCGAATCCGCCCCGGGGAGCGGGAACGGTTCCCACCACTCCTTTCCCGGTGGCCTCGCCGTCCACGAGTCCTTCAACGAGCACTCCGACCAGTCGTTCGCCGAGAACTACCGCAGGAACTACCGGCCGGCCCTGATCGACGACGATCCGAGCGCCGACGATCTGATCCCAAACGGCCCCGCCCTCGATCCGGACATCATCATCGCGGCGCCCCTCTGGCACGATTGGTCGAAGCCCATCGTCTTCCAGTGGAACGCCGACGGCACCGAGTTCATCGAGCTCAACATCGGCGGCGCCGGCAAGGCCCTCGACGGCTTCGGCGGCTCTGCCGGCGACTCGCAAACCGGGGGCCACCACATCCTCGCGCTGGCCGAGAGCATGGCGCGCGGCTTCTCGCCGGCCATGGTGGACACCCAGGCCTGCGCCCACTCCAATCCGACCTGGGCAACGAGTTCAAGGTCGTGAACTGGATCCGCGCGGCGGCCATCGTTGCCCGGATCGACCCGGTCGGGGCCGGGTACCTCGTCCAGGTGGGTGGTACCTACCGACTGCCCCCCTTGCGCGATCTGGACGCCGGGATCGACCTCGCCACAGCCGGCCAGCTGAACCTCCTGCCCGAGTACGCCATCCACAACCTCTCCGACGCCGACTTCACCTTCACTATCCCGGCGGTGAACATATCCGACGTCGTCCTTCCGAAGGTCGCTCCGGCCTACGGCTACGACCCGAAGAACGTGACCAGCTACAACTGGAAGTTCCGGAACACGGTTCTCGCCCACCTGGCGGGAGAGAACATCCTCTTCGCATACGAGTCCGGGGGAACCGGAGCCGTCCAGCATCTCATCGATGCCCTGCGGGTCCGGGGGATCCTCTAGGGGGAGGAGCGGCTCGAGAAGCGAGCCTGGGAGACCGGGACTCCCGCGACAGCCGCCGAGGTCCCGGTCTCCTCTCGAGGCGCGACCGACGCCCGCTTTCGCCCTCGGCACGTCGTCGCCGGCCTCCGAGCAGGCCATTGGGGCTCGCCCCTGCTGGCGCCTTGGTCCTCGCCGGCAGCCCCGCAAGCGGCTGGCTTCCCAGGAAGTAAACGCCTGTTTCTCCGGCTGGGATCCGCCAGGTCCTGCGCGGCGAAGCCTCCGAAGCGGTCCGCCTGTCAGGTCCTCTGCCCTGCCCTGTCCCTACGGCAGAAGCCCGGGGGGGCAACAGCCGGAGGACGCCGTGAGCCATCTGAACCACTCCACGCTGCCCCTCCTCCCCGACCGCGCCCACCTTCTGTCCGCCATCGTGATGGCGCTCTTCATGGCCGCCCTCGTGACCGCGAACATCCACGTCGTCGACTCCGCTCTTGCCGACGTCCTCAAGGGCCTGGACGGCCTTCTCTCCGAGGTCCACCGGTTCTGGAAGGGCGCCTGCGGCGGCGGCCGGAGCGCCCCGGTGGCCCCCGCTCTCCGCTCCTGGCGCTACACCGCCGAATACGTCGTTCGTTTCGCGATGTCGGCCCGCGTTCATCACTAAGTCGAAACGCCGCGGGGGCTAACCGCCAGACGCTTCATTGCAGGTTGCCCGTGCAGGGCACCTGCAGCATCAGGTCGAGGACGGCACTTCCCATCCGCGGTCATTCCCTTTGGCTACCGAGAGCAGAAGAGGGTCGACTGGCTGGGCCACGATACCCGCCATTTGAGCACTGGCCCCTCGGGTTGGCAGGACGATTCGAACCGGCGCAGGTCAAAGCGCTCGCGCGACCCGACGGATACCCGGCGTTTTGAGGAGACGACGGTGCCCTGCGGTTTGCCGACGGTGAGCACAAATTCCGCTTACGCCCCATTCAGAGGGAGCCCGAGCGCCCGACCTGGGTAAGCTGAGAGTGCGCGTACGGCCGGGGAGGCGATGAAGAACAGGATCGTTGTCTTGGGGGCGGGATTCGGAGGCCTGGAGCTCGCCACGTCGCTCTCCGAGGCGCTCGGCGAGGCCGTGTCCGTCACGCTTCTCGACAAGGCGAGCGCCTTCGTCTTTGGGTTCTCCAAGCTCGACGTGGTGTTCGGGCGTGCGACGCTCGCAGCTGTCCAGCTTCCCTACGCCGCCTTCGCGAAGCCGGGCGTGGTCCTCCGACGCGAGACGATTACCGCCATTGATCCCGTCGCGCGCCGGGTTACCACCGATGCCGGCGTCCACGAGGCGGACGTACTGGTGGTCGCACTCGGCGCCGACTACGACGTCTCGGGAACGCCCGGCGTCGTGATGGGAAGGAACGAGTTCTACTCGGTCCCGGGCGCGCGCTACTTGGCCGGCATCCTCCCGGGGTTCGCCCGTGGCGACGCGGTGGTCGGTGTGTGCGGCGCACCCTACAAGTGCCCCCCGGCGCCGAGCGAATGCGCACTCATGCTGCACGACTACCTAGTCAAGCGCGGCGTGCGCGGTGCGTGCCGCATCACGCTCGTGAACCCCCTCCCCAGCCCCGTGCCGCCGTCGCCGGAGATGTCGAAGGCGCTAGTGGCCGAATTTGCGATCCGCGGCATCGATTACATCCCCAGCCACCGGGTCGTAGAGGTCGACGAGGGGCGGCGGGTTGTCCGACTCGAGAACGGGCGCGAATTGCCATGCGACCTCTTCCTGGGCGTCCCGAAGAACCGGGCGCCGGACGTGGTCGTGGCGGCCGGCATGACTCGGGACGACTGGGTTACCATCGACCCGCGCACCCTGGAGGCCCCTTACCCCGGCGTTCTGGCAATAGGCGACTTGGCCAACACGGGCGCCCCGAAAGCGGGCCTCTTCGCAGAGGCAGCGGCACGCACGGTGGCGGCGAACCTGATCTCGCGCATCCGCGGCGAGGTGCAGAGCGCGCGTTATCCCGGAGCGGGAACCTGCTACGTGGAGTTCGGAGATGACCGGGTCGCCCGCGTCGACGTCGACTTCTTCTCCGGGCCGAAGCCCACCGGAACCTATTACGAGCCGTCCACCCAGCTACGGGCCGACAAGCAAGCCTTCGGTGCAACCCGCCGGGCACGCTGGTTCGGACGCTGACCCGTGGCACTCCTTCTCCCGAAACGAGGCGGTGGGGAAGCCAGAGGTTCGGGTCGATGCGACCCGGAACCGCCGCGATGACGACGGGGGAGCAAGATCCCGCCGGGTGCGCCGATCAGGGTCCTCCGCGCGCGCCGGCCACGTGAATGAAGGGGAGAGCGCTTCCCGGGACCATGGTAGTCGGCAGGTGCCCATCCCACTTCTCCGCGGCGGTGAGTTCCACGAGCTTTGGGCTGTCCCTCAAGGCGTCGCTCCGGGCGCGAATGGCGTTCGCCTCGGCGTTGCCGCGCAGCGTCACCGCCTTCGCGTTGGCCTCGGCCTCGACGACCTTCATCTCCGCCTCCTTCCGGGTGCGCTCGAGATTCTGGATCACCTTCTGGACCTCCACCTCTGCCTGCATCCGCTGCTCGACGGCGTGCTCGTAGGCGTCGGAGAACTTGATGTCGTAGATGTTGATGCCGTCGATGACGATGGGCGTGCGAATGCCCTCTATGCCCGCGTTGACCAGGCCCTCCACCGCCTTCGCCGCCGCGTCGTTGAAGGCAACGCGATTCTGGATCACGGACGCCGCGGTGAACTGGCCGAAGGTGGTCTTCACCCCCTGCGCGACGCGCGGGATGATCACCGTGTCCTCGAGATTGCTCGCGTTCCGGAACTGAGAGTACAGGTCCCGCACGGACTGGATTTCGCCCTTGACGTGATAGGACAGCTTGACCGACATGAGGGCAGCCTGCTGGTCGTGACTGTACGCCTCCATGCGGCTGTCGCCCTTGTCTTGCCGGTGCCATTCGAGCGAGGTCGTCCGGGTGGACACCACCGCCACATCGTCGACCCATGGAACCTTGAAGTGGAGGCCAGGTCCGGTGACTTGAGCGATGGATCCGAAGCGCGTCTGCACGGCCATGGTCCCCTGCTGCACCGTGTAGTAGGAGCCGAAGACGAACGTGAGGACGACGACTGCGCCAACGCCGAACGCCACCAGCTTGGCGAGGCGCTGGAACCGGGACTCCAAGTCAGGCTGCGGCATGCGTCTCTCCTTGAGAGGGTCTTCACGTGGCCAACGGGCGCACGGCGCCGTCGGCTCCGATCACCGGTAGCACGCAGGAGCGAATCCCGCGAGCGGCCCGCAGACAGCGTGAGAGCCGAAGGGCAGAATCCGACCGCCGGGCCTCACGCCCCGTTCCGCCGGCACCCCGCAGCCGGGGTCCGGACCGCTCCCCGGCGGGTCGCAGGCCCCGCCACACCGGGGCACCTAGTATCGGGGGAGGACATCCGGCCGCAATTCAAGTTCCGTCCGTGGGTGCGGCCGCCGTCCCCGTTCCGGACGGGGGTGCCCAGCCCTTGGCGCGAAACCAATTCTGCATGCGCTCCTCGAGCGTTGCGATTTGCCGGGCCCATTCGCCGTCGTCCTCTGCGTAGTGGCAGTCGGCGACCGCCAATACTGCGGCGATGAGCTTGCGGGATTCGTCGCGCATGCTCGGCCTCCCGAACGTGAACCGGGTTGTGGGTGCACATCCTACGGGCTTCGACCCAAGGCAGTGTTATCCCAAGGTCGGGGGTCCCCGGATGGGGCGATGCCTCGAGCGCTCGAACCTCGGCCCTGCGCTCACATCGGTGGTCCTCGGATCCGGCGGCCCTATCGGGGGGGACCGACGCCACCGCGGGCGCTGCCCGCGCTGGCTTCGATAAGGCCGCTTCTCGTCCCAAAGATGGGCTTACGGCGCTCATACCGCTCGTGACGCGACCCCGGCGGCGCCCCAGATGAAAGGAATCAAAGCCGCGCGAAGGGGCCACTTTCCCCTCCGCCTGCCTGGGCCCACGCCCTCGGCGGCTCGGACCGAGAGCGCGACCCGGGCGTTGGGGGTCGTCAGCCGAGAATCGCGGAGCGCATCGAGATCGAAGCCATGCCGAACCTGTGGATGGGGAATCGCACGCGATCGTCCGGCGCGCTGGCCCCGACCGCGTACAGGAGCGGCAAGTAGCGGTCGGCGGTCGGGTGCGAGAGTCTGCCCTCCTCGCTCTGGAGCGCGAGGGCGAGAGAGGTGGCGTCGTGGAAGATCGACCGCGTCCGAGCGCCAGCCCCCGGGGGCGCTGGCGAAAGTACGGGCGGATGGGAGCCATGAGCGCGCTGTGCCGTCGCGCGCCGCGGCGGCGCCGGCGGACCTCAACCCGCGGGGGGTGAGGGCGCCATGTCCCCCGAGGAGGCACGGCCGCCGTTCAGCAACTTCTCCACCTCTGCAGCCGACCCGAGTTCCAGCGCCTCATGCGCTAATTCGCGCGCCTCCTGCAGACGCGTCCTGCGGATGGAATCCTTCACCTCCAGCATCTCGCCCGGCGCGACGCTGAACTCGCGCAGTCCGAGCCCGAGGAGGAGCCCCGAGAGCCGGGGATCGCCCGCCATCTCCCCGCAGATCGTCAGCTCCCGACCGGCGCCCGTGGCGGCCTCCACCACCAGCCGGATGAGCCGCAGCACGCCCGGGTGCAAGGGCTGGTAGTAGCGGGAGACGCTCTCGTCCTCGCGGTCCGCCGCCACCGCGTACTGCACGAGGTCGTTGGTCCCTAGGCTCAGGAACGAGACCTCCTTCGCGAGCGTCGAGGCCATGAGCGCCGCCGACGGGACCTCGATCATGGCCCCCACCGGCACCGAGGGGTTGAAGCGCTCCCCCGCCTCGGCAAGCTCTCCTTGTACCTCGCGCAGGACGACGCGCGCCTCGCGTACCTCTTCGAGCCCTCCCACCATGGGGAGCAGGATCGAGACCGGGTGGTCCGCGCTGACTCGAAGGAGGGCGCGCAGCTGCGGCTTCAGCACCTCGGGATGCCGGAGCAGCAGGCGGATCCCACGCTCCGCCAGCGACGGGTTTCGAGAGGGGGGCAAGGGAAAGTAAGGCAGAACCTTCTCGCCTCCCAGATCGACGAGCCGGAACACCACCTTCCGCGGGTGGAAGAGCTCGGCCACCCGGGCGACGAGCTCGTGCTGCTCCTCTTCCGTCGGGAACGCGTCTCGGACCGAGAACTGGAACTCAGTCCGGAAAAGCCCGATCCCGTCGGCCCGGTAGACGAGGGCGGGCTCCGCGTCGGAAAGCTTGTTCAAGTTGGCGAGCAGCGGGATGACCACGCCGTCCGAGGTGGACGACGGCCTGTCGACGACCTCGCTCAGGGTCTCCTGAGCGGCTCGCAGCTCCGCCTCCAGGCGATCGTACTCGCGCTCGACCGACGGCGACGGGTCCACGAAGACGACCCCGGCCGTGCCGTCCACGATGATCCGGTCGCCGGACTTGATCTGGAGCGGCGCCTGCGGGATTCCGATCACGGCCGGCGTCCCGCGAGAGCGCGCCAGGATGGAGCTGTGCGAGAACTTGTTCCCGCGCTCGGTGACGAAGGCGCTGGCGTTCTCGAGCTGCAGGCGAGCCGTCGCGGACGGCAAGAGCTCCTCCGAGACGATGATGGAGTTCTCGGGGATCCTCATGGGGCGGGCGGTGGGGCGCTCCGCCAGCGCCGAGAGCAGGCGGCGGCCCACGTCGCGCACGTCGCTTGCCCGCTCGCGGAGGTAGGGGTCGGGGGTGCCCCCGAGCGTGCGGCTGTAGCCGTCGATGACCTCCGTGAGCGCCGTCTCCACGTTCACGTGCTTCTCGTCGACGATGTGGAGCACGCGATCGCGCAGGGCGGGGTCCTGGAGGAGGAGCGCCTGCGCGCCCAGGATGTCGGCCTGCCCCGGGCCGATCTGGTCGCTCACGTCCTTGCGGAGTCGGGCGAGCTCCGCAGCCGCCGAGGCGACCGCGGCCTCGAGGCGCCCACTCTCCCCCGCCACCTCGGAGGCCTGGATGCTCCGGCGCGGGGCGGCGGACCGGTTGCCGCAGGCGAGCACCAGGGCCCGCCCTCGCGCAATGCCCGTCGAGACTCCCACGCCCTTCAGGACGCCGCTCACGGCTCGGGTGCCTTCGGTTCGCGAGACCGCTGGCAGGAGCTGCCCGGGGGCGCCACCGGGACCGTCGCGCTTATCGTGTCGTGTGAGCCCATCGGCCTTTTCCGGGAGCGGCGCTGCCACCCCAATCCCTTAGACACTACTTAATCCGGCGCGACCTCCGGGGCGGGCGCTCCTTCTGGGGCCGACCCCGGTCCGCCATGGCCTCCCCGACTGCGGGCGGGCGAGCGCCAGGTCGGCGAGGGCACACCCTTCCCCCGGCCGGTCCGAATGGGCCCCGCGGGCGGGGAGGACGGGGGTTGACCGTACCGTGGTACATTGGTAAGTACTCGCCATGCCCCCGAGATCCCGGCCGCGTGCCCCGGACCCCTCCCTCGTCGTCGAGCGCGTCCAGACCGGCGTTCGCATGGAGCGACGCCTGCTCAAGGTCCTGAAGGCGTTGGCGGAGGACCTCGACCTCACCCTGGGAGACCTCCTCGAGGGGGTGGTGCTCCATGCGCTCGAGGGGAAGGCGCCCTTTTCCCCCCGGACCCGCAGCCGGGCAGCGGAGCTGGCTCGCTTCTACCGCCTCACGCTCCGGGCCGAGCACAGCCACCGGCTCCGGGAGCGCGAAGGCCCCATCGGGGAACATTGATGGTCCAGCTCCGCGACCGGCTCTTCCGAGCCCTGGCGCCCTTCCCCTGCCTGCCAGGGCTCGCCCCGCTCCTCGCACCCGCGCCGGCGGCGCAGTCTCGGAGGGCACGGCTCGGCCGCCCGCTCGGCGCAGCGGAAGGCCTCGCGCTGCAGGGCGCCCGGGATGGCCAATGACCGGCGCCTTCGTCCTTTTCGGCCGCGGGGCCAGCATCGAGGCAAAGTCGGAGTCGGCCTGGTGGGAGGCACTCCGGGCGCACCTGCCCTCCGCTCGTCAGCGCTTCGACGACCTCCCCGGGCTTCAGCGCAACGTGCGCCGCGCCGCGGTCTTGCTGCTCGCCCGCTCGGGCCGGCCGGTCCCACCGGGGGCCATCGCAGCGCAGGTCGGAGCCCCCCTCGACGACGTGCAGGCTGCCCTCTCCGACCTCGAGCGGCGTCTGCTCTTCCTCGTCCGCGACGCAGCGGGAGATGTCGGCTGGGCCTTCCCCGTCGCCGCTGTCGCGACGCCGCATCACCTTGCGTTTGCGTCGGGGGAGCGCCTCTACGGCGCCTGAGCGGAGGACGCCTTCGCCACGCCCTTCGTGCAAGGGCGCCTCGACGGCCGGCCCGCGACGGTGCGCATCGAATCGCGATGCGCCACCTGCTTCCGCCCCATCGAGATCGAGGTCGACGAGGAGTTTCGCTGGCGGACGAGCGGCGAGCCGCCGCTCGTCCTGGAGCCGTCGATCGACTGGGCCCGATTCAAGAGGCCGAACATCCTCCAGGACTATTGACTGCACTCCGAGCTCTTCTGTACCGGAGAGCACGCGCGGTCCCACCGGCGGCTTCGAGAACTACCCGACGGCGTCTACCTCACGCTCGCCCAGAGCGCCCGGTCCTCTCGGCTCACCCAGTCTGCCCTCTTCGGTTTCGCCCAGCGCTGACGCTCAACGGACTTGGCTGTGGAGGCCCTACCCGGCGCCGCCGCGCCCGCGAAGGGGAGGTCGAGCCTGGGGGGTGCCGCGAACTAATTGTTTTCAAACACCAAATTCTGGGCAGCCGAGTAACTCACGAAAGACTAGTTGCGTGCGACATGTCGTACGATATATATAGAGATATATCAACCGATACGGGAGACGGGAACATGCACGCACACTGGAATTTCGGAAGAGGTGGGCACCACGGACGCGGCCACCGGGGGCACGGCGGGCCCTTCGGTGGCGGCCACGGCCTTTTCGGACGCTTCGGGGGCCTCATGGGTGGAGGCCGCGGCTTCCGGGCCGCCCGGATGCTCGCCTCGGGTGACCTTCAGCTCATCGTTCTCGTGCTGCTCGAGGAGCGGCCCCGCCACGGATACGACATCATCAAGGAGCTCGAGGAGCGTTCGAGCGGGATCTACGCTCCCAGTCCGGGCGTGGTCTACCCCGCGCTCACCTACCTGGAGGAGGTGGAGTACGCGGTGGCCGAGGCCGAGGGCAACAAGAAGCTCTACGCCATCACCGACGCCGGGAAGGCCTACCTCGCGAAGAACCGCGCCGTGGCCGACGAGACGCTGGAGCAGCTGGCGCGCTTCGGGCGCAAGATGGCTCGCTTTCAGAGGGAGTACGCCGACGAGGAGGACATTCGCAACGACTTCGGGACCGACCCGAGGGGAGAGGCACGTCGCGAATGGCGCCACTTCCGCTCGCAGTTCCGGGAGATCTGGGGGGACATGAGGGACACGCTCCGGGAGAAGCTCGAGGCCCCGATGGAGGAGAAGGAGCGCATCTACCAGATCCTGAAGAAGGCCCTCGAGGAGATCCGGAAGAAGCCCTGATCGTCGGCACCCCGAGACCCTCGGGCGGTCCGGGCCCGCCCCTTCCGGCGATCCGGGCCACTGATCGGGAGAGATAACCGAAGGACCAATGCCTTCGCCAGGACCCGAGCCGCCCCCCGCGTCCCGCGGGCGTGTCGCTCCGGCGACTTGAACTCGAGTGCCGATGGTGGGACGTTCGGGATGTCGCGAGCGGCGCCCGAGGCGCCCGCGCTCCGCCCGCGAGAAGGAGCCGCGATGAATCGCCTGCCCCGAATCGCCGCCCTCGCCCTTCCGGCGCTGGCACTCGCCTCGTGCGCCACCACCCACCTCGTCCAGGCCTGGCGGGATCCGAACTACCAGCCCGCGCCAGTGCGCCGAGTCTTCGTGGTCGCCGTCGTTCCCGACCCGCAGTACCGCGTCAGCTTCGAGAACGGCATCGCCCGCTCGCTCCTCAGCAGGGGGTTCGAGGTCGCCACCTCGAGCGGGGTCTTCCCCCCCAACCAGCTCGAGGACGCCAAGGTGGAGGCCTTCGTGAGGGAGATGAACGTGGACCTGGTCGTGGTCCAGCGCCTGGGCCCTTATGACGGCGGGTACGGGTACGGCAGCTACGGCCGCGTGGTGGCCGACACCAACGTCTACGCGGCCAAGAACCCGGAGGTGCCGGTTTGGAGCGGCAGCTCCACCACCATCAACTACAGCTCCGCCGAGGAAGCCGCGGCCTCCGCGGCTGCGTCGCTCGTCTACGACCTCATCAACGCCCACATCCTCGTGCACTAGACCCATTCCAGGCGCCGGACACCCCGCGCCACCGGCGGCAAAGCGAGGGGCCCATGGAGCTTCACATCTTCGCCCGCTTCCGAGCTCGACAAGGCCACTCCGACGCCCTGGCCACCGTCTTGCGGGAGCAGGTGGCAGGCGTCCGAGCCGAGCCCGGCTGCTTGCAGATCGAGGCGCACCGGTCGCTCCGGGATGCGCGCCTCTTCTACATCTACTCCCGGTGGACCGACGAGGCGGCGTTCGAGAGGCACGCCGCCTTGCCGCAGACCGAAGCGTTCGTCGAACGAGCACAGTCGCTCATCGACCACCCGTTCGACGTGACGCGAGCGAGACCGGTCGACTGAGGCTCGCTCGGCCGAGCCCGCGAGTGCTCTCCGACGCGCGACCGCGCGGGCCGCCGGGGTGTAGGAACCCCGCTGCCCACCGGGACGCCGAAAATCGGTGCGCGGCCCTCGCTCCGCGTTGAGAGCTCGAGGGGCCGGCCTTAGGATCCGCAAATGAAACCGGCTCCCGGTGCCGAGCTCGTCCCGACCGAGCCTGCTCGTCGGTCCGTCGTGCGCAGGCTGCTTGTCTACGCCTCGTGCATCGCGGTGGCCGTAGCGGCCTTCGGAGCCCACGAGTATTTCAAGCTGCACCGTCAATCCGTCGCGTCCCTGGTGAGCCTCCTCGCCGCAGCCGGGTTTGGGCTCGTGCCAGTGCGCGCATTGGCGCGGGAGCTGCTCTCCATCGAGGGCACGGTCTTGCACCTGGTCCACGGGATCGGTGGACTGGCCCTGCTCGGGCTCGCTTTGACCGGCGTCATCTCCGGCGGGCCCGTGCTCACACGTGCGGCGCTCGCCCCCTTCGCGATCATGGGCGCCGCCCAGGCCGTCATGCACCAAGGGCACCCGCGCAGCGCGGAGCAGGCCGAGGCGCTCCGACGCTTCGCGACCAGTCTTCCGGAGGTCGAGCAGTTCACGAAGTCCGGCGACCTGAGCTCCCCGGCGAACGTGCGCCGGGCCATCGCCGTTCTCACCGACCTGGTGACGAAGGCGGAGGTCCTGGGCGAGACAGAGCTGCGCTCCGACCCGGGCTTCCAGAGCGCCCTCAAGCGCGCCACGACGCGCTTCGGCCTCTCCCTCGGCCTCGACGCCGCTGACCGCGCCATCGGGAAACTCGCTGGCAGCCCCGAGGCGGCGAGAGCGCTTCCGGACCTGCGAAGGCGCCTCGCCGCGGCGCGGAAGGTCGTGGCGAGCGACGGCTAGCGGGTCGACGATGAGGCTCAGGTTCCCGCGGTCCCGCTCTCCACCTGGTCTCCGAGGGGCGCGCGCTCATTCCCCTTGGGCGCGTGCGCCGGGTGGTGTCGGCTCACGAAGCCGAGGGCCACGTCCGCCACCTCGCGCCAGCCGCTGTCGATGGTGAGGGCATGCCCGCGACCGGGCATCTCGCGGAACTCCGTGACCCCGGGATTCCGGGCCTGGCGCTTGTAGGCGGCGTGCGCGATCGCCCAGGGCACCGTATGGTCCCGCTCTCCCGAGATGATGAGGAGGGGCCCGCGGTCCGGGTTCGCGGTGTCCACCGTAACCTTCGTCCAGGGGATCAGGTTCGCCGCGGCCGCCTGGAACAGCGGCGCTCCCGGCCCGGCGACCGAGTAGGTCTCGTAGAGTTCCCTCGCCTCCTCCTCGCTGACCGCATTGGCGAAGGCGTACCGGAACTGCTCGAACGTGAGCGCCACTGCGCGGCCGTAGTTGGCCGGATTGCCGAGCACCGGCATGGCCGCCCGGAGCGCGGACAGCGGCAGGGGCAGGACGCCGCGGAACGGAGCCGGGTCGATGGCGACCGAGGCGGCGGAAAGGCCTTCTCCCGCCAACCGCTCGGTGATGAGCCCTCCGAACGAATGCCCGACGATCGCCGGCGTGGCCTCCAGGCGGCCGACGACGTCGGCGAAGTGAGCCGTCACCTCCTCCACCTTCTTGTGCGCGAAGACCTCGGGGTGGCGACGCGCCTCCTCGACGGTCTCGGGGTCATCCGGCCAGCTGGGCGCAAGCGTGATGTAGCCGCTCTCCTCGAAGGCCCTGCGCCAGTGCTCCCAACTGCTCGCCAACAGCCAGAGCCCGTGGACGAAGAGCACGGGCTCGAGACCGGACTCGTTGGCGCGGGCGATCTCCGCCTGCTCGCGAGGCGACATAGCGTTCATGAGCTCTTTACCTCCATCGACGTTTCACCCCTCCGAAGCCCCGCACCCGACGTGGGAGCGGTCCGAGCCTCTTCCTCGACTTGCTCGGCGCAGATCTCGCCCCCGCGTCCCGAAACCGCCTGGCCACGATGGGGGCCCACGCGAGAAGGCCCCCCTTTGTGGCGTCAACGAATGTTCCTCCGAGTATGAGAGCTCCTGTCGCCACCGAGGGTGCGCGAGTGGCGGGATCGGCGGGTCGCTCCGCGGTCTCGCCCGCCACCGCGGATCGACGTCGAACGCAGCGCCCCCTCAATGTCGACGCGACGCGTCCAGTATGAGCGGGCGCCAGACCGTCTCGGCACCTTCCGCGCGGCGGTGCCCATCCTCTAGCATGGCAGGGTGAAAGCACGTCGCGGTGGCCCGCTGCACCGCCTCCTCAGGCACCTCGCGGAGCGCGCCCAGAGGTCGGAGCGGGAGCACGCCATGCTCGAGGAGGCGCTCAATAACGCCTACGAAGGTCTCCTCATCACCGACGTCAACGGCTTCGTCCTCAAGGCCAACGAAGCCTACGCCACTTTTCTAGGTGTTCGCCTTGAGGACATGATCGGGCGCCACGTCACCGAGGTGGTCGAGAACACCCGGATGCACATCGTCGCCAAGACGGGCGTGCCCGAGATCGCCCAGCTGCAGCGCATCCGCGGCCGCGACATGATCTGCCACCGGATCCCGGTCTTCGAGCGCGGCAAGGTGGTGGCGGTGGTGGGCAAGGTGCTCTTCCGAGACGTCGACGAGCTCTTCGCCATGACGGGGCGCTTCGCCGCCCTGAAGAAGGAGCTGGAGTTCTACCAGGACGAGCTGCGACGACGCGGAGCCGCCAAGCACTCCTTCGACAACATCGTGGGCACGAGCACGGCTCTGGAGCGGGTGAAGGCCCTGGCGCGCAGGGTGGCGCGCAGCGACACCACCGTGTTGCTTCTGGGAGAGAGTGGCACCGGGAAGGAGCTCTTCTCCCACGCCATCCACCGCGGCAGTGCTCGCGCTCTCGGCCCCTTCGTCAAGGTGAACTGCGCCGCCATTCCGGAGACGCTCTTCGAGTCGGAACTCTTCGGCTACAAGGCGGGTGCCTTCACCGGAGCGCACCGCGGCGGGCGAAAGGGCAAGTTCGCCCTCGCCGAGAAGGGCACCATCCTCCTCGACGAGGTGAGCGAGCTGCCCCTGGCGATGCAGGTGAAGCTCCTCCGGGTCCTCCAGGAGCGCGAGATCGAGCCGGTCGGTGCCGTCGAGCCGGAGCCCATCGACGTCCGGATCGTCGCGGCCACCAACCGGGATCTCGAGGCCCTAGTGGAGGCCGGCGCCTTCCGGCGCGATCTCTACTACCGGCTGAACGTGCTGAAACTCGAGATCCCCGCTCTCCGGGACCGGCCCGAGGACATCCCACCCCTCGTCGATACCCTGCTGCGCGGCCTGGAGAAGGAGACTGGCATCCCCGTTCACGGCGTGGAGCCAGACGCCGAGCGCGTCCTCATGAGGCATCCCTGGCCCGGCAATGTCCGCGAGCTACGCAACGTGCTCGAGCAGGCCCTCTACATCAAGACCGGCCCCTCCATACGCGGAGCCGACCTCCCGCCAGGAATGGACTGCGATCCCTCCCGCAACGGGACCGCCGAACCTCGCCCGCTCCGAGACCTGCTGCACGACGCCGAGGAGCAGGCCATCCGGCGCGCGCTGCGCGAGTCGAAGGGAGACAAGCGCGCCTCGGCCGCTCGGCTCGGGATCAGCAAGTCGTCCCTGTACGCCAAGATCGAGCGCTACAGCATCGCCGAGCCCCGGCATCCTGGGAGTCCAGCTTTCCGGACTTCGGTCCGCCCGCCTGGAACACGGCGCCTCGCGAGGACGAGGACGAGCTAACTCCGAGGGGTTGGGGCCGCCAGAGGACCCGGTGAGGAGGTTTTTCCCGAGCCGGATTTTCCGGAATCCTGGAATCTCGCTCCCGCGAGCGATTCCCAAGGTCCTTCCCCGGGCCGCCCGAGTGCCGTGAACGACAGCGCTTCTCCAAGGCCGCGAGTGCGCGCGCGACGTTGGCGCGTCCCTTGCTCTCGTTACGACCGACACCATGCGCGAAGGGCGCGCCCGGGGTGCCGCAGCTCCGCCCCCGCGGGGCTCCCGGCGGCCCCCGCCAGGAGGGAACATGGGCCTCTGCGATTCACTCGAGAAGGCGCTCGCTGGCATCCAGGACGGCGCCACCATCATGGCCGGCGGCTTCGGCCTGGTAGGGATTCCCCAGCGGCTGATCGAGGGGCTGCGCGACAAGGGAGTGCGGAACCTCACCGTCATTTCCAACAACTGCGGCGTCGACGACTGGGGCCTCGGGCTCCTCCTGCGACAGCGACAGATCCGGAAGATGGTCGCGTCCTACGTCGGCGAGAACAAGGAGTTCGAGCGCCAGCTCCTGTCACGCGAGATCGAGGTCGAGCTCGTGCCGCAGGGCACTCTCGCCGAGCGCATCCGCGCCGGCGGCGCCGGCATCCCCGCCTTCTACACGCCGGCTGGCGTCGGCACGCCCATCGCCGAGGGACGCGAGGTGCGGGAGTTCGGCGGGAAGCGCTACCTGCTCGAGCAGGGGCTGACCGCGGACTTCGCGCTCGTCAAGGCCTGGCGCGCCGACGGGCTCGGGAACCTCGTCTATCGCCGCACCGCCCGCAACTTCAACCCCATGATGGCGGCCGCGGCCCGGGTCACCGTCGCCGAGGTCGAGGAGGTCGTCGAGACCGGGGCGATCGACCCCGACCAGGTCCACACGCCCAGCGTGTACGTGCACCGGGTGCTCGTCAGCCCGGGCGTCGAGAAGCGGATCGAGCGCCGCACGGTGAGGAACTGACCATGGCCTGGACCCGAGAGCAGATCGCGCAGCGCGCCGCCCAGGAGATCCAGGACGGCTACTTCGTCAACCTCGGCATCGGCATGCCCACGCTGGTGGCGAACTACATCCCTCCCGGCAAGCGCGTGGTCCTGCAGTCGGAGAACGGACTGCTCGGGCTCGGCCCCTACCCGCGCGAGGCGGAGATCGACCCCGACCTCATCAATGCCGGCAAGGAGACGGTGACCATGATCCCGGGCGCGGCCATCTTCAGCAGCGCCGAGTCCTTCGCCATGATCCGCGGCGGCCACATCGACCTGGCCATCCTGGGAGCGATGGAGGTCTCGGCAACCGGCGACCTCGCCAACTGGACCATCCCCGGGAAGATGGTGAAGGGGATGGGAGGCGCGATGGATCTGGTCCACGGGGCCAAGCGCATCGTCGTCCTGATGGAGCACGTCAACAAGCAGGGGCAGACGAAGATCCTGAACCGCTGCACACTGCCGCTCACCGGCGCGGGCGTGGTGCAGCG
>DATJZG010000065.1:0-36458 GCA_035499295.1 Anaeromyxobacteraceae bacterium
TTCACCTGGCTAAAGGCGGCGTTCGCCCCCCGCGCGCGCCTCTAGGCGAGCCGCGCTCCCGCGGGAGCCGCCCCGCCGCGCGGCCAGCCGGCACGGCCGGCGCGCTCAGCGAGGACGATCGGGGTGCTCCACCACCTCGGCACCGAGCTCGGCCAGGATGGAGCGCATGCGGGCCGGCAGGCCCGGGCAGGCGACCTCGGCGGAGGGCTCGAGGAGCGGCACGAGCAGGTCCGCCCTGCCGGCCGGGAGGAAGTCCTTCGCCACCCGCCTCAGGAACCCGACGTCGAGCTCGGCGGCGTGGAGCCGGTCGGGCGGCGCGCGACGCGCCATGAGCGCGGCGAGGAGCTCTGCCGACTCCTCGGCAGAGGAGGCGAGCGCGCGGACGAGCGCCTGGAGGCGGTGAGCTCGGTGGGGAGCGACGAAGCCCTTCCGGGCTCGCTCGCGCGCCCCGGTCAGAAGCCTCCGCGCCTCCCCGCCGGAGCCGGCGCGGGCCTCGGCGGCGGCGGCGAGGACCCAGGCGTCCGGGCGCTCGGCGAGCAGGGGCTCGAGCAGGGTCCGGGCAAGGGCCACCTCGCCCATCTCGAGCCGCGCCTCGGCGCGCGCGAGCCCGGCCTCCTCCGCCACCGGAGCGCTCCCCGGCACCGCCTCGAGCTCCGGGAGCGCCTCGTCCGGCCGGCCGAGAAGGAGGAGCGTCGTGCCGAGCCTCAGGCGGGTGAGCCAGGAGGGCGAGCCCTCGATGAGGACCCGCTCGTCCGATCGGGCGCGCGCTTCCACCACCTCGCGGTAGGCGGCGGCCGCCCGCTCCAGGGTCTCGCTGCGGCGGGCCCCCGCCTCGGCCTGCCCCATGCGCTCGAGTGCCCAGCCCCGCAGGAAGCCGGTGTCGCTCTGCAGGCCCTCGCGGGCTACGACGCGCTCCACGGTGTGGAGCATCTCGGGCAGATCGCCGACGCGTCCGCAAGAGAGGGCCCGGGCCACCGCCAGCAGGTGCGCCGACCGGTGCTTCGGCTGGGCGTCGAGGAGCTTCCACCCCTCCTCCACCGCGCGCCTCGCGTCCTCGAAGCGGTCGCAGTGCCAGTACTCCATGGCGAGGTAGCCGAAGGGGACGATCGAGTCCGGCTCCTGCCGGCAGCGCTTCTCGAGCAGGCCGACGTTGCGCCCGCGCTTGCCGAGCGCGGCCCGGTGGGCCAGCACCGCCCCCAGGTGGACGATGTGCGCCTCGAGCACCCCGAGCCGGTAGCCGTGGCGCACGAGCCAGTCTTCCACGCTCTCGTGGACCACCCCGCGATACTCGAGGTCGGGGGTGCGGCGCATGAGGCGCGGGACGAGGGTCGGGTCGCCGATGCGGGCCACCGCGCCGAGCACCTCCTCCTCGGTGGCGTCGAGGCGGCTCGCGTCGTGGAGCTTCAGGACGAAGAGGTCCTTCTCCGCGCTGCGCAGCGCGCGGCGGATCACCGCCCCCGATCCCCGGGCCAGCCGCTCGTCCGCGTCGAGCTGCAGGATCCAGTCACCCCTCGCCTCGGCGATGGACAGGTTTCGCGGGGCGGAGAAGTCGTCGTCCCAGGGCCTGTCGTACACCCGCGCACCGTGTCGGAGGGCGACGGCCTTGGTCCCGTCCGTGGAGCCGGTGTCGACGAGGACGATCTCGTCCACCACGCCCCGGACCGACTCCAGGCAATCGGGGAGCATCCGCTCCTCGTTGCGGGCGATCATGCAGAGCGAGAGCCTGGGCACCCCCGAGAGCTAAGCAATGGCGATGCCGCTCTTGCCCCTCCCGGCCGGGCGAGGGGGACGCCTTCTCGGCGCCGCGCCGGCACGGAAAGTCACCGCCCTGACGGCGGGACCGTCAGCCGGACGGCGATCGTCACGACCCTGACGGCGCGCGTCCCCGGTGGAAGGCGGTGGTGCCGAGCTCGTCGAGCTGCTTCGCGTCCGCCTTGGCGAGCCCGCGCCGGATCTCGGCGCGCTTCCGCTCGACCACCCGGCGGGCAGATTCTGCCTGCTGGCGGGCCGCCAGGTATCCCTGCCGGGCCATGCCCTCGCCCGCGGCCGCCTGGGAGACCTCGCCGCGCGCGACGCTTACCCCCTGCCGGGCGCGGATGTGCGCAGCTTCCTCCACCGCCCAGCGGGCGGCGTCCGATTGCGTCCGATGGTCCGCGGCCGCGGCCGCCACCGCCCGGGAGAGGCCCTGCTGGGCCCGCCCCAGCATCTCCCTCGCCTTGGCGAGGTTGGAGAGGGCGCGGTCCTCGGACCGCTCCCGGATCTGCACGAGCCGGTCGAGCCGGGTCTTCGGGAGCATCATGACCTCTTTCTCGTCACGCCCGGGGTGTTCGCTCAACCGGACCGCCTTTGCCTGCCACCCGGCAACTGTTGCCGGGTGAGGCCCGCTCCCGTGGGGAGCAGCCCCGCCGCCTTCGCTGCAATCGGCGCGCCCGGCGCGGTGGCCTGGAGCTTGCTCTGGGAAGGCACCCGGAGACCCACGGAGGAAGCCAATGGCGGACGGGATCTACGTGAGCATGTGTGGCGCCGCCGCACGTGCGGAGCAGCTGGAGTCGGTGGCCGACAACCTGGCCAACATCCAGACCCGTGGGTTCAAGGCGTCCCGTCCGGCCTTCGAGTCCTTCATCCCGCTCGGCGGGAAGTACGACAAGTCCTACCCGGCGGCGGTGGCGACCGCCATCGACCTCCGCAACGGCCCCACCACGAGCTCGGGGAACCCGCTCGACGTCCTGCCCTCCGACGGATCCTTCCTGGCGGTGGGAACGCCGGGGGGCGGGGTGGCCTACACGCGCGACGGCCGGATGACGCTCGACGCGGACCGCCGCCTCGTCGTCGGTGGCCAGCCGGTCCTCTCCAAGGACGGCAAGCCCATCGTCGTGCCCATGGACAGCGCGCCCCAGATCGATCCGAACGGGCGCGTGCGCGCCATCCTAGAGAGCCCGTCCGAACGGGCCCGGCGTCCCGACCCGGTGGAGCTCGGCGAGATCGCCACCTTCCGGCTCACCGGCACCGTCGACCGGGCCGGGGCGGCGCTCCTCAAGCCGGGAGCGGGCGGCGCCGCCGTGCCGGTCCCGGACACCCAGCTCGAGGTCGGAACGGTCGAGCTCGCCAACACCGCCCCGCTGGAGGGAACGGTGCAGATGATCGCCGCCCAACGGTCCTTCGAGGCCTCCATGCAGGCCATCCAGACCTACCGAAGCTTGGACCAGACCGCCGCCGCCCTCGGGCGGGCCAAGTAGGCAAGGAGAGGAACGATGCTGCGAAGCCTTTGGACCGCTGCCACCGGGATGGACGCCCAGCAGAGCCGGATGGACATCATCTCGAACAACCTCGCCAACGTCAGCACCACCGGCTTCAAGAAGGTGCGGGCCGAGTTCGAGGACCTGCTCTCCGACACCATCCGCAGCGTCACCCCGCCCGACGGGCGCGGAGGCTCGCAGCCCGCTCCTCTGCAGGTCGGGCTGGGCGCGCGCCTGGTGGCGACGACGCCCAACCTCTCCCAAGGCGAGGTGACCGCCACCAACAACCCGCTCGACCTCGCCATCCAGGGGCAGGGCTTCTTCCAGGTGCAGCGCGCCAACGGCGAGCTCGCCTACACCCGCGCCGGCAACTTCACCCTCGACGCCACCGGCCGCATCGTGACGCCACACGGCGAGATGCTGCAGCCGGGGATCACCATCCCCACCACCACCACCGCCGTCACCATCAAGGCGGACGGCACCGTGTGGGCGACGAGCGGGACGAACCCCAACCCGCAGGAGGTGGGCTCCCTCCAGCTCTACAACTTCCCCAACCCGGGAGGTCTCGAGTCGACCGGCGACAACCTCTTCAACGAGACGGTGGCCTCGGGGAACCCGATCTCCGCCAAGCCGGGCGAGCAGGGTACCGGCACCCTCCTGCAGGGCTACCTCGAGAACTCCAACGTGACCGCGATCACCGAGATGATCGACATGATCGACTGCCAGCGGGCCTACGAGCTCAACTCCAAGGTCATCCAGACCGCGGACCAGATGCTCCAGAAGGTCACCACCATCCGCTAGATGCCCGCCCTCTCTGCCACCCTCGCGCTCCTCCTCAGCGCCGTCCCGTCCCCGGCCGCCCCGCCCGTGCCGGCCGCGGTGGAGAAGGCGCTCTCCCGCGCCGTCCCGGTCGCGGGAGGGCGGCTCGAGATCTCCGACTATCGCCCCACCCTCGCCGCCGGGTGCGCGGTGGCGCGGGCCGAGGTGCCCGCGCCGGTGACCGGCTCGGGCCGGGTGCCGGTGCACCTCGAGGGGAGCCTGCCCTCCGGCGCCGGGTGCGACGGCTGGGCCTGGGCCCGGGTGCGGCTGCTGGCGCCGGTCCTGGTCGCCACCCGCCCGCTGCGCGCCGGGGAGTCCCTCGCCGGCGCAGTGGGCTCGGAGGAGCGCGAGCTCGTGCCCGGGCGGATCGTGCCGTCGCAGCTCCCGGAGGGAGCCGTCGCCGCCCGGAGCCTCGCCCAGGGCCAGCCGCTCGAGGAGCGCGACCTGCGCCTCGGCCCCGCCCCAGGCGAGGCCGTCACCCTCGTGCTCCAGATCGGCTCCCTGCGCGTCGAGCAGCCCGGCCGCGCCGTCCCCTGCGCTCGCGGGAGGGCGTGCGCCCTCACCCCCACCGGAAGGCGCGTCGAGGGCAGCTGGCGCGACGGCCGCCTCTACGTGGATTCGCCATGAACCTTCGGAAAGCCCAGAGCTCCGCCGCACTCGCCTTCCTCCTCTCCGGCTGCGCCGCCTCCCACATCGGCTCCTACCAGCCGAAGAAGCGGGAGTACGAGGTGCCGGCCGCGAGCGAGGCGGCGGGCCCGTCCTCTCCCGGCAGCCTCTGGCCGGGCCGCTCCCCGACGCTCCTCTTCGCCGACGAGCGAGCGCTGCGGGAGAACGATCTCCTCGTCATCAACATCCAGGAGAACGCCGACGCCAACAACGGGGCGACGACCGACATCACCCGCTCGAGCAGCATGAGCGCCTCGGCCGGCTACCAGAAGGGCACCGGTCCGCTCACCTTCGGGAGCCCGTCGGGCGGCTCGCTCGGCACCGCCAACGGAGGCACGGCGGTGCAGCTGCAGGGCGGCATGGACTCGGCGCTCAGCGCCCACGGGTCGACCGGCCGCACCCAGCAGTTCGTGGCCATCGTGCCGGCGGTGGTCCGCAAGGTCCTCCCGAACGGCAACCTCTTCGTGGAGGGGCACAAGGTGGTGCTCGTCAACAACGAGGAGCAGCACTTCTACATCTCCGGGATCGTGCGCCCCATTGACATCGAGCAGGACAACAGCGTCCTCTCCTCCAAGGTCGCCGACGCCGAGATCGAGTTCACCGGCCGCGGCCTGCTCACCGACAACCAGAAGCAGGGCTGGCTCTCCCGCTACTTCGGCTGGATCTGGCCGTTCTAGGTGGCCGACATGGCTCGCCGTCCGCTCGCTCCCCTCGTCCTCGCCGCCCTCCTCGCCGCGGCCCCGCCCCGGCCCGCCTCCGCGGCGGTGCGTGTGAAGGAGCTCGCCGACGTCCAGGGCACCCGCGTGAACCAGCTCTACGGCTACGGCCTGGTGGTGGGGCTCGCCGGGACCGGCGACACCGAGCTCGTCCCCTTCACCCAGCAGTCCATCGCCAACCTCCTCGGCCGCCTCGGCATCCGCCTCGACCCGGCCTCGGTGCGGGCGCGCAACGTGGCGGCGGTGATGGTCACGGCGCGGCTGCCCGCCTTCACCCGCCCCGGCGCCACCCTCGACGTGGCGGTGGGCTCGATGGGCAACGCCACCTCCATCGCCGGCGGGGTCCTCCTCCTCACCCCCCTCACCGCCGCCGACGGCCAAGTCTACGCCGTGGCCCAGGGCTCGGTGCAGGTGGGCGGCTACGCCGCCGGGGTGCGCGGCTCCTCCTGGACCCAGAAGAACACCCCCACCACCGGCCGCATCCCCTCCGGGGCCACGGTGGAGCGCTCGGTGACCCCCTCGTTCAACAGCGACCTCCTCCTGCTCGGGTTGCACCAGCCCGATTTCACGACCGCCAACCGCATCGCCGCCGCGGTCAACGCCTCCCTCGGCGCCGGCACCGCCCGGGCCGTCGACTCGGCGGGCATCGAGGTCAAGGTGCCTGAGTCCTTCAAGGCGGACGCCGTTGGGCTCATGGCCAAGCTCGAGGCGCTCGAGGTGGAGGCGGACAACCGCGCCCGGGTGGTGGTGAGCGAGCGCACCGGCACCGTGGTGGCCGGCGAGCGCGTCCGCATCCGCCCGGCCACCGTGGCCCACGGCGGGCTCCGGGTCTCGATCCAGCGCACCCCGATCGTCTCGCAACCCGCCCCTTACTCCTACGGGACCACCGCCAAGGCCCAGGAGTTCAACACCACCGCCAACGAGGAGTCGCGCGCGGCGGTGGCGCTTCCCGCCACCTCCACCGTCGACGACCTCGCCAAGGCGCTCAACCTCCTCGGCGCCACCCCGCGCGACCTCATCGCGGTGCTCGAGGCGCTCAAGGCCGCCGGCGCGCTCGACGCCGACCTCGAGGTCGAGTGATCCGGGCGCCCGCCACCGACCCCGGGCAACCGGAAGCCGATCCGCGGCTCGTCGATGCGGCGCGGACGATGGAGTCGATCCTGCTGAGGCAGATCGTCACCGCCAGCGGCGCGTTCAAGGGGGGAGCGGGCCCGGGCTCGGCCGTCCGGGAGGGGATGTTCGCCCAGACGCTCTCCGACGCGCTCGCCCAGAGCGGCGGCATCGGGATCGCCGACCTCATCGTCCGGTCGCTCTCCGGGCACGCCGCGCCGCCTCCGGCCGCAGGGGCGGCGCCGCGCCTCGCGCTCGGTGCCGGACTGCCCGTCCCCGGCGGCGCGCTCGACGCCTCGGCGGCGGCACCGCCGGCCCTGTCGGACCCGCTCGCCGGGGCGCCCACCTCGAGCCCCTTCGGCCTACGCGCCGACCCCTTCACCGGTAGACCCGCCCACCACTCCGGGCTCGACCTCGCCGCCCCGGACGGGACGCCGGTGGCCGCCTCCGCGCCGGGAGTGGTGGTGAGCGCCGGCGAGCGCGCCGGCTACGGCCTGGCGGTGGAGATCGACCACGGCGGCGGCCTCACCACCCTCTACGGCCACGCCTCCGAAGTCCTCGTCCGCCCTGGCCAAAGGGTCGAGCGCGGGGAGCCGGTGGCCCTCGTAGGGGAGAGTGGCCGTGCCACCGGTCCCCACCTTCACTTCGAGGTGCGCACCCATGGGACCCCCGTGGATCCTCGACGGGCACTTAGTGCCTACCAAAGCCGTGCCGATACCGTCCTCAGAAGCGGAGTCCCGACCGCTGTGAGGACCCCATGAAGGTCAATGGTTCGAGTGACGTCAGTTCCGTAGGCACCGGCCAGCCGGCCGAGAAGCCGGCAACCGCCCCCGCGGCGGCGCAGCCGGACAAGGTGTCCACCGACGAGTCCGCCCGGCTCAGCCAGACGGTCTCGGCCGTCCGCGCTCAAGTGGGAGCCGGGGAGAGCGCCAAGCTCGCGGCCATCGAGAACGCGGTCCGGCAGGGCACATACCGCCCCGACCCCGCCCGGATCGCGGAGCAGATCCTGCAGGACGCCGAGATCTCGGCCAGCCTGCAGGCCATGCTGACCAAGCCGTAAGAGGGGGCGGGTTGGAGGCGGAATGGTCCTCGGCGAGGCCGTCAAGGCTGCCCAGGAGTTGCGCGACGCGCTGGCGGCCGAGGTCGAGGAGGCGAGGGGGGAGCGGAACTTCTTCCGCACCCTAGACGCCGGGGCGCTGCTCTCGCGCGCCCGCGCGCGCGCCCACTTCAACTGCCGCATCGCCAGGCTGGAGGAGACCCTCCACGGGGCTCTCAAGGCCGCCGCCGCGGAGCTCGGCATCGACGAGGTCACCACCGCCTCGTTCGCCGCCCGTGAGCCCGAGGGCGCGAAGGCGCTGTCGCGCGCCTTCGCCGAGATCCGTTCCCTGTCCGCCGCCATGGCGGAGCTCGACCGCCTGAACCAGTTCCTCGCCAAGCGGGCGCTCCGGGTGGTGACGAGCTACGTCGAGGCCATCGCCCCTTCCCCGTCCACCTACGACCGGCGCGGGTTGCGCGCCGCGGCCGCCCGCCGCGCCATGGTCTCGAGCCGGGTATAGCCATGAACCTCCTCGCCCTCCTCTCCTCCTCCAACACCGGGCTCGCCGCGCAGCAGACCGTGCTGGCGGTCGACGGCAACAACATCCAGAACGCGTCGAACCCCAACTACGCGCAGCAGCAGGTGAACCTGGCCACCGTCCCGGCCGACTACGTGGACGGGGTCCTCGTCGGCTCGGGCGCGACCGTCGCCTCCATCACCCAGACGCGCGACGCCTTCGTGGAGGCGCAGCTGCCCGCCTCCTTCTCGGCCGCGTCGAGCTCGGCGGCCGAGTCCCAGGCCCTCCAGTCGGTCACGGCGCTCGACCCGCAGACTCAGGGAAACCTGGCGAGCGCCTTCGCCAACTTCTACTCCTCCCTGCAGGCGCTCACCCAGGACGCGGGAAACGCCCAGCTGCGGCAGACGGCGGTGGCCTCCGCCCAGGCGCTCGCCACCTCCTTCCAGTCGACGAGCCAGGCGATCGACGCCGCGCGCACCGGGCTCGACGAGCAGGTAGCGGGGCAGGTCACCCAGGTGAACGCGCTCGCCGCCCAGGTGGCGCAGCTGAACGCCCAGATCACCGCCGCCCAGGCGGGCGGCGGCATGCCCAACGACCTCCTCGACGAGCGCCAGGCCGCGCTCGACCAACTGGCACAGCTCGCCGGCGCCACCACGGTGAAGGACCAGAGCGGTAGCGTGTCGGTGCTGCTCGGCGGTGGCCTGGCGCTCGTCTCCGGCGACGCCGCCGGCTCGCTCACCACCTCCGTCGACCCGACGAACGGCGGCCACCTGGCGGTGAGCCTCACCCTGGCGGGCGGAACCTCGAGCACCAAGCTCTCGCAGAGCGCGCTCGGCGGGTCGATGGGCGGCGAGCTCGCCGCCCGCGACGGCGCGCTCGGGACGGCCGCCTCGCGCCTCGACCAGCTCGCCTTCGACTTCGCCGGCTCGGTGAACGCGGTGCAGTCGGCGGGCTACGGCCTCGACGGCGTCAGCGGGCGACCGCTCTTCGACGTGGGGGCGACCGCCGCCGGCGCCGCCTCGGCCATCACGGTGGACGCGGCCGTCGCCGCCAACCCCTCGGCGCTCGCAGCGGCCTCGACCGCCGCCGGCGTCCCGGGAGACGCCACCAACCTCCAGGCGCTCCTCGGCACCGAGCAGGCCGGGCTCACCGGCGGCCTCACCGCCACCGCCACCGTCGCCGACATCACCACCCAGTTCGGCGCCGCCAGCCAGCAGGCCCAGGCGGCCTCGACCCAGGACGCCGCGATGCTCTCGCAGCTGAAGCAGATGCGGGCCTCCGCCTCCGGGGTCTCCATCGACGAGCAGCTCATCAGCATGCAGGGGGCGCAGCGGGCCTACGAGGCCGTCTCCAAGGTCATCCAGACCACGTCGAACATGCTCGACGCGCTCCTGAACATCACCTGAGGAGGAACGCCGTGCGCATCAGCGACCAGATGATGTTCGACCTCGCCACCCAGTACACCGACCAGGCGGCAAGCAACCTGCAGCAGGCCGAGGCCACGGCGGCGAGCGGGTTGCGCGTCGTCCACCCCGGCGACGATCCCACCGCCGCCGGGATCCTCGTCGGGAACCAGGTGACCCAGGCGCGGCTGGCGGGCATCGCCGCCACCGCCGGGCAGGCTGCCTCGTCCCTCGGCGTCGCCGCCTCGGCGCTCAACACCGTGAGCAACACCATCAGCCAGGCCACCCAGCTCGCCCTGCAGATGGGGAACCCCACCTACAACGCCAGCGAGCGGGCCTCGGCCGCCAACCAGGTGAACCAGTACATCCAGCAGATCGTGGCGGCCATGAACTCCCAGGTGGGAGACCAGTACGTCTTCGGCGGCGACCAGACGGGCACTGCGCCCTTCGACGCCGCCGGCAACTACCAGGGCGACACCGCGGTGCGGCAGGTGGAGATCGCCCCCGGGGTGACCACCGACGCCTCGGTCCGCGCCGACGTGGCGCTGAAGGGCGTGGGCGGCGGGACCGACGTGCTCGCCACCCTCCAGTCCCTCTCCCAGGCGCTCGCCAACAACGACACCGCCGGCATCCAGGCGGCCACCAGCCCCTTGAACCAGGGGATCTCCCAGGTGTCCTCGGCGCTCGCCCAGGTGGGCGAGGAGACGAACGCCCTCGACACCGCCCAGGCCGCCAACCAGGCGGCGGTCACGGCCGCGAAGAGCCAGGCCTCGAGCCTCGCCGACGCCGACGAGGTGCAGTCGGCGACCGCCCTCGCCCAGGCCCAGCAGGCGCTGCAGGCGTCGCTGCTCTCCACCTCGCAGGGCTTCCAGCTCTCGCTCCTCAACTACATGACCTAGCATGGCCGCACCCCGTAGCGCCGCCCGCGGGACCTCCCCCTCCTCCGCTCTCGCCCGGGAGACGAGCCACGGGCTCGAGGCCGTGCTGCGCTGGCGCGCGCGCTGGCTCGACCGGGCGGAGGGCCTGCGCGTCCGCCAGGCGACCCGCGTCTTTCCGGTCCTGCTTCACACGAGCTTCCAGCGCGCGGGGCTCGACGGCGAGGCGCCCGGCGTCCAGGGGATGCGTTACCGGCGCAGCTGGGCCGCCGCCGCGCGCGCCTTCGACCTCCCCCCCCCCTGGCGCGCCCAGCGCGGCACCTGCCTCGCCGAGGCGGTGGTCGCCTGCCCGGGCCCCGAGGCGCTCGAGTTCCTGGTGCTGGTGCCGCGGGGGCTGCGGTCCGACGAGCGGCTCCGGCTCGAGGACCGCGTCGGCGCCGCCCTGGAGGTGCTGCGCCAGGGAGGCGTGCCGGCAAGCGCGGCGCTCCTCGACCCGGTGCAGCTCGCCGCCTGGGAGTCGGCGCTGCGCGCCTTCCTCTTCGGCGCGCTCGTGGCCGGGAGACCGGCACCGCCCACCTGGAGCGGCCTCGAGCAAGCCTGCGGCGCGCTCGTCGAGCCGGCCGCGCTCGCTCGCCTCTCCCTCTCCGCTCCCACCTCCTTCTGCGCGCTCGGCGCGGCCCTGCTCGCCTCCGAGCCGACCCCGGGGCCGCTCGCCGCCGTGGCCGAGGCGCTCGCCCAGGGGGTGCCAGCGAGACACCTCGCCGACCCCGAGCTCGCCCTCGTCGCCTGGGCCCGCCGGCGGCCGGGAGTGGGCGAGGACCTCGAGGCCGCCCACCGCCTCGCGCGCGCCGCCGCCAGCCCCGACTGCGCCGAGCCCGTGGAGCCCGGGGCGGCGGTCCGGCTGGGGCGCCGCCTCGTCGAGGCCTACCTGCGGGTGGCCCGCCGCTCGCCGACCCTGCGCGCCTCGCCGCGCCACCGCGACCCGGTGGGCCCAGGCTTCCCGCGCGTGCTGTTGCCGGCGCTCGGCCAGCTCCTGCAGGCGCTCGCCTCCTACGGCTCGCTCGACTTCGACCCGGTGCCTTCGCTCCACGGCTTCGAGGTGCGGCTGCGCGACGGCACCCCGCTCGGCCACGGCGCCACCCCGGTCCAGGCTCGGGTGCGGGCGCTCGCGCTCGCCGCCGAGGCGGGCGGGGAGGCGCTCCTCACCGGCATCCAGCCGCCCTGGCGCGCGCTCGCGCTGCGGATGCTAAGGCCGCGGGCGCGCCCCACCTTGCTCCTCGTCGCCGAGGCCGCCAGCGGCAACGAGCCCCCCTTCGATCCGCTCAACCGCGGCCCCAAGCGCGAGCTCGGCTTCGCGGCGGCGCTCGTCGCCCGCATCGGGCCCGGCCGGCAGCCCTCGGCGCGCGTGCTCGCCGCGAGCGAAGCGGTGGAGAGCTTCTTGCGCTCCGCCGTCCGCAAGGTGGACGTGGAGGTGGTCCCCTCCCGCAACGAGGCCCGCCCGGTGGCCGTGCGCCTCGCCCAGGTGGCGGGGCTCCTCGGGGCCCGGGTGGAGGGGGCGGAGGCCGCGCCGCTCCAGGGCTCGGTGGCCATCCAGGCGGGGGGCTCCGTCTACCTCGGCGAGGGCGGGCGCCTCCGGCGCTTTCCGCTCGACCGCTTCCTCGAGCGCCCGCGCGGCTTCCAGGCCGATCCCGACGCCCCCGACCTCTCGCTCGGGCCGGGCGATCGCAAGGGGCAGCGCTGGCCCAGCTCGGGCATGATCCAGGCGCGCGTCTACCTCCTCGACCCCCAGACGGCGGTGGTCCTCTACGCCGACGGGACCGGCACCCAGTTCCGCGAGCGCGTCCCGCTGCGCAACCTGGAGGAGCACCTGCGCGACGCGCGGGCCCTCCTGCAGGAGGCCCAGCCGGGCGCGGTGCTGGCGCTCCGCATTGGCCCGGAGATGGAGCCGGCGCTCCGCAAGGTGAACGCCGCGCCGGCGGCGGACCGCGTCGAGGTGGTGGTGGGGGGAGTCCTTCCCCTGAAGCTGCAGGTCAAGATTAGCGGCGAGTGGTTCGGCGGCTCCGCCGAGCGCCCGGGCTGGACGGCGGCGGCCCTGGCGGCGCTGGCGCGCTGGACTCCCGGCTACGAGGGGCACCTCGCCTGCAAGAGCGCCCGGGCGATACCGCCCCGCGGGCCCGGCAGCGGCATCGTCGCCCTCTACGCCCGCTCCGTCGCACTCCGACGCTTGCGCACCCACATCGCCCGCCAGGCACACCCTTATCGGGTCCCCGAAGGGAGCCGAAGAGACTCGTGAGGCGGACGCGGGTTCGCCCTCAAAAACTAGACAGGAGAATTCCATGTCGCTTTCGATTCGAACCAACGTAGCCTCGCTCAACGCCCAGGCGAACCTGAACAACACTCAGAACTCCCTGGACCAGTCGATCCAGCAGCTGTCGTCCGGCTACCGGATCAACAGCCCCGGTGACGACGCCGCCGGCCTCGCCATCAGCACCAACCTCTCGGCGCAGATCGCCAGCTACAACCAGGCGACGAGCAACGCCAACGACGGTCTCTCGGTCATCCAGACCGCAGAGGCCGGCCTGAGCGACGCCACCTCGATCCTCACCCGCCTCCGCGAGCTGGCCATGCAGTCGGCCTCCGACGGCGTCGGCGCCTCCGAGCGCGGCTACATCCAGACCGAGGCGGACGCGCTCACCGCCGAGCTCCAGCGGGTCTCGCAGGTGACGGTGTACGACGGCACCAGCCTCCTCAACGGCGTCACCGCCACCCTGAACTTCCAGGTCGGCATCGGCGCCACCACCGCCGACTCGATCAGCTTCACCACCCTCGACGCCACGGCGAGCACGCTCTTGAGCAGCGTCGGCAACGCCAGCGCCACCACCATCTTCCTCACCACCGCCGCTCAGGCCACGGCCGCCCTCGCCGTCATCGACGCCGCCATCGGCCAGATCTCGACCGAGAACGCGACCCTGGGCGCCGCCGGCAACCGGTTCCAGGACACCATCTCGCAGATCTCCGCCATGAGCCAGGCCCTCTCGGCCGCCAACAGCCGCATCATGGACGTGAACGTGGCCCAGGCGACCTCGAACCTGTCCCAGGAGCAGGTGCTCGCCCAGGCCGGCGTCTCGGTGCTCGCCCAGGCGAACCAGATGCCGCAGCTGGCCCTCAAGCTGCTGCAGTAGGGAAGTGAATCGGTGAACCACTGACCGCCCCGCGGTAGATCCCGCGGGGCGGTCTTGGAGTCTAGAGATGGCCGCCAGCGCGAGCATCACGAGCTCCACCTCCGGACCGGTGTTCCAGGCCGGCGGCCTCGCCTCCGGGCTCGACACCAACTCCATCGTGCAGGCGGAGGTGGCGGTCGCCACCGAGCCGCTCACGGCGCTGCAGACGCAGCAGAGCGACGTCCAGACGCAGGTCTCCACCCTCGGCACCCTGGTCTCCGATCTGCAGGCGCTCCAGAGCGCCACCGACGGGCTCTCGACGAACGGTGCGCTGGGGTTGAAGACCACGAGCTCCAACACCACCTTCACCGCCACCCCGGGGACGGGGGCCGTGGCCGGCAGCTACGCGGTGCAGGTGACCGCGCTCGCCCAGGCCGCCAAGGCCCGCTCCCAGGGCTTCGCCGCGGGGGCGCTGGTGCAGGGCGGCACCCTGACGCTCGACGTGCAGGGCACCGACTATCCCATCACCATCGCCGACGGATCGCAGCTCGGCGACGTCGCCGCCGCCATCAACCAGAGCGGGGCGCCGGTCTCGGCGGTGGTCCTGAACGACGGCACCAACAGCTACCTGAGCCTGAGCGACACCAACACCGGGTACCCGCTCACCGGCACCCCGGCGGACGCGCTCAGCTTCACCGAGAACTACACGGGCACCACCGGCCAGCCGCTCAAGCTCGCCTCCACCCAGACGGCGGCGAACGCCACGCTGACGGTGGACGGCCTCAGCTTCACCCGCCAGAGCAACGTGGTGAGCGACGTGCTCCCCGGGACCACCCTCACGCTCAACTCGGTGGCGGCGAAGGGGTCGGCCCCCGAGACCCTGACGCTCGCGAACGACCCGACCGCCACCCAGGCGAACCTCCAGGCGTTCGTCTCGGCCTACAACACCCTCGTGACCGCGCTCGGCCAGCAGCTGTTGCCGGCGGCGGGAACCGACCGGAACTCGACCCTCGCCGACGACCCGGCCATCCGCTACCTGCAGTCGCAGCTGCAGCAGATCACGACCACCGTCGTCCCCGGCATCGGCGGCCTCAACTCGCTCGCCCAGCTCGGCATCTCCACCAACGAGGACGGCACCCTCACCATCGACTCGTCCACCCTCGCGAGCGCCATCTCCCAGAACGCGAGCGCGGTGAACGCGATCTTCGCGAGCGCCTCGACCGGGATCTCGTCGGTGGTCGACAACCTGGTCACCACCTACGCCGAGCCCGGGGACGGCATCCTCTCCACCGACCAGGCCGCCGGCAACCAGCAGATCAAGGACCTGCAGCTGCAGGAGTCCGACCTGCAGGCGGAGATCGCCACCTACCAGCAGACGCTCCAGAACCAGTTCAACGCCATGGAGTCGACCATCAGCTCGCTCAAGACCTCGGCGAACTACATCACCGCCCTCTTCAGCTCGAGCTCCACCTCCAGCTCCTCCGGGTAGACCGCCATGAGCTACGCCACCCGCTACGTCCAGTCCGCCGCCCAGACCGCCTCGCGCGAGCGCACCATGCTCATGCTCTTCGACAAGGCCGTGGCCTGCATGCGCTCGGGGACGGCCGCGATGACCGAGCGGCGCTACGCCCAGGCGAACAAGGACCTCGCCAAGGCGCTCGACATCGTCGCGCACCTGCGCGGCACCCTGAACCGCCCGGTGGCGCCCGAGCTGTGCGACAACCTCTCCGCCCTCTACATGTTCGTGGTGGTCCGGCTCGGGGAGGCCAAGCTCCACCGCAACCCGCAGCTGGCGCGCGAGGCCGAGCAGGTGTTCGCTCCGGTGGCGCAGGCCTTCACCCAGGCGGTGGCGAGCCTCTCCTCGGAGGCCCGGTGAGCCTGGCCGCCCGCCTGGAGGGAGCGCTCGCGGCCGCGCTGCGGGCACTCGAGGTGGGCGACGCCGAGGTGGCCTCCGAGGCGGCCGCGCTCGCCGCGCGGGTGGGCGCCGAGGCGCGGGCCGCCGGCGCCGGCATCAGCGCCGCCGAGCGCGACCGGTTGCTCGACGTCCACCGCCGCGCCGAGGCGGCCGCGCTCGCCGCACAGGCGAGGCTGTCGGGAGAGATGGCGAGGCTCTCTCGCGGGCAGCGCGCCCGCCACGCCTACCGGCGCTGAGGGCCAGCCTCTCCAAGAGGAAGTCCGCGAGCCCCTCCACGTCCCGCGCCCGGAACGACGGCAGGCGCCGGGGCGGCGGCTCGTCGGTCACCACCGCCCACACCCGCCGGTCGCGCGCGCAGAGGAACTCCCGGCTCACCGCGCGGCGGTGGACCTCGACGCGGGGAAGGCTCTCGCCCTTGAAGCCCTCGGCGACGACCAGGTCCGCCTCGGGGAGCAGCCGCGCGAGCGCCCGCGCCCCGCCCCCGCGGGGAGGCCCGAACCAGGCGAGCTGCCGCGGCCCCTCGAGCGCCACCGCCAGGGCCCCGGAGCGGAGCAGCCGGTCGCTGTCCTTGCCCGGCACGTCGAAGGAGTGGGGGTGCCCCGAGTGCTTGAGGGCCGCCACCCGGAGCCCGCGCCGGACGAGGGCACGCACCAGCCGCTCGAGCAGCGTGGTCTTCCCCACCCCGCTCGGGCCGGCGAAGGAGACGATGGGCGTCAGGCGCCGAGGATCCACGTCTCCACCGCCTCGCCCGCTTCCAGGTCGCCCCGCCCCTCCGGCAGGTAGACGAGGGCGTCGGCTTGCGCCGGCCCCTTCACCTGGGCGGCATCGCGGCCGAGCGGCCGGACGCGCCCGTCGGGGGTGAGGGCTGCCCAGAGGAAGCGAGCCCTCCCCGCCCTCCCCTCGGCCCTCTCCGCCAGGGGGAGCAGCACCCTCGGCCTCTCCACCCGGCTCGCTCCGGCCATGCGCAGGAGCGCCGGGCGGACGAACACCTCGAAGGCGACGAGGCACGCCGACGGGCTCCCGGGGAGGGCGAGGACGGGCTTCTCTCCCGCCCGGGCGAAGAGGAAGGGCTTCCCCGGCTTCATCGGCACCCCGTGCACCCGCACCGTGGCCGCGAGGCGCTCGAGGGCGAGCGGCACGTGGTCGCGCTCGCCGACCGACACGCCTCCCGTCGTCAAGACCGCGTCGGCGCTCGCGAGCCCGTTCGCGATCGCCTGCCTCACCGCCTCGAGGTCGTCCCCCACCACCGACGGCTCGCAGCCGGCGCCGAGTTCCTCCACGAGCCCCCGCAGCGCGGCGCCGTTGGAGTTCGGGGTGAGCCCCCTCACGAGCTCGTCGCCGGTGGAGACGAGCGCCACCTTCACCGACCGGCGCACCGCCACCTCCGACACCCCCACCGCGGCGAGGAGGGCGAGCTGGCGTGGCCCGAGGCGCACGCCCGCCGGGAGCGCCTCGCTCCCGGCGCGCACGTCCTCGCCCGCCTGCCGCACGTGCTCTCCTCTCCGGGGCGCGCGGGAGAGCCTCACCCGCTCCCCCTCCCGCTCCGCCGCCTCCTCGCGGACGACGGCGTCCGCGCCCGAGGGGAGCGGCGCGCCGGTGAAGATCCTCGCCGCCTCCCCTGGGCCGAGCGCCCTCCCCGGCCGGTCGCCGGCGTAGAGGGACTCCACCACGCGCAGCTCCGCTCCCTCCGCCAGCCCCTCGGCGCGCACGGCGTAGCCGTCCATGGCGGAGCAGCTGAAGGCGGGGGCGTCGAGCCGCGCCCGGGCCCCCTCCGCCAGGTAGCGACCGCTCGCCGCCGGGACCCCGAGCCGCTCCGCCGAGACCGGCTCGACCGACTCCAACACCTCGCGCCGGTAGCGGTCGAGCTTGCTCATGAGGGCATCTTGCCACGGCGCCGAACGCCGGCTACGCCGCAGCGCGCCATTTCGCCGGCGCCTCCAGGCGCTACCGCAAAGGTTGCGCCCGCCCTTGACTTGATCGGAGGCAAACGCAGAGTATGCAGCAAAATCCCCTCATCACGCGGGCCTAGCTCGTGCAGACAGATTTGGATCAAGAGATTCTATTTTCAGGGAGTCAACGGATGCTTTCCACGTCCCCCGTGACTGACTGCACCTCCTGCTCCCTCGGGATCGCCTCCCAGGGACGCTGCCGGTTCACCCCTTCCACCCGCGAGTCGGGCGCGACTCTCTGTGCACAGGGGGAGCGTCCCCGGACCGTCTACTTCGTCAAGGAGGGGTTCGTGGCGCTCTCGGCGGTGAGCCCGAAGGGCGCGGAGCTCGTTCTCACCTTGCGGGGGCCGACCTCGCTTCTATGCACCGAGGCGCTCAACAACGAGCCCTCGCCCTACGAGGTGCGGGCGCTCTCGCGCGTGAAGCTGTGCGGGATCTCCGGCGACGCCATGAACCAGTGGATCGGGCCGGACCGGAGCCCGGCGCGCGTGGTGCTCGAGCTGTTGCTCGCCGAGTCGAAGATGCAGCGCGACGAGGTGAACTTTCGGCAGGGCGACTGCCTCTCCCGCGTCGCCCGCTTCGCGCTGGCGCACGCCAAGTTCCTCGCCGACCGGCCGAACGCGGTGCGCAAGCAGGTGGTGGCCCGGCTGCTCGGCATGCGGCCCGAGACTCTCTCGCGGTGCCTCACCCGGCTCGAGAAGGACGGCGTCCTCGACGCCTCGCGCGGGGTGAAAGTGGTCGACCCGCGCCGGCTCGCCGCCATCGCCATGGAGGACGTCGCGGCCTAGGCAAGGTCCGCGGCGCGCGCCTCCATGTTCGGACTCGGATTCGGCGAGCTCCTCGTCATCCTCTTCGTGCTCGTCCTGTTCTTCGGGGCGAACAAGCTGCCGGCCCTCGGCAAGGGGCTCGGCGACGGCATCCGCAGCTTCCGGCAGGCGCTCAAGGAGGCGAAGTCCGACGACGCCGGGAAGCCGGGGTCGAAGCCCTAAGGGCCGCCTCGGCGCCCGGCCCGCGCCGGGGGCCTCCCCGGCGCCATCCCGCCGGGGCTCCGCCCAAGGGGGTTCCCCTTCGTGGCCGGGCCCCCGCCCCTCCCTGGCAGGCCCCTTGCTCGAGCAAGGGGCGGACGCGCTCGCGTTCGGGGGAGAGAGCGCCCGCACCTGGTTGCGGGGCCGCCAAGAAAGAGCGGCAAGCTCGCGAGGAACCCCTGACGCGCGGTGCGTCCTTCCCGTCCCGGAAGCCTGTCACTTCGAGCGCAGGCCGTGCGGCTCCGCGCGCGCCTTCCGCAAGCCCTGCGGGCCCCGTCGGGGTGCGCGCGTCCGCAGCGCCAGGAGCCGACCCACCCATTGGGCGGACCTCGCCACCCAGAGCCCGATCGCGTCGAGAGCCCAGGAGGCGAGCCGGGAGCGGCGCTCGAGGGAGCCGAGCTCCACCTTCCGCGAATCGCGCAGGCGCTCCTCGATCCAGAGGCGGGCGGCCGCGGCCGCCGACGGGTCGTCCACCTCGAGGAGCGACTCGAGGTTCGCGAGGGAGAGGGGATCGAGGTTGAAGCTGCCGAGGATGAGCCGCCCCCCGTCCACCACCGAGACCTTGGCGTGGTGCACCGAGCGGGTCCACTCGCGGATCTCGACGCCCGCCCGGAGGAGCTGCCGGTAGAGCCGCCGGGCGGCGAGGCGCGCGAGCGGGACGTCGCTCTCCCCCGCGAGGAGGAGCGTCACCCTCACGCCGCGGCGGGCGGCGGCGGTGATGGAGCGCACGAAGCGGCGGTCGGGGAGGAAGTAGGAGTGAGCCGCGAGGATCTCGCGCCGCGCGGCCCCGAAGGCCTTGAGGTAGCGGCGGCGCAGCGGGCGAGCCCCCCCGAGCCCGGAAAGCCAGACGTGCACCTTGCCTGGCGGAGGGCGCTCCCGGCTCCCGCGCAGCCGCCGTTCCAGCCAGCCCGCGGCGGCCCCGCGCACCTCGACCGCGAGGTCGAGCCAGTCTCGGCGGCGCTCCTCGTCGGCGGGGCCCTCCGGGCCGGGGCTCCCGTACTCGTCGGCGATGTTGATCCCCCCGAGGAAGAGCACCTCTCCGTCCACGAGCAGCAGCTTGCGGTGGTTGCGCCGCAGCCGGCCGGCGAGGAGGGCGGTGAGCGGGTTGTAGATCCGGACCCGGCAGCCGTCCCGCTCGAGCAGGGCTTCGAGGAAGCGCCCGTCGAGGGCCGTCCCCCAGCCGTCCAGGACGACGAGGACGCGCACGCCCCGCCGCGCCGCGGCCGAGAGCGCGGCGAGGAACTCCTCGCCCACGCCGTCGCGCGCGAAGTGGTACACCTCGAGGCGCACCGTCTGGCGCGCCTCCCGGATGGCGCGGAGCATGCGCGGAAAGGCCTCCCGGCCTCCGTCGAGCAGCGCGACGGACTCGGAAACCCTTGCCGGGGCGTCCCAGGGCGCCATCGCCTCCCTCTCCCCGGAACCTAACGCACGGACGGGCGCGGGGCCGTCCCGCGCCCCGCGGACCCGGAAAGGGGGGCCTGACCGGACGCGGCGGCGAGGTAGGATGGTCTCGGAGGTGGTGCGATGAAGAGGATCCTGGTCGCGGTGGACGGATCGGAGGCCGCGCTCCGGGCCGCCCGCATGGCTGCCGACGTGGCGGTCCGCTTCGGCGCCCGCCTGACGCTCTCCTACGTCGTCCCGCGGCTCCTCCTGCCGCCGGACGTCTACGGCCTCACCATCGCGGAGGTGGAGCGCGAGCAGCGCGCCCACGCCGACCAGCTCATCCACGAGGCGCTCGTCAAGCTCGGCGCCTCCGGGGTCGAGGTGGAGACGAGCGTGCTGAGCGGGCCGCCGGCCGAGTCCATCGCCGAGGCGGCGGCGGCGCCCGACGTGGACCTGGTGGTGGTGGGGAGCCGGGGCAAGGGCGCGGTGAGTCGGATGCTCCTCGGCAGCGTCTCCGACCGCCTGGTGCACATCTGCCCGAAGCCCATCCTCGTCGTCCACTGAGGTCCGCATGATCAAGGTGGCCGACTTCATGACGCGCGACCTCGTCACGGTGAAGGAGACCGACGACCTGGCGCTGGCGGAGTCGATCCTCCGGCTCGGAGGGATCCGCCACCTCCCGGTGGTGCAGAAGGCCCGGCTGGCGGGGCTCATCACCCAGCGCGACCTGCTGCGCGCCGGGGTCCCCGCCACCGCCGCCCGCGGCGTCCTGGCGCGGGACGTGATGACGCGCGACCCGACGAGTGTCGCCCCGGAGAGCTCGCTCGCCGACGCGGCCCGGCTCATGCTCCGCCACAAGTACGGCTGCCTGCCGGTGTGCGAGAAGGACGGGACGCTCGTCGGCATCGTCACCGAGAGCGACTTCGTCCGCTTCGCAGCCGACGTGGTGCAGGACCTGGACGTGGTCCAGGACGCGCTCACCTCCACTCCCGCCTGACGGCGGCCGCCCCACCGGGGAGGGACACTCCCGAGAGCCGGGAATCGCGGGCGCCGTCCCGCCCGTCCCCGGGTTGACCCGATCCCCCGCCGGGGTCATAGATCGCCCGCAGGATGGCCGAGACCCTGCTCCAGGAGTTCAAGCGCTACGTCTCCTTCGACGAGGCCGACGAGCGGGCGCTCCGCGAGCTCTACCTCCTCGCCGAGCCGTCCTTCGCGGACATCGCCGAGACGTTCTACGCGCGCATCCTCGCCCACGAAGGGGCGCGCCGGGCCCTCGCCGGGGGGGAGAGCCAGGTCGGGCGCCTCAAGGTCACGCTCGGGCGCTGGATGGGCGAGGTGCTGCAGGGGCCCTGGGACGAGGCCTGGTTCGAGGGCCACTGCCGCATCGGCCGTGTCCACGTGCAGATCGGCCTCCCCCAGCACTACATGTTCGCGGCCATGGACGTCCTCCGCGACGAGCTCGGAAGGGTGGCGGAGCGGGCGCCCGATCCGGCGAGGCGGGCCGCGACGCGCCGCGCGCTCGACAAGGTGCTCGACCTCGAACTCGCCATCATGCTCCACACCTACCGCGAGGACCTGCTCGCCGCCCGGGCCCGCTCCGAGAGGCTCGCCACCTTCGGCCAGCTGGTGGGCTCCATCGGGCACGAGCTCCGCACTCCCCTCGCCGTCATGGAGACCTCGCTCTTCCTCCTCCAGCGGCGCGCCACCGAGGACGAGACCCTGCGCAAGCACCTCGGCCGCATCGGGGAGCAGGTCCGGCTCGCCAACGGCATCATCAACGACCTCCTCGAGATCATACGGGACGCCCCGCTCCAGAAGGAGCCCCTCGAGCTCGGCGGGCTCCTCGCCGAGGTCGCCGACGCCGTCCCGAGGCCGGCAGACGCGCGGGTGGAGATCTCCGGCTTCTCGTCGCTCCCGCCGGTCCCGGGCGACAAGGGGAAGCTGCGGCAGGTGTTCGTGAACCTCGTCGGGAACGCGCTCCACGCCGCCGGCGCGGGCGGCCGGGTCTGGATCCGGGGGGAGGCGGACGGCGAGGCCGTCGCCGTGGCGGTGGAGGACTCGGGGCCCGGCGTCGACCCCTCCGTGCGGGACCGGCTCTTCGAGCCGCTCGTGACCACCAAGCCGACCGGCGTGGGGCTCGGGCTGGCCCTCGTGAAGCGCATCGTCGAGAGGCACGGCGGGAGCGTCCGCTACCAGCCGCGCCAAGGCGGCGGCGCCTGCTTCTCGGTGCGGATCCCCCGGCGATGAGGAGGCGCGACGGAAGCCGCCCGGGGAGGGCGCGGTGACCCCGAACGCGCACGGCCACGGGCCGCAGCGCCTCGACCGCGTGCTGGTCGTCGACGACAACGCCGACCTGCTCGACAACCTGCGCGAGATCCTGGTGGGCGCCGGCTACGCGGTGCGCTCCGCGTCGAGCTGCGCCCAGGCCCTCGCCGCCGCGCACCAGGGCTTCGAGGTGGCGCTCGTCGACCTGCGCCTCCCGGACGGCGACGGCACCATGCTCGCCCCCAGGCTGAAGGAGGAGAACCCCGACGGCGAGGTGGTGCTCCTCACCGGCTTCGCCACCCTCGAGTCGGCGGTGGCGGCGGTGCGGGCGGGCGCCTGCGCCTACCTGGTGAAGCCCTGCCAGCCGCAGGAGCTGCTCGTCACGGTGGAGCAGGCGATGCGGCAGGTGCGCCTCCACTCGGAGAAGCGGGAGCTGGCGCGGCGCGCCCAGATGGCGGAGAAGCTCGCCGCGGTGGGGACGATGACCGCCGGGCTCTCGCACGAGATCCGCAACCCCCTCAACGCCGCCGCCCTGCAGCTCTCGGTGCTGGAGCGCCGGGTGCAGAAGCTCCCCGAGGCCGAGCAGGCGCCGCTGCTCGAGCCGCTCCACCTGGTGCGGGACGAGATCCGCCGGCTCGACCACATCCTCGAGGACTTCCTGCAGTTCGCCCGGCCGCGGGAGTTCCGGGCCCAGCGGCTCAAGGTGATCCCGGTGCTCGACCGAGTGCTCGACCTGCTCGAGGGAGCGGCCCAGCAACGCGGCGTGCAGGTGCTGCGCTCCTTCCAGCCCGTCCCCCCGGTGGCCGGAGACGAGGAGCGGCTGCGCCAGGTGGTGATGAACCTGGCCCTGAACGCCGTCGAGGCGGTGCCGCCGGGCGGGTGGCTGCGGGTCTCCTGCCAGCCTGCCGAGGATCCCGAGCTCGTCGAGATCCTCGTCGACGACTGCGGCCCGGGCGTGCCGGCGGAGATGCGCGAGCGGGTGTTCGAGCCGTTCTTCACCACCAAGGCGAAGGGCTCCGGGCTCGGCCTTCCCATCGTCCACGCCATCGTCACCCAGCACGGCGGGACGATCACAGTGGAGGAGGCGCCGGAGGGCGGGGCGCGCTTCGCGCTCCGCATCCCCCGCTACCGATAGGCCGCCCTACGACCCGGCCGGCTCGTCCACGTCCTCCTCCACCGGTCGCCCGGCGCCGCCGCCGTCTCCGGCGTACTCCTTCAAGCGGTACTGGATCTTGCGGACGCTGATGCCCAGGATCTCGGCGGCGCGCGAGGTCGACCCCCCCACCATCTCCAGGGTGCGCAGGATGGCCTCGCGCTCGATCTCGTAGAGGGTGGCCCCGGGGATGAGGGCCCCGGGGCTGCGCTCCCGCGGCCGCGGACCCCTGAGGGAGGGCGGGAGGTCGTCGGCGGTGAGCTCGGGCCCCTTGCAGAGCACCACCGCCCGCTCCACCACGTTCTCGAGCTCGCGCACGTTTCCGGGCCAGTCGTGGGCGAGGAGCGCGTTCAGGGTCCCGGGGGCGAGCCCCCGGATCTCCTTGCCGTAGGCCTTGCCGTACTTCTCCACGAAGTGGCTCACGAGCGAGGGGATGTCCCCCTTGCGCTGGCGCAGGGGGGGCAGGGTCACCGCCACCACGTTGAGCCGGTAGTAGAGGTCCTCCCGGAACTTCCCGCTCTTCACCTCGGCGGCGAGGTCGCGATTGGTGGCGGCGACGAGCCGCACGTCCACGCGGATGGTCTGCGTGCCCCCCACCCGCTCGAACTCCTTCTGCTGCAGCACCCGCAGCAGCTTGATTTGCAGGGACGGCGAGATGTCGCCGATCTCGTCGAGGAACATGGTGCCGTTGTCGGCGAGCTCGAAGCGCCCTTCCTTGCGGCCGATGGCGCCGGTGAACGAGCCCTTCTCGTGTCCGAAGAGCTCGCTCTCGAGCAGCGTCTCGGAGAGGGCGGCGCAGTTCACCTTGATGAAGGGGCGGTCGCGCCTCGGCGACTCCTCGTGCAGCGCCTGGGCGATGAGCTCCTTGCCGGTGCCCGACTCGCCCAGGATGAGCACGGTCGCCTTGGTCGGGGCTGCCCGCTTCACCACCTCGTAGACCGCCTGCAGCTCGGGGGCGTCGCCGACGATGTTGTGGAAGCGGTAGCGCTCGCGCACGCGCTCGCGCAGGTTCTGGGTGTCGCGCTGCAGCCGGAGCTTCTCGAGCGCCTTCTCGAGGACGACGAGCACCGCGTTCACGTCGAGCGGCTTCACCAGGTAGTTCTCGGCGCCGGCCCGCATCGCCTCCACCGCGGCCTCCACGCTCGCGAAGGCGGTCATCATCACGAACACCGCGTCCGAGCCCTGCTCGCGCGCCTTCTGCAGGAAGGTGATCCCGTCCATGCGGGGCATGCGCACGTCCGACAGCACCGCCGCCGGCGCGAACGACTGGAGCAGCTGCAGCCCCTCCTCCCCGTCGGCCGCCTCCGCGATCTCGTAGCCCTCCTCGGAGAGGAGCGTCTTCAGCGCCACTCGGGCGTTGAGCTCGTCGTCGACGACGAGGATCCTCTCCTTGCCCCCGCGCAAGCCGGTCTTGCCCAGCGTCATTTGTCCTCTCTCACCTCTCCGCCTCGCGCGCCGAACGCAAGGAATGCGGAAAGACGCACGTTATGCACGTTTTCCGTGCCGCGGTCTACTCCACCGAACACTCCGAAGGCTGGGGGGATTTCGGGGTCGGCGCCACGAAGGGGGCACCCCGCGCCGGGTGCGCGGGATCAGGCGTTTCCGCCGAGTTCCCGCAGGCGCCCCACTCGGTCGTAGGGCCGCCAGCGAAAGACGGCGCCGAGCGCCTCCGCCTCGCGCCGGCACGCCCCCTCGTCGAGCTCCGGGACGGCGACGAAGCTCGCCTGGACCTCGGGGATCCGGCCGAGCGAGGCCCGGATGAACTGGCGCGCCGCCTGCCAGGCGCCCTCGCCGTGGCGGTTCGGGCAGAGCCTCGCGTAGGTGGCGGGGTCGGCTGCGTTCAGGGACACGACCACCGCGTCGAGCCCGGCCTCGGCGAGGAGGCCGGGAACGTCCCGCCCCTCCCGCAGGCTCGCCAGGCCGTCGGTGTCGAGGCGCACGCGCGCGACCCCGGCCGCCTTGAGGCGGCGCGCGGTCTCGAGGAGCACCTCGAGCCGGCGGGTGGGCTCTCCGAGGCCGGTGAACACCACCTCCGGGCGCCCGGAGAGGCCCGCCTCCGCGACCTGCGCCCAGACCTCTTCGGCCGTGGGAGGCCGAGCGAGCTTCAGGTCCACTCCGCCGACCACCCAGTTGTCGTCCCGGATCTTGGGGCAAAAGGTGCAGGCGAGCGTGCAGGCGCTCGTCAGGTTCAGGTAGAGCGCGTCGCCGAGGACGTAGGCGTAGGCGGGCCGCGTGGGGAGCGTCGCCGATTCGTGCGTCACGCCTAACTACTTATATCCTCGCTGGGCCGGTGGCCACTGCAGCCGAGGCAGTAGCGCGCCTCGGGGATGGCCCGCAGCCGCTGCAGGCCGAGCGGCCCGCCACACGAGACGCACGAGCCGTAGCTTCCCTCGTCGATGCGCCCGAGCGCAGCGTCGATCTCCTCGATCTCGTGGCGCACGCTGTCGGCGGCGCGCCCCTCGTCCGAGACCTCCTCCACCACCGGACACTGGGAGCGGAAGAGCGCCTGGCGGCGCTTGAGGAGGAGGGTGCGGGCTTCGGTCTCGATGAGGCTCAACGGGGGTTCCCTACGCACTTGGCGTGCCAGCCAGAGCCAATCCTTTTCACGCGCCATGCCCAAGGGGAAGCGGCCTGATTTCAAGGAGCTGTCGGCTTGTCACCGTGAGGACACGCCCGGGGGCGCGCACGAGTTGCGCCCCGGGGGCCCTAGCCGGCACCGGGCGCGGCGCCCTCGCGCAGGAGCGCCACGAGCGCTCTCAGCGCATCGGTGGAGGTGAAGATCCCGACCACCTCTCCCGCCTCGACGACGAGCGCCGAGCCGCAGCGATGCCGGGCCATCTCCTCGGCCACCTCCTCGAGCGGCGCCTCGGGGGGGACGACGTAGGGGGTGCCGCTCATCGCCTCCTCCACCAGTTCCCGCGCCGCGTCGACGCCCCGGAGCGTCTCGAGGAGATAGAGGTCTCGCTGAGACACGACGCCGACGAGCTTGCCCTCGTCGATCACCGGGAGGTGGCGGATCCCCTTCTCCCGCATCACCTGGTGCGCATCCACGAGGGTGTGTCGGCTCGTGACAACCGTCGGGCGAACGCTCATGAACCGCTTCACGCTCGGCTTCGGCATCGCCGCCTCCCCGGGCCCGGGGGTCGGCCGATCCAAGAAGGCGGGCCCGCGACTCCCATGAAGATAGCGCGCCCGGGCGCGGCCGGGATCTTCCCTAAAAAGGGCTTCGCCGGGGGCCCGCGCGAGGCGGGTTCGCGGTTGTGTCGAAACCCCGCCTGGGTTAGCTTCCGCGCTCTATGGAGAAGACCTGGGCGAAGGACGTGAAGGACGGCGAACGGGTGAAAAGCCTGTTCGTCGTGGCCCGCAAGGCCGTTCCCACCGCCAAGAGCGGCAAGGCCTACCTCTCGGTCACGCTGGTGGACCGCACCGGCGAACTCGAGGCGCGCTCGTTCGACCGGGTGGAGGAGCTCTCCGCGCTCTTCGCGGAGAAGGACCTGGTCGAGGTGGAGGGGCCCGTCGGTACCTTCCAGGGAAAGCCCCAGCTCCGCATCGAGTCGGCCGCCAAGGCCGACCCCGCCGCCCTCCAGCTCGACCCCTCCGACTTCGCCTGGGCCCCGCCGCCGGAGCCGAAGAAGCCCGAGCGCCACGGTCACGACGAGGCCGCCGAGGCCCTGTGGCGCGAGCTCCTCGGCCTCGTCGAGGCCATCACCGACCCGCACGTGAAGGATCTCGTCAAGGCGTTCCTGGAGGACGACGACGTCGCCGCCCGGCTGCGCCGCGCCCCGGCGGCGAAGAGCGTCCACCACGCCTACCCCGGAGGGCTGCTCGAGCACACGGTGAGCTGCCTCAAGCTGGCGCACCGGCTCGCCGACCAGTACCCGCAACTCGACCGCGACCTGCTCGCCGCCGGCGCATTCTTCCACGACCTCGGGAAGGTGCGGGAGCTCTCCTACGATCGGAACGTGGAGTACACCGACGAGGGCCGGCTCATCGGCCACCTGGTGATGACCGCCCAGTGGATCCACGACAAGGCGCGGCGCGTCGGGATCCCGCGGGACCTCGAGCAGCACGTCGTGCACCTGGTGCTCTCCCACCACGGCAAGACGGAGTACGGCTCGCCCAAGGTGCCGATGACCCTGGAGGCGCTCGTCACCCACTTCATCGACGACCTCGACAGCCGCATCAACTCCTGGGTGAGCCTGATGGGCAGGGAGGGCGGCTCGCGCCGCTGGACCGACGCGCAGAACCTGTACGGGCACCACCTGTGGCGCGGGACCCTCCCCACGCTGCAGGTGGAGAAGAAGGCGCCGCCGGTGGAGCTCCTCACCCCGGTCATCTACGTCCCGCGCGCCGGAGCGCAGCCCGCCCCGGACTCCCGCAAGAAGGAGGCGCGCAAGCAGAAGCCCCCTCGCCCTGCTCGCCCGGAGCGAGGCGAAGAGAAGCAGGGAGAGGCGGCCGAGGCCGCCCCGGCCGCGGCCGAACCCCCGCGTTCCGAGGCCTCCACCCCGGCGGAGGCGCCCTCCGACCGGCCGCCGCGCCCGGAGCGGGCGGAGCGCCCGCACCGCCCCGACCGCTCTCCGCGGGGGCCAGGCGGTCCCGGCGACCGCCAGCGCCGGTACATGGGCCCGCGGCTGCCGGGCGACCGGGGACCCCAGCCGCGCCCGGACAAGCCGAAGAACCTGACCCACAACCCCTTCGCGGCTCTCGCGGCCAAGGTGGAGGCCTCCCAGGGGACGGCTTCGGAGGAGCCCGCGGAGAGCGCTCCCCCCGCGGAGCCGACCCCGGCAGAGCCCACCCCGGCGGCAGAGCCGGCCGTCGAGGCGCTCGCCCCGCAGGCGGCTCCCGAGGGAGGCGAGCCCCCCACCTAGCCCTTGGTCCCCTTCGGCCGCACCGCCGCGATCTTCGACGTCGACGACTCGCTCCTCGACGGGAACGCCGGGACCATCTTCAGCTGGTACCTCTACAGCGAGAAGGTGATGCGCCCGGAGATCCGCTCCCGCATCCCCCGGCTGGTGTACGAGTACGCCCGGCGCCGGCTCACCGAGCGCGACATGGTGGAGCTCGGCTCGAAGTGCCAGGCCGGGCTGTGGGTGGACGACCTCAAGGCCCACGCCCACACCTGCTTCGAGCGCCACCTGCGCAAGCGCATCACCGCCGGCGCGGTGCGGCAGATCCGAAAGCACCTGCTCTCCGGCCACTTCGTCGTCATCGCCTCCGGCTCGCCGCAGTCCATCATCGACGAGGTGGGGCGCCACCTGCGCGTCCACGAGGCGGTCGGCACGCGCACCCGGGTCGTCGACGGCAAGGCCACCGACGAGATCCTGCCGCCGGTGGTGTTCCAGGACGGCAAGCGCGAGGCCGCCGAGCGGCTCGCCGAGCTCTACGGCTTCGATCTCGGACGCAGCTGGCTCTACTCCGACTCCCAGGCGGACGTGCCGCTCTTCGAGGCGGTCGGCAACCCGGTGGTGGTGAACCCCAAGGACTCGTTCCGCCCGCTGGCGGAGCGCCGCGGCTGGGCGGTGGTGGAGTGGACCGAGCGCAACAAGGGGCTCACCCAGGACCTCGCCGACGAGTGGGGCAGCTGGGACGGGTGAGGCCCTCCCCGCCCTACGCCGGGGGCGGGAACCGGAAGAGCCGGGCCGCGTTCTCGCCCGTCACCCGGGCCACCTCCTCCGCCGGCACCCCCCAGAGCTCGGCGACCTTCTCCGCGACGAGCCGCACGTGCGCCGGCTCGTTCGGCCGGCCCCGGTGCGGGACCGGGGCGAGGTAGGGGCTGTCGGTCTCGAGGAGGAGGCGGTTTCGCGGGACGATCCGCACCGCCTCCCGGATGGGCTCCGCGCTCCGGAAGGTGACGACGCCGGCCACCGACAGGTAGAGGCCGAGGTCGAGGTAGGCGCGGGCGGCGACGACGTCGCCGGTGAAGCAGTGGATTACCCCACCCGCCTCCGGCACCCCCTCCTCGCGGAGGATCCGGGCGCAGTCCGGGTCGGCCTCGCGGACGTGGACCACCACCGGCTTCCCCGCGGCCCGGGCGATGGCGAGGGAGCGCCGGAACGAGGCGCGCTGCTCCTCGCGCGGCGAGAGGTCGTAGTGGTAGTCGAGCCCGGTCTCGCCCACCCCCACCACCAGCGGATCTCCCGCCGTCCTCCGGCAGCGCTCCCAGTCCTCCTCGGGGACGCGGGCGCACTCGTGGGGGTGGATGCCCACCGTGGCCAGGAAGAGCTCGGGGCGCGCGCGCGCGAGCTCGAGGGCGTTGCCGAAGTCCCCCGGCCCCCGCCAAAGCCCGATGAGCACGACGCGGACGACGCCGGCCCGGCGAGCCCGCTCCACCACCCCTTCCAGGTCGGGGCGGCCATCACCCGGGTCGAGGTGCGCGTGCGAATCGACGAGGAGCATCGCTCTCACTTCACCCGGGTGCCGAGCGCCGCGTCCGGGGCCTCCAGGATCCGGGGCGGGTCACCGACCGCGAGCAGCATCCCCTGCGAGGTGATGCCCCGCAGGGCCCGCGGGGCGAGGTTCGCGACCACCACGATGCGCTTGCCGAGAAGCGCCTCCGCCACCGGGTAGCTCTCGGCGATACCGGCCACGACGGTGCGCGGCTCCGCCTCCCCGAGGTCGACCCGGAGCTTGAGGAGCTTGTCCGCCTTCGGGACCCGCTCCGCCGCCTTCACCACTCCCACCCGGAGCTCCACCTTGGCGAAGTCCTCGTAGGCGATGGGCCCGCTCGCGGGCACCGGCCCGGCCGAGGCCCGGGTGGCGGTCTCCGCGGGGCTCTGGGTCCTCGAGACCCTCGCCGGCAGTTCGGGCGGGGTCGCCACCAGCTCCGCCACCCGCTTGGCGTCGAGGCGGGCCACCTGCGGCGGCCTCTCTCGCGCGGCGACCGGCGGCCCGTCGAAGGGTTCGAAGCCGAGCGCCCAGGTGTCGGGCCGCGACTGGCCGAAGGCCCGTGCCAGCCCGTCGGAGAAGGCCGGCATCACCGGCCACAAGATCACTGCCACGGCCCGGAGCGCCTTCCCGCAGGTGAAGAGGAGCCGGCGGCTCTCGGCCGAGGCCGGGGCCTCCCAGGGCTTCGCCTCCTGCAGCCTCTTGTTGCACAGGTCCGCCACCTGGCGGGCGAGCCTCACCACCTCCCGGTACTCGAGCGCCTGGTAGGCGGGTCGGGCGAGGCGCAGGGCCTCGCGGGCGGCAGCGGCGATCCCCTCCTCCGGCGGCCCCGAGACCTCGCCGCCCGTCCGCTCCAAGAGCGCGAAGACCCGCGACGCCAGGTTGGCCACGTTGTTGGCAAGGTCGGCGTTGATGCGGTTGCGGAACTCGTCGAGCGACAGGTCGAGGTCGAGGACGCTCGGCCCCAGGTTGGCGGCGTAGTAGTAGCGCAGGAGCTGCGGGTCGAGCCCGATGTCGAGGTACTGGCGCGCGGTGACGAAGGTGCCGCGCGATTTCGACATCTTCTCCCCGTTCACGGTGAGGTGCCCGTGCACCGAGAGCCGGTCGGGCAGCTTCAGCCCCGCTGCCCACAGCATCGCTGGCCAGAACACCGCGTGGAAGCGGAGGATGTCCTTGCCGATGAAGTGCTCGAGGCGGCTGTGGGCTCCGCTCGCCAGGTAGCGGGCCTCGTAGGCCTGGGCGTCGAGCCGCTGCGCCGGCGGCGCCTCGGCGGCGAAGTAGTGCTCGCCCGAGGAGAGGTAGCCGATGGGGGCGTCGAGCCACACGTAGATGAACTTGCCCGGGAAGTCGGGGTCCTTCACCGGGAAGCCGAAGTAGGGCGGGTCGCGGGTGATGCACCAGTCTTGCAGGTCGTCGAGCCACCCCTTCACCTGCTCGCGCACCCCGGGGTCGAGGTGCCCCTCGCCCACCACCCACCCGCGAACGACGGGCTCGACCTTCTTCAGGTCCACGTAGGCGTGGTCGCTCTGGCGCACCACCGGGGGAGTGCCGCACAGGGCGCAGCGCGGCTCCTTGAGCTCGCGCGGGTCGTAGGTCATGCCGCAGTGCTCGCAGGCGTCCCCGTATTGGTCCGGGGTGCCGCAGCGCGGGCAGGTGCCCTTCACGAAGCGGTCGGGCAGAAAGCGACCGTCCTTCTCGCAGTAGAGCTGCTCCACCGTGCGCCGGTAGATGAGCCCCTTCGCCTTGAGGGCGTCCCAGATGCGCCAGGCCCAGCGCCGGTTCTCCTCGGAGTCGGTGGTGTAGTAGGTGCTGAACTCCACCCCGAACTCCCGGAAGTCCCGGTGCTGCTCCTCCCGGTACTTCTCCACGAAGGCCTTCGGGGTCATCCCCGCCTTGGCGGCGTTCACCTCGATGGGGGTCCCGTGCGAGTCGGCGGCGCACACGTAGGTCACCTCGTCGCCGAGCGAGCGCCGGTAGCGCGCGTAGATGTCGGTCTGGATGTACTCGACGAGGTGCCCGAGGTGGACGGAGCCGTTCGCGTACGGCAGCGCGCTCGTCAACAGCAGTCGCTCGCTCAAAGAGGTCTCCTTTCACGGCGGGCCAACCCGAGGAGGCACCGCTCGAGCAGCATCTCCCCGTCTCCCCCGCTCTTCATGGCGCGGTCGGCCTCCGCCAGCGCCACGAGCGCGTCGAGGAGCTCCTCCCTCTCGAACCGCAGCGCGGCTTGATACTTCATCCAGAACCCGTAGGGCTTGCGCTTGCCGAGCTCCTTCTCCGGGATCCCGGGGAGCACGGCCCGGCTCCACTCCGCGAAGGAGCCGAGGCGCCTGCCCCCGGAGGCGAGCCGTCCGCGCTCCCCCTCCACCACGAGCCTCCGCACCGTCCCGGCCAGGCTGGCGACGAGCATGTGGGGGCTCGCCCCGTCGGCGATCGAGCGCCGGAGCACCGAGAGCGACTCGGGGAGGTCGCGCGACTCGACCGCGTTCCCGAGCGCGAAGAAGGGGTCCGACGCCACCCGGGCGACGAGCTCCTCCACGTCCTCGGCCCGGATGGTGCGCCGCTCCCCCACGTAGGTGACGAGCTTCGCGAGCTCGGCGAAGAGGGCGCGGGCGTCGCCGCCCAATCGCGCCGCCAGCCGCTCCTCCGCCTCGGGCTCGACCGACTTTCCGGTGCCCTCCAGGAACTCCTCGATGAGCGGGCCGAGGACCGGTCGCCGGTCGTCCCACTGCCCCTCGCTCGGGACCGAGAGCGAGAGGCGGCGCCCCGCGGCCGCGAGCCTCTTCACGATGGGGAGCTTCGCGTCCACCTTGCCGGCCGCCACCACGAGCGCGTGCCCGGGAGGGAGCCCGGCCTCGAGCAGGTTCTCGAGCGCCGCCACGTCCACCTTGCCGGCCCGGATGTCGCGCTCCGCCGCGAACCGGCCGGCGGCCGCGAGGAACTCCCGGTCGGCGGGGGACGCCTCCTCGCGCCCGAGGGCCCGCGCGAAGTCCACGGCTCCCGGGCCGTCGAGGGCGGGCACGCCCAGCCGGGCGGCGAGCGCCACCAGCCGGCGCGCCGACTCGCGCTGCCGCCCCGAGGCCCACATCTCCCGGGCCCGGTCGAAGGCGTCGCCGGCGTCCTCCAGCGATTGCAGGAAGGCCGGCTCCTCCACCACCACCGCCTTGGCGCCGCCGAAGAGCCCCAGGGTGGCGAGCTCCGACGCCACCTCGCCGGGCGAGGCGGCGGCGTCGAGGGCGACCAGGTTCAGGGACCGCCGCCCGTCGGGGACGAGCGCCTCAGCGATCTCCCGCGCCGCCCGGGAGGTGAGGAACGGATCGCCCTCGAGCAGATACACCGGCCTGCGCTCGCCGCCCCGGATCTCCCCGAGCACGCCCTCCAGGGTGGCCGCCTCCTCCGGGGCCTTCCTTCCAGGCGCCCTAGCCATGGAACCACCCGATGACCATGCGCTCGAGCGCCAGCGCCGGGCTGGCGTTCTGGCGGAGCGCCGCGAGCGCCCCCTGGACGCCGTCGCTGCGGCGCAGCGCCCCGGCAGGCCCGAGCCTCTCGGCGGCGAGGGCGGTGATGGGGGCGAGCTCGGAGAGGGCGAGCGGCGCCCGCTCGCCGGCCAAGGCGCGCGCCAGCACGTCCCGGAACCACACGAGGAGGAGCTCGCAGGTCTCGCGGGCCGCCTCCCGGTCCGGTGCCCGGTCGCGGGCGAAGGCGATCCAGCCCCCGGCGTCGTCGGCGCGGAGCCCGGCGGCCTCTTCCACTGCCAGTCGCCGCTCCGAGAGGCGGGCGGCGTCGAGTTCGAGCGCCCGGCCGAGCGAGCCTCCCGAGAGGGAGGCGGCGAGCGCCGCCTCGGCGGGGGTGCGCCCCTCGGCGACGAGCCGCTCCTCCACCCGGGCGGCGGGCAAGGGAGCGAACGGGAGGCGGAGGCAGCGGGACCGGACGGTCGGCAGGAGCGCGTCCGCGGAGGAGGAGACGAGGACCAGGGTCGTCTCCGGGGGAGGCTCCTCGAGCGTCTTCAAGAGCGCGTTCTGCGCCTGCGGGTTCATGGCGTCGGCGGGGTCGAGGACGACGAAGCGGCGGCGCCCCTCGAAGCGGCGCAGGGAGAGCCGCCGGTCGACGAGCTCCCGGATCTGGTCCACCACGATGTCGCGGGACGGGGTGCGCCCGCCCTTCGGCTCCCAGCGGCCCGCCCGCGCCATCTCGCGCTCTTCCTCCACCCGGAGGACGTCGGGGTGCACTCCCTTCGCGATCTTCCGGCACGGGCCGCAGCGGCCGCAGGCGTCGTCGGGGAGGCCTGCCTCGCAGTTCGCCGCCTGGGCGAGGAGCCGGGCGGAGGTCCCCTTGCCGACGCCGCCGGGGCCGGCGAAGAGATAGGCGTGGTGGAGCGCCCCGTGCCGGAGCGCCGCGCGCAGGGATTCGACGGCCCGTTCCTGGCCGAGGATCTCGGAAAAGGGCATGGGGCGAGGGAACATAGCATAAGGGCCCGACCGGCCGGCCGCCCCTCCGCGGCGCGCCCCGGGGCACCCCGGGTGGAGGCCTCCTTCGCGCCCTAGGTCGGAGCAGCCGGCGGGGCCTGCCCTGCCCCCGTCCTTCCGAGTTCCCTTGGGGGGGGATCCATCGCAACATGGAACGAAAGGCGGAGGGGAAGGCGGCCGGGGCCGTCGGCCGGAGAAGCGGTCGCTCGAGCGCCCCGCGGCCGGGGCGCGAGGAGGCGCGACATGATCGTCGGGGCTCACGCCATCATCTACAGCCAGGACGCGAGCGCGGACCGGGCGTTCCTTCGCGACTTGCTCCGCTCTCCCACCGTGGACGCGGGAGACGGCTGGCTCATCCTCGGCCTGCCGCCGTCGGAGGTCGCCGTTCACCCGGCGGAGGAGAACGGCCGCCACGAGCTCTACCTCATGTGCGACGACGTCGACGGCCTCGTCCGAGCGCTCGAGCGGAAGGGCGTCGCCTGCTCGCCGGTGACCGAGGAGGGGTGGGGGCGGCTCACCCTCGTCGGCCTGCCCGGAGGGGGAAAGCTCGGGATCTACGAGCCGAGGCACCCCCGCCCCGTCGCCGCCGTCGGGCGCAGGCCGGGGAGGAAGGTCGCCCGGGACGGGAGGAAGGGAAGGCCGGGGCCGCGGGCCGGCGCCGCCTCCCGGCGGAAGCGGGGGTGACGGGGGCGCCCGGGCCCGGGAGCGCTCAGCTCCGTCCCGCGAGCCGGGCCACCGCGGCGGTGAGCACGCCCGGGTCGACCGGCTTCGGCAAGAAGACCTGGTAGCCGGCGTCGAGGGCCCGCTCTCGGTCCTCGGCCTGGGTGTAAGCGGTGAGCGCCATGGCGGGGATGGGCCTTCCCCGGGTCGAGTCGCGCCCCCGTACCTTGCGGATGAGGGAGATGCCGTCCTCCCCCGGCATCCCGATGTCGGAGAGGATCACGTCCGGCGCGGCGCGCTCGAGCGAGGTCATCGCCTCGGCGGTGGAGGCGGCCACCGCCACCCGCGCCCCCGCCTGCTCGAGCAGCTGGCGCAAGGCTTCCAGGGTGTCGGGGTCGTCGTCCACCACCAGCACTCGAAGGTCGCTCAGGCTCACCACCGGGGAGGCGGCGACGGCGGGGCGCGACTCGGCGCGGGGGACGGGCTCCCCTTCCAGCACCGGGCCGGGCTGCGGCAGGGGCAGGTCCACGGTGAAGACCGCCCCCTTGCCCTTCCCGGCGCTCTCGGCGGCCACCGCTCCGCCGTGCGCCTCCACCAGGTGGCGCACGATGGCGAGCCCGAGCCCGAGCCCGCCATGGGTTCGCGTCGGGCTCGAGTCGGCCTGGCGGAAGCGCTCGAAGACGTGGGGGAGGAACGTCGGCTCGATGCCGGCGCCACTGTCCTTCACCACCAACCGGACCCGGTCTGCCTCGCGGTAGAGCCGCACCTCCACCCGCCCGCCGGAGGGCGTGAACTTGATGGCGTTGGCGAGCAGGTTCCACACGATCTGCTGCAGCCGGGCGGGGTCGCCGCGCACCGCCCCGGCCCCGGGGGCGAGGTCGAGCGAGAGGGTGATGCTCTTCGCGTTGGCGGCCGGGCGCACGGTGTCGGCCGCCGCCTCGACAGCCGCCGCCAGGTCGACCTGGCGGACGTCGAGCTTGAGCTGCCCGCGCACGATGCGGGAGACGTCGAGCAGGTCGTCCACGATCTGGGCCTGCGTGGTGGCGCTGCGCTCGATGGCCTCGATGGCCCGGGCGGTGGCGGCGGCGTCGAGCCGCCCGCTCCGCAGCAGGCGGGCCCAGCCGAGCACGGCGTTCAGCGGGGTGCGCAGCTCGTGCGAGACGGTGGCGATGAACTCGTCCTTGGCCCGGCTGGCGCGCTCCGCCTCGGCGCGGGCGTCGCGCTCGCGCACGAAGAGGGCGGCGCGCTCCTGCTCGTGGCGGCGGCGCTCCGTCATGTCGCTGAACACCAGCGCCACTCCCAGGACCTCCCCGCCCTCCCCGCGGATGGGGGCGGCCGACCCGCCCACCGGGTACTCGGCGCCGGAGGCGGCGATGAGCCGGGCGCGCCCCGGCAGCGCCACCGGCCCCGCCTGCCGCAGCGCCCGGGAGATGGGGTCCTCGATGGGGTCCCTCGTCTCCTCGTCCACGCAGCAGAAGACGTCGCCGAGCCTGCGCCCCACCGCGTCCGGGCCGCAGGCGGTGAGCTTCTCCGCCACCGCGTTCAGGAGGGTGATGGTGCCGACCACGTCCGTCGCCACCACCGCGTCGCCGATGGAGGCCAGGGTGGTGCGCAGCCACTCCCGCTGCTGCCGCTCGGTGTCCTCGGCGCGCAGGCGCTCCGCCTCGAGCTCCGCGAGCGCCTGGGCGTTCCAGTAGACCACCGCGGCCGCCACCACCACCG
>DATJZG010000066.1:0-5730 GCA_035499295.1 Anaeromyxobacteraceae bacterium
CCCGCCAGGCCTCGATCCAGGCGGGAGACGCCCTTTCGCCGGACCGGGCGCTCGCGAGGAGCCCCGCCCGCGCGGCGAGCGCCACGGCAGGCACGGCGCTGTAGAAGAGCACGATGAACCCGAGGGCAAAGGCTGCCGACCTTCGCGCCTCGCTCGCCCGTGGCATGGAGAGGAACCGGCTCACCATGTGGGGGAGCGCAGCCGTGCCGGCCACGAGCGCCAGGGTGGAGGCGATCCAGTCCGCGGGCCCACGCTCACTTTCGCCGAGGGCCGGCACCCCGAAAGCCTCTCCCAGCCGGCCGACCGCCTCGACGAGCGGCTGGCCCACCGGTTGCCCGAGCAACGCGGCCCCGCGGCCGCCGAGTCCGGCGAAGACCGCCCCCTGAGGGAGGGGGGACCCGGTGAGCTCGAAGGTGAGGGCCCCGGCGAGCACGAAGAAGGCGCCCGCCAGGACCAGGTACTGCGCCACCTGGCCGCCGGTGAGGGAGCGGAGCCGCCCGAGCGTCGTGTAGACGAGGACCATCGCTGCGGACACGAACACAGCGTCCGGCAAGGGCAAGGGAACGAATCGCGCCAGCACGATGGCCGCTCCCCGAAGCTGGGCCGACAGATAGGTGAAGGTGACGAGCACGGCGCACGCGGCGGCCACCGCCCCGGCGGCCGGCGACCCAAAGCGCTCCGCCATGAGCTGGGGGAGCGTGTGGCGACCGGTCCGCCGGAGGTACGGGGCGACGAGCAGAGCGAGCAGGGCGAAGCCCAAGGTCCAGCCCACGAGGTAGACGGCGCCGTCCGGCGCGGAGAGGGCCAGCGCCCCGCCGAGCGACAGGTAGGAGGCGGCGGAGATCCAGCCGGCTGCGGCGGCGACCCCCGCGGCCGGCGGCCAGACCCGACGCACCGGGCGGTAGAAAGCCCCCGCTCCCCGGATCCTGGCCCGGACGAGGACGAGGAGGTAGCCGGCAAACGAGGCGGCCACGACGAGCCAGGTCCAGGTACGTACGTCCATGGTCCTAAAGCAAGCCTCCGCTAGCGGGCCAGGCAGATCTCCCAGTCACGCCTCGCGGGACCTGCGAGTGTATCTCCCCCTGGCCCCCGAGCGGGGTGGAAGGGGCTTCGGCGTTCTCCGGTCGGCTGGGGTGCCGTCAACGCAATGCGTCGGCTCGACGGGGTGTTCAAATCGTCCCCGCCCCCGGGCGCTCAACGACTCTGCTCGCCTGATCGGAGCCATCGCGTTCCGGTTGTAAATGTCGCACCCACTTCTTAACCCCTGTCATTCGCCCGTAAGGCCCTTCTTCTCACTGGAGGTTCAATGACCGTGTCGTCGGCTCCACCGGTTCGAACTGGCACGCCCTCGCCTGCCGCGCGCACGGGGATCACGCCCGAGGAGCGGCGCGTCATCTTCGCCTCGTCTCTCGGCACCGTCTTCGAGTGGTACGACTTCTACCTGTACGGCTCGTTGGCGGCGATCATCAGCCGGCAGTTTTTCTCCGGGGTCGACCCGACCACCGGGTTCATCTTCGCGCTGCTCGCCTTCGCCGCGGGTTTCGCCGTCCGGCCGTTCGGCGCGGTGGTCTTCGGGCGCCTCGGCGACCTCATCGGCCGCAAGTACACCTTCCTCCTCACCATCCTCATCATGGGGCTCTCGACCGCCCTGGTGGGCTTCTTGCCGGGATACGCCAGCATCGGCGTGGCCGCGCCCGTCCTCCTCATCAGCGCCCGGCTCCTGCAGGGTCTGGCGCTCGGCGGCGAGTACGGTGGGGCGGCCACCTACGTGGCCGAGCACGCCCCGCCCGGCCGGCGTGGCAACTTCACCTCCTGGATCCAGACCACCGCTACCCTGGGCTTGTTCCTCTCCCTCATTATCATCCTGCTCGCGCGCAGCGGCCTCGGCACCGAGCGCTTCGAGGCCTGGGGCTGGCGCATCCCCTTCCTGCTCTCGGTCGTGCTCCTCGCCATCTCGGTATACATCCGGCTCCAACTGCAGGAGTCGCCGGTGTTCCGGCGCATGAAGGAGCAGGGAAAGGGTTCCAAGGCGCCGCTCACCGAATCGTTCCTGCGCTGGAATAACCTCAAGATCGTCCTCCTGGTCCTCTTCGGCGGCGTGGCGGGCCAGGCGGTGGTCTGGTACACGGGCCAGTTCTACGCCCTCTTCTTCCTGCAGCAGACGCTCAAGGTCGACCCGCAGTGGTCGAACTACTTCATCGCCGCCTCGCTGCTCATCGGCACTCCCTTCTTCATCGTCTTCGGCTCGCTCTCCGATCGGATCGGCCGGCGCAACATCATCATGGCCGGCTGCATCCTCGCGGCCCTGACCTACTTCCCGATCTTCAAGGGTCTGACCCGCTACGCCAACCCGGCCCTGAACGCCGCCCAGAAAAAGAACCCGGTGACGGTGATCGCCGACCCGAGCGACTGCAGCGTCCAGTTCGACCCCATCGGGCGAGCCTCGTTCACACGCTCCTGCGACCTCGCCAAGACCTTCCTCGCCAAGCGCGGCATCCCCTACCGCAACGAGGAGGCCCCGGCCGGCACCGTGGCCAGCATTCGGGTGGGTGAGACCGTCCTCTCGAGCTTCGCCGGGACCGGCCTCGCCGCGGCCGATTTCAAGGCGAAGCAAGCCGCCTTCGAGAAACAGGCCGGGGCGGCGGTGAGCGCCGCCGGGTACCCCGTCAAGGCCGACCTCTCCGCCATCAACAAGCCGATGGTGGTGCTCCTGCTCACCATCCTGGTCATCTACGTGACCATGGTGTACGGCCCCATCGCCGCCTGGCTCGTGGAGCTCTTCCCGGCCCGGATCCGATACACCTCGATGTCCTTGCCCTACCACATCGGGAACGGCTGGTTCGGCGGGTTCTTGCCCACCATCTCCTTCGCCATGGTCGCGGCGAGCGGCGACATCTACTACGGCCTCTGGTACCCCATCGTCGTAGCGGTGATGACTGCCGTCATCGGCCTCATCTTCATGCCGGAGACGAAGGACCGCGAGATCCACCACGAGGCGGCGACCGCCTAGGACCTTTAGCCGCGCACGAGCGTGACCGTGCAGGGAGCCTCCAGGGCGACCTGCGTGGCCACGGTGCCGAGCAGGCCCCGGAGCGGGATGTCCCGCGCCGGGGCCCCGATGACGATGTGATCGACGCGGTTCTGCCGCGCGAAGTCGAGCAGCGCCTCGGCGGCGCCCGTGGCCTCCAGCACGTGGAAGGAAGCCTGGGCGGAGGACAGGCCGAGGGGCTCGGCCCAGGCCCGGAGCACCGCCAGGTGGCGGATCCTTTGGCGGGCCTTGGTCTCGTCTTCGCTCGAGCCGCCCAGTTCCGGGACGGGCCTTATGACGGTGACGCAGGCCAGCCGGCGGGGTCCGGGGGCGGCGAGGAGCCGGCGCACCGCCTGGCGAAGCCCCTCAAGGGTCGCGTCGTCGCCGTGCTGCGTGGCCACCGCCACGAGCAAGATGGGGGCGTTCGCGACCTGCGAGGACGGCATCGGCACCGGCGCCGGCACGTAGCCCGCGGCCCTGAGCCACCTCCCTGCAAGCTCGATCGGGCCTGCCCGGCGAAGCCTTCGCCCCCGTTCGCCCAGGGGGACCTGCTCCGGGTGCGCGAGGTCGAAGGCCACCTGCGCCGCCGAGGCCGGCCGCCGGGCCGCGTCGGGCTCGAGGCAATGGAGGATCACTTCCTGCAGCCACTCCGGGATCTTGGGCGAGAGCGAGCGGGGCGGCACCGGCACGAGCCAGAGCCGCCGGCGGAGCCCGCCCGGCCCGGGCGAGCCGAAGGGGAGCCGACCGGTGGCGAGTTGATAGAGGACCACGCCCAGGGAGAAGAGGTCGCTCCGCGGATCGCTCCGGACGCCGACCACTTGCTCGGGGGAGAGGTAGGGGGCGGAGCCGATGGGCCGGCGGTACTCCTCGGCCAAGAGATCCGGGTAGTGCGCATGGTGAGCGAGCCCGAGGTCGATGAGCACCGCCGTGCCGTCCGGGCGGATGATCGCGTTGGAAGGCTTCAGGTCGAGGTGGATGGCCTCCTGCCGGTGGAGGGCGTCGAGCGCGCTCGCGAGGGCGATGCCCAGCTCCGCCACCTCGGCGGGGGGGACGGGCGCGCGATCGGTCCACTCCCCGAGCGAGCGCCCCTTCACCTCCTCCATGACGAGGTAGGGCCGGACGGTGAGGTCGCCGGCCGCCACGAACCGCGGCACGTGGGGGCCGGCGAGCGCGGCCAAGACGTTCTGTTCCACCTCGAACGAGATGATGCTCGACGCGGGTTCCCCGGGGCCGAGGCGGGGGATCTTCATGACGACCGGGAAGGTCAGGTCCGGCCGGCTCACCCGGTGGAGGACCCCCATGCCCCCCGAGTGGATTCGCTCGCCGACCAGGAAGCCGTCGATGAGCTCGCCGGGCTCGGGGAGGTCGCCCACGTGTCAGTCTCCGTGCTCGAGCCTCTCCGCGAGCCGCTCCGGCAGCCCGGCGGCGCGCACCTTGGACGCGGCGCTGGGCCAGTCGTAGGCGACGCGATGAAAGGTCAGGGTGCGCCGCTCGTCGTCGAACACAGCATAGCTCGCCGCCGGCCGCCCATCGCGCGGCTGGCCCACCGATCCGGCGATGGCGAGCCACCTCCGCCGCGGCGGCACGGGGATCGCCACTCCCGGCACGGGCCTGAAGGGCAGGGGGCGATCGGCGGCGCTGGTATAGTAGAGGACCGGCTCGTGCACGTGCCCGGCGAAGGTCCAGGGCGTGGCCGACGCCGCCAGGCATCGCTGGGCCCGCACCGGATCGGTCACGTAGAGGAACTGGGCCGGGGCCTCGGCGCTGCCGTGCACGAAGGTCGCATCCCCCCGCCGTGAAAGGAGCGGGAGGCTCGCCAGGAAGGCGCGCTCGCGGGGGCCGAGCCTCGCGCGCGTCCAGGCGATGGCCTCTAGCGCGGCCGGGTTCATGCCGACGGCGACGCCCGGGTCGAGCACGGCGGCGTCGTGGTTGCCCTGAACCACCACTGCACCGCGGGCCGCTTCCTCCTCTACCCGCAGGAGCACCGCCTCCGGATCGGCGCCGTAGCCGACCAGGTCGCCCAGGAAGGCCAGCCCATCCGTGCCCTGTCCGCGCGCGTGGGCGAGCACGGCGACCAGCGCCTCGAGGTTCGAGTGGATGTCGGCGAGCAGGGCGAGCCGCATGGCGGGCGCGCGCACGGCGCGGGCGGGCGAGTCTACCCCGCCTGGCCGCGCCCGCGGGGCATCCCCCGGGCCCTCCAGCCGGGGCCCACCCCGCGCCCCTCGGGCCCCTCCCCTCTACCCCAGCTCCGGGACGTGGCCCGACAAGACCTCCCTCAGTTCGGAGAGATCCGGCCGCCGGTCGAACGCCTCCCTCACATAGCGCAGGGAGGCAGGGATGGAGCGAAGGAAATCGGGATTCTTCTTCACCCGGTCGATGAACACGAACCGCCCCGCGTCCTTGAGCTTGCGCTGGACGGTGACGAGGTCGAAGGTCTCGCGGAAGGGGCCCACCTCGAGGTGCGGGCCCCCTTCGGCGGCGAGCTGCTCCAGGTAGCGCCGGATCATGGCGTCGACGAGCGGGGCCGGGAGCTCGACGTAGCTGTCCCGCAGCAGGGCCACGAGGTCGTACTGCCGCGGGCCCAGGAGGGCGTCCTGGAAGTCGATGACCGCTTGCTCCCCGGAGGGCAGCACCATGAGATTGCGCGACTGGTAGTCACGATGCGTGAACCCCAATGGTTCCGCCTCGAGCGCCCGGGCGAT
>DATJZG010000067.1:0-6460 GCA_035499295.1 Anaeromyxobacteraceae bacterium
TGGAGGCCATGGACTCGAGGGAGGAGGAGGTCTCCTCGATGGAGGAGGCCTGCTGGGAGGCCCCGTCGGCGACCGAGCGCGAGGAGGCGGCGATCTGCGAGGACGCCGCCGAGAGCTGCTCCACCGACCCCGCCACCTGCGAGAGCGCGCTCCCGAGCGCGTCCACCGAGGCGTTGAGGGAGCTCTTCAGCTTGGCGTGATCTCCGCGGTACTGCCCCTCCATCCGAGTCCGGAGGTTCCGGTTCTCGACCAGGGCGAGGACGCGGATGGCCTCGTCCACCGGGGCGACGAGCCCCTCCACCGTCTCGTTCACGCCCTGCAGGATCCGGCGGTAGACGCCCTGGGTGCTCCCCACGCTGGCGCGGCGGCGGAGGTCGCCCGTCTGGGCGGCGGAGATGACCGTCCCCACCTCGGCCACGAGCACCTGGAGGGAGGCGATGACCTCGTTCAGGTTCTTGCGGATCTCGTCGAAGGAGCCCTGGAAGGTCTCCTCGATGGGGGGCGGGGTCTCCCCCTTCGCGATCTGGGAGAGGGCCCGGGCCGCCGTCTGGACCGGCTTCGCCACCGCGTCGAGCGAGGCGTTCATCCCCTCCACGATCTTGCGGAAGTCACCCTGGTGGCGCGAGGCATCGGCGCGGGTCTCGAGCGCCCCGGCCGCCGTCGCCTCGGCGAGGTCCCCGGCGTCATGCATGAGCCGGTTGACGGCGTCGATGCAGGTGTCGAGGTTCTTGCGGAGCCCGTCGAAGTCCCCCGCCCACACCTGGCCGATCTTGGGCGGGAGGTTGCCCTTGGCGATGCTGTCGACGTACATGGCCGCTTGGTCGATGGGGCGGGCGATGGCGTCGAGGGTGGAGTTCACTCCCTCGACGATGCGGCGGAAGTCGCCCTGGTGGCGCGAGGCGTCGGCGCGCGCGCCCAGGCGGCCGGCGACGGCACCCTCGGCGAGGCCGCGCGCGTCGGCGACGAGCGCGTTCACCGCCGCCGCGCACCCGTTCAGGTTGTCGCGCAGGCGCTGCAGATCGCCCTTCCAGTCCTCGGCGATGGGCGGCGGGATGTCTCCGCGCGCGATGCGGTCCACCTGCTCGGCCGCCACCCGGACCGGACGCTCGAAGGCGTCTAGGGTGGCGTTGAACCCCTCCACCACCGGTCGGAACTCGGGATCGATGCCCCCCACCTCGCCCCGGACCTCGAGCCGGCCCTCCTCCACCGCGGTGCGCAGCCGGGTGGCCTCGTCGACCATGGCGGAGAGCGCCCGGCCGATGCGCCGGGAGACCCGCAGCCCGAGGAGGACGAGCGCGGCGAGGCCGAAGAGGAGCGCCGAGAGCCCGGCGACGGTGGCCCAGCGCACGGCCGAGGCCGCCCGGTCCTGGGCCTCCTCGACCTCGGCGGCGGCCGCCTTGGCGACGTCGACGAGCACCATCTGAAGGCCCCCGGAGCTCTCCGCCACCGGGACCCAGCCGGCCCGCACCGCCTGGTCGGCGGCGTCTCGCTCCGCCTTGGAGGGGGGGGGGCGCTGGGTGGCGACCGCGTCCTGTTGGCGCAGCGCCGTGAGGAGCGCGCTCATCGCCTTCTCCCACGCGGCGAGCGGCTTCGCCACCGCCTTCCAGGCCTCGAGCGCGCGCGGCCCGTGCGGCTTCTCCTCGAAGGAGTGGGCGGCGTCGCCGACCGCCTGCATGGACATGTCGGCCTGCTCCTGCAGGGCCATGTTCTGGGCGCCCCCGGAGGCCATGAGCTCGAGCGCGGCGCGCTCCGCCTCCAGCCGGGACTGGTCGAGCCCGGCGAGAGCCAGGGAGGACGGGAAGCGGGACTTCACCACCAGGTCGAGCTCGGCGGCGATGCGGCTCGCCCCGGCGAAACCGGCACCGCCCACGACCGCGGCCACGGCGACGGCGACGAGGACGAAGAGCTGGATGCGGCGGGTGGTGGTGGATTTCATGGTCTCGTCTCGGAGCGGGCGGGCTCGGGGTGGGAGGCGTTCTCGCCGGCAAGGCGCACGATCTCCTGGGCGATGGAGCCGAGGGGGAGGACCTTCGCCGCGGCGCCCAGATCGATGGCGACCTTCGGCATGCCCCAGACCACCGAGGTGGCCTCGTCCTGGGCGATGGTGGGCGCTCCCGCCTGCCGCAGCGCGAGCAGCCCGTTGGCGCCGTCCCCTCCCATGCCGGTCAGGATGACGCCGATGGAATTTCGGCCGGCGGCGCGGGCCACCGACTGGAACATCACGTCCACCGAGGGGCGGTGGCGGTTCACCCGCGGCCCGTCCTTCACCTGCACCAGGTAGCGGGCGCCGGAGCGACGCAGCACCAGGTGGCGGTTGCCCGGGGCGAGCAGGGCCACGCCCGGGACGACCGAGTCGCCGTCCTTCGCCTCCTGCACTCGGACGCGCGAGGTCTGGTCGAGCCGGTCGGCAAGGAAGCGGGTGAAGGTCTCGGGCATGTGCTGGGTGATGACGGCGCCGGGCGCGTCCGGGGGCAGCGCCTTCAGGATGAGCTCGAGCGCCACGGTGCCGCCGGTAGAGGCCCCGATCGCCAGCACCTGGTTCGTCGTCTTCCCCAGGGGACGAATGGCCTCGGGCGGTTTCCCCGCCCGGGCCGAGGCGGTGGCCTGGTGGCGCTGCATGTTCACCCCGGCCGCGCCCTTGATCTTCTCGATGAGGTCGCCGGTCATGTCGCCCACGGTGTAGGCGCCGCCCGGCTTGCACATCACGTCCACCGCGCCCGACGAGAGGGCCTCCATCGCGATCTCGCCCCCGGCCGGGGTAAGGGAGGAGACCACGATGACCGGGAGCGGGTAGTAGTGCATGAGCTTCCGCAGGAAGGTCAGGCCGTCCATGCGGGGCATCTCGACGTCGAGGGTGACGACGTCGGGCTTGCGCTCCACCACTAGGTCGCGCGCCACGTACGGGTCGGGCGCGGTGCCCACCACCTCGATCTCCGGGTCCTTGCCGAGCTCCGTCTGGAAGATCTGGCGGACCACGGCCGAGTCGTCGACCACCAGGACCCGGATCACGGGGGGCCCCCGTTCGCCGGGCGCAGGAAGACGTCGAGCCGGTCGCCTTCCTCGGTGGCGAGGTGGGCGAGGCAGCCTGCCGGCGCCGAGTCCTGGGAGACCGGCTTCACCGTCGGCACGCCGATGCTGGCCTTGGAGTCGGGGCCGAAGAGCTCGAGCAGCACCGCCCCCGCCAGCATGTTCACCATCTCCCCCAGGGCGTCGGCGGATCGGCGGTCGCTCTCGGGGTCGGCGCAGTCGGCGCCCAGCATGTTGGCCGCGAGCCCGGCGGCGAATCCCGACGAGGCCCGCAGGCCGAGCACGCCGCGCGCGGGCCCGGAGTAGTGGAGCCGGGCCTCGAGGACGTCGCCCGCGAAGGGCGGCGGCGGGTCGGCCGCCTCGGCGAATACGAAGGCGGCCTCCTCGAGCGTCTCGACCGCGAGTTCGGAGAGGCGGTCGGCGGTCAGGTCAGCAGGCATCGCTCGTCTCCTTCGATCCGTGCAGGACCTCCTCGACGATGGCGCGGAAGCCCTCGGGGCGGAACGGCTTCTTCAGGTAGGCGCGCACTCCCAGGTGCCGGAGCTCCTCGATGCGGGAGGCGCTCGGATCGGAGGAGACCACCACCACCGGCGTGGTGGCGAGGACGCCGCTGCGCGCCATGGCCTCCACCAGCTCGATCCCCGTCATCTCCGGCATGTGCAGGTCGGTGAAGACGATGTCGACCCAGTGGCTCTTCAGGAGCTCGAGCGCCTCGCGCCCGTTCCCCGCCTCGTGCACCTCTTCGATGTCGAGCCCAGCCATGGAGGCCGCCTTGCGGACCATGGTGCGGACGACGGACGAGTCGTCGACGATGAGTACCCGATAGCTCATTTGGAGTTCCCAACCTCTCCGAGCGCGGCGGCGAGCTCCTTCACGGCCTGGAGCCCTTCGCTGGCCACGAGTTCCATTCGCTGGACGCGGAGGCCGAGTCGCTGCCAGGCCTGCGGGTCGACGGTGCGGGCGAGCTCGCCGGAGTCGCAACCGAGCCCGAGCGAGATGGCGAGCGCGTCGGCGGCGTGCACCAGGTCCACGAGCGCTCGGTCCACGTTCTTGGGCGTCTCGGCAGGCCGGTGGTGCCAGCGGGCCGCCCAGGCCACCGACTCGGGCAGGTGCCAGGAGAGCGCCACATGGGCCCCCACCTCGGCGTGGTCCACCCCCAGCACCTCGCGCTCGGCGTCGGAGAAGTCCATCCCCTGGCGGGCCTTGAGCAGGATGGAGCCGGACTGGCGCATCACGAAGGTGGAGATGACGAGCTTACCGACGTCGTGGAGGAGGCCGGCGGTGAAGAGCAGGTCGGGCGAGCGGGAGGCGCTCTCCTTGGCGAGCTTCTCGGCGAAGACGGCTACCGCCACGCAGTGGAGCCAGAAGGCCCGGGCCTCGATGTTGTAGCCGGGGAGCTTCGCCGGGAGCATCGAGGCGAGCGCGGCGCCGGTGGCCACCTCGAAGGTCCGCTTCACCCCGAGGAGCGTCACTGCCTGCCGGACCGTCTCCGGGCGGCTGCGGGGGCTGAAGTAGGCGCTGGCGGCGATGCGCAGGAGGTTGGCGGTGAGTGCCGGGTCCGGGCGGATGACCTTCTCGACCTCGGGGGCGCCGGCGCGCTCGTCCTGGAGCAGCCCGGCGAGGCGGGCGGCGCTGGCCGGAAAGGCCGGCAGTCGGTGGACCTGGGAAAGGATGTCGGTGCTGGCGCTCATAGCTCCACCTCCTCGCCCTGGCAGGCGATGGTGCATTTGCCGGTCCCGACCCAGAGGCGGGCCGTGCGCGACTTGGCTCCGCCCACGTCCTCGGCGGCGATGATGACGCCGGCCTTCCAGAACATCTTCCGCAGCACGGTGTAGTTGCGCTTGCCGATGTTGAAGAGCCCCTTGTCGTCGTAGAGGGCGCCGCCGCCGGCCACCTTCACCACCAGGTTCTTCTTGTCGCAGCCCATCCCGTACATGGACCGGAAGAGCTCGGGGATCCCGGTGTCCGCGAACATCGCCGGCTTGTCCTGTGCCTTCTCGGGGGCGATCTCCGAGAGCGGCAGCATGTAGTGGATCATCCCGCCCACCTTCTTCACCGGGTCGTGCACGATCACGGCGATGCAGGATCCGAGCGCGTAGGTGACGAGCAGGTCGTCCTGGCAAGCGCTCACCTTGAGGTCGGAGATCTCGACGGTGATGTTGCTCACGCGCCCCCTCCGTCCGGGACCCGGCGGAACACCGACGGCCGCACCATCTTGAACCGGGTCCTCATCCCGTTCAGCGTCTCGGTGTGGCCGATGCAGAGGAGGCCGCCCGGGGCGACGAGCCGCTCCACCTCGTGCACCAGCCGCTCGCGCGTCGGCTGGTCGAAGTAGATGAGGACGTTGCGGCAGAAGACCGCGTCGAGCGGCCCGCGCATGGGGTAGGGGGGCGCGGCCAGGTTGAGCCGCTGGAACGAGACCTTCTCCTTCACTCCGGGCACTACCTCGTGGTGAGAGGGGCCCGAGTGCGCCAGGAAGCGCTTCCGCTTCGACGGGGGGATCGTTTCGGTGCGCCCCGAGGGGTAGCGGCCGGCGCGGGCCTCGTCGAGGGTGGCGGCGGCGATGTCGGTGGCGAGGATGCGCCAGTCGACCGAAGCCAGGCTCTGGACGTCGAGCAGCGTCATCGCCATCGAGTAGGGCTCTTCGCCCGTGGAGCAGGCGGCCGACCAGACGCGCACGCGGGTCCGGCCCTCCTCCACCCAGCGGCGCGCCTCGAGCTCGAGGAGGTCGAAGTGGTCGTTCTCCCGGAAGAAGCTGGTGAAGTGGGTCGAGATGAGGTCGAGAAAGCGGGTGAGCTCCTCGCCGGTCTTGTCCGCCTCCAGGTAGTCGATGTAGCTCTCGGCGCTGTCGAGGCTGAGAGCGCGGATCCGCTTCGCCACCCGCGCGTTTACGAGCGCCACCTTCTCCGGCTTGATGGCGATGCCCGCCTTGTCGTAGGCGAGCCGCGCGAATCGCTGGAAGACGGCGGGTTGCATGCTCCCTCTCCTAGATGTCCTGGAGGAACGGGCCGCCCGCCGGGGGCGGGGGAGGAGGCCGGTGACTCTCTCGCGCCCGTCCCGGGAGGCGCGACGCCCGCTCGGCGGGGGCGCCCTTCGCGGTCCCGCTGTCCACCCGGAAGGTCGCCACCAGGGTGGCGAGCTCCTGCGACTGGGAGTTGAGCTCGCTGGCGGCGGCGGAGGACTCCTCGGAGGAGGCGGCGTTCTGCTGGGTGACCTTGTCCATGAGGGCGATGGCCTGGTTCACCTGCTCGATGCCCTTCGCCTGCTCCGCTGCGGAGGCGGCGATCTCGCCCATGATGTCGGTGACCTTGGCGACGGAGCCCTTGATCTCGGCGAGCTTGTCGGCGACCTGCTTGCTGGTCTGCTCGCCCTGGCTGGCCTCGGAGACGGACTGGCGGATGAGCTCCTCGGTCTTGTTGGCGGCCTGCTTGGA
>DATJZG010000068.1:0-5840 GCA_035499295.1 Anaeromyxobacteraceae bacterium
CATCTCCCCGGCTGCTGTCAGTCCACCCTGGTTTCGATCTGGACAGCGATCGAGGGCGCGCGCACAATCCCGGCGGGAGGCCCCGGTGTCGCTGGCCGCGGGCAGTCGTCTCGGCCCCTACGAGATCGTCTCGCCCCTCGGAGCGGGCGGGATGGGCGAGGTTTACCGGGCCCGCGACACCCGTCTCGACCGCACCGTTGCCCTCAAGGTTCTCCCCGCCGCCTTCGCGACCGAGCCGACCCTGCGCGCCCGCTTCGAACGCGAGGCACGCGCCATTTCCGCCCTCCAGCACCCCCACATCTGCACCCTCCACGACGTGGGCGAGGAGAAAGGCCAGGCGTACCTCGTCATGGAGTACCTCAGCGGGGAGACGCTCGCCGAGCGGCTGAAGAAGGGCCACCTGCCCCTCGCCCAGGCGCTCGAAGTCGGAACGCAGATCGCCGAGGCGCTGGCCGCGGCGCACAAGCACGGCATCGTCCACCGGGACCTGAAGCCCGGCAACGTGATGCTGACGAAGACAGGGGTGAAGCTGCTGGACTTCGGCCTGGCGCGGCTGGCCGGGCATGGCGGACGACCGGTTGTCGAGGATCTCACTTCGGCGCCGACCGAGTCGGGCCCTCTGACGGGGAAGGGCACGATCTTGGGCACGCTCCCGTACATGGCCCCCGAGCAGCTCGAAGCAAAGCCGGCGGACGCGCGGACGGATCTGTGGGCGCTGGGGGCGATCGTCTACGAGATGGTGGCGGGCCGACGGGCGTTCGAGGGATCGAGCCAGGTGGGCCTGATCGCGGCGATCGTCGAGCGCGAGCCCGTGTCCCTCTCGACCCTGAAGCCGTTGACGCCGCCATCTCTGGAGCGCCTCGTGACGCGGTGTCTGGCGAAGTCGCCCGATGATCGCTGGGACACCGCCCACGACGTGGCCGACGAGCTACGGTGGATCGCGCAGGGTGGGCTCGCGACGGCGCCCGGGGCCCTGGTCGGCCGAGGCCCGCGCTGGGTTGCGGCGCTCGCTGCCGTCGGACTGGTTGCAGCCGGTGCGGGCATCGGGGCTCTGCTCGCCCGGGTGCGCCAGCCGCCAACGGCGTCTCCGCTCCCTGTCGTTCGCTCGCTGCTCGACGTGCGACCTGCCGAGGAGGTGAACTCCGGCGGGATAGGTGTGCCCGGCGTTCACTTCCGCACGCTGGGCGGCTCGCGTACCGCACTCGCCTGGACGCCGGACGGTCGGGCGCTCGTCTTCGTGGGCATTCGTGGCGGCGTGAGGCAGCTCTATGTGCGGGAGCTTGACCGAGGCGAGGCGCGCTCCCTTCCCGGCACGGAAGGCGCTCAACTGCTGGCCGTATCGCCCGACGGGCAGTGGGTAGCGTTCGTCGCGGGCGAGGCAATCCGGAAGGTCCCCCTGGGTGGCGGACCCGTGGCCCAGGTCGTTGGAGGAATCGCGCTCCCAAAAGGCATCGCCTGGGGCGCGAGCGGGGAACTCTTCTACGACGAAAGCGAAGGCGGAGTGATCTGGCAAGTGTCGGCTGAGCATGCCCCAGCCGCCGTGACGAAGCGGATGGAGGGTGAGATCTCGCACTCCCTGCCGACGCTGCTGCCAGGGGAGCGAGTACTGCTCTACACCGCGCGCAAGCGCGCGCGAACGTGGGGCGACGAGGAGATCGTCGCGCAGGTCCTGGCCACCGGCGAGCGGAGAGCTCTCCTGCGCGACGCCGTGGACGCGCGCTACGTTCCGAGCGGGTACCTCGTCTTCCTGCGTCGTGGGACCCTGTTTGCCGTCCCGTTCGACCAGGGGCGTCTGGAGGTCCGGGGCAAGCCGGTCGCGCTCGTCGCTGACGTGTCACAGGCGTTGACCGGCGGTAGGAGCGACAACCTCACCGGTGCGGGACAGTTCAGCGTGGCGCCCACGGGTGCGCTCGCCTACCTGGCGGGGCCGGTGCTCCCCCACACCGCGTGGTCGCTGGTCTCCATCAACCGCCGAGGCCAGGTGGCTCCGCTGCCCGCGCCCGCTCGCAGCTACAGTGCGTCCGCTGAGATCTCCCCTGACGGCCGGCGTCTGGCGTTCTCTACTGAAGGGCTCGTCGAAACGGCAATGTGGGTTCAAGACCTCGTGAGGGGTACGGTCACCAAGCTGACGCGGGAGGGTGAGGCGCTGAACGCGCGATGGACACCCGACGGGCAGCGTGTCGCCTTCAGCTGGCTGAACGGAGGCCGCCGCCAAATGGCATGGCAGCGCGCCGACGGCACAACGCCTCCCGAGGTGCTGATGAAGGAGTCTGCGGTTCAGCTGGTTCCATCGTCGTGGTCACCGGACGGCCGGCAGCTCGTGCTGGCCGCGGGGGTCAAGGACCGCAGCATCTGGGTGGCAACGGTCGATGGCTCCAGAGTGTCAGTTGAGCAGGTCACCCGTACGTCGTACGAAGAGCTCTGGCCGACGTTCTCGCCCGATGGCCGCTGGTTGGCATACGGGTCGAATGAGTCCGGGCGGTTCGAGGTCTATGTGCAGCCTTGGCCGGGGCCCGGCCCGCGGGAGCAAGTGTCGCTCGAGGGCGGCGAAAGCCCCGCCTGGAACCCAGCCGGGCGAGAGATCTTCTTCCTGTCGCCGCTCATGGACGGCAAGCGCCAGATGATGGTTGCGGACGTGAGCACGAGCCCCCGGCTCAGCCTCGGGATCCCCCGCCCCTTGTTCGAGTTCTCATTCCCTGAACTGCGTCTCGCCTGCGTCCCCGCGCGCTGCTACAGCGTGGCCCCCGACGGCCAGCGGTTCTATGGCGTCCGTTTGCAGCCGACCAGCCCTCCTCCGCCGGCCACGAGCGTCCAGCTTGTCCTGAACTGGGCGGAAGAGCTGAAAGCTCGTGTCCCGTCCGGCGCGACGCGCTGAGTGGCTCCGCGGCTCGCCAGCGTCCCTCGCGGGCGTCCCGCCGTTCAAGAGCCTCGACCCGCTCGTCAGGAGCTGCCTGCCATCGCGCCCCGTGAGTTCCCGCGAGGGGCGGCCTTTGGGGTCAGGTTGGACGGCTCCTCGACCTGGCCATCGCTCTGGTCAGGCGCGTGTTCGCCATAGTGGACCCCTCCTTCGGAGGCGTCGGGACGTGGCTCTGCGACAGGTCGCCCGAGGGGACCTTGCCGGCAGATGCGATTTCGACCGTTCCTGAGCTTAGGCAACTCGTCTCGACTCCAGTCTGAGGAAGGTGGCAGGAAAGTCGCCGACGACGCAAGTCCCTGGCACCCTTGCTGCCGGGTGCCCTCGCGGGTGCCTCCGCCCTCGCAAGTTGTGATGGATTGGTGGCCTTGGACGGAGTTGAACCGCCGACACGCGGATTCTCAGGAAGGGGGATGCCCTCGGACCAAGGTCCGCCAACCGCCGCTAGAGCGATGAAGGCCTGCATCCACAGGGTGTCTGTAGAAGCCCTTCCCACGGTTGGTCTGGCTCGTCACCGATGGTCCGAGACAAGTCCGAGACAAGCCAGTAGCAGCCGCGAGGCTCGGCTTCTTGCGGGCCCTACCGCCGGGTCGCCGAAAGGATCAGGGAATGAACGCCTGGGCCTCACCCAGCTCTTTCGCTCGTGCTTCGAAGTGCGCGACGATCTTGTCACGCCGCTTGAGGAGCTGGCGCACGGTGCTCCCGCTGAGCACCCACGGCTTCAGGCGGCCCATGGCCGTCGCCTCGTCGAGGGCCTTGAGGCGGTCGAACAGCGGCCGATCGATGCGGGTCATCAGCTTCTCGAAGGGCATCGCATCGCTGGCGAAACACCGCGAGTGGTCGATCAGGATCTGTTCCAGGCGGGGTCCACCAGGATGTTGCCGGCGTTGTCGTCGATGTTGGCGATCAGCTCGTCGAAGACGCGCTGTCGGTAGATCTGGCGGTTCCAGGGGACGGGGTCGTGGGGGGCCTTCTGGTCCACGGCCAACAGGCCCCGGCAGCCCTCCACGAGCTGGACCGAGACGAGGTTGTTCTCGACTCGGCGTTCGACGGTCGGGGGCACCATGTCGAGGCCCAGGAGCCGGTCGAGCTCGTAGGCCGCAATCTCGGACTTGTAGCTCTCCCAGAAGCCGCCCCGGTAGCCCGGCGCTACCAACACCTCGATTGCGTCCTCCAGCTCGTCCGGTGCAGCGTCCCCGGCGGCAGGGCTGGCCAGGCTCAGCGTCCGGGGGACGCCCGGAGGCCGTCGGGGACGGCGCGAACACGTGGCCTTCCTTCATGCGCCCGAGATTCTACCCCCGGCGCCCGCGGGTGAGCCGACAAGGAGGCCACGTGATGACCCCGAGTCTCCCTGTGCTCTGTTACTTCTGGCGCCCGGCCTCGCCACGGGTTCCTTGATGCAGCGGGCGGCACGCGAGGATCCGTTTCGGGGGGACGCGGCGTGGGCCGAAGGTCAGTAGACGAGCACCCCGAACCCCCAGCACAGCAGCGCGCTCGTTGTCGCCATGGTGAAGTCGTCCGTCCCGCGAGGCGAGAGGAGCTCCGTGGCGGTGTTCGCCGCCGAGACGACGACCGCGAGCCCGAGCCAGGGCAGGGGCAGGTGCCGCGCCAAGACCACGGCGACGCACACGGCGAGCGAGCCGAGGAAGCAGGCCCAGGTGCCGGCGACCGACTTGCGATTGACCTCGCCAATCCCCCACACGCGAAGCGCCTGCCTGCCGAAGAGCGCGCCCACGATCTCCGAGAGCGCGTCGCCCACGATGTAGGTCACCCAGATGAAGACGAAGAGCGCCGCGTAGGTGTCGGGCGGGAAGACCGCGGCCAGGCGCAGCCCGATCGGGATCATCACGAACTTGAAGAGCGTCCACATGGTCCCGATCGCCAGCGCGTTGGCGCGGCCGAGCTTCCCGTCCATGATTCGGGCGTGGGCGCCGTAGAACACGCGGCCGACGAATCCGTTCGAGTAGTACGAGCCGAGCATGGCCGCGCACAACACGATGGCGTCGAGGAAGTTGTCCTGGATCCCGAAGGCGAGCGACTCGGGGCCGGGGTCCTTCGAGATGTGGAAATAGAAGAAGATGAAGCCCGCGAGCAATGGGATCAGCGTGCGTCCGCGGCGAGTGATCATGTCTACGATGCGGATCCGGCGCTCGGAATGGCGGGCCAGGAGCGCCGAAAGGTCGAACGGCGTGCCCATGCGCGAGGCGAAGTTCTCCGCCAGCTCCTGCTCGGAGAGGCCGACGACACGGCGTAGCAGCATCCGCTTCAGCCGATACCAGAGCCAGCCCCAGCCGAACCAGAAGATCGCGAACGAGGTCGCGATGCGCACGACCGTCTCGCGGTCGAGCTGGTAATGGCTGAAGAACAGCCCGCCGTCGCGTCCAGTCAGGGCGAAGAAGAGCCAGACGAGCGCGGCCCCGCTCGCGTACAGGAGACAGGCCAGGAAGATCCGTCTCGCTGCCGCTGGCGGGGCGTCCCCGGCGGTGTCGGTCTCGGAAGAGCGCTCGGTACCCGCGATGGCCCAGGTCTCGGGCGTTTCCGCCGCCTCGACGTTGTCTCCCTCGGGAATCATCGCGTGCTGGGCGGTCCCGCGTTCATGCTCGTCACAGCAGCCCCCAAGGAGCGTTGGGCTCCGCGGTCTTGAATGAAGGGTAATACGAGAAAAGACTGGCGTCCGTTCGATGCCCCCCGGCCCGGGCGTCGCTGTTGGTCGAGGGGGAGGGAGGTGGCTTCTCTTGTGGTGTCAGGGGCTAATGCCTCACATCACGGCCCGACCTGGGCGCGAAGGGCCTCGGTCGAGTCTTCGTCTCGGCGTCGCTTTCGAGGAATCCCTCGTCGGCAACCCCGCCGTGCCCTCGAGTCGGCGCGGGCCCCTGCGGAATGTACACGGCGTGGACACAGCACCTCTTGCGCTGTGGCCGGCCGG
>DATJZG010000069.1:0-30911 GCA_035499295.1 Anaeromyxobacteraceae bacterium
TACCAGGAGCTGCGCCGGGCCTCCGACGTTCGCGAGGCGCTCTCCGCCCGGGCGGAGGCGGCGGCGCGGGAGCTCCGGGAGGCGGCGAGCGGCGCCGGGGCGGAGGCCGCGGCGGAGCTCTTGCGCCTCGAGTCGGAGCTCGCCGCGTCCCAGCGCTCCCTCGCCGAGTTGCAGGGCGCCGGCGCCCAGCTCGGGGCGGAGCGGGACGCCTTGCGCGGGGAGGCCCGCGTCGCCACGGCGCGGGCGGCCGCCCTGGAGGCGACCGCGGCCCACGCCCGCACTCGGCTCGGCGAGGCCGGCGGGCGGCTCGAGCTCGCCGAGGGGGCGCTCGCCCGGGCCTACGAGGAGCTGCACCGCGCGGCGGTGGGCAGGGACGAAGCCGCCGAGCGCGCCGTCCTGGCGGAGCGGCGGCTGGCCGAGGCGGCCTCTCGGGGCGCCCGCGCCGACGAGAGCGAGCGGAGGCTGCGGGCCGCCGAGGAGGCGACCGAGCGGGAGCGCTCGCTCGCCGAGGGCGCCGAGGCGCAGGCGGCCGCCCTGGAGGCGGAGCTGCAGGCGGTCCGCTGGGAGAAGGAGGAGCTGGAGCAGCGGCTCAAGGCCGCCCAGCAGTCCGGAGCGGCGCTGCACTCCGCCGAGCTGGAGCGGCTTCGGGAGGAGCTCGCCGGCCGTGGGGCGGATCTGGTGGAGCAGCGCCGGGCGGCGGGCGCCCGGGCCGAGCAGGTCTCGGCCATGGCCGCCCGGGTGGAGGAGCTCGAGGCGAAGCTCGGAGAGGGCGGGCCGGCGCCTGCGGCGGACGAGCTGGGGGCGCGGGTGAAGGACCTCGAGGTCCGGCTGCGGGAGGCGGAGCAGGCGCGGGAGGAGGCGCTCGCCTCGGCGCGGGCGGCGGAGAGCCGGAGCGTCGTTCCGGGCGATCCGCCTGGGACCATCGACCGGCTCACCCGGGAGCGGGACTCCTACGTCCAGCAGCTCGCCGACCGCGACGCCCGCATCACCCGCCTGCAGCGCGAGCTCGCCGACAAGGCGGAGCGGCTGGGCCGGCTGGCGAAGGACCTCGCCGAGGTGAAGTCGAAGGGCGGGCTCGGAAAGATCTTCCAGCGGTGAATGGGCCCGGCCGGCGGCCGTCGCCGAGGGAGGGAGGGACGATGGCGGAGATCACCCGGCGGTACGAGCGCATCGACATCGAGCTGCCCTGCCGCCTGTTCATCCCCGGCGACGGCGGGCTCCGCTTCCAGGCCTTCGCCGGCAGCCGGAACCTGGGGCTGGGCGGGGTCTTCGTGGCGAGCACCTTCCTCCTGCCGGTGGGGCTCGAGCTCTTCGCCGAGCTCGGCCTTCCCTCGGGAGCGCTCCCCATCCGCTCCCGCGTCGCCCACGCGGTGGCGCTCGGGGACCCGAGCTACGAGACCGGCATGGGGGTCGAGTTCCTGGAGGTGAACGCTCGCGGCCGGGAGACGCTCCTGCGCTACTTCGCGCCCGCGCGCTACCGGGAGTTCCACGGGGACATGGTGGCCGAGTTCGCGCACCTCGCCAAGGAGCTGCCCATCGAGGACGTCTCCCTCGTCTTGAACCTCTGGGAGGAGTGGAAGATCCGCGCCGAGGGAGGGCCGGCGGCGGTGCACTCCGGGGCGCCGCCGGCACCGCCACGGCGGCGGTCGGCGGAGCGACGCCGGGCGCGCGGAGAGGGCCCGTAGCCGCGGCGGCGCGCCGGGGCGGCGGGCGATAGATCCTCCCGGATGGCCACGGTCCGGCTCGCCCTCCTGTGGCACATGCACCAGCCCCTCTACCGGGAGCCGGCCACCCGCGCCTACATCATGCCGTGGGTGCGGCTCCACTCCACCCGCGCCTACTACGACATGGCGTGGATGCTGGAGCGCCACGAGCGGTTGCGCTGCACCGTCAACTTCACCCCGGTGCTGCTGGAGCAGATCGAGGACTACGTCGAGGGGCGGGCGAGCGACCGGCTCCTCGACCTCACCACCCGCCCGCCGTCGGAGCTCTCCAGGTCGGAGCGGATGGAGCTCCTGCGCAGCTTCTTCATGGTCGACTGGGATCGGTGGATCCGGCCTGTGCCGCGCTACTGGGAGCTCCTGGAGAAGCGGGGCAAGGACCTTTCCCGCGTCGACCTGGGCGCGGTCGCCTCCCGCTTCTCCGATCCCGAGCTCACCGATCTCCAGGCCCTCTTCAACCTGGCGTGGATGGGGTTCGGGGCGCTCGCCGACGACCAAGGGCTCGCCGATCTCCAGGCCAAGGGGCGCGATTTCACGCGTGGTGACGTAGACTACGTGCTCGGGGCGCAGCGGCGCATCCTGGGGGAGATCGTGCCCCGCTGGGCTCGGCTCGCCGCCCGCGGCCAGGTGGAGCTCTCCACCACCCCCTACCACCACCCCATCCTGCCGCTCGTCTGCGACAGCGACTCGGCGGCCCGCGCCCTTCCGGGCACCCCCCTCCCGCCCCGCTTCCAGTGGACGGAGGACGCGCGCTGGCACGTGCGCGAGGCGCGCCGGAGCCACGAGCGTTGGTTCGGGAGGCCTCCCGCCGGGATGTGGCCCGCCGAGGGCGCGGTGTCTCCGGAGGCGCTCGAGGTGATGGCGGCCGAGGGCGTCGCCTGGAGCGCCTCCGACGAGGGGGTGCTCCTGCGCTCCTTGCCGCCGGAGAGCTCGAGGACCGGCTCGCTCTTCCGTCCCTGGCGCGTGGGCGTCGGCGGGCGCGAGGTGGCGATGCTCTTCCGCGACCGCGGCATCTCCGACCTCATCGGCTTCACCTACGCCCGGACCCCGGCCCCCGAGGCGGCGGCCGACTTCGTCGGCCGGGTGACGGGAATCGGCGACGCCTGGCAGCGCGAGAGGCGCCCCGGGCAGGCGACGGTGGGCGTCTTCCTCGACGGGGAGAACCCGTGGGAGCGGTTCCCCCGCTCCGGCCACGACTTCCTCGACACCCTCTACCGCGCCCTGGAGGACGACCCGCGGGTGGAGACGGTCACCCTATCGCAGGCCACCGCCGGAGCCCCGGGGCCGCCCCTCGAGCGCATTCACTCCGGGTCCTGGATCGAGTCCTCCTACCGGATCTGGATCGGCCACCGCGAAGACCGGCTCGCATGGACGGCGCTGCAGCGCGCCCGCCAGGCGGTGGAGAGCGCCGCCGGCGCCGGGGTGGCGCCCGACAAGGTGGAGCAAGCGCTCGCGCACCTGCACGCCGCCGAGGGCTCCGACTGGTACTGGTGGTACGGAGAGGACTTCGCCACCGAGAACGCCGCCGAGTTCGACCGGCTCTTCCGCGGGCACGTCATCCGCGCCTGCGAGATCATCGGCGTGGCGCCGCCCGTCGAGGCTCTCTCCCCCATCAAGCAGCTCTCCGGCGCCGGCGCGCTCGAGACGAAGCCCCTGCGGGAGCCCACCCAGCTGGTGCGCCCGGTGCTCGACGGGCGCCACCCCACCTACTTCGAGTGGCAGGGGGCCGGCCACTACCGTCCCGGCCAGCACCTCGGGTCCATGTTCGCCGACGCCCAGTCCTTCCGCGAGCTCTACTACGGCTTCGACGAGTCGAACCTCTACCTGCGCCTCGACCCGGCGGAGTCGGCGGCGCGGTCGGCGGAGGTGGCGAGCCGCGTCCGCGTCAACCTGCTCGGGCCGCGCGGCCAGGCCCGGGTCGAGTTCGAGGTGAACCCCGACGGCGCCGAGCGCCCCGGGCTGCGGGACGGCGGCGCGCTGGGGCGAGCGGTGATGCGCGACGTCCTGGAGGTCGAGCTCCCCTTTGCCGTCCTGGGCCAGGCGGCCGGAGACGAACTCGCCATCTCCGTCGAGGTGGGCCGGGGGGCGGTGGAGCTCGAGCGCCTTCCGCGCTCCGGCTACCTGTCCATCACCGTTCCCGGCCCCGACTTCGAGAGGATTCACTGGCGGGTCTGAGGGGTCGCGGCTAGGCTCTCCGCCTCGTGAGACGCCAGGCCTCCCTCGCCATCCTCTTCGCCGTAGTCTTCATCGACCTGCTCGGGTTCGGGATGGTGATCCCGGTGCTGCCGCTCTACGCGAAGACCTTGGGGGCGAAGGAGGCGTGGGTGGGCCTGCTCTCGAGCGGCTACTCCGCCATGCAGCTCGTCTTCGCGCCGGTGTGGGGCCGCCTTTCCGACCGGGTCGGGCGCCGCCCGGTGCTGCTCGCCTCCATCGCCATGACCGCGATCGCCTTCGCGATGTACGGGTTCGCCTCGAGCTTCGCCTGGCTGCTGGTGGGGCGGCTCTTCGCCGGCATCGCCACCGCCAACATCGCCATCGCCCAGGCCTACGTCGCCGACGTCACCACGCCCGAGACGCGCGCCAAGGGGATGGGGCTCATCGGCGCCGCCTTCGGCCTGGGCTTCGTGCTCGGGCCCGCCTTCGGCGGCGTCCTCTCGCGCTCGTCGCTCGCCGCGCCGAGCTTCGCCGCCGCCGCCCTCGCCGCCGCCAACCTCGTCGCCTGCTGGCTGGTGCTCGGCGAGCCGCAGCAGCGACGCGCCGCGGCGCGGGGTGCGCGCGTCGGCGGGCTGGCTCCGCTGCGGAACGAGCTCTCCCGCCCGGGCGTGCTCGGGCTCATCGCCGTCTACTTCCTCTCCATCACCGCCTTCAGCGCCATGGAGAACACCTACGCGTTCCTGGCGACGGAGCGCTACCGGATCGAGCCGCGCAACGTCTTCTGGCTCTTCGCTTACATCGGCCTCATCGTGGTGGTGGTCCAGGGCGGCCTCATCGGGCCGCTGACCCGGCTGTTCGGGGAGAAGCGGCTCCTCGTTGCCGGGCTCCTCCTCCAGGGCTGCGGGCTCTTCGCCCTGCCCATCGCCGGTGGGATCGGGGGGTTGCTCGCGGCCACCGCGCCGCTGGCGGTGGGCAGCGGCCTCGCCTCGCCCGCCCTGTCCGCGCTCCTCTCCAAGCTCGCTCGCGCGGACGACCAGGGCGGCACCCTGGGCCTGGGCCAGTCGGCGGCGGCGTTCGGCCGCATCGTGGGGCCGGAGAGCGGGACCTGGACCTACTCCAACCACGGGCCCGCGGTGCCCTACGTGGGAGGGGCCATGCTCATGGCCGTGGCCGCCGCCGTCGCCTCCCGGATCCGTCCCCAGGTGGCGGAGACCTGACGGCGCCGCTAGACTGCCTGTCCCATGCCCGAGCTGCGCAGGGACCCCATCGTGGGACGCTGGGTAATCATCGCCGCCGAGCGCGCCCGCCGTCCGAACCACCTGCGGGCGGCCCCGGACCAGCCGGCGCCGGGCCTCTGCCCCTTCTGCCCCGGCAACGAGTCGAAGACGCCGCACGAAGTCTACGTCTCGGGCCGGCCGGGCGCGCCTCCCGACGTTCCGGGATGGAAGGTCCGGGTGGTGCCCAACCGCTACCCGGCGCTCATGATCGAGGGGGACCTCGACCGGCAGGCGGAGGGCATCTACGACCGCATGAACGGCGTCGGAGCCCACGAGGTGGTGATCGAGACGCCGGACCACGGGCAGAACCTTTGCGAGCTCTCCGACGGCGACCTCACCCAGGTGCTCTTCGCCTTCAAGGCGCGCGTGCTCGACCTGCGCAACGACATGCGCTTCCGCTACATCCTGCTCTTCAAGAACCACGGCTCGGCTGCCGGCGCCACGCTCGACCACTCCCACAGCCAGCTCATCGCTCTCCCCATCACCCCGCGGCAGGTGGCCGACGAGATCGAGGGCGCGCGGCGCCACTACGAGCACCGGGAGCGCTGCATCTACTGCGACATCGTGGGCCAGGAGCGCAAGGACCGCGCTCGCCTCATCTACGAGAACGAGGAGTTCGTGGTGTTCGCGCCCTGGGCGCCGCGCAGCCCCTTCGAGACCTGGATCGTACCCAAGCGCCACGAGTCGAACTTCGAGTCGGAGCCGAAGGAGAGGCTGAGCTTCGCCGCCCAGGCACTGCGCTCCACCCTGTCGCGGGTGATGGCCACCCTGGGGCGGCCGGCGTACAACTTCATGGTCCACACGAACCCGCTGCGCGACGCCGCCAGCCCCTCCTACCACTGGCACATCGAGGTGGTGCCGGCGCTCACGCAGGTGGCGGGGTTCGAATGGGGCAGCGGGTTCCACATCAACCCGGTCCCTCCCGAGGAAGCCGCCGAGTTCCTGCGGCGAGCGGCGGTCTAGGAGGGCCTCGCCGCCCGGCAGAAGGAGCGCGGCGCCTTCGATGGACCTCCTCTTCGTCTCCTCCGAGCTGGCTCCCTTCGCGAAGACCGGCGGCCTGGGAGACGTGTCGGCGGCGCTCCCCGCCCGCGGCACGCGGGGCTGGCCCACCGCATCGAGGCCGGCGCCGACCTGGTCCTCACGCCGACCGCTTCGAGCACAGCCTGCGATACGGGACGCCCCCGGTGGTGCGTGCGGTGGGGGGCCTCGTGGACACCGTCGAGGATTGCGACGGAGCTGGGCGGGGGACGGGGTTCACCTCCGGGCCGCTCGACCCGGAGGCGCTCCTCGGCGCTCTTCGTAGCGCCCTGGCGGTCTTTCGCGAGCCGAGCGCCTTCCCCGAGCTCAAGCGGCGCGGCACGGCCGTCGACTTCTCCTGGGATCGCAGTGCCGCCCGCTACGAGGCGCTCTGCCGCGGCCTGCCGAGGCGAGTCAGCTCTTTCGCCGGCGCGCCGCGTCCGGGGTGAGGGCGTAGAAGGCGCGGTCGCCCACCCGGTCGGCGCGGTAAGCCCGGTCGAGGTAGAGCCAGTAGCAGTCGCCGGGGCCCTTCTCGACCGCATCCGGATGCTGTTGCATCAAGAACCAGATGCCGGTCTCGGTGATCATGGGCCGGCCGTCGCGAGTCGCGTAGATGAGGCCCCAGGGGGCCCAGGGGTTCGTGTCCCACATATGGGCCTCGCGATTAGCACGCGGACCGGCGGCCTTCAATGATCTCGCGCTACTCCAAGCCGCGCGCCCGCAGCTTGTCGTCGCTCTCTCCGCGCAGATGCCCCACCTCGTGGAGGAGGGTGACCCGCACCTGCTCCTTCAGCTCCGCCTCGTCGCGGGCGAAGCGCAAGAGGTTCCGGCGATAGAGCGCCACCGAGCGGCAGGTGGGCCCCTCCTCGGGCGGGCAGGGCTCGCCGAGAGGGGGCCCGCGGAACAGGCCCAGGATGGAGGGGGAGAGAGGCGGATCGACGGCGGTCAGGTCGGACAGGGCCGGGATCTCCGCGACCTCCACCGGCACGCCGTCCAGGGCGCGCTGGTCCACCTCCGGCAGCGACTTCGCCGCGGCCTTCACCTCCGCCTCGAAGGCGGCCCGGTTCATCTCCACGGTGGGGTGGATCTCGCGGGGGGCGAGCCGCGCGGCGCGGGCGAGCAGCGTGCGTGCACGGTTCTCGTCGCCCACCCGCTCGGCGATGAGGCCGAGGTGGTGGAGCGACCAGGCGTCCTCGGGGGACCGGCGCAGGACCCTCTCGAAGGCGCGGCGGGCCTCTCCGAACTGGCACAGCTCGAAGAGCGCCACGCCTCGCTCGTAGAGCGCGTCCACGTCGCCGGGCCGCTCGCGGAGCGCCAGGTCGAGGTGGGCAAGCGCGTCCCGGTTGCGCCCCAGGTCGTTCTCGGCCATTCCGGCGAGGAGGTGGAGGCGGGCGGCGAGCGCGCGGTCGTTGCTCTTACGGCGGAGGGCCCGGGCGGCGGCCCGCAGGGCCAGGTCGCGCCCCGCCTCGAGGGCGTCCCGATCGGCGAGCTGGGTGACGTAGATCTCGGCGGCCGTCGAGAGGGTGTCGAGGTCGTCGGGGCGAGCGGCGAGCGCGCGATCCACCGCCGCCCGGGCCTCCGGCCCCCGGTCCAGGTCGGCGAGCGCCAGCGCCCTCTCGAGGAGCGCGCTCCGGTCGCGCGGCGCCTGCTCGAGCGCCTCCTCGGCGCACACGAGCGCCCGCTCCGGACGGCCCGCCTCGCGCTCCTCGGCGGCCCGGTCGGCGAGCTCCCCGGCCGGCGGGTCGGGCTCGCCAGCCAGGCAGGGCGGCGGGGCCGGGCGCACGCGGGCGAGCTGGCCGGTGGGCGGTGCGGCGGCCGATCGCTCGGCGGGTGCGGACTCCTCCGGCCGCCTCGAGGAGCAGGCGGCGGCGAGGAGGGCGAGGGCGAGGGCGAGGGTTCTCACGTGGGGAGGAGGAAGGCGGTGGCTCGGTCGCGCCGGCGGGCCCGCCGGCGGCCCCACCGGGGTGCCTCGATTGTAACCTCGGGGGGCGCCGATATCCTCCCACGGATGCGCCCCACCGTCATGGTCCTCGCCGCCCTCGCCGCCTGCGCCCGCGCCGTCGCCCCCCCCGCCCCGCCGGCGCCGACCGGGCTCGAGCTCCCGCGGGAGGTCCACCTTCGGAACGTCCGGCAGCTCACCTTCGGGGGCCAGAACGCCGAGGCCTATTTCAGCCCGGACGGTCGGGAGCTCATCTTCCAGTCGAACCGCGAGGGACGCGAGTGCGATCAGGAGTACGTGATGGGCGCCGACGGGAGCGGGATCCGGATGGTCTCGACCGGCAAGGGGCAGGTGACCTGCGGCTACTTCCTGCCCGACGGCCGCCGCGTCCTCTACTCCTCCACCATGGCGACGGCGGAGGGGTGCGCGCCGAAGCCCGACCGCTCCCGCGGGTACGTTTGGCCGCTGCTCGACTATCAGATCTACCTCGCCGACGCCGACGGGAAGGGCCCGACGGTCCTCTCGCCCGCCCCGGGGTACAACGCCGAGGCCACCGTCTCGCGGGACGGCTGGATCGTCTTCACCTCCACGCGCGACGGCGATCTCGAGCTCTACAAGATGCGCCTCGACGGCGCGCAGCTGACCCGCCTCACCCACACGCCCGGGTACGACGGGGGGGCGTTCTTCTCTCCGGACGGCAGCCGCATCGTCTTCCGCGCCAGCCGGCCCGAGGGTGCCGAGGAGATGGCGGAGTACCAGGACCTGCTCCGGCGGAGGCTGGTGCGCCCGGGCAAGCTCGAGATCATGGTGATGGACGCCGACGGCTCGAACCAGCGCCAGGTGACGCGGCTCGGCGCGGCCAGCTTCGCGCCCTACTTCTTCCCCGACGGCCGGCGCATCATCTTCTCCTCCAACGCCGGCGACCCGCAGGGGAGAGCCTTCCACCTCTGGGCGGTGAACGTCGACGGGAGCGGGCTCGAGCAGATCACCTTCCACGAGGCCTTCGACGGATTCCCTATGTTCTCGCCCGACGGCCGAAAGCTCGTCTTCGCCTCCAACCGGAACGGCTCGCGCCCCCGGGAGACGAACATCTTCGTCGCCGACTGGGTGGAGTGAGGTCGACCGGTCGGAGCCCTCAGGGGCGCGAGGCGCGGCCGGCGCCCAGGCGGGCGGACGAGAACGGCTTCAGGTCGACGGCGGCGCGCCGTCCCAAGACGGCGTCGCTCACCGCCTCGGCGGTCACGGGGGTGAGCAGGACGCCGTTGCGGTAGTGGCCGGTGGCGTAGAACAGGCCGTCGGCGCTGCCGGCGCCCAGGATGGGCTCGCCGTCCGGGGTCCCGGGCCGGAAGTTCGACCAGGTCTCGACGACGGGGGCGCCCGCCACGGCGGGGGCGATCTCGACCGCCAGGTCGAGCAGGTGGAGCAAGCCGCCGGCGGTGACCGCCTTCTCGAAGCCCGCCTCCTCCATGGTGGAGCCGCAGAGGATGCGGCCGTCGGGGCGCGGGACCACGTAGCCCTTCTCGGAGAAGACGACGCGCTCGAGGAGCGGGGGCCGGGTGTCGACCACCGCGATCTGGCCGCGAACCGGTCGCACCGCGCCGGGCGGCAGGAGGTTCCCGTGCACCTGCATGGTCCAGGCGCCGGCGGCGAGCACCACCACGGGAGCGGAGACGCGCCCGCTCTCGTGGTCGACCCCGGCGACCCGGTCGCGCTCGTAGGAGACACCCCGCACCTGGCCCGAGAGGAAGCGCGCGCCGGAGCGGGCGGCGGCCAGGTGGAGGGCTCGCCCCAGTAGACGCGGGTCCACCGAGGCCTCGGAGGGGAAATAGAGGGCGCCGCGCGCCTGCCGGGAGAGCGCCGGCTCCAGGCGGCGCGCCGCCTCCCCGTCGAGAACGTCCACCGCCGCGCCCAGGCGGGAGAGCTTGGCGGCGCGCCCGGCGAGCACCTGCGCCATGCGATCGTCGAGCGCCACCTCCAGCGTGCCCCCGCGGCGGAACCCGACCCAGAGCCCGGTGAGGCGCTCCACCTCCTCGACGAAGGCAGGGTAGCGGTCGAGCGACGCCGCGCACAGCTCGTAGAAGGGTCCCGGGTCCACCGCCTCGACGCCGGGAGAGAGGATGCCCGCCGCCGCGCTCGACGCCTCGGCCCCGGGGATGCTCCGCTCGAGCACCAGCACCGACTTCCCGGCCTGGGCGAGCCGCAGCGCCACCCCGCACCCCTGCAGCCCCGCTCCCACCACCACCACGTCCGCGTTCATGATCGCGGACGGTAGCGCCGGCAGGTCCAGCGCGAAAGGGCCTGGGAAGGGTGCGGGAGCGCCTCCAGGGCGCCGGATCAGTCGGCGTGCGGCCGCTTGTCGCCGAGCAGCCCGTGCAGGAGGAGGTCGGAGATGTGGCGCCTCCAGTCCTCGGGCGACGGGCCGGGCGGCGGGAGGAAGGGGCGAGCCGCCTCCTGCGCTGCGGCGGCGAGGGCCGTGAGGCCGCCCACCGTCAGGACCGCCATCGACGGGTCGATCCCCGATCGCAGCGCGTGCCCGTTTCCGCCCTGCAGCGAGGCGGCGAGCTCGCGGATGGGAGCCGCGATGGAGGGGTCGCTCGCCACGAGCTCGGAGAGGAAGGGGCCGCCGTCCAGGTACTCGCGCACCAGGATCTGGGAGGCCTCCGGGTCCGAGAGCCGGGTCTCCAGGTAGGCGCTCACCACCCCGACCGCGCCCCCGGACTCCCCGAGCAGGTCCGAGATCTGGCGCATGTTGCCGAGCCAGATGGACTTCAGGATCTCGAGGTACAGGGCGCGCTTCGAGGCCCAGTGGCGGTAGAGGAGCGCGACGTTGCAGCCGGCGCGGCGGGCGATGCCCTGCACCCTGGCACCGTGGTAGCCGCGGGTGGAGAACTCCGTCCGCGCTGCGGCCCAGAGCCGGGTCGCAATTCCCTTTGACGGCGTCGGTCCGCCCTGAAGCCCGAGAGCCTCCATGCAAAACAATCTTGCCCTGGAAATGACGCACGTCAAGTCTACCCCATTGGGGGTCTTCGGCGACGGAGCGCGATGGTAGAGGGTGCGACGGGACCTTCCCGTGCCGCGCGCCATCCTCCACCTCGACCTCGACGCGTTCTACGCCTCGGTGGAGCAGCTCGACGACCCCACGCTGCGCGGGAAGCCGGTGATCGTGGGCGGCACCTCGCACCGGGGGGTGGTCTGCGCCGCGAGCTACGAGGCGCGCCGCTTCGGGGTCCGGTCGGCGATGCCGACGGCGACCGCGCAGAGGCTCTGCCCGGAGGGGATCTTTCTCCAGCCCCGCTTCGACCGCTACGGCGAACTCTCCCGGACGGTGTTCGACATCTACCGGCACTACACCCCGCTCGTCGAGCCCCTCTCCCTAGACGAGGCGTTCCTCGACGTCACCGCCAGCCGCGCCCTCCATGGAGAGGCGCGCGACATCGCCCGCGCGGTGAGGGGGCGGGTGCGGGAGGCGACCGGGCTCACCGTCTCCGCCGGCGTCGCCGACTGCAAGATGGCGGCGAAGATCGCCTGCGACCTGGGCAAGCCGGACGGGCTGGTGGAGGTGGAGGGCTCCACCGCCGAGTTCCTCGCCCCGCTCCCGGTGTCGAGGCTGTGGGGGGTGGGCAAGGTCACCGAGGCGGCGCTCGCCAAGCTCGGCATCGCCCGGATCGGCGACCTGGCCCGCTACCCGGAGGCGATGCTCGTCGACCGCTTCGGGACGAGCGGCTCCCGCATGAGGGCGCTGGCGCGCGGAGACGACCCGCGCCCGGTGGTCCCCGACGAGGAGGCGAAGAGCATCGGCGCCGAGGACACCTTCGAGCGCGACCTCGTCGGGGAAGAGGCGCTCCTGCCCCAGCTGCTCGACCAGAGCGAGCGGGTGGCGCGCCGGCTGCGCGAGGCCGGGCGGCGCGGACGGACCGTCACCCTGAAGCTCAAGTACTCGGACTTCACCCAGGTGACCCGGCAGCGCACCCTGGAGGCGCCGACCGACGATGCCGCGACGGTGTACCGGGCCGCGGTCGCCGACCTGCGCCGCGCCGACCTCAGCCGTCCGGTGCGGCTCACCGGCGTCTCGGTCTCGGGCCTTGGGGAGGGGCCGGCGCAGCTCGGCCTCTTCGCCCCGGGGGCCGGAGAGGGCGCGCCGCCCCCGGGCGGCTCCAGGCGCCAGGCGCTCAACGCGGCACTCGACGCCATCGCCGGGCGTTTCGGGGAGGGGGTCGTGCGGCCCGCCACCCTGCTCGAGGGCGGGCTGAAGGCGGTCCGGGGCTCGATCCGCTGGCCGACGCGGCCGGGGAAGGGCCCGGGCCCCGAGGGCGACTAGCGGGGGCGCGGCCCTCGGACCCTCTAGAACGGCCAGAGCGGCCGGCCGAAGGGCAAGGGCGGCCAGGGAACCGCTGCCGCGAACAGGAGAAGGGCGGCCCCGTACGCGAGGGCCGCCCGGCGCATGCGGGTGGCGTCGTCCGGAGCTCTCCGGGAGAGGACGCGGCCCACGTGGGCGAGCGCCACGGCGGCGAGCGCCGGGAGAGGGTGCTCGAGGAACCAGTAGCGCAGGCCGGGCTCCGCCATGGCCGCGCCCGGGTGGGAGAGGGCGGCCCGGGAGAAGGGGGAGAGAAAGAAGTAGAGGGCGAGCCCGAGGAGCACCTGGAGGTCGGCGGCGGCGACGAGGACCGCGCCCGAGACCCCGAGCGGCCGGGCGAGGGAGAGGCGGCCGAGCCAGCCGCCGAACGCGGTGGCGGTGGCACAGAGGGCGGCGACGAGCACGATCCAGCGGATGGTCGAGTGAAGCGCGAGCACCACCGTGTACATCCGATTCCTCCTGCCCGCCGGGCGAGGCCGGCGGCGCGAGCTAGTGGCGCATGGGGGGAGGGCCCGCCGACTGGCGGACGCGATCGAGGATCTCCTCCACCCCCACGCTCTTCGGCACGTAGCCCTGCGCGCCGAGGAGCTCCGACTCCCACTCGAAGCCGTACGCCGAGAGGATGAGGATGGGCACGTGCGAGCTCCTGGGATCCTGGCGCATCCGCTCCACCACGCCCCAGCCGTCGAGCACCGGCATCTTCAGGTCGAGGAGGACGATGCCCGGCGCCTCCTCGGCGATGCGCTGGAGCGCCACCTCGCCGTTCTCGGCCTGCTGGACCGGGTAGCCGGCCTGGGCGAGGACCTCGCACAGCGTCTCGCGGAAGTCGTCGTCGTCGTCGACGACCAGGATGTACTGGCCGGGCGTCATGCCGCCTCCGGGCGCCCCCGGAGAAGCCCCGCGATCTCGTGGGCGATGCGCCGCGCCTCGTGAATCCGCTGCGGGTCGAGCGTCACCGCGCCCACCACCGCGTGCCCCCCGCCCCCGTAGCGCTCGCAGATCTTCGAGAGGTCGTGCGTCCGCGCCTCGCGCGCCCAGGGGTTCGAGCCGACGGAGACCTTGGAGCGCTTGGCGTCCTGCGACACCACCACCGCGTAGCGGGCCTCGGGAAAGAGGTAGTAGACGATGAACTTGTTGCCGGCCTCGATGCCCGCCTGGGCCAGGTCGACGAAGGCGACGCCGTCCGCGACGCGAGCCGCCCCGCGCACCGCCTCGATGGAGCGGAAGTGGCGCTCGAGGATGGGCTGTAGCGGCTCCGCCACCCAGGGCTCGCGGGCGATCTCGGAGAGGGACCGCCGCCGCATCGCCTCGATGAGCTTCGCCGGGACCTCCGGATCGCGGCTCGCCTCGAGGAGCGTCATGATGCGCAGGGCCGGCTCCTCCAGCCGAACAGCCACCTCTGCGGACGGGAACCGGGCGGAGTCGATGATGTCCGCCCAGCGCACCAGCTCGTCCAGGTCGGGGGCCCGGAAGCCGAAGCGCTCGCTCGTCACCCGGGCGATGAAACCGCAGCACGAGGGTGCCGTCGGGTCCCAGAACTTCTGCCCACTGCGGTCCTTCTCGAACTCGGCTTGCCACTCCGGGCGGTGGAAGGCGCTCCGGTGATGGTCGAACCACCAGTCGAGCCGGGGGGACGGGGAGTAACGGAAGTCGACCACCGCGTTCACGTCGGCATCGAAAGCGTCGGGCGGGAAGGGATCGCCCTGGTGGTGCTGGACCGGCTGCTCCCGTATCGGGCCGAGCGCCGCGCCTTCCCGGGCCTCGAAGAAGCGTCCCAGGATGGCCGCCGACGCGCAGCCGTCGAAGCAGTTTGCGTGATAGAGGATCTTGAGCCCCATCCGGCGCCGAAATCTAAGGAACGACGCACCGCGCCGTCAATGGAAGCCTGCGCGCTCCCTTGGGGCCTGCACCGAAGGCGTCGGTGCCCCGCGCGCATGGTGCGGGCCGCACCCGCCGCCGCGCCTTGTCGACGGCCCCCCGGCAGCGCGCTAGACTCGCGGCGATGGAAGCGATTCGCGTCGGGGCGCTCCTCGACGACAAGAAGTTCGATCTGCGCCTCACGCTGGTGGCCGGCAAGAACGGGCTGTCGCGACGCGTGAGCTCCGCGCGCATCCAGAAACCCGGTCTGGTCCTGGCGGGATTCACCGAGTACCTGCACCGGGAGCGCATCCAGGTCTTCGGCAACACCGAGATGAGCTACTACCGCACCCTGCCCCGCGAGCGGCGGGTGGAGCTGGTGCGGGCCTTCTTCGCCCAGGACATCTCCTGCCTCGTGGTGACGAAGGACCTGGAGGTCCCCCCGGAGATCCTGGCCGCCGCCGACGAGGCGGGGGTCCCGGTGTTCCGGTCGAGCCACCTCTCCTCCACCTTCATCGAGAACATCCAGGGCTACCTGGAGGACCAGCTCACCGCCTCCAGCTCCATGCACGGGGTGCTGCTCGACGTCCTCGGCGTCGGCATCCTGCTGCTCGGCAAGAGCGGCATCGGCAAGAGCGAGATCGCCCTCGACCTGGTGATGCGCGGCCACCGCCTGGTGGCCGACGACATCGTCGACGTGAAGCGCAGGAACCAGGACGCGGTGGTGGGCTCGGGCAGCGAGATCATCAAGCACCACATGGAGATCCGCGGCCTGGGCATCATCAACATCAAGGACCTGTTCGGCGTCGCCGCCATCCGGGAGCGCAAGAAGATCGAGATCGTGCTCGAGCTGGTGGAGTGGGACCCGAGCGTGGAGTACGACCGCCTGGGCGTGGACGAGAAGAAGTTCCGCATCCTCGACGTCGAGATCCCCATGCTCATCGTCCCGGTCCGGCCGGGGCGGAACATGACCACCATCATCGAGGTGGCGGCGCGCAACCACCTCCTCAAGCTGCAGGGACACCACTCGGCCCGCGAGTTCCAGGAGCGCCTGAACCGCGCCATCGCGCTGCCGCCCGAGGGCGGGGGCGGGGGGACGGACGTGGAATGAGCGCGCGCCCCCCCCCAGATCCCTCGCCCTCCAGCCAGACGGAGGTGGTGATCCTCACCGGGGTCTCGGGCTCGGGGAAGACCACGGCGCTGCGGGCGCTGGAGGACGGCGGCTACTACTGCATCGACAACTTCCCCGTGGTCTTCCTGGAAAAGCTGGTGGAGCTCATCGGCCACACCGCCGGGGAGGTGTCGCGACTCGCGCTGGTGGTGGACGCGCGCGAGGGGCGCTTCCTCCGCGACGCCCCCCGCATCATCGAGGAGGTCCGGGCCAAGGGCGGCGACGTGGTGGTGCTCTACCTCGACGCCTCCGACGATTCGCTGGTGCGCCGATACTCCGAGACGCGGAGGCGCCACCCGCTCGCCGGGGAGTCGGGGAGCGTCCCGGAGGGCATCGCGGCCGAGCGCAAGGCGCTCGCAGGCCTGAAGGCGCTCGCCGACGAGGTGGTGGACACCACGCACCTGAACGTCCACGAGCTGAAGAGGCTCGCCCACAACCGCTTCGTGGGCGCGGGCGCCGAGACCATGGGGGTCACGCTCGTGTCCTTCGGCTTCCGCAGCGGCATCCCCACCCACGCCGACCTGGTGCTCGACGTCCGGTTCCTCCCCAACCCCTTCTTCGTCCCCGAGCTGAAGCCCTTCCCCGGGACCGACCCGCGGGTGCGCGACTGGGTGCTGGGCCAGGACGACGCGCAGCGCTTCCTCGAAAAGGCCGACGACCTCGCCGCCTTCCTCATCCCGCGCTACCGCGCCGAGGGGAAGACCTACCTGACCGTGGCGGTGGGCTGCACCGGCGGCCGCCACCGCTCCGTCGCCATCGCCGGCGAGTTGGGCGAGCGGCTGCGCCGCCGCGGCCTCCCGGTCCGGGTCTGGCACCGGGACGTGGAGAAGGAGTAGGAGCGGGCCATGGTGGGCGTGGTCATCGCGACGCACGGGAGGCTCGCCGAGGAGCTGCTCGCCTGCGCCGAGGTCATCACCGGGAAGCTCCCGCGCGCCCGAGCGGTCTCCGTCTCCTCGAACGTCCCCATGGACGAGGCCCGCGATGCCCTGGCGCTCGCCATCCGCGAGGTGGAGGACGGGGACGGCGTCCTGGTGCTCACCGACATGCTGGGCGGGACGCCCGCCAACCTGGCCCTCGGCTTCCTGGAGGACCGCGTCGACGTGGTCACCGGCGTGAACCTGCCCATGCTCCTCAAGCTCTCCACCTGCCGCGCCGCGCACGCCTCGCTCTCGGACATCGCCCGGCTCATCACCGGGTACGGGCAAAAGAACATCACGCTCGCGAGCGAGCTCCTGCGGGCGCGCGCCCGCGGAGGCGGGGCGGAGAGCCCGTGATCGCGCTCGTTCGGGTCGACAACCGGCTCATCCACGGGCAGATCCTCGTCGGGTGGGCTCCCCACCTGCGCGCCGAGGCGGTGGTGGTGGCGGACGACGAAGCGGCGAAGAGCCCGCTCGCCCGTGCCGCCATGACGCTCTGCCTGCCCCCCGGGCTCGAGGCCTCCATCCAGCCGCTCGCTCGCGTGGACTTCCGGGCGCTCGCCGCCTCCCGCTGCGCGGTCCTGGTGCTGGTGCGGGACGTGCCCGACCTGGAGCGGGCCCGGGAGGCGGGGCTCGACCCCTCGCTCTGCCGGCGCCTCAACCTCGGGAACGTCCACTACGCCCCGGGGCGCCGCCAGATCACTCCCTCGGTGTTCCTCTCCGAGGAGGAGCTCGCGCAGCTGCGCCGGCTCGCCTCGGCGGGGTTCGAGGTCGAGGCCCGGGCGGTGCCGCTCGACCAGCCACTCGACCTCCCGGAGATCGAGCGGCGGTTCGCCGCCGCCGGCGGCTAGGATCGCGACCGTGGAATACCTCCTCCTCGCGGTGGTCGCCGGGCTGGCGGCGGTGGAGCGCAAGGGGTTCCTCCAGGCCATGCTCTCCCGCCCGGTGGCGCTCGCCCCGCTCACCGGGCTCGTCCTCGGCGACCTCCGGGCCGGACTCCTGCTCGGGCCGCCGCTCGAGCTGCTCTGGCTCGGGGCGGTGAACCTGGGCGCGGCCCTGCCCCCGCACGAGGCGCTCGGCTCCGCCGCCATCGTGGGAGGCGCGGTGCTGGCCGGCCGCTCCCTCGGGACCGGGGTCACCCCGGCGGTGGCCTGCCTCACCGTGGCGCTGGTGGCGACCCTCGCCGTCCTGGGGAGACGGACCGACCGCACCATCGAGGAGCAGAACGTGCGCCTGGCGGCGCGGGCCGAGTCGCTGCTGGAGAGGGGTGAGTTCCGGGCGGCGCTGCGCGTCAACCTGGCCGGGCTCCTCCTCCCTTTCGCCGCCTCCTTCGTGCTGGCGCCGATTGCCGCCGCCGCCGCCGCCTGGCTCGTGCCCTCCGCCCTGCGCCGACTCCCGGCCCTGGCCCCGCCGCTCGCGCTCGGCTGGGCCGCCCTGTGCGGGTTCGCCGCCGCCGCCGGGGCCCGCGCCTTCCGCGCCCAGAACGGGGGCCAGCTCTTCGTCACCGCGGTGGCACTCTCGGCGCTCCTCGCCCGCATGCTAGGGATATGGAGGTGACGCTCCCGCGAGCCACGCTCTGGCGCGTCTTCTGGCGGTCCCTCTTCCTGCAGGCGGCCTGGAACCGGCGCGGCATGCAGAACCTGGGCTTCGCCTACGCCATCGCCCCGGCGCTTCGGCGCCTCTACCCGGAGCGGGAGCGACGGCGGGCGGCGCTCCGCCGCCACCTCAGCACCTTCAACTGCCACCCCTACACCGCCGCGGCCATCGTGGGCGGCGCTATCCACCACGAGGAGAGGGTGGCGGCCGGCGAGGAGCCGGAGAGCGCCCCGCTCGAGTACAAGCAGGTGCTGCAGGGGCCTCTCGCCGCCGTGGGGGATGGATTCTTCTGGGCCGGCCTCCGCCCCTTCGCGGGCGCGCTCGCGGCGGTGGGCGTGCTCGCCGTCGGCTGGCCCGCGCTCCTCGCCGTCATCGTCCTCTACAACGCGGTGCAGCTGTGGGTGCGCTTCTCCCTGTTCCGGGTCGGCTACCGCTATGGCGACGCGGTGGTGGACCGGCTGGCGGCGCTCTCCCTCCCGGCCTGGGGCGCACGCCTGCGGAGCGCCGGCACCCTGGTCGCGGGCGCGGGCGTGACGCTGCTCGCCGCCCGATCGGTGGGCGGCGCCGGCCGGTGGGCGACGGCGGTGGCGATCGCCGCCGCCCTGGCGGGATGGTGGGTCCTGTCGAGGGGAAGGAGACTCCTTCCGAGCGCGTACGGGGCCATGCTCCTCGGGACGCTCTTGGGGGCCGCGCTGGGGCAGCTGGGCGGGGGGCCCTGAGAGATGCAGCGGATCGAGCGCTCCTTCACCATCGTCAACTCGCTCGGGCTGCACGCCCGGCCGGCGGCGATGCTGGTGCAGACCGCTAACCGCTTCGAGAGCGAGGTGCAGCTGGAGAAGGACGGCATCCAGGTGAACGCGAAGAGCATCATGGGGGTGCTGACCCTCGCCGCCTCCAAGGGGTCGAGCCTGGTCCTCATCTGCGAGGGGCCCGACGCCGCCCAGGCCATGGAGGCCCTGGCCAAGGTGATCGACTCGGGCTTCGGGGAGCGATGAGGGGCGCGGCGCACCGGTCCTTCGGCCCCCCCGTGCTGCCGTCGGCGGGGCGTGCTATGCACGACGAGTCCGGGAGGCGGGCTCGCCGGCCCGGAGCGAGGACCGGGCGGGGGCCGGGGGGGGACGGGACGGGAAGCGGTGGCCGTCGAGCGAGCGGCCGGCGGCGGAGGCGGCATCCTTCCCTCGCGGTCTCGAGAGGACGATAGATGGGCGGCTCCACCACCTTGATGGGCTTGCCGGCCTCGCCGGGCATCGCGGTGGGGCGGGCGTGGACCGTCGACCGCCGCAAGGTGCGCACCCCGCGGCGAACGCTCGCCCCCGACGAGGTGGAGGGGGAGCTGGCCCGGCTGGCGACGGCGGTGGAGGCGTCGGCGCGCCAGCTCGAGGACGTGAGGGCGAAGGTCGCCGTCGCCGAGGGGGCCGAGCACCTCGGCATCATCGACGTCCACCGGGCCATGCTTCGCGACCCGACGCTCGTCGAGGAGGTGCGGCGCCTGGTGCGCGAGGAGCGCGTCAACGTCGAGTGGGCGGTGAAGCGCGCCGTCCGCAAGATCAAGGCGTCCTTCAGCTCCGACGACGAGTTCTTCCGCGAGCGCCGCTCCGACGTGGACTACGTGGGGGAGCGCATCATCAAGAACCTCCTCGGCCACGGCCTCGACAACCACGAGTCGCCTCCCCACGGCTCGGTGATCCTGGCCCGCGACCTCTCCCCGGCAGACACCGCGCTCCTGCTGCACGACCGGCGGGTGGCGGGAATGGTGACCGACGTGGGCGGGGTCACCAGCCACACCGCCATCGTCGCCCGGGCGCTCGAGATCCCGGCGGTGGTGGGAGCGGGGCGCGCCTCCTCGGCGGCGCAGCGCGGCGACTGGGTGGTGGTCGACGGAGGGCGGGGCCTCGTCATCCTCAACCCATCGCCGGGCGAGCGGGCCGACTACGAGATGGCCCGCTCCCGCCAGCTGGAGCGGGAGGTCGAGCTGGCGCGGCTGAAGGACCTGCCCGCCGAGACCCAGGACGGGGTGCCGGTGCGGATGCTCGGCAACATCGAGTTCGCCGAGGAGGTCGCAGGCCTGCTCTCGCACGGAGGCGAGGGAGTGGGGCTCTACCGGACCGAGTTTCTGTACCTGAGCCGCGAGCGGCTCCCGACGGAGGAGGACCACTACCGCGACTACCGCCGCATCCTGGAGGCGATGGGTCGCCGGCCGGTGACGGTGCGGACCTTCGACCTCGGGGGCGACAAGCTGCCGGCGGGCCAGCGGGATCACGCCGAGAACCCGGCGCTCGGGCTCCGGGCCATCCGCTACTGCCTGCGCCACCCGGACATGTTCCGCGCCCAGCTGCGGGCGCTGCTGCGCGCCGGAGGTCACGGGAACCTCCGCATCATGTTCCCCATGGTGAGCGGGGTCGGCGAGATCCGCGCCGGCAAGCGCATGCTCCTCGAGGCGCGGGAGGAGCTCGCCCGCGAGGGCATCGAGGTCGCGCTCCCGCCGGTGGGGATCATGGTGGAGCTCCCGAGCGCCGCCATGCTCGCCGACCGCCTCGCCCCGGAGGTGGACTTCCTCTCCATCGGGACGAACGACCTCATCCAGTACACCATCGGCGTCGATCGCCAGAACAAGGACGTCGCCTACCTCTACCGGCCGCTCCACCTGGCGGTGCTGCGCACCCTCAAGTTCGTCTGCGACGCCGGGCGCGCGGCGGGGATCCCGGTCTCGATGTGCGGGGAGATGGCGGGCGAGCCCCTCTACACGATGGTGCTGCTCGGCCTGGGCTTCTCGGAGCTCTCCATGAACGGTCCCTCCATCCCGCCGGTGAAGCGGGTCATCCGCTCCTCCTCCTCCGGGGAGGGAAGGGAGCTCGTGGAAAGGCTCCTCGAGCTCACCCACGCCGACGACATCGAGCGCGAGGTGCGCGCGGAGATGACGCGTCGCTTCCCGGGGCTACTCGAGACGAGCGCGGCGGTGGGGCCGGCCGGCGGCTAGCGATCGGGACCGCTTCGCGCCCGGGGTTGCCTTGACACCCCATGCGGGCGCACACTAAATACTCCGCCTTTCGCAGAAGGGAAACGACCCCATGCAGAGCGACTTCCTCTTCACGTCGGAGTCCGTGACGGAGGGCCATCCGGACAAGATGGCCGATCAGATCTCCGACGCCGTCCTGGACGCGGTCCTCGCCAAGCACCGCACCGGGCGCGTGGCCTGCGAGACGTTGCTGAAGACGGGCTACGTCATGATCGCCGGCGAGATCACCACCACCGCTCACATCGACTACCAGCGCCTGGCACGCGAGGTAGTGAAGCGCATCGGCTACACCGACGGGTCGATGGGGTTCGACGGGAACACCTGCGGGGTGCTGGTGGCGGTGGACTGCCAGTCGCCCGACATCGGCCAGGGGGTGGACACCGGCGGCGCCGGCGACCAGGGCATGATGTTCGGCTACGCCTGTGACGAGACGCCCGAGCTCATGCCGGCCCCCATCCACTTCGCCCACGCCGTCACGCGCCAGCTCGCCAAGGCCCGGCGCGCCGGCCTCGACTTCCTCCGGCCGGACGGCAAGAGCCAGGTCACGGTGGAGTACCGCGGCGGAAGGCCGAGCCGGATCGACGCGGTGGTGGTCTCGACGCAGCACTCGCCCGAGGTCTCGAACCGCAAGCTGCACGCGGCGGTGCGCGAGGAGGTCATCGGGCGCGCCCTGCCGAAGCGGCTCGTCGACAAGCGAACCAAGATCTACATCAACCCCACCGGCCGCTTCGTCATCGGCGGTCCCATGGGCGACACCGGGGTCACCGGTCGCAAGATCATCGTGGACACCTACGGGGGCATGGGGCGCCACGGCGGCGGCGCCTTCAGCGGCAAGGACCCCTCCAAGGTCGACCGCTCCGCCGCCTACATGGGGCGCCACATCGCCAAGAACGTGGTGGCCGCCGGGCTCGCCAGCCGCTGCGAGGTCCAGGTCGCCTACGCCATCGGCGTGGCCGAGCCGGTTTCGGTGATGGTGGACACCTTCGGCACCGCCACCGCTCCGGAGGCGAAGATCGCCGCGGCGGTGAAGGAGGTCTTCGGCCTCACCCCCCGCGAGATCATCGAGGGGCTCGACCTCTTGCGCCCCATCTACGAGAGGACGGCGGCGTACGGCCACTTCGGCCGCTCCGAGAAGGAGTTCACCTGGGAGCGCACCGACAAGAAGGACGCCCTCAGGGACGCGGTGGGGGCGCGGCGGCGCAGCGCCGCCGCCTAGAGCGCCGACCGAGAGGGGGGGGAAGATGGGGCTCCTTCACGCCCTGATCCTCGGCGTGGTGCAGGCGATCACCGAGTTCCTTCCGGTGAGCTCCACCGCGCACCTGCTCGTGGTGGGCGAGCTGCTCGGGCAGAGCCTCGCCGACCCGCACTTCCGCGCCTTCGTCACCATCATCCAGACCGGGACCACCCTGGCGGTTCTCGTCTACTTCCGGAGCGACCTGTGGCGGATCGGTGCCGCCTGGGCGAGGGGGCTCGCGACGGGAAAGCCTCTCGGCAGCGAGGACGCGCGTCTCGGCTGGTACATCGCGCTCGGGACCGTCCCGGCGGCGGTCGTCGGCAAGCTCCTGGAGCGGCGCATCGAGGCCCTCGGCAACGGGGTGATCGCCTTCTCGCTCATCGTCTGGGGCATCGTCCTCCTCGTCGCCGAGCGGTTCGCGCGCCACCGCCGGGGCATCGCCGAGGTGGGAGCCGGCGACGCCCTCGCCATCGGCGTCGGGCAGGCGATGGCGCTCGTGCCCGGAACCTCCCGGTCGGGCGCCACCATCACCGTGGGCATGCTGCTCGGGTTCACGCGCGAGGCGGCGGCCCGCTTCAGCTTCCTGCTCTCGGTGCCCATCATCCTCGGTGCCGGGATCTACAAGCTGTGGAAGTCGCTCCCGGCGCTCCAGGGGGCACCGTCCTGGCGTACGGCCACGGCGGTGGGGACACTGGTGGCGGCGCTCCTCGGGTACGCGGTGATCGGCTGGCTGCTGCACTGGCTCCGGACCCGCACCACCTACGTCTTCGTCGCCTGGCGGCTCCTCATGGGCGTCGCCGTCGCCCTCCTCCTCTGGAAGGGCGTGCTGCCCGCCGACGACGAGGATCCGCGCGCCCCTGCCGCCGCCGAGGTGCGATGAGGCTCGAGGACCTGAGGCGCGCGCTGCGCGCCCGAGCCTTCGCGAACCTCGACCTCTCCACCATCTCTCCCGAGTACCGGCGGTCCGAGGGAGCCCTGCGGGAGGCGGCGGTGCTCGTGCCCCTCTTCCTCCGGGACGGCGAGCCGTGGGTGCTCCTCACGCGGCGGAGCCACGTCCTCGGCCGCCACCCGGGCCAGATCTCCTTCCCGGGCGGGCGCGTCGACCCGGGCGAGGAATCGCTCGCGGCGGCGCTCCGCGAGGCGAAGGAGGAGGTGGGCGTCGCGCCCTCCGACGTGGGGGTGCTGGGGCGGCTGAGCGAGGTGCTCGTCATCCTCACCGGGTTCCGCTTGACGCCGTGGGTGGGCGTCGTGCCATACCCGTACCCCTGGGTGGCGCATCCCGGCGAGGTGGCGGAGACGCTCGAGGTTCCCGTCGCCCTGCTCGAGCGGCCGGGGGCCCACCGGACGGCGATGCGAGAGGCGCACGGCATGTCGCACGAGGTGCATTTCTACACCCTGGGAAAGGACTCGATCTGGGGGGCGACGGCGCGCGTCCTCTTCGAGCTCCTCTCGGTCTGGAGGCGCGCATGAGGCTCTACCCCGTAGTGATGGCGGGTGGCTCGGGGACCCGCTTCTGGCCGCTCAGCCGCAAGAACCGTCCCAAGCAGTTCCTGGCGCTCGACGGAGACCAGTCGCTGCTCGCCGCCACCGTGGACCGGCTCCCGCCCCTCGCCCGCGCCGACCGCACCTACGTGGTGTGCGGGCCGAACCACGCCGCCACCGCCCGGCGCATCCTGCCGCGGCTCCCGAAGGACAACCTGATCGTCGAGCCCTGCCCCCGCAACACCGCTCCGTGCGTCGGCCTCGCCGCCCTTCACGTCGCGCGGCGCGACCCCAAGGGGGTGATGGCGATGCTGCCCTCCGATCACCACGTGGCGCGGCCGGAGGCCTTCCGCGAGGCGCTCGCCGCCGGCATGCAGCTCGCCTCCCAGGGCGCGGTCGTCACCGTCGGGATCAAGCCAGACCGGCCGGAGACGGGCTACGGGTACCTCAAGGTCGGGACCCGGCTGCACACCATCGGCAAGGGGAAGAAGGCCTTCCACCCGGCCCGGGTGGAGCGCTTCGTGGAGAAGCCGGACCTGGTCACGGCCTCGCGCTACCTGGCGGAGGGCGGCTACCTCTGGAACAGCGGCATCTTCCTCTTCCGGGCCGACGTCATCCTGGAGGAGATCCGGCGGGCGATGCCGGTCTTGGGCGAGCAGTTGGAGGTGATCGGCGAGTCGCTCGGCGGGGTCGGTTACGCGCGCACGCTGAAGCGTGTCTTCCCGGCGGCGCCCTCCATCTCCATCGACTACGGGGTGATGGAGAAGAGCCAGAGGATCGCGGTGGTCCCGGCCGAGTTCGGGTGGAGCGACGTGGGGAGCTTCGCCGCCCTCTCGGAGGTCCACGAGATGGACGACCTCGGAAACGTCAAGCAGGGTGACGCCGTCGTCATCGACGGCCACCGCAACGTGGTCATCGGCCACGGGTCCCGCCCCCTCACCGTGGTGGGGGTGGACGACGTGGTGGCGGTGGACGCCGGCGACGCCATCCTGGTGGTGAAGAAGGACCGGGCCCAGGACGTCCGCAAGGCGGTCGAGGAGATGCGGCGCCGGGGCAGGGAAGACCTGCTCTAGCCGGGCACGCCCCCCGAGGGGCCGGAGAGCGAGGAGGCGAGCGCCGCCGGTCCCGGGTGCGCGCGGCCTCGGCTATGATGCAGGCCCCTTCGAGGAGGAAGGTCCATGCCCCAGGTCTCGCCCACCATCTTCCGCGAGTACGACATCCGCGGCCTCGTGGACCAGGATCTCACCGAGGAGGCCGTGCACCTCGTCGGCCGCGCGCTGGGGAGCGCGATCCGGGAGAAGGGTGGAAGCCGGGCGGTGGTGGGGCGCGACTGCCGGGAATCGGGGCCGCGCTTCGCCCGGGCGATGATGGAGGGGCTGAACGCGGCTGGCGTCGACGCCGTCGACCTCGGCGTCGTCCCCACCCCGCTCACCTACTTCGCGGCCGCCACGCTCCCGGTGGACGGTCTGTGCATGATCACCGGGTCCCACAATCCTCCCGAGTACAACGGGCTCAAGGTGGGCGTGGGCCGCACCACCCTCCACGGAGCGGAGATCCAGGCGCTCTATCAGCGCATCGAGGGGCGGCGCTTCGCCGAGGGACGGGGAGGGGTCGAGTCCCACGACATCGTCACCCCCTACCGTGCCTACGTGCGGCGGAACCTCTCCCTGGGAGAGCGGCACCTCAAGGTGGTGGTCGACGCCGGGAACGGCACCGGGGGCGTGGTCGCCGTCCCTCTCTTCGAGTCGCTGGGGATCGAGGTGGTTCCGCTCTTCGTGGAGATGGACGGCCGCTTTCCCAACCACCACCCCGACCCGACGGTGGAGAAGAACCTCGCCGACCTGAAGCGGAAGGTGCTCGAGACCGGAGCCGACCTCGGCATCGCCTACGACGGCGACTCCGATCGGGTGGGGGCGGTGGACGAGAGGGGCCAGGTGCTCTGGGGCGACCAGCTCATGATCCTCTTCTCCCGGGCCTTGCTTGCCGAGAACCCGGGAGCGGCCATCGTGGGAGAGGTGAAGTGCTCGATGAGCCTCTACGAGGACATCGCCGCGCGCGGCGGCCGGCCCATCATGTGGAAGGCCGGCCACAGCCTCATCAAGGCCAAGATGAAGGAGGAGGGGGCGCTGCTCGCCGGCGAGATGAGCGGCCACATCTTCTTCGGCCACCGCTGGTTCGGGTTCGACGACGGGATCTATTCCTCGGCCCGCCTGCTCGAGCTCGTCTCGCGTACCCCCGCGCCCCTCTCGACGCTCCTCTCCGACGTCCCGCGGACCTACGCCACCCCGGAGATCCGGGTCGACTGCCCGGAGGACAAGAAGTTCGAGCTGGTGCGCCGGGCCCAGGAGTGGTTCGCCGGCCGCTACCAGGCGGTGACGGTGGACGGCGTGCGGGTGGTCTTCCCGGACGGCTGGGGCCTGGTGCGGGCCTCCAACACCCAGCCGCTCCTGGTGTTGCGCTTCGAGGCGCGCACCCCGGAGCGGCTGGAGGAGATCGAGAAGCTGGTGTCCGGCAAGGTGGACGAGCTGAAGCGCGAGCTCGGCGCCTAGGGCGCGGGCGGCTATGGCGTCGCTGGCCCTGGGCATCGACCTCGGCGGGACGAACGCCAGGGCCGCGCTCGTCGACCGCGCCACCGGCGAGGTGGTGGCGCTGGAGCGGCGCGCGCTCGCCCGGCGCTCTCCCGAGGAAGTGGTGGAGGTTCTCCGGCGCGCGGTCCTGGCGGTGGCGGGAGAGCGGCCCGCCTCTCTCGGGCGCATCGGCGTGGGAGTGGCGGGGCAGGTGATGGGCGGGACCGGGCTCGTCTTCAACGCCCCCAACCTGGGCTGGCGCGACGTTCCGCTCGGGAACCTGCTCGCGGGCGCCCTGGGGGCGCCGGTGCGGGTGGTGAACGACCTCTCCGCCGCCGCCTGGGGCGAGACCTGCTTCGGCGCAGCCCGCGGGGCCCGCGACGTCCTGGTGGTCTTCGCCGGGACCGGCGTGGGCTCGGGCATCGTCGTCGGCGGGAGGCTGCACGAAGGGGCATGCGGGGTGGCGGGGGAGCTCGGGCACGTGAAGGTTCGCCCCCCGCGCGCCGGCGAGCCCCCGCGGCGCTGCGGTTGCGGGTCGGTGGGTTGCCTGGAGGCGTACGTGGGCGGGGCCAACCTGGCGGTTCGCGTGCGCGCCGAGGTGGAGGCGGGCGTGACCACTCGGATTGTGGAGTTCACGTCTGGTGACATTTCGCGCGTCACCGCCTCCCAGGTGGAGCAGGCCTGCCAGGCGGGAGACGCCTACGCCCGGCAGCTGTGGGAGGAGCTGGGGGAGCTGCTCGGGACCGCGGTGGCCAACGCGGTGACGCTCCTCAACCCCGAGCGGCTCGTCCTCGGGGGCGGCGTGCTGCGGGCGAGCCCCACGTTGCGGGAGCGAGTCGGGTTCCACGTGGCGGCGGCCACCTCCCGGACCGCGGCCGCCCGGCTCGCCGTCGTCGACGCCGAGCGCGGAGACGAGGCCGGGGTGATCGGCGCCGCGCTGCTCGGCTCCGAGAGTGGAACCTAGGGTGCGCCGGGCGGAGCGAGGCGCGATCGCTCGCCGGATGGGGAAGGGATCGCGCCGACGACCTACGCGAAAAGTGCGCCACCTTCCTTGCACTCACGATCCGCGCACGCTAATCTGCGTTCGTCTTGCTCGTCGGTCGCCGTGACCACGTTCGGAGGAGGAGGTAACAAAATGGCGATGAAGAAGAAGGCGGTGAAGAAGGCAGCGAAGAAGCCGGCCAAGAAGGGCGCGAAGAAGGCGAAGAAGAAGTAGCGTCGCCTCGATCGCGCGAGGCTTCTCGCGCAACCTCGCTGCGGCCGCCTCCGGGCGGCCGTAGCCGTTTTCGGGAAACCATGTCGCTGCGCCAGAGCGAGATCGCCGTGGTGGTGGCCGAGCTCCAGGAGCTCGCCGGCGCGCGCATCGACGCGGTGCGGGTCCACAGCGAGCGCGCCCTCACCCTCGAGGTCCATCGCCCGGGCGGGTCGGCGACGCTCCTCGTCTCGGCCGAGCCGGACCGCACCCGCATCCACCTCGCCTGGCGCCGGCCCCCCGCCCCGCCCGAGCCGTTCCCCTTCCAGGCGGCGCTGCGCCGCGAGCTCGAGGGCGCCCGGCTCGCGAGCCTGGAGGTGGCGGCCGGAGACCGGGTGGTGGCACTGGGCTTCGAGCGCGGGGAAGGGCGGGCGCGGCTCGTGGCCGAGCTCACCGGACGGCACGGCAACCTCTTCCTGCTCGACGCCGGGAGCGTGATCCTCGCCAGCGCCGGCCGGAACCTGTCGCAGCGCCGCGATCTCCTGGCGGGGAGGCCGTACCTCCCCCCGGCGCCGCGTGCCGCCGGCGAGGCGGAGCCCTCGCGCTTCCCTTCCTCCGGGCCGACGCCCTTTCCCGTCTCGCTCGCCATCGAGGAACACTACCGGGCGCTGGAGGAGGAGCGGCTCCTCGCCGAGGGGCGGCGCAGGCTGCGGGAGCCGCTGCGCGCCGCTGCAGCGCGGGCTCGCCGGGCGCTTGGCAAGCTCTCCGGCGAGGCGGCCCGCGTCCCGGAGGCGGAGAGCGACCGGCGCGCGGCCGACCTGGTGAAGCAGAACCTCCGCGCTCTCTCGCGCGGCACGCGGCAGGTGACCCTCACCGAGTGGACCGAGGAGGGGCCGAGAGAGGTCACCCTGGCGCTCGACCCGGCGCTCTCGCCGCGCGAGAACATGGAGCGCTACTACCGGCGCTACCGCCGCATCGCCGACAGCGCTGCCCGGGTGGAGGCGCGCGCCGCGGAGGTGCAAGAGAGGCTCTCCGAGGTGGAGCGGCTCCTCTCCGAGGTGGAGCGCGCGCCCGCGGACGCCCTGGCTCGCCTGGAGCGCGAAGCGCGCCGCTTCGGAGCGGCGCCGCGCCCGGCGCGCCCACCCCGCCGGCGCGCGCCGGAGGAGAGGGCGCTTCCCTACCGCAGCTTCCGGTCCCTCGGCGGGGTGCCCATCCTGGTGGGGAAGGGGGCCGCCGAGAACGACGAGCTCACCGTGAAGGTAGCGAAGGGCAACGACCTGTGGCTGCACGCCCGCGGGAGGCCGGGCGCGCACGTCGTCGTCCGCCTGGCGAAGGGCCAGGCGCCCGATCAGGAGAGCCTCCTCGACGCCGCCCACCTGGCCGCGCACTTCAGCGACGCCCGCGGGGAGCCCTCGCCCGAGGTGGTCTACACGCGGGCCAAGCACGTCCGGAAGGTGAAGGGGGCGGCGCCGGGCGCCGTCACCTACAGCCAGGAGCGGAGCCTGCTCCTGCGGCTCGAGCCGGCACGGCTGGAGCGGCTCCTGCAGTCCGAGGCCGAGGCCGAGCCAGCTTGAGGCCCGCCGGCCTCTCCCGTAGCATCGGGCGCGTGAGCGAAGAGCAGCTCCTCCCCCTCGGCTTCGACGCGCGCTACGCGCCGCGAGAGGATCGGGTGGTGGCCGCCGAGCGGATGGCGGACGCCCTCTCCGCCCGGCTGCGGGAGCGCGTGCGGCTGGTGGTGCACGACAATCGCTCCACCATGGTCTCCTACCGGCGCTCGCGCGGGGAGGTGCAGCTCCGCCTTCACCACCTCTTCCTCGGCGCGCCGCCGGACGTGGTGGAGGCGCTGGCGGCCTTCGCAACCGCTCGCGGCTCCCCCTCGCGCCGCGAGGCCGGACGGCGCATCGAGGTCTGGGTGGGCGTGCAGCGCCTTCGCATCGGCCCCCAGAGGGACGAGCGGCTCGATCCCCGGGGCCGGGTGCACGACCTGAAGGCGATGCTCGACCGACTGAACTCGCAGCACTTCCAGGGGGCGGTGACGGCGCGGATCGGATGGGGGCGCTCCGGCGCGGTGCCCGGGCGTGGCTCCATCCGCACCGGGGTCTACCTCCACCACGCCCGTGCCATCCGAGTCCACCCGGCGCTCGATCGGGAGGAGGTGCCGGCGTTCTACGTGGAGGCGGTGGTGTTCCACGAGATGCTGCACGAGGTGGTGCCTCCGCAGCGGCGGGGCGGCCGCCGCATCGTCCACGGAGCCGAGTTCCGCGCGCGCGAGCGGGCCTATCCCGGGTACGCGCGGGCGAAGGCCTGGGAGAGCGCCCACCTGCACCTCCTGCTCGGGGGCCCCCGCCGCCGCTAGGCGGATCGGCGCCACGCCCGAAGCCCGCCGAGGAGGAGGAGGAGCGCGGCGAGCGAGACCGCCGCGCCCAGGGGCGCGAGGCGGTTGCGGTACTCGAGGCGCAGCTCGTGCCGTCCCGCCTTCACCGGCACCGCCTGGAAGGCGTAATCGGCCCGCAGGATGGGAACCGAGGCGCCGTCGACGGTCGCTCTCCACCCCGGGTAGAAGGGGTCGAGGACGACCGCCAGGCCGTCCCTCGGCGCCAGCACCGTCGCCGAGAGGGAGCGCTCCCCCACCCGCACGTCGAGCGCGGCCACCGGCCCCTGCGGGGGCCCGGGCGGCGGCCCGGGCGGGGCTTCCGGGAGGACGGCGCGATCGCCCCGGGCGGCGGCGAGGAGCGCCTTCGTGCTCTCGGCGTCGGCGGCCACCTGCCAGGAGCCGGTCCAGAAGACCCGCGGCAGGGCCTCGGCGCGGTAGGCGACGAGCGGGTTCTCCCACTCGCGCGCCCCGCGCTGCAGGACCGGCAGGGAGAGTTCCCGGTCCGAGACGACGAGGGGGGTGGCGAAGAGCGGCCACAGGGGCGAGGTGGCGCGGGCCGAGGGGAAGGTGGCGTCGCGGTCCATCGCCCCGAGCGCCCTCAGCGTGTCGTCCTGGGTGGCCTCGAGGAGATCGCGCACGCGCTGGATGCACATGGGGCCGTAGCCGAGCGCGCCCTCCCATCCCTGCCGGAGCGGGGCGTTGGCGGAGGCGCCCCACTTCGCGAGCACGCCCACGCGGCGCGGGGCGGGGGGGTCGGGGAGAAGCGGCCGGAAGTCGGAGAGGAGCGGCGCCTCTCGCGCGACGGGCGAGACGGCGTTGAAGCGGGAGAAGAGGACCCAGGAGTCGAGGAAGACGAGCGCCACCGCGGCCGCTCCCGCCAGGCATCCGCGGAAGGCGGGGGCCCGCCAGAGGGCGAAGGCCCACGCCCCGCCGAGCCCCGCGAAGGCGACGGCGGTGAGCGCCGCTCCCCGCGCCTCCTCGCGCGGGAAGGGAAAACCGGGCTGGCGCGGCAGCCAGAGAGCGAGGACGGCGAGGACCGCCAG
>DATJZG010000070.1:0-6984 GCA_035499295.1 Anaeromyxobacteraceae bacterium
CCCGTCGCCTCCACCGCGAAGAGGACGGCCTCCGCGGAGGAGAGCGTGCCCGCCTTGGTGAGGCTGAAGGCGTGGCCGCTCCCCCCCTTGCAGTTGGTGCAGATGTACGTCCGCAGCTGGCCCTTGCCGTTCCCGTAGGACTGGGCGCTTCCCACCCGCGTGTAGGTGTTGCCCATGTTGTCACCGACGGAGCCGAAGGAAGACGTCCCGTTGACGTTGGCCGTTCCCACGAAGAGGACGAACGTGCTCCCCGACGCGTGGGTGTTGATCGCGGACGTCGTCATGGGGCTCGTGCCCTGGTTGGCGACGTCGCTCCTGTACGTGTACGCCCCGAGCGCGATGGCGCCGTTGACGGCACTGCTCACCACGCCGGCGGCCGCCTGTTCGCCGACGAGCGGCACCTCGGTGCCGCAGGAAACCGCTCCGACGCACAGCGCCAGAGGCAGGACGCGAGCCGCGATCCGCGCAATGCCGTCCCTCATGACCGTGCTCCCCTCTCCCCTATTGTCCACCTTCACCCTCCGTAGGTTCGGTCGCAGGATCTCGCGACAGCCGCGCGAGGTTCGCGAGATCCGATGACACCCTCGTTCGTCACAAGCCCGCGGTTCGACTGCGCGTAAATCGGATTGCCCTTCCGCACTTCACGACCTGGAGATTTTCTAATGGTGTTGATCTCGGCGCGGAAAGCACCTTTCCAAAGGGTCAAACGTGGACGGGAGCCCCACCGGGGACTGCGCCGATGTGGGGGAAGTGCGGACGACGGTGCACCGTATGTGCACCTGGAGCCGGCCGGGGTGCTAGGTGCGCCGATCGCGCTTTTCCAGGATGCGCAGCGCCACCATGGCGTAGAGGAACGCGCTCACCACGTGGGGAGGGCGGCCGGCGCGAGCGACGATCTCCGCGACCGGCCGGTTTCCGTCGACGAGCGGCAGGAGGTCCGCCTCCCACTTCTCCAGCTCGACGTCGTAGAGGTCGTAGGCGGGCTCCCGCGACGGGACGAGGTAGTCCTCGGGCGCCACCAGGCGGCGCAGCCGTTCCGGCTTGTAGAGCTTCTTCACCCCGCGGACGATGAGGTTCGCGGGGTGGAGGTCGATCTTCACCTGCTCGCGCCCGGCCCGGTCGGTGAAGTGGAGCCGGTACTCGCCGTCCTCCCATGCGAAGGCGGAGTAGATGATGGCCTTGAGCTGCTGGGCCAGGTAGTAGAGCCGCTCGGTGTCCTTCAGGATGCCGCGCTCCACCAGCACGTCGCCGAGCCGCTTGCCGCCCACCTTGGCTTCGCTGCCGAGCTCGTCGAACTGGGTCGGGCTGATCTTCCCCACGCGGACGAGGAAGTGGCCGAAGCGATCGTTGAGCAGGTTGGAGATGGCGAAGCAGGGGCGGCCGTTCTCGAAGAAGATGGTCTTCTTCACCTTGCCCTTCTGCACCGTGAGCTCGCCGGTCTGCTGCGCCTGGTAGAAGGCGGTGATGAGGTCCGGGAACTGCTCGCCGAGCCTGCCCTGGTTGGCGGGCATCGCCACCCGGGGGGCCGACGGCTTCACGGCGGCGGCCGCCACCGGCTGGCCGTGGAGGACCGCCTGCACCACCCCTCCCTCGGTGAAGACGACCTTGCCGGTGAGCTCCATTCCCGGAACGGTGTCCTCGGTCTCGACGGCCACCTCGACGTCGAAGTCTGCCTCATCGTCGGGAGGCGGTCGGACGGGCAGGGGTGGCGGGGCGGAGCCCGCCCCGAGCTTGATGGGCAGGAGCAGGTCGGCGAGCCGCTTCGCCTCGAAGGGCTTCTCGAAGTACCCGATGGCGCCGTGCTTGGCGCGCGCGTCGGCGGCCGCGCGCGGGCCCTTGAAGACGCCGGTCATGAAGGCGAAGGGGACGTCAGCGCGCCGCAGCGCCTGGGCCACGTCGTAGCCCATCATGTCCGGCAGCAGGATGTCCACCACCGCCGCCGCTGGCCGCTCGAGCGCCAGGAGGTCGAGCGCCTGCTTGCCACGGCCGGCCGTGACCGGCGCCCACCCCTCCGACTCCAGGTAGCGGGCGAGCAAGTTCACCAGCTCGGCGTTGTCGTCGACGACCAGGATCTTCGGGCGCGACATGGCGAGGGGGCTCAAGATAGCGGCTCGGCCCCCCCGGGACAATCGCGCGCCAAACGTGAAGGCCCGGCAGGGATGCCTTCCCCGGTCCCGAGCCGTCGTGCTAAAAAACCACTGTCTCCGCGCTCCTTTCGAAAGGGAGGTTGGATGCGACCTGCACGCATGGTGGCCATCCTGGCAGCGGCCCTCGGCGCCGCCGCATGCGAGGCGAAGAAGCCGGGCGCGGAAGCGGGCGCCGCGCCGGCGGCCGCCTCGGCGGCGCCCTCCGCCGATCGGATCCTGGTGGGGCACATCGGCTCCATGACCGGGTCGGAGGCCACCTTCGGGCTCTCGACCGACAACGGCATCAAGCTCGCCATCGAGCAGTGGAACGCGAAGGGCGGCATCAACGGGCGCCAGATCGGGCTCAAGACCTACGACGACCAGGGCAAACCCGAGGAGGCGGCGGTAGCCGCCACCCGCCTCACCGTCAACGACAAGGTGAACGTGCTCCTCGGCGAGGTGGCCTCGAGCCGGTCGCTCGCCATGGCCCCGGTGGCGGACGCGAACGGCGTGCCCATGATCACGCCCTCCTCCACCAACCCGCGGGTGACGAAGGAGAACGGCAAGGTCCGGCCCTTCGTCTTCCGGGTCTGCTTCATCGACCCCTTCCAGGGGACGGTGGCGGCCAAGTTCGCCCGGAACGACCTCAAGGTGAGCAAGGTGGCCATCCTCCGGGACGTGGGCAACGACTACTCGATGGGGCTCGCCGACTACTTCCTCGCCAAGTTCAAGGAGCTCGGCGGCACCATCGTGGACGATCAGAGCTACAAGGCGGGCGACCAGGATTTCAAGGCGCAGCTCACCGCCATCAAGGGCAAGAACCCCGAGGTCATCTACGTCCCCGGCTACTACACCGACGTGGCGCTCATCGCCCGGCAGGCCCGCGAGCTCGGCATGAAACAGCCGCTGCTGGGCGGGGACGGTTGGGACTCCTCCAAGCTCTTCGAGATCGGGGGCAAGGCCATCGAGGGTTCCTTCTACTCGAACCATTACGCCTCCGACGACCCGAGCCCGCGCATCCAGGACTTCGTGAAGGCCTACCAGAAGCGCTTCGGCTCGACCCCCGACGGCCTCGCCGCCATGGGCTACGACGCCGCCATGGTGGCCTTCGACGCCATGAAGCGCGCCTCCGAGCCCTCGGGCACGTCGCTCCGGGACGCCATCGCCGCCACCAAGGACTACCCGGGGGTGACGGGCATCATCACCATCGACCAGAACCACGACGCCTCGAAGCCCGCCGTGGTGGTGGAGGTGAAGGGCGGGACCTCGGTCTACGTCACCACCGTGAAGCCGTGAGCCGCTAGAGCCCGCACCGCCGAATCCACATCCGAGAGCCCGGCGCCGGAGCGCCACGCAGAGGCGAAGTGACCGAGTTCCTCCAGCACGTCGTGAACGGGCTCTCGCTCGGGACCATCTACGCGCTCATCGCGCTCGGCTACACGATGGTCTACGGCGTCCTCAAGCTCATCAACTTCGCCCACGGCGACATCTACATGGTGGGCGCCTTCGCCGGCTACTACATCGCCACCGCGCTCGGGGTGCAGCGGTCGCCGTCGCTCCCCAAGGCGGTCGCGGTCTTCGTGGGGGCGATGGCGGTGTGCGGCGCGCTCGGGTGGGCGATCGAGCGCTTCGCCTACCGGCCGCTCCGGAACCGGCCTCGCCTCACCTCGCTCATCACCGCCATCGGGGTGAGCTTCCTCCTCGAGTTCGGCTTCCAGCTGCCGAGCCTGCGGGCCCAGGGAGAGGCCTTCCAGGGAGTGCTCGAGGGGTGGGGGCTGCGGCTGCCGGCCCCGGTGGCGGGGGTCCTCGCGGTGCTGCCCGACAACTTCCCCCCCGGGCCGACGCCGCGGTTCTTCCCGGAGCCCTTCGAGCGCGTCGACTGGACGGTGCTCGGCGGGGTGCACGTCTCCAACTACGACGTGGTCTCGCTGGCGGTGGCGGTGGTCTTCATGGTGGCGCTGCAGCTCATCGTCTACCGGACGAAGTTCGGGACTGCCATGCGGGCCGTCTCCTACGACTCGCGCGTGGCCGGCCTCATGGGCATCCCGGTGAGCCGCATCATCTCCGGCACCTTCGTTCTCGGGAGCGTCCTCGCCGCGGTGGCGGCCCTCCTCGTCGCCGGCTCGCGCCCGCGCATCGACCCCATCATGGGGCTCATGCCCGGGCTCAAGGCCTTCGTGGCCGCCGTCTTCGGCGGCATCGGCAGCGTGCCCGGAGCGATGGTGGGGGGGCTCGTGCTCGGCTTCTCCGAGGAGATGGTGGCGGGCTACACCGTCTCCTCGTTCCGGGACGGGATCGCCTTTGCCATGCTCATCCTCGTCCTGCTGCTCCGCCCCGAGGGGCTCTTCGGGCGCGTCAGTGTGGAGAAGGTCTAGTGGGGCGCCTTCGCCTCCTCCTGCGCCCGGTGGTGCCGTTCGCGGTGGCGGCGCCGATGCTGTGGGGGCTCCAGGTGCTCGCCCCCCAGGACGTGGCCATCATCCTCGTCGCCATCGGCGTCAACGTCATCCTGGCGGTGTCGCTCAACGTCGTGAACGGCTTCACCGGCCAGTTCTCGATCGGGCACGCGGCCTTCATGGCGGTGGGGGCCTACACGGCCGCGCTCATCACCACCGGGTTCCGCGAGGTGCAGATCGCGCACCTGCCGGTGGGGATCTCCGACGCCGTGATCTTCGCCCTGGCGCTGGTGGCGGCGATGGCGGTCGCCTCGGTGGCGGGGCTGCTCGTCGGCATCCCCTCGCTCCGCCTCCGGGGCGACTACCTCGCCATCGTGACGCTCGGCTTCGGCGAGATCATCCGGGTGGTGATCGAGAACACCCGGGCGCTCGGGCAGGCCACCGGCATCTCCGGGCTCCCGGCGGCGACGAACGTGCTCTGGACCGGGATGGGGGTGGTGGCGACGGTGGTGATGGCGCGGCGGCTCCTCGTCTCCACCCAGGGGAGGGCGCTCCTCGCCATCCGGGAGGACGAGGTGGCCGCCGAGGCGATGGGGATCGACACCGTGGGCTGGAAGGTCCGGGCCTTCGTTATCTCCGCCGCCTTCGCCGGACTCGCCGGTGGGCTCCTCGTCCACCGGATCATGCTCGTCACCCCGCGCATGTTCACCTTCGTGAAGTCGATGGAGGTGGTGGTGATGGTGGTGCTCGGGGGCATGGGCTCCATCACCGGGTCCATCATCGCGGCCACGGTGCTCACGGTGGCGCTCGAGTGGCTGCGCGGGCTCGACCAGTACCGGATGGTCATCTACTCCATCCTCCTCATCGCGCTCATGCTGACCCGGCCCACCGGGCTCTTCGGGACGAAGGAGATCTGGGACACCTTGCCGCGCTGGCTGGGAGGCCGGCGCGCCCCCGGAGGGGCCCGGTGAGTCCGCCGCTCGCGCTCGAGGCGCGCAAGGTGGGGATGACCTTCGGGGGCCTGAAGGCGCTCGCCGACTTCGACCTCTCCATGCGCGAGGGCGAGCTCGTCGGCCTCATCGGGCCGAACGGGGCGGGGAAGACCACCGCCTTCAACAGCATCACCGGCGTCTACGTCCCCACGACCGGCGACGTCCTGGTGGCGGGGGAGCGCGTGAACGGGATGCGGCCGCACCAGATCTGCGTCCGCGGCATCGCCCGCACCTTCCAGAACGTGCGGCTCTTCAAGGACCTCTCGGCGCTCGACAACGTCCGCATCGCCTGCCACGCCGGCTCCGACAGCGGCTTCACCTCCGCCTGGCTCCTCACCCCCAAGCACGACCGCGAGGAGGCGCGCATCCGCGAGCGCGCCCTGGCCTTCCTCGAGGTCATGGGGCTCTCGCCGCGCAGCGACGAGCTCGCCCGGAACCTCCCCTACGGCGAGCAGCGCCGGCTGGAGATCGCCCGCGCGCTCGCCACCGGGCCCAAGGTGCTGTGCCTCGACGAGCCGGCCGCCGGGATGAACGCCTCCGAGAAGATCGCCCTGATGGAGCTCATCCGCAGGATCCGCGAACGGTTCTCTCTCGCCATCCTCGTCATCGAGCACGACATGCGCCTCGTCATGGGCATCTCGGAGCGCGTGCTGGTGCTCGACCACGGCGTCACCATCGCCCACGGAAAGCCGGAGGAGGTCCGCCGCGACCCGAAGGTGATCGAGGCCTACCTGGGAGACGCCTACCTGGCGGAGCACAGCCTGGAGCTCCCCGAGGGAGGGGGCCGGTGAGCGGCCGGGGCGGCCCCACGCCTTGCCCGGCGGCGGCGCCCGGGCGGCCACTCCTCTCAGTCGAGGGGCTCGTCGTCCACTACGGGGTGATCCGCGCGCTCTCCGGGATCTCGCTCGCCGTCGGCGAGGGGCAGTGCGTGGCGCTCATCGGCACCAACGGAGCCGGGAAGACGACGACGCTCCGCGCCATCTCCGGCCTTGTCCGCCCGAGCGAGGGGTCGATCGCCCTACGCGGCGAGGAGATCGTCGGGTTGCCAGCCCACGCCATCGTCTCCCGCGGGCTCGCGCAGGCGCCCGAGGGGCGCGGGATCTTCCTCAACCTCACCGTGAAGGAGAACCTGGACCTGGGGGCGTACCTCCGCGCCGACCGGGAGGGAATCGAGGCTGATCGGGAGCGGGCCTACGAGCTCTTCCCCATCCTGAAGGAGCGCCGCGCCCAGGTGGGCGGGACGCTCTCGGGAGGCGAGCAGCAGATGCTCGCGGTGGCGAGGGCGCTCATGAGCCGGCCGACGCTGCTCCTCCTCGATGAGCCGTCGCTCGGGCTCGCGCCCCAGGTGGTGGAGCGGATCTTCCAGGTGCTGCGGGACATCAATCAGGCCGGGGTGTCGCTCCTCCTCGTCGAGCAGAACGCCCACAAGGCGCTGCAGATCGCGGACCGGGCCTACGTGCTCGAGACGGGCGC
>DATJZG010000071.1:0-16639 GCA_035499295.1 Anaeromyxobacteraceae bacterium
GGGGCGACCATCGAGATGGCGCAGGAGGCGGGGGAGGAGAACCTCTTCCTCTTCGGGCTCAGCGCGGCGGAGGTGGAGGGCAGCCGGGGCTGGTATGACCCACACTGGCATTACCAGCACGACCCCGAGACGCGTGCGGCCCTCGACCTCATCTTCGACGACCACTTCAGCCGCTACGAGCCCGGAGTCTTCGAGCCCATTCGCCAGGCGCTGCTCGAGGGTGACCGCTACATGCACCTCGCCGATCTGAAGAGCTACCTCGAGGCGAGCGACCGGCTCGGCGCCCTCTACTCGGACCCGGAGGCCTGGACCCGAAAGGTCGTCCGTAACGTCGCCAGTTCTGGCAAGTTCTCGAGTGACCGCGCCATCGCCGACTACGCGGCGGGGATCTGGACCGTGGCGAGCTGCCGGGTCGGCTAGCTGCCGTCTCGGCCGCAAGAGGAGGACGGACAGTGGCCCACTCACCGCTCGCCGGGAAGCCGGCGCCGAAGGAACTCCTGGTGGACGTGGCGCGCCTCGAGCGCGAGTACCACGAGCGGCGCCCCGATCCCTCCGACCCCGCCCAGCTCGTCGCTTTCGGAACGAGCGGGCACCGGGGCTCGGCTCTGCGCGGCGCGTTCAACGAGGCACACATCCTGGCCATCACCCAGGCCATCTGCGAGTGGCGGAAGCGCGCCGGGACGGACGGCCCGCTCTACATGGGCAAGGACACCCACGCCCTCTCCGCCCCGGCCCAGCAGACGGCGCTGCAGGTGCTGGCTGCGAACGGCGTCGACACCATCATCCAGGAGAGGGATGGGGTCACCCCCACCCCAGTCGTCTCCCGCGCCGTCCTGGCCCACAACCGGGGTCGAAAGGATCGCCTTGCGGACGGCATCGTCGTCACCCCCTCCCACAACCCGCCAGAGGACGGCGGCTTCAAGTACAACCCCCCGAACGGCGGCCCGGCCGACACGGACGTCACCGGCTGGGTGCAGGAACGGGCGAACGCGCTCCTGCGCCAAGGGGGGGCCGGGGTGCGACGGGTCGACTACGCCCGGGCCCTGGCGGCGGCGCGGCAGGAGGACTTCGTCGCTCCCTACGTCGACGACCTGCGGCACGTCGTCGACCTGGACGCGATCCGCGCCGCGGGCCTGAAGCTGGCGGTCGATCCACTCGGTGGCGCCTCGCGCCCCTACTGGGAGCCGATCAACTCCACGTACGGCCTCTCGGTGGAGGTGGTGAACCCGGTCATCGACCCCACCTTCTCCTTCATGACGGTGGACCACGACGGCAAGATCCGGATGGACTGCTCGAGCCCGTGGGCGATGGCGAGGCTGGTGGGCCTGAAGGATCGCTACCGGGTGGCCTTCGCAAACGACCCGGATTCGGACCGCCATGGCATCGTCACCCCCTCGGCTGGACTCCTCAACCCGAACCACTACCTGGCGGTGGCCATCCGCTACCTCCTCACCCATCGTCCCGGCTGGCCGCGATCGGCGGCGGTCGGGAAGACCCTCGTATCGAGCAGCATGATCGATCGGGTGGTGGCGAAGCTGGGAAGGCGACTCTCGGAGGTGCCGGTGGGGTTCAAGTGGTTCGTCTCCGGTCTCTTCGACGGTTCGATGTGCTTCGGCGGCGAGGAGAGCGCGGGCGCGAGCTTCCTCCGCCGGGACGGGACGGTGTGGACCACCGACAAGGACGGACTCATCCTGGACCTGCTCGCGGCCGAGATCACCGCGGCCACCGGAAAGGACCCCGGGGAGCATTACCGGGAGCTCACCGCCGAGTTCGGCTCGCCCTGCTACACGCGCATCGACGCGCCCGCGACGCCGGCGGAGAAGGCGCGCCTCGCCAAGCTGTCTCCGGAGGCGGTGAAGGACGCGACGCTCGCCGGGAGGCCCATCACGGCGAAGCTCACGCGGGCTCCGGGCAACGGCGCCGGCATCGGCGGACTCAAGGTCGTGACCGAGAGCGGGTGGTTCGCGGCCCGGCCCTCCGGCACCGAGAACATCTACAAGATCTACGCCGAGAGCTTCGAGGGCGAGCGGCACCTGGCGGCCATCGTTGCCGAGGCGCAGGGCATCGTGGCGAAGGCCCTCGCCGGAGCCGCGGCCGGGTAGTCGCCCCCCGGGGATCCCTCGCGCGCGGCCGTGCCGCTCGGGTATCGTCGGGGGGTGGACCTCATGCCTGCCGCGACGGCCCGGGCGCTCCTCGGCGCCTTCCGGGCCCTGGGGCTCGACGACCAGGCCCTGCGCTCCGGCGCGGGAATCGCGCCGGAGGCGCTCGACCCGGTCGACGCCGCGCTGCCCGCCGCCGCGTTCGCCAGCCTGTGGGAGGGGGCCTTCCGGCGCGCCCCGCGAGCGGAGCTTCCCACCGAGGTCGGCTTGGCCGTCCCCTTCGGGAGCTTCGGGGCCCTCGACTATCTCGCCGCCAGCTCTCCCGACGTGCGCGCCGCTTTCCACTCTCTCGCCACCCACTTCCGCACGGTGAGCGCCGGCTTCGAAATGGAGATCGAGGAGGAGGGCGGAGGAGCCGAGGCGCGGCTCCAGTGGAAGCGATCGAACCCGGCCCGCGACGTGAGCGACGAGTTCACGTTGGCGGTCCTGGTGGGGCGGTTCCGCGCGCACGCCGCCTTCGCCCCGGAGCAGGTGCGCCTCACGCGCCCGCTGCCCCGCCCGCCGACGCGGCACGAGCGCCTTCTCGGGGCGCCCGTCGCCTTCGGTTGCGCGGTCGCGGCCTTGCGGATGGGAGCGGCCAGCTGGCGGGCGCCGCTGCGGACCGCCGATCCTGCGCTCCAGGACACGCTTCGGCGCCTGGCCGAGCGGCTCGAGCTCGGGACGCCACCCAACGATCTCGAGCACGCCATTCGCGCTCGCCTGCGCGGGCTCCTGCCGGAGGGGCGGGCGGAAGCCCCGACGCTGGCACGGGCGCTGGGACTCTCGGAACGCACGCTGCGCCGCCGACTCCGGGACTCGGGCCGCTCCTTCCAGCAGATCGTGGAGGACGTTCGCGAGGCCGAGGCGGAGCGCCTCCTGTCGGGGCCGGAGGTGGCGCTCGCCGAGGTGGCGCTCCGCCTCGGCTTTTCCGATCAGAGCGCTTTCACGCGGGCGTTCCGGCGGTGGAAGGGCGTGCCACCGTCCGCGTGGGCTCCGTCGACAGGCGGGCGGCCGCGGACCGAACGAGCCGGAAGGTCGAGGGCCCCGCCACGGCCGCCGCGGCCATGAGCCCGCCCATCAGCGCGCCGGTGACGCCGAGCATCATCGCATCCGCTCCGGTGAGGAACAGGCCCGGCACCGGCGTCCGGGCCCCGAGGAAGTCCATGTCGAGCCTCTCGGGGGTCCAGGGGATGCCGTAGATCTCGCCGCCGGGATGGCCGGTGAAGGTCTCGGTGGACAGCGGGGTGGAGAGCTCCCGGTAGGCGACGAGGTTCGTCAAGCCGGGGAGTCGCCGCTCCGCGGTGGCGAGAAGTCCTTCGGCGATACGCGCCTTCAGCTCCTCGTACTCCGCGCCGCGCCGCCGCCAGGGGGTCCCGGAGAAGCGGGAGAAGGCGGCCGCGTCGACGGCAGTCACGATCTCGGCGGTGTGCGCGCGAGCCGCCGGGTCCTTCATCGAGGGGAAGGAGAGGTAGACGTGGGACGGCCGCCCCTCCAAGACCTCGCTCCTTCGGCTCCAGAGCCCGTCCTGATCGAGTGCGTCGTGGATCCAGAAGTTCTCTCCCTGCACGCCCAGCGACGCTGCCGATGAGCGGAGCCCGAGGTAGAGCGACACGTGCGCCATGCTCGGAGCCGCCCCCCGGAGGCGATCGCGGAAGGCGATGGGCAACTCCGGCGGCAGGAGCCTGAGGTACGTCGCCCGCGCCCCGGCGTCGGAGACCACCACCGGCGCCCGCAGCTCCTCGCCGCCCCGCAGCCGGACGCCCACGGCGCACCCGTTCTCCACGAGGATCCGCTCGACCTCGGCTCTCACCCTCACCTCGCCCCCGGCTTCCTCGATGACGCTCGCCGCTCCCTCGGCGATGCGCGCCGCCGAACCCTCCGGGTAGAAGGCGCCCTCTAGATAGTGAGCGGTGATGACGGCGTGAATGAGAAACGCCCCCTGCCCCGGGGGCATCCCGTGGTCGCCCCAGCGCGCACCGAGCACCGCCTTCAGCCGCGCGTCGCGGAAGCGGGCGTCGAGGACCTCCCGGGTCGTTCGGCGGGCCAGCCGCACCCGCGCCGAGAGGAGTGCCCGCGCCGCCGCCGCCACCGGGCGAGGCGCCACGGCGCGAAGCCCGAGGAGGGTCGTGATGCTGGCGGCGCGCCTCACGTCGCGCAGGAAGCCCCGGACCGCCCGCGCCTCGTCGGGGAAGGCCCGGACGAGGTCCGCCTCGAACCGCTCCGCACCCGAGCGGATCTCGAACTCGAAATCGGGAAAGACGAGGCGCTCAAAGGGGTCCGGCATCCGGGTCCAGGACACCTGGCCGCCCGTCGCGACGCGGAGCGCGTCCCCGGCCATGCCCGACCCCACCGCCTCTGCCCCGACATAGTGGACGCCGACGTCCCAGGTGAAACCACCGGGACGCGAGAACGTGTGGGTGAAGCCTCCGGCTCGCCAGTGGCGCTCCAGGACGACGACGCGCCTGCCGTGGAGCCGGGCGAGCAGCGCCGCGGTGGTGAGCCCCCCCATGCCCGAACCGATGACGATGGCGTCCGTTGCGCTCGGGTGCCCCACGGGTCTTTGCCTCCTCGGCCGCCGGCGGGCAGCCTCGTACCCATGCTGCCCGAGTGGCTTCGCGACTGCTTGGCCGGCGCGGCCGTTTCCTTGGCTCCGGCGGCCAAGCGGGGGCAAAAGGAGGCCGGAGGATCGGGGGCGCGACCTCCGGCGTGGAAAGCTACCGCGGCATGCCGCTCAGGCCGCCGGCGTTCGTCACGTCCGAGAAGCCCGCCTGTTTCATCATCCGCTCGGCCATGGCGCTGCGCATGCCCGAGGCGCAATAGACCACCACCGGCCTGTCCTTCGCGAACTCGTGAAGGCGGCGCGAGAGCTCCTGGACCGGCACGTTCACCGCTCCCGGGTAGGCCCCGCCCACGAACTCGTCGGGGCTGCGGACGTCCACCACCTGCGCTCCGGCCTTGATCTTCTCCATCACCACGTTTGCAGGCACGCGCTTTCCTCCCATGAATCGCCGCAGGGCGAAGTAGGCGCCCGCCGCCAGCGCGGCGACGAGCCAGGGGTTCGAGGTCATCCCTCCTCCATGCGAAAGCCACCCTCGGCCTCCATGCTGAGGAAGCCACCGGTGACGTTGGCCACGTTGCCGAAACCGCTCTCCTTCAGGGTGCGGACCGCGAGGTGGGCGCGGAAGCCCGACCGGCAGTGGACGACGATGCGCCGGTCCCGCGGCAGTGATTCCAGGTTCCGGCGCAGGTCATCGACGGGGACGTTGCGCGCCCCGGCGACGTGCGCCTTCGAGAACTCGGCCCGGGTCCGAACGTCGAGGACGAGCGGAGGGGAGGGCGAGTCGAGCTCGGCCCGGAGCGCCGCGGCGGTGACGAGCGGGCTGAAGCCGGAGACGTCGTTTTCCCCCACGAAGGCGGCCAGGTTGACGGGGTCGTTCGCCGACGAGTAGGGCGGCGCGTAGCAGAGGTCGAGGTCCGCAAGGTCGGAAAGCGACATCCCTGCGGCCAGGGCCGTCGCCACCACGTCGATGCGCTTGTCGACGCCGGCGTGGCCGAAGCCCTGCGCTCCCAGCAGCCGGCCGGTCTTGCGCTCGTAGGTGAGCTGGAGTGAGAGCTCGCGAGCACCGGGGTAGTAGCCGGCGTGGTGGTCCTTGTGGATGACCGCCACCCCCACGTCGAAACCGGCTTCACGCGCGGCCTTCTCGGAGAGACCGGTCGAGGCGACGGTGGCCTCGAACACCTTCACCGCGTTGGTCCCCAGGACCCCGCGGTAGCGGAGGTCCCCGCCCAGGGCGTTCGTCGCGGCGATGCGGCCCTGCCGGTTGGCCGGTCCGGCTAGGGGGAGTCGAACCTGTCGACCGGAGATCCGGTGGGTGACCTCGACCATGTCGCCGGCCGCATAGACGCTGGGGTCGGAGGTGCGGAGCCGGTCGTCGACGAGGACCCCTCCGGCGGGCCCGAGATCAAGCCCGGCGCGCTTCGCCAGCTCGAGCTCAGGCCGCACGCCCACCGAGAGGAGCACCGCGTCGGCGGCCAGGCGCCGGCCGTCCGAGAGCTCGACGGAGCGCCCGGCCTGGTCGATCGCCCTGACGCCGGTGCCGGTGATCACTTCCACCCCGTTCCGCTCGAGCTCGCGGGCCACCTGGACGCCGAAGGGGCGGTCCATCTGCGACAGCACCGTGGGCAGGAGCTCGACCACCACCACCTCGAGGCCCCGGCGACGGAACGCCTCGGCCATCTCGAGGCCGACGAAGCCGCCGCCGACCACCACCGCTCTTCGCGGTCCCTGTTCCTCGAGAAAGGTGTGAAGGCGGTCCATGTCCGGGACCGTCCACAGCTTGAAGACGTGCGGCGCATCGACCCCCGGAAGGCCCGGCACGATGGGGTTGCCACCCTGAGCAAGGATGAGCCGGTCGTAGGGGAACCAGGAGTCCCCATCGGGGCCTCGTGCCCGCACCCGCCTGCCGGTCCGGTCGATCTCCACCGCCTCGGTCCGGAGCCGGACCTGGACCCCGTAGCGGGCCTGGAAGCCCTCCGGGGACTGCAGGAGGAGTCGCGAGCGCTTCTCGATATCCCGAGAGATGAAATAGGGGAGACCACAGTTTGCATAGGAGACGTACGGCCCGCGCTCCAGAACCGTGATCTCCGCGCTTTCATCGATCCGCCGCGCGCGGGCGGCGGCGGTCGCCCCGGCAGCCACGCCCCCCACGATGAGCAGTCTCGTCTTCATGCCTCGCTCGCGCCCCCTCGGATGGTAGGTCCCGTCAAGGGAAAGAGCCAAATGCCCGGGGAAGGATTCGGGAAAGGCCCACGGCGCCTTCCCCCCCGCCCAGAGCGGGAAAAGAGCCCGCGCGGAGGCCGACTGCGAGTAGACTACCGAACCGGCAAAGCCGCTGCCGCGCCGGGGAGAGACCCGGCGCCGGGAGACCGACCGCATGTTCGTCTCTGCGCTGCCTGCCGTCGCCGTGCTCGTAGAGGCGGCCGCTTCCTTGGCGTTGCCGGTGGCGGCCGCCCCGTGCCTCGGCTGCCACGAGAAGACGACGCTCGGGATCGTGGGGGACTGGCGACATTCACGCCACGCCGCGGCATCGGTGGGGTGCGACGCCTGCCACGGGGCGGAGCACGTCACTGCCCTCGACTCCGCGCGGGCCCGCCTGCCTACCCCGGGGACCTGTGCCCCCTGCCACCGCCGCCAGGTGGACCAGTTTCAGGGCGGAAAGCACGCCCTGGCCTGGGCGGCCATGGCGGCGATGCCGACCTTTCACTACCAACCGGCCACCCTGACCGACGGGCTGAAGGGGTGCGGAGGGTGCCACGCCATCGGCCTGAAGGCGGAAGCCGACGTGGCGGACATCCGCAGGGCGTCGGGCCAGAGCCGCGGGGTGGCGAGCTGCGACGCCTGTCACACGCGCCACACCTTCTCGGTGAAGGAGGCCCGCGAGCCCGAGGCGTGCAAGACCTGTCACATGGGGTTCGACCACCCGCAATGGGAGATGTACGAGAGCTCCAAGCACGGCGTTCGGTACGCGCTCCGGCGGATGGGAGCGATCCCGAACGAGTCCGCGGCGCCGACCTGCCAAGACTGCCACTTCCCGGGAGGCGATCACGGCGTCGCCACGGCCTGGGGATTCCTGGGTGTCCGGCTCCCCCTCCCCGGGGACGCGCAGTGGAGGGAGGACCAGGTGACAATCCTGAAGGCCCTTGGCGTCCTCGACCCGGAGGGCCGGCCCACCTCCCTCCTGGAACTCGTGAAGGGGGCCAGGATGGCGCGGTTGACGCCAGAGGAATGGCAGGTGCAACGGGCGCGGATGGTCGAGACCTGCAAGCGTTGCCACGCCGAGGACTTCGCGGTCTCCCAGCTCGAGAGCGGGGACCGATCCCTCCGGGAGGCCGATCGCCTGATGGCAGAGGCGATCGAGGTCGTGGCCGAACTGTATCGCGACGGATTGCTGAAGAGGTCGCAGGCCCAGCCGTTCGACTACCCCGACGTGCTCCTCCTCCACGACTCTGCCACGGTGGTCGAGCAGCGGCTCTTCGTGATGCTCCTCGAGCACCGCATGAGAGCGTTCCAGGGCTCGTTCCACGACAGCCCTGACCATGCGCTCTGGGACGGCTTTAGCGAGATGAAGCGCGACTTGTGCGAGATCCGCGAGCTCGCCGCCGCGATGCGGCGGGCGCGAAGGGACGAAGGAAAGGTCCGCTCGAAAGGCCCGCCTTCCAAGGGGGGTGCGGCGCCGAAGACCTAGCGAGCCCCTCTTGGCGCTCGCCCGACGGGAGGCAGACATGCCATTCACCCTCACACGTCGTGAACTCCTCAAGGCCGGGTTCACCACCGCGGCCATCGGAGCCGCCGGGCTCCCGGTCCTGGCGGACGAGACCCGCGAGGGCTGGAGCTGGGATCGGGGTGTCTGTCGCTTCTGCGGGACGGGCTGCGCCATCCAGGTGGCCACCGAGAACGGGAGGGTGGTGGCGGTGAAGGGAGATCCGGCGAGCCCGGTGAACCGGGGCCTCCTGTGCGCCAAGGGGTATGCGCTCCCGCTCATCCCCTACGGGGACGATCGCCTGACGCAGCCGCTCTTGCGCAAGAGGAACGGCCGCTTCGACAAGAAGGGAGACTTCGAGCCGGTCAGCTGGAAAGAGGCCTTCGACGTCATGGAGGCCGAGTTCAAGCGGCACTACCGGGCGCTCGGGCCGGCCGGGGTGGGCATCATGGGGTCCGGCCAGTACACCATCATGGAGGGCTACGCCGCCTTGAAGCTCGCCAAGGCAGGGTGGCGCACCAACAACATCGACCCGAACGCGCGACACTGCATGGCCTCGGCGGTGGCCGCCTTCATGCAGACCTTCGGGATAGACGAGCCCGCCGGCTGCTACGACGACATCGAGCTCACCGACGCGGTGGTGCTATGGGGGGCGAACGTGGCCGAGATGCACCCCATGCTGTGGTCGCGAATCGCCGACAAGCGCCTGGCGAGCCCTTCCTACCGCGTGGTGAACCTGACGACCTTCTCGAACCGCTCCTCGGACGTCGCCGACGTCGAGATCGTCATCGCCCCGAATGCCGATCTGGCCGTCTGGAATTACCTGGCCCGCGAGATCGTGAGGCGCGAGGCCGTCGACTGGGACTTCGTCCGGGCGCATTGTTCCTTCGCCACCGGCCCCTCGGACATCGGGTACGGCATGCGCAGGGACGACTCGCACTGCTTCCCGGCTGAGCTCCCCATCCGGGCCCGTGAGCGCTCCATCGTCCTCAGCCGTGCCGAGGCCATCGCCCAGGGGAGGAAGACCGGACAGGTGGTCGAGCAGGCGAGCGCCGACAAGGCGGGGGCCCACTGGCTCGTATCGTTCGAGGACTTCCGCAAGGGGCTCGAGCCCTACACCCTCGACTTCGTGGCCGAGGTGGCCCGCGGCGACCCGGACGAACCGCTCGAGTCGTTCAAGAGGAAGCTCGGCGTCCTCGCGGACATCTACGCCCGCCGGGACACCAAGGTGGTCTCCTTCTGGACCATGGGATTCAACCAGCACACCCGCGGCACCTGGGTGAATGAGCAAGCGTACATGGTCCACCTGCTCACCGGCAAGCAGGCGACCCCCGGCAGCGGAGCCTTCTCGCTCACCGGCCAGCCGTCCGCCTGCGGGACCGCGCGCGAGGTCGGGACCTTCTGCCACCGGCTCCCCGCCGACATGGTGGTCGACAACCCCGAGCACCGTGCGCACGCCGAGCATCTCTGGCACCTGCCCTCCAAGACGCTCAACCCCAAGGTCGGCAGCCACATCACCCAGATGATGCGGGACCTGGAGGACGGCTCGCTTCGCTGGCTCTGGATCCAGGTGACGAACCCCTTCCAGTCGACCGCCAACGCCAACCACTGGATCGCGGCGGCGCGGGAGATGGACAACTTCATCGTGGTGAGCGACGTCTACCCCACGCTCTCGTGCAAGGTGGCGGACCTCATCCTTCCCTCCGCCATCATCTTCGAGAAGTGGGGGGGGTACGGGAACGCGGAGCGCCGCACCCAGCTGTGGCGCCAGCAGGTGAACCCGCCCGGGGAGGCCCGCAGCGACCTGTGGCAGATGATGGAGTTCGCGAAGCGCTTCAAGTTGGCGGAGGTCTGGGGGCGCAAGCCCCTGGCCGGCCTCAAGGCCGACGGCTTCGAGAGCGGGGCGCTCCCCGACGTCCTCGCCGACGCCGAGCAGCTCGGGTTCCGCCGCGACCAGTCTCTCTACGAGGTGCTCTTCGCCACCCCCGAGGCCCGCAAGCAGCGCTGGCCGGACCCGGTGGCCCAGGGAAGGCCAAACTGCACGGTGGACGCGGCCGGGATCGACTGGTTCCCGGAGAAGGCTCTCTTTCAAGAATACGCCCTCTTCGGACGCGGTCACGGCCACGACCTCGCAGACTTCGACGTCTACTTCCGCGAGGACGTGCGCGGGCTTCGCTGGCCGGTGGTGGACGGCAAGGAAACGCCCTGGCGGTTCAACGAGAAGTACGATCCCTACGTCTCCAAGGGGGTGGGCATCGAGTTCTACGGGCGGGCGATGAAACAGGTCCCGAGCGGCAACCTCGAGAAGGTGACCGACCCCAAGCTCGTCTCGCTGGCCGGGAAGGCCAAGATCTTCTACCGGCCCTACGCCTCCCCGCCCGAGAGCCCGGACGCCGTCTTCGACCTCTGGCTGTCGACTGGTCGCGTTCTCGAGCACTGGCACTCCGGCAGCCTGACCCGGAGGGTGCCGGCTCTGAACGCGGCGATGCCGGAGGCCCTCCTCTACATGCACCCCCACGACGCGGAGGCGCGGCATCTGAAGCCGGGCGACCTCGCCTTCATCGAGTCCCGGCGGGGCAAGATGGCGGCGCGCGTCGAGACGGCCCCGCAGCGCAACCGCATGCCGCGGGGGATGGTCTACGTGCCCTGGTTCGACGAGGGGGTCTTCATCAACAAGGACACGCTCGACGCCACCTGTCCCATCTCCAAGCAGACCGACTTCAAGAAGTGCGCGGTGAAGGTCTATCGCGCCGAGGCGATCGCCGGGAGGGCGCCATGAGATCCCTTGTCGCCCTCGCGCTGCTCGCCCTGGCCTGCGCCGGCCCGCAGCGCCCCGCGGCCAGCGCCCAGCCGGACGGGGGCACCCCCGCCGAGGCGCTCGGGCTCTCGAAGAGCAGCGTCTTCGCGGTCCCGACCCCCCCTGCGGTGAGGGAGAACGCCGCCCCGCCCGGGGCCGCGCCCGTCCTCCCGCGCATGTTCCCGGGCGCTCCCCCGGTCATCCCCCACGACGTCCGAGACTTCACGCCGGTGACGAAAAGGCAGAACGCGTGTGCGGACTGTCACGCCATTCCGACAAAGACCGAGGGAGGCCCGACCCCGCTACCGCCGAGCCACTACACCGACTACCGCTTCGCGCCCGACAAGGCGGGCGACAAGGTGACCGGAGCCCGCTGGGTCTGCACCGCCTGCCACGTGGCGAGGACCGACGCCCCGGCCCTCGTCGGCAACTCGTTCCCGGCCGCCGTGTCCAGCCATTGAGGGCACTGGCAGCCTCCGGGGAGCGCCCGCGAGCCGAGTTCGCGCCGGCCGGCTTTTCTGGCGCCCCGCCACCGCGGGAGCTATGAGTCAGACCGCGGGGGGGCACTTGCCGAGGAGAGGGAGGCCCATTCCCATGTCATTCCTCGTCGCCTACGATCCCCGGAAGCGCCACGCCTTTGGGGGGCCGGGGCACAAGCTCGGCGTGGCGAGCTTCCTTTGCCCGGTCTGTGCGGAGCCCCTCTTCAGCGACGAGGGGCTGTCGGTGGCGCCGTGCCCGCACGTCTCGCTCGTCTACGACAGCGCGGGCGAGATCCGCTACACCACGCCGGGAGTCACGGACCTGGTGGCGGAGGCGGAGCAACACGCCTCCGCCACCGGCGAGGACGCGATGGAGGCGCTGCGCAAGCAGCTCGGAATGAACGTCGTCTTCTTCGAGCTGCTCGATCGGCCCGCCGGCGCGGGAGGCGTCGAGTCGGTGACGCTCGTCATCGACCTCGACGCCGCCGGGGCACCGATTCCCGAGCGGCGCCAGACACACTAGAGCCCGCGCGGCCGACTCATTTCAGGTTGGCGACGTACTTCCCCACCGCGGAGGCTTCGGCCGCGGACAGCTTCGGGACCTTCATCGTCGGCGCGTGCATGTCGACGACCTCGGCCACGAGGGCGGCTGGCTTTCCCGCGATGGCGGGTCCGGTGTTGCCCTTGCCGTCCCCGCCGTGGCAGGAGGCGCAAGCCTTGGAATAGACCGCAGCGCCGTCGACGGCGAGACCTGGGAGCGCCGCCGCGAGGGCGAGCAGCGCGACAAGTGGTCTGACCATGTCGTCCCCCTGGCGTGGCGCTCCGACCCCGCGACGATCGCGCCACGCGGACCCCTCCCCCGTAGCACGCCCGAGCGGGGGTGGTTCACGTCTTCGCGCCCGAGCCCCAAAAAAGCGCCGGGCCCGACCGCGCCGAGCGCCCCCTACCGCTCGCTGTCGAGCATCCGCATCTGGTGCTCGTCGTAGCGAGTCCCGGCGACGGCGCCGGGAGGGATCGCCTCCTCGAGGCGCGTCACCTCGGGAGGCGACAGCCGGACATCGAGGGCCCGGAGCGACTCGGCGAGCTGCGCGCGGGTGCGGGCGCCGATGACGGGAACGATGTGCTCTCCGCGGGCGAGCACCCAGGCGATGGCGAGAGGGGCCGGGCCGATGCCCTTCTCCTTCGCGAGCGCCGCCAGCGCTCGGACCAGCCCCTCGTTCCGCTTCCGGTTCTCGCCGGCGAACCGGGGCAACCGCGCGCGGAAGTCTCCCTGCGCCGACGGCTTGGAACCGCTCAGGAGCCCTCGGGAAAGGACCCCGTAGGCGGTCACCCCGATGCGGAGCTCCGCGACGAGGGGCAGGATCTTCGACTCGGGGCCGCGGCTCACCAGGGAGTACTCGATCTGCAGGTCGGCGATGGGATGAACGGCGGCGGCCCGGCGGATGGTGTCGGGGCCCACCTCCGAGAGGCCGATGGCCCGAACGTAGCCGCCCTTCACGAGATCGGCGATGGCGCCCACCGTCTCCTCGATGGGCACCGATGGGTCGAGCCGGGCAGGGCGGTAGATGTCCACGTGGTCGACGCCGAGCCGCTTCAGACTGTAGGCGAGGAAGTTCTTCACCGCACCGGGCCGCGCGTCGAAGCCCAGCCAGCTTCCGTCGGGCCCGCGCAGGGCGCCGAACTTCACCGAGAGAAGCGCCTGTTCCCGACGGCCCTTCAGCGCCTGACCGATGAGCATCTCGTTGTGGCCTTGGCCGTAGAAGTCGCCGGTGTCGATGAGGTTCACCCCGTGGTCGAGCGCCGCTTGGATGGTCGCGACGCTCTCCCGCTCGTCGGCCGGGCCGTACATGCCCGACATGCCCATGCAGCCGAGGGAGAGGGGGAAGACGCGCGGGCCGGAGGCGCCGAGGGATCGCAGGGAGGCCGCCATGGTCGGGAGCTAATCCTCCCCGAAGGGGAGGGCAAGGCGAGAAGCGGGGCCTGCCGGGGAAGGCGGGCCGCGGCGGAGGCCCGACCTGCGGAGCGGGTATGATGGTGCTGCCGGAGTCGGACCGGCGCCGAGGAGGGTGGTCGGATGGTCAAGAAGCAGCCCAGTTCCCGCTCCTGCTTCGTGTGCGGACGCGAGAACGACGCCGGCCTGCGGACGCGCTGGGTGGAGGACGACACCGCCGGGGAGGCCCGGGCCACAGTAGTGCTGGAGGAGTGCTTCCACGGCTTCCCCGGACTGGTGCACGGGGGGATCGTCACCGCTCTCCTCGACGAGGCGATGGTGAGAGCCCTCCTGCTCGAGGGGACCTTCGACGACCTGATGGTGACGGCGAGGATGGAGATCACCTTCCGGAGGGCCACTCCCACCGGGCAGCCACTCACCGTGGTGGGCCGGATCGCGAAGCGCACCGCGTCGCGGGCAAACGCCGAAGCGGAGGTTCGGCTCGCGGACGGCACCGTCGCCGCCCGGGCCGAGGGGCTCCTGTTGCGGCAGCCGCCGGAGGTGGCGCGGGCCTGGGCCGAGGAGCGGGCCCACTGGAGAGTGGACGACGACTAGCGAAGGGCAGCGCCCCCTCGCGCCCGGCTCCGGTCGCCGTTACATCGGTGCGATGCAGGTCGGAACGGTCGCCTCCATCAACGTCTCGAGGGGCGGCGTGCCCAAACGCCCGGTGGCCTCGGTGCTCGTCACCGCCTCCGGACTGGAGGGGGACGAGCAGCGCGATCTCCGCTGGCACGGCGGGCCCGACCGGGCCGTGTCGCTTTTCTCTCTCGAGATCATCGACTCCCTCTCCCGGGGGGGGCACCCGATCGGCGTCGGGACCGCGGGCGAGAACCTGACCGTGTCGGGACTCGACTGGGGCGGGATGGTTCCGGGAGCGGAGGTCGCCGTGGGCGATGTCCGGCTGCGCATCACGGGCTACGCCGCACCGTGCTCCAAGATCCAGGCCTCGTTCCTCGAAGGCGACTTCACGCGCATCTCCGACAAGACCCACCCCGGCTCTAGCCGCCTGTACGCTCGCGTCCTCGCGGGCGGGGTCGTGCGGACCGGTGACCCGGTGTCGGTCGTCGCGGAGGAAAGCAAGGTTCCGGGGACGTAGCGAGTTGGCGCCCTCACAGCCCGCTCGTGTTCGCCCCAGGCGCTCTCGACGTGTATTCGATGCCGGGGGTGATGCCGGCGCCCACCGAGACGAGGCCCAGCTGGATCACGTCGCCGTTGCTCATCAGCCAGCCGTCGTTCTTCTCTTGGGTCGCCGCCGGCGGCCCGTACTTCGCGATGAGGGCCGCGCGGAGCGTCTGCCGCACGCTCTCGGCCTGAACCGGGCTCGGCGGCTCGAAGAGGGCCTGCCGCAGGTCCACGTCCGTTCCCTGCTCGGGGAAGACGATGGAGACCTTCTTGAGCCCGCCCTTCGGCCCCCCGAAGTCGAACGTGATCATCGCGGTCGAGAGGCCTGCGACGGGGCGCAGCACGCGGTACTCGGTCCTGCCGTCGGCGTGCCGGTCGAGGACCCCACCCGGGTAGAGGGCCTGCACCTCGCCGACGCTCATCCCCCATGTGGTCTTGTCGTAGCCCGCGAACGCGGAGGTGGCGGCCCCGGCGAGAAGGAGCGCAGCGAGGGTCAGGGAGATTCTCATGGCTCACCTTCCTTGGGCGTTTGCACGAAGGGACACGATAGCAGGTGGTGCCGGGCTGGGAACTCCGCGCCCGCCATCCAAGGGGACCGGCCCGCCCAGCGATTCCAGCGCGGACTCCGCGAGCGCCGACCCACGACCCCGGGGGGGCGCCCGCGCCGCTCCTCGAGAAACAGGCTCCGAGTCGACTCGGTCCGGCGCTCGCTGCCCCGGGGGCATAGAAACGTGGAACAGCCGGAGGCCGCGCGGGCCCGACGGCGAAGGGAGACCCCTGCCGATGACCCTGCTCTCGATGACCGCCCTCTTGTGGTCGGGGGCCCTGACGGCCGGACTGGTGGGCGCGCTCACCGGCCTCGGCGGGGGAGTGGTGATCGTGCCCATGCTCGCGCTCGGCTTCGGGGTGGACGTCCGCTACGCCATCGGTGCCTCGCTCCTCTCGGTCATCGCGACGTCCTCCGGAGCAGCGGCCGCGTACGTGAAGGAGGGGATCACCAACATCCGAGTGGGCATGTTCCTCGAGGTCGCCACCACGATGGGCGCCATCGCCGGGGCGCTCGTCGCCACCCACGTCTCCACGAGCGCGGTCGCCATCCTCTTCGGCGCCGTCCTGCTCGGATCGGTGGCCACCTCCTTCCGGGAGCCCCCAGGCAAGAGCGGCGACGGTGGGGAGGATCGGCTGGCGGGCTGGCTGGGCCTGGAGGGGAGCTACCGTACGGCTCTCGAGGAGGTCCACTACCGGGCGCGGCGGGTGCCCCTCGGTTTCGGCGTCATGGTCCTCGCGGGAGCCCTGTCCGGGCTCCTCGGGATCGGTTCCGGGGCCCTGAAGGTCATCGCCATGGACAACGTCATGCGATTGCCCTTCAAGGTCTCCACGGCGACGAGCAACTTCATGATCGGGGTCACCGCGGCGGCGAGCGCCGGCATCTACGTCACTCGAGGCTACATCGATCCGGCCCTGGCGTTTCCCGTGGTCCTGGGGGCGCTCCCCGGGGCTCTCGTCGGCTCCCGCCTCCTGCCCCGGATCCACAGCAACGTCCTGCGCCTCCTCTTCGCGGGCGTGATCGGGATCCTGGCCGTCGAGATGCTCTACAAGGGCATCACCGGGAGGCTCTAGACCATGGCGTGGACCCGGTGGAACGAGGAGCGGGTGGATCAGGCCATCGGGAACACCCTGCGCGCCGGGGTCCTCCTCGCCGTTGCCATCGTCGCGGTGGGGGCCGCCGTCTTCCTCGCCCGCCACGGCGCCGAGCGCCCTCCCGACTACCACGTCTTCCGGGGCGAGCCCGGGGAGATGCGGACCGTATCGGGGATCCTGGAGGCCGCGCTCCGAGGGAGCGGAAGGGGGAT
>DATJZG010000072.1:0-43797 GCA_035499295.1 Anaeromyxobacteraceae bacterium
GCACGGTGCTGCACTGGAACGGGTACGGCTGGTCCCGCGTCAACAGCGGTACGACAGCGAACCTTACCGCCGTCTGGGGCACGGGCCCGAACGACGTATGGGCGGTCGGAGGAACCTCGACGACAACCGGTTCCGCCGGCAGCATCCTTCACTGGGACGGAAGCACCTGGACGACCCAATCGAGCGTCCTGACGACGACCCTTGCCGGCGTCTGGGGCGTCGGCGTGAAGGATGTCTGGGCCGTTGGCAACAGGAGCACGGCGAGCCCGGTTCCTGTCGAGGTCGGTTTGCAGCGGAACTGGGGCGCAGGTCAGGGCATCACCGCAAACTGAAGCCCGAGTGCGCGACAAACGGGCTCCGCGCCTCTCCGCGCGCGCTTAGCGGATGACGCCGTCGGCGAGAAGGGTGGCGAGGATGCGGGCGGTGTCGAGACGCGGCAGCCCGGAGAGGGAGAAGAGCTCCTCGAAGTTCACGATCCCGTCCACCTGCGCGAGCAGGAAACCGGCGCGGTGGTCTAGGTTCAGCCACATCACCTCCTCCTCGCTGATGGCGAGGCGGGGGACGTTGATGAGCGGCCCGAGCTTCGACTCGTACATGGCGATGAGGGTGGCCTCGTTCTGCCTCAGGTAGGCGCGCGCCTCGGCGTGGTTCGGGTCCACCTTCAGGATCTTCTCGATCATCTCGAGCGAGCCGGAGAAGTCCCCGAGCGCGAAGAGCTCGCGCGTCCCTTCCATCCAAACGTCGACGTCGTTCTTCAAGGACCCCTGTCCGGCGCGCCGCTCGGGGACGAGGGGCCGCAGATCGGACTTCTCGGCCACGATGTCGAGCTCGAGGCCACCGCCGGGCTCGAGGACGATGGTGGCGGCGGCGGCGGGGCCGTCGTCCCACGGCGACTTGGCGTACCCCGGCCCCTGCCCGGGGGGAGCTGCGGGCCGCGCGGGGGCCTCGGGCGCGGCCGCCGGGGGAGGCTTGGGGGCGGGCGGAGGCGGCGCCGGGGCCACGGTGGCGGGCGGGGGCTCGGCCGGCGCCGGACGCGACGACGCGAACGAGCCCGCCGAAGCGGCGCGCACCTCGGGGCGCGGAGTCGCCTCTCCGTGAAGCTGGCGCAGGTAGGCCTGGGCGCGCTCGTTGCGTGGATCGAGGTCGAGCGCCTCCTTCCAGCAGCGCTCCGCCTCCTCGCCCTGGCCGCGCGTGTAGGCCTTCACGCCCATGTCGAGGAGCTCCGCCACCGTGGCCACGCCTCAGGCCTCCCCGCCCGGCACGGGGGCTCCCCCGGCGAGCCCCTTGAAGAGCTGGACGGTGCGCTCGAGCTGCTCCTCGGCGGCGGCCATCTGCTGGAGGTCCTGCGAGGCGATGGCGGCGCGGGCGCGGGCCACCACGCCCTCCGCTTTCTGCAAGGCGTCCTTGCCGAAGTGGCTCCGGGTGAGCGCCTCGCGGACCTGGGGCACGAGCGACTGGATCTCCTCGATCATCGCCTGGGAGTGCTCCCGCAGCCGCTCGAGTTCGCCGGACTGCTTGCGCTCGAGCAGCTCGTCGAGGTTCTCGTCCAGGATGCGCCGGAGCTCGTTCTCGGTGAGCCCCGAGGTGGCGGTCACCGTGATCGACTGGCGCTGACCGGTGTCGACGTCGCGCGCCGACACCCCGACGATGCCGTCGGCGCTGATGTCGAAGGCAATCTCGATCTCCACCTCTCCCCGCTTGGCGGGGCGGATGCCGTCGAGGATGAACTCCCCCAACAGCTCGTTCTCGATGGCCTTGTCGCTCTCCCCCTGGAGCACGGCGATGCGGACCGAGGTCTGCTGGTCCTGCACCGTCGTGAACGTGTGGGTCTGGCTGGTGGGCACGGTGGTGTTCTTGGGGATGATGGTCGCGAAGTAGCCACCCACCACCATGATGCCGAGGTTCTGGGGGGTGACGTCGAGGAGCAGCACCTCCCGGTCCTTCTGCGGGTAGAGCAGGGCATGCGCCTGGATGGCGGCCCCGAGCGCCACCACCTCCTCCGGGTGCACTCCGCGGCTCGGCTCCCTGCCGAAGAACTGCTTCACCGCCTGCTGCACGCGCGGCATGCGGGTCATGCCCCCCACGAGCAGCACCTCGCCCACCTGCACCGGGCGGATGCCGGCGTCGCGCAGCGTTCTCTCGGTCACCTGGACGCAGCGGTCCACCAGGTCCTTGGAGAGTTCCTCCAGCTTCTCGCGGGTGAGCTGCTTGGCGAGGTGCAGCGCGGCCTTGCCCTCCCCGGCCGCCGCCAGGAAGGGGAGGTGGATGGCGGCGCTCTGGGTGGCGGAGAGCTCGATCTTCGCCTTCTCGGCGGCGTCGCGCAGGCGCTGGAGGGCCATCGTGTCCTGGCGCAGGTCGATGCCCTGGTTCTCCTTGGCGAAGCTGAAGGTGAGCCAGTCCATGATGCGGCGGTCGAAGTCCTCGCCGCCCAGGTAGGTGTCCCCGCCCACCGCCACCACGTCGTAAACGCTCTTGCCGATGTCGAGGACCGAGACGTCGAAGGTGCCTCCCCCGAGGTCGAAGACTACCACCTTCTTCTCCATCTGCTTCCCGAACCCGTAGGCCAGGGCAGCCGAGGTGGGCTCGTTGATGATGCGGAGGACCTCGAACCCGGCAATGCGCCCGGCGTCCTTGGTGGCCTGGCGCTGCCCGTCGTTGAAGTAGGCGGGAACGGTGATGACCGCCTTCGCCACCCGCCGCCCGAAGAAGGCCTCGGCGTCCGCCTTGAGCTCGGCGAGCACCATGGCGCTCACCTCCGGGATGGCGAAGGTGCGCCCCCCGAGCACCGCCCGGACGTCGTAACCCTCGGGCCCGGGGACGAGCTGATAGGGCAGGACCTTGCGGGCGTCCTCGACCTCCTTCGATCCCCAGCGGCGGCCGATGAGGCGCTTCGCCGCGAAGACGGTGTTCTCGGCGTTGGTGATGGCCTGGCGCTTGGCGATGTTGCCCACGAGCCGCTTGCCGTTCTTCGAGACCGCCACCACCGACGGGGTGAGGATCTGCCCGGTCCGGCTGGCGATGACGCGCGGCACCCCGTCGATGACCGTGCCCACCACCGAGTTGGTGGTCCCGAGGTCGATGCCGACGAAGGGTTCGATGTCGCTCATCCGAGGAAGCTCCAGCGAAGCCGCTTCAGGCGCTCCCGGGCCTTCTCCAGGCTGGGGTCGATCTCCAGGGCGCGTTCCAGTTCCCGCCTGGCCGCGACCTTGTCTCCCTGTTCGGCCAGGGTCTCGCCCAGGATCTCGTGGGCGGGCCCGTGGCCGGGGGCGACCCGCACCGCCGCCTCCGCCTGGCTCCGCGCTGCGTCGAGGGAGCCGCGACGGAGCGCCAGCCGCGCCGCGAAGACGGGGTAGCGCGGGTTGGTCGGATCGGCCTCGGCCGCGGCTTGGGCCATCTCCTGTGAGAGCTCGAGGTTGTTCACGGCCTCCGCCCCCAGCGCCTTGTCCCAGAGGTCCTTCGCCTTGTCGGCGCTGCTGCGCTTGCGCGCCTCCTGGGCGAGCTCCTTCGCCTCGGCCAGCGAGGGGTCGATGGCGAGCGCGGTGGAGAAGTCGTTGAGCGCCTGGGAGAATTGCCCGTCGGCCATTTTCTGCTTCCCGCGCCGAATGAGGTCGTGAACCCGGCCCACACGCGCCACGAGCGGGTTAGTGCGCGCCAGGCGGGCCCGGCGCTCGCGAGACCGCTCCTCGTCGTCGAGGCGCCGGGCCTCGGCGCGGGCGAACTCGTCGGGCGGAGCCGTGCTCCGCGCGTACGCCGCCCGGGTCGCCTCGCTGGTGAGGACGTCGCGGGCCTCGGTGAGCCGCCGGAAGACCTGCTCCAACCGAGCGCGGTAGCTCCCCAGGCGCTTGCCGGGGTAGCGGTCGGGGTGGAAGACCTTGACCTTCTCTCGGTAGGCGTCGCGCGCCTGCTCGGGGGTCGCGTTCCAGGCGAGACCGAGCACTTCCCAGTGGGTGAAGTCACCGACGTGCGCATGGGCGAATAGGATCTCGCGACGGCGCTCGAAGTCTAGGTCCACGTCCTCGGACAAGTCCGCGGGATTGAACACGAATCCCCGAAAGCGATCGGCCGACACGGCTGCCTCCCGAGCCCCGTCCCTCTCGGTCGTTGCCCTTTCGAATCTAGCCACCGGCTGTCGGTGGGGTCAACGGTGCCAAGTCTCCTACCTGTGCGACAACAGGAACTCGAGCAGTGCCTTCTGCGCGTGGAGCCGGTTTTCGGCCTCGTCGAACACCGCCGACTGCGGTCCCTCGAGCACCTCGTCCTCGATCTCCTCCCCCCGGTGCGCCGGCAGGCAGTGAAGGACGACGGCCTTCGCGTCCGCCAGGGAGAGGAGCCTGCGGTCGACGGTGAAGCCCTGGAAGGTCTTCTTGCGCTCCTCGGCCTCCCCCTCCTGGCCCATGCTGGCCCAGACGTCGGTGTTCACCACGTTCGCCCCGCGGACCGCCTCGGCGGGGTCGCGCGTCAGGAGGGCCCGGTCGCCGGCTCGTCGCAGGAGCTCGGGGTCGGGTCCGTAGCCCGCTGGACACGCCAGGCGCAGCCGGAAGCCCAGGACCGAGGCCGCCTCCAGCCAACTGTTCGCGACGTTGTTGCCGTCCCCCACCCAGGCGATGACGAGGTCCCCCCGGGCGAGCCGGTCCTGGCCGAAGCGTTCCGCCACGGTGAGCAGGTCGGCGATGAGCTGGCAGGGGTGAGAGGCGTCGGTGAGGGCGTTCACGACCGGCACGCTGGCGTGCCGGGCCATCTCCTCGAGCTTGGCGTGGCCGAAGGTCCGCACCACGAGCGCGTCGAGGTAGCGGGAGAGCACCCGGGCGGTGTCGCGGATGGGCTCGCCGCGGCCGAGCTGCATGTCCCGCGGAGAGAGCATCATCTCGTAGGCGCCGAGTTGGTAGCACGCGACCCCGAAGGAGACCCGGGTGCGGGTGGAGGCCTTCTCGAACACCAGGCCGAGCGTCATGCCCGAGAGCGGCTTCGGCCCCTTCTGCCCCAGGATCTTCCACTCGGCGGCGCGCTCGAGCAGCGCCAGGAGCTCGGATCGACCGAGATCGGTGACGCGCAGGAAGTCGCGCTTCTCGGGGCGCGGCGAGTCCATGGGGCTACGGGATCGCCGGGGCGGCGGCGATGGCCGCGGAGAGCCGCCTCACCGCCTCGTCCGCGTCGGCCTCGGTGAGGTTGAGGGCCGGCGCGAGCCGTACCACCTCGTCCCCGATGGCGTTGGCGAGGAGCCCGCGCCCGCGCGCCTCGTCCACCACGTCCCCCGCCTTCACCCCGCGGAGCAGGATGCCGAGGAGCATGCCCTTGCCCCTCACCCCGGCCACCCGGCCCCCCAGGGCGGAGATCCGCTCGACGAGCCGCGCCGAGATGCGGCCGGCGTGGGGCAGGAGGGCGCGGATCTCGCGCAGGGAGGCGAGGGCCACCGCGCAGGCGAGGGCCGAGCCGCCGAAGGTGCTGGCGTGGCTGCCGGGGGTGAGATGGGCACCCACATCCTCCGAGGCGAGGAGCGCCCCCATCGGGAAGCCGTTGGCGAGCGCCTTCGCCGAGCTCATCAGGTCGGGGGAGAGCCCGTCCCACTCGTGGGCCCAGAGCTTCCCGGTGCGCCCCATGCCGGTCTGCACCTCGTCGAGGCAGAGGAGTGCTCCGGCCCGGTGGGCCATCTCGCGCGCCGCGCGCAGGTAGCCCGGGGGTGCCGGGAGGACGCCGCCCTCCGCCTGGATGGGCTCGACGACGAAGGCGGCAGCCTGGGGGCCGAGCGCCTTCTCGAGCGCCGCCAGGTCGCCGAAGGGCACGTGTCGCACGCCCGGCACCAGCGGCTCGAACCCGTGGTGGTACTTCTCCTGCCCGGTGGCGGTGACCGTGAAGAGCGTCCGCCCGTGAAACGAGTTGACGCAGGCCACGATCTCGTTCCGCTCCGGGTGGCCGCGGTCGGCGTGGTACTTGCGGGCGAGCTTCAGCATCGCTTCGTTGGCCTCGGCGCCGCTGTTGCAGAAGAAGACACGGCGCGCGAAGAGCGACCCCTCGACGAGGGCCTCGGCGAGTTCCACCGCCTTCGGGTTGTAGTAGAGGTTCGAGACGTGCCAGAGCTGGCGGGCCTGCTCCTCGAGCGTGCGCACCAGTGCGGGGTGGCAGTGGCCGAGGGCGTTCACGGCGATGCCGCAGATGAGGTCCAGGTATTCCTTGCCGTCGGCGTCCCACACCCGGCTCCCCTCGCCCCGGACGAGCGCCAGGGGGGCCTGGCGGTAGTTCGGAGTGAAGACGCGCTGGGCGCGGGCGACGATGGACTCGTTGGCGCTCATGCGCCGTTTATACTGGAGATCTCGCCGAGGCAGAAGCGCTCGCCCTCCAAAAATCCTTTCGAGTCAATCGGTTGGGTGGGGGCCCCGCGCGAGGAGCCCGGGCCGACGCGAGCATGCTTCCGGATTCATTGTGAATTTGAGGGTGCGGTGCCGGGAGGGCGCCCCCCTGGGATTCACCCCGCGTCGAGCACGCGCTCTACAGGATGTAGCGGGAAAGGTCCTCGTCCCTTGCGATCCCGTCGAGGCGCTCGCGCACGTAGCTCGCGTCCACGGGAATGCGGGCGCCCGCCATCCGGTCGGCGTCGAAGGAGATCTCGTCGAGGAGCCGCTCCATCACCGTGTGGAGCCGGCGGGCGCCGATGTTCTCGGTCCGCTCGTTCACCTCCGCCGCGATGCGGGCGATCTCCTCCACCCCGTCGTCCTGGAAGATGACTTCCACCCCCTCGGTGGCGAGGAGGGCGGCGTACTGGCGGGTGAGCGAGCCAGAGGGCTCGCGCAGGATACGCGCCAGGTCCGAGCGCGTGAGCGGCTCGAGCTCCACCCGGATGGGGAAGCGCCCCTGGAGCTCGGGGATGAGGTCGGTGACCTTGGCGACGTGGAAGGCGCCGGCGGCGATGAAGAGCACGTGGTCTGTGCGGACCGTGCCGTACTTGGTGTTGACGTTCGACCCCTCCACGATGGGGAGCAGATCCCGCTGCACACCGCCGCGAGACACGTCGGGGCCGCCCGCCGACTCGCGCGTGGCGATCTTGTCGATCTCGTCAATGAACACGATGCCGTGGTTCTCGGCCCGGCCGACGGCCTCGCGCACCACCCGGTCCATGTCGACCATCCGGGCCGCCTCTTCCTCGGTGAGGATCTCGAGCGCCTCCTTCACCTTGACCTTGCGGCGCCGCTTGCGCGCCCCTCCAAAGATCGAGCCGAGCGGCCCCTGCCCCATCTGCTGGAACATGTCCTGCAGGCCCTGCGTCATCTCCTCCATCCCGGGCCCGGCGACGACGGGGATGGCGGGCGCGGAGCGCTCCGAAACCTCGATCTCCACCTCCTCCTCGTCGAGCGCCCCGGCCTGCAGCCGGGAACGCCCCCGGTCGCGATCCCCGCCATAGGCGCCGAGCACGCGGTCCTCCGCCGCGGCCCGGGCCCGCGAGCGGAGCTTCTGCATCTCCTCCTCCTTCACCAGCTTCACCGCCGCCTCGACCAGGTCCCGGATCATGGCGTCGACATCGCGCCCCACGTAGCCCACCTCGGTGAACTTCGAGGCTTCGACCTTGATGAAGGGTGCGTCCGCCAGGCGCGCCAGCCGCCTCGCGATCTCCGTCTTCCCCACCCCGGTGGGACCGATGAGGATGATATTTTTGGGCAGGATCTCGTCGCGGAGGTCGGGGGACACCCGCTGCCTCCGCCAGCGGCTGCGGAGCGCGGTCGCGACGGCGCGCTTGGCGGCGGCCTGCCCGACGATGTGCCGGTCGAGCTCGGCCACGATCTCGCGCGGGGAGAGGTTCTTGGCCTGCACTAGAGCTCCTCGAGGGTGATGCGGTCGTTGGTGTAGATGCAGATCTCGGCCGCCAGCTTCATCGCCTCCTCGGCCACCGACCGCGCCGGAAGCGAGGAGTGCGCGAGCAAGGCCCGCGCGGCCGCGAGCGCGTACGGCCCGCCCGACCCGATGGCCGCGGCGGCTCCGCCGGCCACTGGGTCGGGGTCGACGACGTCGCCCGACCCGGAGATGACGAGGACGTGCTCGCGGTCGGCGACGAGGAGCAGCGCTTCGAGCCGTCGCAGAAAGCGATCGGTCCGCCACTGCTTCGCGAGCTCGACCGCCGCGCGCGGAAGGGCGCGCGCGTGCTCCTTCAGCTTCTTCTCGAAGAGCTCGAAGAGGGTGAAGGCGTCGGCGGTGGTGCCCGCGAACCCGGCCAGCACCTGGCCCTCGGCCAGTCGGCGCACCTTGCGCGCCCCGGACTTCATCACCGTCTTGTCGAGGGTCACCTGCCCGTCGCCGGCCATCGCCACCTGGTCGCCGCGGCGGACGCAGAGCACCGTGGTCCCGTGCATCATAGAGACCATCTACCGCGCGCTCGCGGTCCAGGCAATCGAGGCATCTGGCGGACGTTGTCCGGAACTCACGGGCGGGACTGGGGCGGCTGCTCCGGAGGTCGAGGCGACCGGCAGAGGCCGGCTCGGCGGCGAAGAATCACTCCCGCGCTCGCGGGTGGGCGTCGTCGTACACCTCGGCGAGCCGCTTCCAGTCGAGGTGGGTGTACCGCTGCGTCGTCGACAGGGAGGCGTGACCCAGCATCTCCTGGATGCCGCGCAAGTCCGCCCCGTTGCCGAGGAGATGGGTGGCGAAGCAGTGGCGCAGCACGTGGGGGTGCACGTGGCGCGCGAGACCGGCCTTCCTCGCCCACCGCTCGAGGCGGCGCGCGACCGAGCGCGCGGTGAGCCGACCTCCACGGTAGTTGAGGAAGAGGGCCTCGCCGGCCTTCGCCCCCTCCGGGCCGGCGCGGAGCACTGGCCTCCCCTCCTCGATCCACCGGGCGAGAGCCTGGCGAGCCGGCCGACCTACCGGGACCACCCGCTCCTTCCGCCCCTTGCCGACGACCCGCACCAGCCCCTCGGCCAGGTCGACGCCCCCGGCGTCGAGCCCCACCAGCTCGGAGACGCGCAGGCCGCTCGAGTAGAGGAGCTCTAGGAAGGCGCGGTCGCGCAGCGCCAGCGGCTCCTTTGCCTCCGGCGCCTCGAGCAGCGCCGCCACCTCCGCCTCCGGGAGCACCTCGGGCAGGGGGCGGGGAGTCCGGGGCGCCTGGACCGATCGCGCCGGGTTGGAGGTGGCGATGCGCTCCTTCACCAGGAAGCGGTACAGGGATCGAACCGAGGAGAGCTTCCGCCCCAGGCTCTTCGGCCCCGAGGATCCCGCCTGGTGGCCGAGCCAGCTCCGCACCGCCGCCGGCGAGGACGGGACGAGCGCGAGGCCCCGACCGGCGAGGTAGCCGGAGTAGCTCGCCAGGTCACCGAGGTACGCCCGTAGCGTGTGCGGTGAGGCGCGCCTCTCGCTCCTCAGCCAGCGCGCGAAGAGCTCGATCTCCCGCGGGAGCGCGGCGGGGTCGGGGGCCACGGCTCTCGGTACCACGCGCCCCGGCGCGCGGCCAGTTTGCGGCGCCGGCGGCGCCCCTTCAAGGGAGCCGGGCCACGTAGACGCCGGGGCGCCCCGGGGCCATCCCCACGTACGCCACCCGCTCGCCCCCGGGCCCGAGGAAGCGCGCGCTCCCCGGCAGGACGGCTTGGTCGACCGAGACGAGCCGCGCTCCCTGCCAGACGGCGAGGTCGAGCGCGGCGAGCTCGCGGCGGGCGAAGCCGACGAGGAGCCGCTCCGGGCGAGCCCGGTCGAACTCGAAGCTCTTCACTCCCTCCGCGACGCGCTCGGGAGGCTGGCCGCCGGCGAGTCCGGTCGCCGGGATCCGGTAGAGGTCACAGGCGTCCGCGTTCCGGACGCAGCTCGTGCGGTAGTAGAGCCAGCGGCCGTCGGGCGAGAAGTCGAAGCCGAAGACCCCGCGCGCCACGGTCCCCGAGGGTCCGGCCTGGGCCCCGGCGAGGACCAGGTCCACCGAGTACCCGCCAGCGGTGACGTGCTCGAGGAAGGCGACTTGGGCCGCGGACGGGGTGAGGTCGAAGGCGGTCACGTTCTTTCCGAAAGCGGCGGGGGCCACCCCTGGGCCTCCGACGCAGAGCGTTCCGGCGCGGATTCGCGGGTCGAAGGCTTCGAGCCAGGCGAGCCGCGCGGCCTTGGCAGCCCAACGAAACTCGCCGACACCCGTCGCCACCCGCTGCGCCCGGACCTCTCCCGCGGCCGGCCCGCCCGGCAGCGCCGCGGCGAAGAGGTCGCCCGCCTTGCCGGGGGCCATCCCCGCCAGGAAGGCGAGGGCCGACCCGTCGCGGGCGAAGGCGAACCCGTGCACGTCCCGCCCGAGCGTCGCGGCCGGTCGCGCCGAGTCTGCCCGCCACAACTGAAGATCCCAGGTGCCATCCGGGCCGCGCGCGGTGGCGGCCGCGAAGCGCCCATCCGGCGACCAGGCGTAGTCGGCGACGGCGGTGCGCGACAGGGGCGTCGCGGTCCCCCCACGGACGAGCACGAGTTCCCCGCCGGCGGTGGACTGGCGCCGGGCCAGCAGCTCGGTCGCGTCGGCCGGGCGGAATTCGAAGGTGGCGATCCCCGCCGCCCCGGGCACCGGCGCCGGCCGGCCTCCCGGGGAGGCGAGGGAGAGCTCCCCCGCCGAGACGAACGCCAGGATCCCGCTCGGCCCGAAGCCGTAGTAGCCGACGTGGGACGCCAGGCGCACGGGCGCGTCCCCCGGCCTCAGCAGCACCAGGGTCCCGGTACCGGTGGCGTAGTCGTGGTTGGCGAGCGCCGCCAGCGACCCGTCGGGACCCCAGCTGAAGCCGGCGTCGAGGGAACTCACCCCCTCGGCGACGCGGGTGGCCGCGCCTCCCTCCGCCGAGGCGACGAGCAGATCACAGGCGAGCGCCCCCTGCGGGAGCTGCGGCAAGGGCGGCCGGGCGCAGCGCTCCAGCCAGGCGAGGCGGGTTCCGTCCGGGGACGGGTGGAGACCCAGGGCCTGCCCCTCGGCGACGCGCCGCCCGAGCCCCGCCGGGATGCGGGAGCCATCGCTGCAGGCAGCCGCCAGCAGGGCGGCGAGGCAGAACAGGGCGGCGGCGGCACTTCTCACGGGATCCACTCCTCGAGTTGGCGGCGGGCGCGCTCGAGGTGGGCGGCCTTGCGGGCCTCCTTGCCGCGGTGGCGCCCGGCGAGCGGGGGAAAGAGAGCGAAGACCACGTTCGACGGCTGGTAGTCGGCGCCGGGGGGGTGGGCCGCGCCGGTGACGTGGCGGTGGAGCGCGCCCAGCGCGGTGCCGGCCGGCGGCGGCCGGAAGGGGCGCCCGGCGAGGCGGTCGAGAACCGCCCGGGCCGCCAGGTGACCGGAGGCCGCCGACTCGACGTAGCCCTCCACCCCCGTGATCTGGCCCGCCAGGAACAGGTGGGGGCTCGCCCGGAGCGACTGGTCCTCCGCCAGCACCCGGGGCGCGTCCACGAAGGTGTTGCGATGCACCTGCCCCATTCGCTCGAACTCGGCGGCCGCGAGCCCCGGGATGCGCGCGCGGAGGACCCGACGCTGCTCGGGCCAGGTCAGGCGGGTCTGGAACCCCACCAGGTTCCAGGCCGTGCCGGCGAGGTCCTCGCGCCGCAGCTGGACCACCGCGTGGGGTCTCCGGCCGGTGCGGGGATCGACGAGTCCCACCGGCTTCATCGGTCCGTAGCGGAGCACGTCGAGGCCCCGCTCGGCCATCACCTCGATGGGCAGGCACCCCTCGAAGTAGCGGGGCTCCTCCTCGCCGTGCCCCCGCACCTTCTCTGCCGAGAGGAGCTCCGCCACGAAGGCCTGGTACTCCCCCTCGTCGAGCGGCAGGTTTAGGTAGTCGTCGCCCCCTCCCTTCCCGTACCGCGAGGAGGCGAAGGCCACCTGCCGGTCCACCGTTTCGTCGGCCACCACGGGGGCGATGGCGTCGTAGAAGGCGAGGTGGCCGCCGGTGACGCGGGCGAGCGCGGCGGCGAGGGGTTCGGAGGTGAGCGGCCCGGTGGCGATCACCGACAGGCCGGGGGGCTCGGGCAGGTCGGGCACCTCCTCACGCCGGAGCTGGACGAGCGGGAGCGACGTGACGCGCTCGGTGACGAGCGCGCTGAACCGCTCCCGGTCCACCGCCAGGGCGTCGCCGGCCGGCACGCGCGTCGCGTCGGCACAGGCGAGCACCAGGCTGCCGAGGCGGCGCAGCTCCTCGTGCAGCAACCCGATGGCGTTCGCCGGATTGTCGGAGCGCAGCGAGTTCGAGCAGACGAGTTCGGCGAGTCCGTCTGAGTGCTGCACCGGCGAGCGGCGAGCCGGCTTCGCCTCCCGCAGGTCGACCTGCACCCCGGCGGCGGCGAGCACCGCGGCGGCCTCGCAGCCGGCCAGCCCCCCGCCCACCACCGTGACCCGCGTCGGCATCGCGCTTCCTTACCACGAGGACCGGGCCGGCGTCGGGGGGCCCGGCTCTCCTCCCCTTCCCCGAAGGGCACCCGAATACCCGGAAAGGGTGGCTTGCCATGGGCGCGAGGCCGGCGCGATGCTTCCAGCTGGAGGCATCGCCATGCGTGGAGGAATCGCCATGCGGCCCGAGGAACTTCGCAGCCTGAGGGAGCGGCTGGAGCAGCGCCGGCGACAGCTCACCAGACTCTCGCGCACCGCCGAGGCAGGCATCCAGGAGATCCGGAGCGAGCGCGAGATCGAGTTCGGCGACGAGGCCCAGAGCGAGGAGGCCCAGCAGCGACTGAACCAGCTCGAGGAGACCGAGCGCGGGGAGCTCACCCGCATCGCCGCGGCGCTGGAGCGCCTGGACGCCGGACAGTACGGCATCTGCCACCGCTGCCGGGAGCCGATCGAGTCGAAGCGGCTCGAGGCCCTTCCCCTCGCCCTCGAGTGCGCCGAGTGCGCGGGAACGGCGAAGCGCCCTACTCGTTCTTGAGCACCATGAACTTGTACTCGCCGAGCTCGGCCTGCCCGGCGGTGTAGAGCACCTCCATGAGCGTCCGGTAGGGAACGCGCCGGTCGGCGATGACGTTCACGCGCCCCATGAACGGTGCCTTGGGGTTGTACTGGGCGACGTACTTCTGCTTGTCGACCTCGCGCTTGAGCGCGTCGTACACCGCCCCGATGTAGAAGCCGTCGGCGCGCCCGCCCTCCTTGGCCGCCGCCGGGACGAGACCTGTCTGGAGCGGGAGCGCCAGCTTGTCGCCCACCGTGACGCCGTTCATGGCGATGGTGACGTTGATGTTGTCCTGCGGCTGGACCTGTGCCGTCGACACCGGCAGCTTCAGATCCTCCGACATGTTCACCGAGATCGACGAGGCCTGGTACGACTTGAGCAGGAAGATGAGCAGGATCGTCATCATGTCCATCATGGCGACGATGTTGAGCTCGCGGATGTCGCCCAGGTCGAGCTTGCGGCGCCGCCGCCTTCGTCCCTCGCGGCTCTCCGCGAGCCTCGCCGCCTCGGACTTGCGGGCGGCGCTCTGGGCGTTCTGAGCCATGGTCGGGCGAGCCTCTAGCCGATGAGGGAGAGCGACACGTCGTAGAAGAGGGGCTTCTTGTCGATGGTCCCGTTCGGGAGCTTCACCCGGCGCTCCCGGGTGGCGTCCATCGTCTTCACCAGGATCTCGTACTGGATGTCGGGGTCGGCAGAGAGGATGACGTTGGTCTCCTGCGGGTAGCGCTCCTTCACCTTCTCGAGGACGTCGGTGAGGGCGGCATAGTCGTACTGTCCGTTCCGGAGCGGGACGGTCGGGGGCTGGGCGGCGTCGACGGTGGGCTTGTCGGCGGGCCCGCCCAGGACGCCCCCGGCGCCGGCGACGTAGAACCCGCTCTTGGAGATGGCCACGGTGAGGAGCAGGCGCGGCGCGCTCGCGTCCTGGACCACGGCGGCGTCGCCGCCGATCTTGGGGGCAGAGACGTTCACCACCCCGAGCGTGATGAGCCCGGTGATGGAGAGGAGCATGAAGACGACGAGGTTGGTGACGACGTCCAGGTAGGGGACGATGTTGAGCTCGCCCGCGTGCTCCTCGGCGTGCACCCAGCGACGCATGGGGCCCGGTCCTCCTCGCGCCTAGGCGCGGCGCCCGCTCGCGTCGAGCGGGCTCGCCTCTCCCGAGGCGCGGCGCGAGAGGATGTTCTCGAGCCGGAGGGCGTTGAACTCGAGTTCCTCCACCATCGCCTTCGCCTTCGAGGAGAGCATGAGGTGGGCGATGATGCACACCACCGCGATGATGAGGCCGAAGGCGGTGTTGTTCATGGCCTCGGCGATGCCGCGCGAGAGCATCACCTGCTTCATCTCCGGGGTGGCGACGCCGAGGGAGCGGAAGGTGGTGATGAGGCCGGTGATGGTGCCGATGAGCCCGACGAGCGTGGCCACGTTGGCGAGCGACCACAGGGGCGCGATGCGCCGGGTGATGGCCGGCGTCTGCTGCAGCACCTCCTCCTCGAGCGCCCGCGATACCTCCTCCTGGCCGCGATTGCCTTGGGAGAGCCCGGCCCGCACCACCTTGGCGAGCGCGGCGTTGGGCGCCGCCTCGGTGAGCTTGATGGCCTTGTCGAGGTTGCCGGCGGCGACGAGCTTCTGGATCTGCTCCATGAAGGGCCGGGCGTTCAGGTTGAGCTTGAACCCCAGGGTGATCACCCGCTCGACGATGGTGGCGATGGCCACCGCCAGGATGACCAGGTTCACGAACATGAACGGGCCACCCACGCTGAAGAACTCGGCAAGGTACTGGATCATCTGCTCTCCGATGGGAGCTGCCGGACGCGCCGGAATCGCTTGGTTTTTCGACGGAAAAGGCTGAAAGCTGTCCTATCAGGGGCTTCGAGAGGGTGTCAAGGATTGGGCCGCGCACACCGGCTTACGCGCTCTCACCTCTTTCACGCAGTGCCGGTGACCACATTGGCCGGGGAGACGGCCGCCTGCTCGCCGTCCCCGGAGACTCGCCGGTAGCCGCACTCCTTGTTCGGGCAGGCCACGAACGCGCCGTCGCGTTTCGAGTACTTCTCGACGAGCCACGGATTCGCGCACAGCGGGCAGGGCTCGGCCCTGGGCTTGTCCCAGGAGACGAAGTCACACTTGGGGTAGGCGGTGCACCCATAGAAGGTCTTGCCCCGGCGCGAGCGACGCTCCGAGAGGTCGCTGCCACACTTTGGGCATGGGACGCCGAGCGGAATGGACTTCGTCCCTTTGCACTCCGGGTACCGGGTGCAGGCGAAGAAGCGCCCGAAGCGGCCCCGCTTCATGACCATGGCCGCCCCGCACTCGGGGCACTTTTCGTCGGTCGGGACCTCCTCCTCCTTCATCGGGACGACCTGGTCCCCCTCGCGCCGGAAGTTCATGGTGTTCCGGCACTCCGGGTAGCCCGGGCAGGCGAGGAACTCGCCGTTGCGCCCCCACTTGATGACCATCATCTTGCCGCACTTCTCGCAGGCCACGTCGGTGGGGATCTCCTGGCGCTTCACGTCCCGCATCACCACCTCGGCCTTGTCGAGGTCCTCCTTGAAAGTGGACCAGAACTCGGCCAGGACGGACTGCCACCCCATGTTGCCTTCCTCGATCTCGTCGAGCTTCTCCTCCATGCCGGCGGTGAAGGCGACGTCGAGCTCCCGCGGGAAGGCCTTCACGAGCTCGTCGGTGACCACGAACCCGAGCTGGGTCGGCTTGAAGACCCGCTCCAGCTTCTCCACGTACCCCTTGTCCTGGATGGTGGAGAGGATGCTCGCGTAGGTGGAGGGGCGTCCAATCCCGCGCTCCTCCATCTCCTTGATGAGCGAGGACTCGTTGAAGCGCGGCGGCGGCTGGGTAAAGTGTTGCTCCGGCACGAGCCGCACGAGCCGCAGCTCCTGGCCGGCCTCGAGGGGCGGAAGGGTGCGGTCCTCGGCGCGCTCCTTCGCCTCCTCCCCCTCCCTCTCCTGCTCCGCCCCCGCCTCGTCCTCGGGGCGCTTCTCGCCGTACACGGCCAGGTAGCCCGGGAACTTGAGGACCGAGCCGGTCGCCCGAAAGGTGGCGCGCCCTGCCTGCACGTCCGCCGCGGTCTGGTCGTAGACCGCCGGCAGCATCTGGCAGGCCACGAAGCGGTTCCAGATGAGCTCGTAGAGCCGCGCCATGTCGCGCTCCCCCTGCGGCTCGAGGTGCGCGGCCACCCTCTCCGGCGGGAAGTCGAGCGAGGCCGGGCGCACCGCCTCGTGCGCCTCCTGGGCCTGCTTCTGCTTGGTGCGGTAGACGTTGGGCTCGTCGGGCAGGTACTCCTTTCCGTAGCGGGCGGCGATGTGTGCACGCGCCGCCTCCACGGCCTCGGGAGCGAGCCGCACCGAGTCGGTCCGCATATAGGTGATGAGACCCGTGATCCCGTCCTCGCCCAGGTCGACGCCCTCGTAGAGCCGCTGCGCCAACGTCATCGTCTTCTTGGCGGTGAAGCCGAGGCGGTTGGCGGCCTCCTGCTGCAGCTTGGCGGTGGTGAAGGGCGGCGGCGGGTTGCGCCGTCGCTCCTTGCGCTCGATGGCGGCGACGACGAAGCGCTCCCCCGCGAGCTCGGCGACGAGCGACCGCGCCGTCTCGCCCTCCTTTAGTTCCGCCTTCTCGCCGCCGAGCTTCACCAGGCGCGACCGGAACTCCGGGGGGAGAGCGGCGGCCAGGTCGGCGTCGAGCGTCCAGTACTCCACCGGGACGAAGGCCTGGATCTCGCGCTCGCGCTCCACCACCAGGCGGACGGCGACCGACTGGACTCGACCGGCAGAGAGCCCGCGGCGCACCTTCTTCCAGAGAATGGGGCTGATCTGGTAGCCCACCAGGCGGTCGAGGATCCGGCGCGCCTGCTGGCTGTCGTACTTCTTGCGGTCGAGGGGCCCGGGCTTGTCGATGGCCGCCAGGATGCCGGTCTTGGTAATCTCGTTGAAGAGCACCCGCTGGACGCGGTCGTCGCCGCCCGGCGCCCCGAGCTCCACCGACAGGTGGTAGGCGATGGCCTCGCCCTCCCGGTCGGGGTCGGTGGCGAGCAGGATCCGGTTGGCCTTGCGCGCCGCCTTCTTGATGTCCGAGAGGACCTTCGACTTGTCCCGGATCACCACGTACTGCGGCTCGAAGCCCTGGGCCACGTCGACGCCGAGCTTCGACTTGGGCAGGTCCATGATGTGGCCCACCGACGCCATCACGTCGAAGGCGCGCCCCAGGTACTCCTTGATCGTCTTCGCCTTGGCGGGAGACTCCACCACCACCAGGCTGTTGCCCTTGCCGGGCCGGGAGGACTTCGCCACCGCCTTCTCGGCGGCGGGGGACCGGGCGACCTTGGCGGACCTCGCGGCCGGGGCGGGCTTGGCCACCACCTTCGCGCCGCTCTTGGCCCGCGCGCCCTTCGCGCCGTTCTTCTTCTCGGTCGCCATCGTTCCCGTCCTCGAGGAATCTCTCGTCGCTCGCAACCTCGCTCACCCGCTCACCGGCGGGCTCTCACCGAGGCGCTTCGCGGGCCGCCCGCGGCTACCCTGCCCCCTTCAATCGCCTCACTCCCTCGATGGGACGGCGCTCCGCCCCGCAGAGGAGGATGGCTCGATGGCCCCTCATGCGGCCGGGTCATATACGCACGGGGTCGGACAAGGTCAAGCGCACCCCATGTCGTCCGGGCCCACCGCCGCCCGGTCCGGCGGGCTCGAGGCCGCGAGCGACGGCGCCGCGGAGGGCTATCCTCCCTGCTTTCCGGAGCCTGCCCCCGGGCCCTCCGGGTGCATCTCGACGTGGTCGCCGACGAGAACGTCCATGAGGCTGCGGCGGACGTACGCCGAAGAGGCGCGCTCCTGGGCGTCGAAGACGATGACCTCGCCGATCACCTCCGCGGGCAGCCCGGTGGCGTCCATCGGACGATTCGACGTTTCGTACATGAGGCGGTCGGCGGCGCTGTACATCGAGTCGGTCGCGCCGTACATGGGGCGATCGATGGGGGCAAAGAGCGGGTCCCCGCTGCGCACGACCACGAAGGTGTTGCCGATGTCGACCCCGTCGGCCTTCCCCTTGTCGAGGTAGACGACGTTGAACTCCGCCGCGCCGGTGATGATGCTCGGCTGCACGCCGATGATGAAGCCCGCCACCTCGGTGCGGTTCGGCCGCAAGAAGAGGGGCTTGAGCACCTGCTCCGAGGCGGGCCCGATGAGATCGCCGCGCTCGATGACCTCGTTCGAGTAGGTGATGACGAGCGTGGTGGCCTTGGCGGGGGCGACGGCGGTGACCCGCGCGCTCCCCAGGATGACGGTCTTGTAGCCGCAGAGCTCGTGCGTCAAGGGGTGCAGGATGGCCCCCTCGGTGCGGTAGATGGAGACCTTCTGGCCCACCTTCACCTGGCCGGGGTCGCGGAAGTGCGCGTAGATCTTGTCGCCGACGCTCAGGTTCATCTTTTCCTCGAAGGCGGCGACGATGTTGCCCGCCTCCTGGAGTTCCCGCGGCGTGACGAAGCTGTTGCGCTGCACCATGGGCCCCTTCGGCTTGGGGTGCGCCACCTTGTAGGGACCCACCACCATCACCGCGTCCTCCTCGTCGAGGACCTCTATCTTGTCGATACTCCCCCGGCTCAGGTCCTCGAGCTCCTTCGGCGCCGTGAAGTCGTCCACCGGGGCGGGGGCGGCGGTCGCGTCGGCGACGGGCGCCACCTGCGCGGGCGCCTCCTCGCCGGCGGGGAAGAAGCGGACCACGTTCCCCGGGTAGATCCAGTGCGGATTCGCGATCCCCGGGTTGTAGGACCAGAGCTTCGGCCAGTACCAGGGATTGTCGAGATAGCGGCCCGAGAGATCCCAGAGCGTGTCCCCGGGCTTCACCGTGTAGCTGTCGGGCGGGGCGGCCCCCGGGGCGCGAGCGGGGGCGGGCGCGGGCAGCGCCTCCTCGCCGCCCGTCCCCTCCAACTGCTCCGCCGCTGGCGTGAGGTCCACCGGCGCGGCGCTCGGGGCCTTCGCCGGCGCCGGCTCCGGCGCGTCGCTAAAGGCCGGGTCGATGAGCTTCTCCTCCCGTGCCACGCCGGCCTGCTGCGTCTGGCTCACCCCCTTCGCGGCGTCGAGGGCATTCGCCTGGGCGAGCGCCAGGGACGGCAGCGCGGCGGCCAGGGCGGCGATCTTCCAGCAGGGGCTCATGGGGCGGCTCCTTGGGCTGCGGACGCGCGCTCGCGCGCGCGCTTTTGGGCGGGAGAGTTCGGATAGTCCTGGGCCAGGCGGGCCTCGAGCCGCTTCGCCTCGTCCGCTCGACCGGCGCGCAACTCGCACGACGCGAGCCCGAGGAGCGCGTCCGGCATCGCGTCTCCGGCCGGGTACTCCCTCACGGCCTTGGCGTAGTCCTCGCACGATCCATCGGGGTCGCCGACCTCGGCCCGGGCGCGCGCGGCCCCGACGAGCGAATCCTGCGCGGCGCGGTGACCCGGGTAGTGCGCGGTGAACTGCTCGAGCGCGCGAGCGCGCGAGAGCCCGGCCTGCGCCCACGCGGCGTCGAGAGCCGCCCGGGCCTCGGCGGCGAGGTCCTTCCCGCCCGGCCCGAGGGCGGCCATCTGGCTCGGGTCGGGCTCGCGCACCGCCGTCGAGGTCGGCAGGGGAGCGGGGGCCGCGCGCGGGCCGGTCGGCGACGGGCGCTGGCGGGGCGGCTTCGCTCCCTTCGCCTTCTCGGCCTCGGGCTGGAGGCGCACCACCTTGAGCCGGCTCGGCACGAGCGGCTCGGCCGCCTTCTGCGGCGCGGGCTCGCAGGGGGCGGGTGCCGCGGCCTGCGGGACCGGGCGCGCGGCGAGCAGGTCGACGCGGCTGCCCAGAGCGTCGAGCTTCCTCGACAGCTCCGCGTTCTCCCCCTGCAGGGTCTGCAGCTCGGCACGCAACGAGTTGAGCTCCTTGCGAAGAGCCGGGTCCTCCGACGCGCAGGCGCAGAGCATCAGGGCCGCCGCGGCGGCTCTCGGTGGCGATTTCGTCAAATCCCTCAAGATCCTCGGACCCCTACGAGCCACAGTCAAGAAAGCGGAGCGATGAAGCCCACCTGGCGCCCGGTGCGCCCACCGTCGCGCCGGTGCGAGAAGAACGTGCCGTCCTCGCACGAGGAGCAGCGGCGCAGCTGGTCGATGTGGCGGCGCTCGACCCCCGCCCGCCGCAGCACGACCTCGTTGGCGAGCCACAGGTCGACCCGGGCCTGGCCCGGGCTCGGGTTGCCGGTCGCCTGACCGAGCTCGCCGCGAAACCGCTCGGCGAGTTCGGGCGCCACCTCGTAGCAGCAGGGGCCGATGCTCGGCCCGATGGCGGCGAGGAGCCGCTCCGGCCGAGCCCGGTGTTCCCGGACGAGCGCCCTCACCGCCTCCTCCGCCACCCGGGCGAGCGTCCCGCGCCACCCCGCATGCACTGCCGCCACCGCTCCGCTCTCCGGGTCGGCGATGAGAATGGGGACGCAGTCGGCGACCGATACGCAGGCCGCGAGCCCGGCCGTGGAGGAGAGGACGGCGTCGGCCTCCTCCGCGAGCTCGGTCGGACGGGCGGCGTCGAGCACCCGGTTCCCGTGCACCTGCCTCGCCCGGGCGAACTCCCGCCCGGTGGCGGCTCGCAGGCGGCTCCAGTTCTCCTCCACGCGGGCGGCGTCGTCCCCGACCCGGTCCCCGAGGTTGAGGCTCGCGAAGGGCCCTTCCGACACCCCGCCCGAGCGGGTGGTGAAACCGTGAGGGAAGCGGTCCAGCAGGGCGCTGCGGAGGATCGGCGGGACCGGGATCATACCGCCCCGCCCTTCCCCTCCCCCGGTCCGGCCGGCGCTCCGGCGACCGCGGGGGGCGGCTCCTCGAGCGGGGGCCCTGTGCCGCCGGGCGCGGATGCGGTCTCGGCCAATCGGGCGGCCGTGGCCCGAGCGAGCTCCTCCTCGCGGCGCCGCAGGACCTTCTCCAGCCGGCGGCGCTCCTCCCCTTCCCTCGCGAGCCGGTCCTCGCGCTCGCGCAGCGCGCCCTCGCGCTCGTCCACCCGCGCCTGGAAGGCCTCCGCCGCCGAGCGCGCTGCGGCCTGAACCTCGTCTCGCTCGCGCCAGGCCGCCTCGAGCGCCGAGCGCGCCTGGGCGAGCTCCCTCCCCACGCCCTGCAGGTCCTCCTCCCGGCGCGCGACCTCCCGGGCGAGCTCGGACTGGCGCGATTCGGCCCTCTCCTGGGCCTGGTGGAGCCTCTGCTCGAGGCGCGCCGCCTCCTCGGCCGCCGACTCCAGCGCGAGCTTCCGCTGTGCGAGGTCGTCGTCGCGCAGGCGCACATCGCGCTGCAACTCGTGGATCCGCCTCTCGCTCGAGGCCACCACCTCGATGAGCTCCTTCTCCTGGCTGAACTTCTCGAGCAGCAGGTCCTGGATCGACGCGCCGTGCTCGCGATCGCGCTGCAGCAGGAGTTCGCGGGCTGCGGCCAACTTGCGCGCCATCTCCTCCGCCCGGAGCTTGATCCCCTGGAGTTCCACGTCCTTGTTGTGGACGCGCTCGTCGGCGGAGGCCACCTCGCGATCGCGCACCTCCCAGAGCTCGGAGAGTCGGGCGATCTGCGCCTCCCGTTCCTTCAGCTCCTCGCGCAAGAGGGCGAGCCTCCCCTCCTGCGAGGAGAAGAGGTCCCGGCGCGGCGGCGGGCGCCGCCGGTAGGACTCGAGGATGAGGGCCTGGCGCCGGTCGGAGACCGAGCGGAAGGTGCGGTCGAGGAAGAGCCGGTCCTCGTCGGTGAGACTCTGGCGCTTGGGTCTCTGCGGGACGGGCGGCGGCGCCGGCTCCTGCGACCGCGCAGGCTCGGCGGGGCGCCCCATCGGCACCTCCACCGCCGGGTCGGCGCCGTCGGCGAGCACGGCGTCGTCCGCCGGCTCCGCCGCTCCCGCCTCGAGCAGGCGCCGCGCCAGCGCCGTGAGGGCCTCGGTGTCGAGGGGCATGGAAAGGTAGCCGTCGGCGGCCGCCGCGGTGCGGGCGTGCTCGACGAAGGCCTCGGGCGCGGCCTCGGAGGAGACGAGGATGATCGGCACCCCGGCCGCGTCCGGGGTCCGCCGCAGGCGGCCGGCCAAAGCGAAGCCGGAGACATCGGGGAGCTCCGCCCGGAGGACGAGCAGATCGGGCACGCGCTCCCCCACTGCTCGCTCGGCCTCGGCGGCGCTGCGGGCGAGCGAGGTGGCGAACCCGTCGCCCTGGAAGAGAGAGGCGAGCGAGAGCGCGAAGGGCTCGTCGGGCTCGACGATGAGGAGGCGCTTGGTGTCCATGCGAGCGGCCGGCGCCGCGTGCCCGAGTCTAGCCACGCCTGCGGCGGCGGGTCCACCGGGCGGCGGGCCGCCCGGGGCCGGTGTGGGCGCCTATGCTACGCCGGCCCCGGCGCCGTGCCGCGGACCAGATCGGCGGCGCGCGGCCTCGCGGACTGGGCGTCCGCCTCGTGCTTGAGGAGCACGCTCAGCGTCTCCGAGAGCACCTTCTCGTCGAGCGCGTGCGCGCCGAGCAGCAGCAGGGAGCGCACCCAGTCGAGGGTCTCGGAGATGGAAGGGGCCTTCTTCAGGTCCATCCGCCGCAGCACCGCCACCGCCGCCACCGCCTGCCGCGCCAGCTCGGCGCCGGCGTCGGGGACGCGAGCGCGCACGATGGCGAGCTCGCGCTCCTGGGTGGGGAAGTCAATGAAGAGGTGGAGGCACCGGCGCCGCAGGGCGTCGGAGAGGTCGCGGGTGGCGTTGGAGGTGAGCAGCACCCGGGGCGGGTGTCGCGCCCGGAGCGTCCCGAGCTCGGGGATGGTCACCGCCTGGTCGGAGAGAACCTCGAGGAGGAAGGCCTCGAACTCCGGGTCGGCCTTGTCCACCTCGTCCACCAGGAGGAGCGCGGGACGATCGCTCGTCACCGCGCGGAGAACCGGGCGCGGCAGGAGGAAGCGCTCGCTGAAGAAGACGTTGCCCTCGGCGTCGAGGCGGTCGGCCGCCTCCTCGAGCGTCCGGGCGCCGGCGAGGGTCTCGCCGATGCGCTCCTTCAGCATCTGGGTGTAGAGGAGCTGTTTGCCGTACTCCCACTCGTAGAGCGCCTTGGCCTCGTCGAGCCCCTCGTAGCACTGCAGCCGGAGCAGCTCCCTCCCGGTGGCGCGGGCCCAGGCGAGCGCGAGCTCGGTCTTGCCCACCCCCGCCGGCCCTTCCACCATGAGCGGCTTCTCCAGCCTCTCGGCGAGGAAGACGGAGGTCGCGATCTCGCGCGACGAGAGGTAGCCCTCTGCCTCGAGCCGGGCGGCGACCTCTGCGACGGAGGCAAGCATGTGGCCATAGAACCACACGGCGTCCCGACCCGCCAGAACCCCCGGTCTTTCGGGGAGAGCAGGAGGAGGTCGCAGTCTGGTGGCCGCGCCGCACGCGGGCTAGACTCGCACGCATGGAAGCGTCCCAGGGGCCCCTCAGCGAGGAGATGTTCCACTCGTTCCTGCAGCTGGCAGTGAAACGCCAGGCGAGCGACGTGCACTTCGAGGTCGGATACCCCCCCACCTACCGGGTGTTCGGCGAACTTCTCTCGGCAAAGGTGCCTCCTCTCACCCACGCCGATACCGAGGCCATCGCGAACTTCGTCCTGCAGGCTCCCGGATCGGGGTTCGCGCCGCTCGACTTCCGCGAGGTGGACCGGAGCTACTCCCTCGCCGGCGTCTCCCGGTTCCGAGCCAGCATCTTCAAGCAGCGGGGCAGCTGGGGAGCGGTCATGCGGACCATCCCCTTCCTCATCCCCGACTTCGCCACCCTCAACCTTCCTCCGGCGGTCTCCACCCTGGCGGAGACCCGGCGCGGGCTGGTCCTCATCACCGGGGCCACCGGCAACGGAAAGTCGACCACCATCGCCGCCATCATCAACCACATCATCCAGCAGGAGCGCCTGCACGTGGTGACGGTGGAGGACCCCATCGAGTTCATCTTCAACTCGGGGCGCGGGCTCGTCATCCAGCGGGAGGTGGGCACCGACACCGCCAGCTACTCCGACGCCCTGCGGGCCGCGCTCCGGCAGGACCCCGACATCCTCATGGTGGGCGAGCTCCGCGACCGGGAGTCGGCCGACATTTGCCTCAAGGCGGCGGAGACCGGCCACCTCGTCATCACCTCACTGCACACCCCCGACGTAGCCCGGGCCGTCGGCCGCGTGGTGGGGTTGTTCCCCTCTGACGAGCAGGAGACGGTGCGAGCCCGCCTCGCCGACAACCTCCAAGCGGTGGTGGCGCTGCGGCTGCTCATCCGCGCCGACGCGGCCGGGCTCATCCCCGCGGTGGAGGCCCTGCTCGCCACTTCCACGGTGCGGGAGATGATCCGCGACGGCGCGCGCATCAAGGAGATCAAGCCCTACATGGAGACGGCGGGGGCGGACCTGGGCATGCACTCCTTCGACCAGTATCTCTACAAGTTGCACGAGGCGAAGCGCATCTCCCTCGACACCGCGCTTGGGAACGCCACCAACCGGGCGGACCTGGAGCGCCGCATCCTCATCGAGACGGGGGGTCGCAGCGCGTGAACTCCGCGGGCGCCCTGGCGGCGTCTCGCGTCCTCGTGGTGGGCACGGACGCGGATGTCTCGGTCGCACTCCACCTGCACCTGGAGCGGGCGGGGTTTGCCCTCTACTGCGTCCCCGCCCCCACCGAGCTGGAGGCGATGCTGCGCGCGGTCGCCCCGCACGTGGTGGTCCTCCTCCTGCCGGCGGCCCCGGACGCGAGCTGGGGCAGCGCCCTTACCGCGGCGCAGAGCGCCGCCCGCGTGGGCGTGCGGGTGATGGTGGTGGCCCCGTCGCGCGAGATCGTGGAGCCGCTCGCCGCCGTGGCCGGCGCCGAGCGGGCGCTGGCGCGCGCCGAGGTGCTGTCTCGTCCGCTCTCGGTGGTGGAGCGGGCCTCCCCGCGGCAGGCGGCGGCTCCGCCCCCGGCACCCCCGCCCACTCCCTCGGTGACCGCCCCGGTCCCGCGCTCTCCCTCGCCCAGCGCTCCCGCGCTCGGGGAAACGGACGAGCACCCCCTGCGGGCGGCGCCGCAGCCCAACGTGGACCTGATGGCCCTCATCGACGAGGAGCTGGTGGAGGAGCGTCCTCGACCCCAGAACGCGCGGGTCGAGGTGAGCGTTAGCCTGGTCTCGGAGCACAACTTCTTCGTGGGAGTGACCCGCCGCATCGACTCGGGAGGCGTCTTCATCGCCTCGTCCATGCCTCCTCCGGTGGGCACGCGCGTCCAGGTGCGCTTGGGGCTCGCCGACGGGCGCAAGATCGACCTCGACGGCGAGGTAGCCTTCATCCGGAGCAAGTCGGCCACTACCGGGCGCCAGCCCCCGGGCTGCGGCGTGCGCCTCCAGAACCTGCCCGGCTGGGCCGTCGACGCCATCGAGCGCTTCTTCCTGGCGCGCCAGCCCATCGTCTACTCGCCCACCTGAAGCGGGGCCGGCCGGCTACCGCTCGGGCCGCGTTCCCTCGGCCCACGCCATGGCGTACCAGATGGCGGCGTCCGGCCTTTCGGCGAACGAGCGCAGCTCCTCCGCGAGCCGCTCCAGCGCCGGACCGTCGACGAGCCCGGTTCCGGCGATCAGCTCGCGGGCCCCTCGGAGGTTCTGCGACAAGTTCTCGACGAAGGCGGGGAAGTCGGGCTCCCCCGCGCAGGCCCCGAAGAACACCCAGGTGATCCGGCTCGGCAGAGCCCCGGCCCGGTGGAGGAGCGCCGCCAGGCGGCGACCGACGAAGGGGTCGTTGCCGTTGCGGTCGTAGCTGCGCAGGAACGCTTCCCAAGCCGCCCTCAGGCCGGGCGGCTCGGGATGGAGCCGGAGGACGTCGTGGTCGTCGTCCGAGAGGACGATCCGGCCGCCGGGCCGGACGGCGCGCACCATCGCCTCCACCACCCGTTCTGGCTCGGGCACGTGCTCGAGCAGGAAGCGGGCGTGGGCGAGATCGAAGGTGCCCCACTCGGCCTCGCCGAGCGGCGGGTCGGCGGCATCCCCCACCCGCAGGTCGAGCAGGTGCGCCTCCGCGGCGGCGGCTGCGAGATCCAGGGCCTCCCTCGCCTGGGAGGAGCTCTGCTCCACCCCCACCACCGGCCTCCCGGTGGCGCGCGCCATGGCGCGGGCGAGCTGCCCCTGGCCGGCGCCGAGGTCGAGGATGCGCTCGCCGGGGCGGGGCGCCATTTCCCGCAGGCTTCTCTCGTTCAGGAGCACGTTCAGCCGCGCCAGGCGCCGGCGCTCGGCGGGATCGCTCCCGTGAATGTACCCGGCCATCTCTCCGCACCCCCCGCGCAGGCCCCGCGCCCAAAGGCCCCCGGCTACTCGTCGGTGGGCCGGTCGGTCCGGCGGACGCCGAGCAGGAAGGGCTCGATGAACTGCCCGATCTCCCCGTCGAGCACATCGTCCACCTTGCCGGTCTCCACCCCGGTGCGCAGGTCCTTCACCATGCGGTAGGGGTGGAGAACGTAGCTGCGGATCTGCGAGCCGAAGTCGATGTCCTTCTTCTGGGCCTCGGCGGCGTCACGGACCGCCTGCCGCTTGCGCTCCTCGAGCTCGTAGAGCCGGGAGCGCAGGATCTTCCAGGCCACCGACCGGTTCTTCTGCTGGCTGCGCTCGTTCTGGACCGCCACCACGATTCCGGTCGGGAGGTGAGTGATGCGCACCGCCGAGTCCGTCTTGTTCACCTTCTGCCCACCGGCCCCGGACGATCGGTAGGTGTCGATGCGCACGTCGGAGTCCTTGATCTCGAGGACGATGTCGTCCTCCAACTCGGGCGTCACGTCCACCGCGGCGAAGCTCGTCTGGCGACGGGCGGCGGAGTCGAAGGGGCTGATCCGCACCAGGCGGTGGACGCCCTTCTCGGCCTTGAGCAACCCGTAGGCATAGTCGCCCCGGGCGATGAAGGAGGCGCTCGAGATCCCTGCCTCCTCCCCGGCGACCATGTCCGCCGGCTCCACCTCCCACCCCTTGCGCTCGCAGTAGCGCACCAGCATCCGGTAGAGCATGGCGGCCCAGTCCATGGCCTCGGTGCCGCCGGCGCCACTCTTCACCTCGACGATGGCGTTGGCGTGGTCGTGGGGGCCCGAGAGCATCCGCCGGAACTCGAGCGCCCCCACCTGCCGCTCCACCGCGCTCGCGTGGGCCGCGGCCTCCACCCGCACCGCCTCGTCGCGCGCCTCTTCGGCGAGCTCGTCGAGGGCGGCCGCGTCGTCGAGGGCGCGCTGGGCGCCGTCGAACTCCGCCACCGCCGCCTCGCACTGCGCCTTCTCCTTGAGGAGCCCCTGGGCCTTCTGGTTGTCGTTCCAGAAGCCCGGATCCTCCGTCAGGCGCGCGATCTCGGCGGCCCGATCCCGCCTGCCCTCGACGTCAAAGCGACCCCCGGAGGGCGGCCATGCGGGCCGCGAGGTCGCTCAGTCGCTCGGCGGTGGCGCTCGCCATGTCGGATCGATCCTCCCGGGTCCGCCGCAGCACGCAGCGAAGCGGCTCCTCGCGAACCGGCCGCCGAATCTAGTGTAGAGGCTGCGCCCCTGCAAGGGCGGCACGCGTCGCTGCGAGCCGCGAGGGCCGATGCCGGGACCTCTAGCCGTCCTTCCGGCCCCGCCCGCTCCGGCGCGGGGCGCGGGCCGGAAGAGCCGAGGACACCAGCCCCGAGCGCCCCAGCACCCTTTCCTCCAGCACCGCCATGGCGCGGGCGTCCTCGGGCCGCTCGTGGTCGTGGCCGAGCAGGTGCAGGATCCCGTGGACCAGGTAGCGGTTCACCTCGGCCAGGACCGGACGGCCTTCCCGGCGGGCCCTCCGCCGGGCAGTGTCGATCGAGATGGCCACGTCCCCGAGCTCGTCGCTCTCCCCGGGCGGGTCGTGGAGGGGGAAGGAGAGCACGTCGGTGGCGCGATCGGCCCCGCGCCAGCGACGGTTGAGAGTGCGAAGGGCGCGGTCCCCGGTGAGGAGAACGGAGAGCTCCGCCTCCGGACGCTCGAGCGCCGCCAGGTGCGCGCGCGCCATGGCCCGCACCCGCCCGGCCAGGGCGGCACCCCCGGGGTGGTCGCTGCGGAGCTCCACCCTCACGGGCGCACGACCGCCAGCGCAGTGGGCCTCTCGGCTATGGGGCCGACGCCGGTCTTGGAACGCGACCGGTAAACCTCGTCGAGCACCTCGACCATGGCGCTCGCGATGGCCTCCAGGTCCCGGAGCGTCAGGTCGGACTCGTTCAGCTGGCCCTCGTCCACGATCTCGCCGATGCGCCGCCTCACCAGGGCGAGGAGCTTGTCGGTGGTGGCGTCGACGAGGTCGCGGGAGGAGGCCTCGCAGGCGTCGGCGATCATCACCAGCGCCGCCTCGCGCGTCTGGGGCTTCGGGCCCGGGTAGCGGTAGATGGCGTCGACCTCGGCCACCGCTTCCCCGTCATGGGAGCGCCGCTCCTTCGACCAGAAGAAGGAGACGAGGCGCGTTCCGTGGTGCTGCGCCACGATCTCCACCACCGGCCGCGGCAACTTCCAGCGGCGCGCCATCTCCACGCCGTCCTCGACGTGCCGCTTCACCAGGAGGGCGCTGTTGGCCGGGGGAAGCTCGGCGTGCGGGCTCTCGCCGCGGGTGTTCTCGGAGAACCAGCCCGGGTCCTTGCCCTTGCCGAGATCGTGGTAGTACGCGCCCACGCGGGCAAGCAGGGGGTCCGCGTCCACCGCGCGCGCCGCGGCCTCGGCCAGAGCCCCGGTCACCACCGAGTGATGCCAGGTGCCGGGCGCCTGCACGATGAGCTCCTTCAGCGCCGGGTGGTTCAGGCTCGCCAGGTCGCGCAGGCGCAGGTCGCTCGCCAGGTCGAAGAGGGACTCCAGGGCGGGACGGAGCAGGAGGACGATGACGGGGAGGAGGAGCGCGCCTGACAGGAAGGCGGCGCCCATGGCGGTCACGAGTTCCTCCGGGGGCAGCCAGCCGAGCGGCCGACCGGCGAAGAGCCAACCGCACCCCACCAGGAAGGCCTGCAGGCCGCCCACCACCGCGCCGCTGCGCCAGACGTGGCGGCGGCGCTGCACCCGGGCGAGGAGGAGGGCAGCAGCGATCGACCCGAGCGTCACGGTCATGCCGAAGAGCACCGACTGCCCACCGAGCAGCCCGCTCGCGGCACCGACGGCCACCGCCAGGAGCACTCCCGCCGCCGGCGAGAGCAGCATCGCCGCGAGCGCCGCCCCGGCGGGCGCGGGCACGAGGAGCGAGAACGTCTCGGCGCTCACCTGGCGCAGGCGGTCGTGCAGGGCGTCGCCGAGCGCGATCCCGAGAGCGCAGCTCGCGAGCGTGGCGAGGTAGAGGCCGGCCAGCAGCAGCGCCCCCCTCCTGCGCGGGCGTAGCGTCGCCCCCAGGCTCGCGGCCGCGATCCAGAGGAGCAGGAGCGTCGCCCCCACGAGAAGCCCGGCGCCGATGCGGACGGTGGCGCGGTCGAACAGCCGCCCTTGGTCGCGCATGGCGCGGAGAACCGCCAGGTGGCTCGGCTCGACGCGCTCCCCGGCGACCAGCACCGCCTCCCCGCGCCGCACCGGGATGACGACCGGGGTGACCCGGGAGGCGGCGAGCTGCCGCCGCCTCTCCGTCTCGGCCTGGGAGAGGACCAGGGTGGGGCGCAAGAGGGCGGAGCCCACCTCGGCGAGGGCCGAGCGGAGCCGGGGGCTCTTGTCGGGCAGCGCCTCCGCCGCCCGCTCGAGGTCCTTGCGGGCGCCGGCGACGTCCCGAAGCCGGTCGAGGTCCTGCACGGCCCGCTCGCCCCGGATCTCGCCGGCCCGCACGTCGCGGACCCGAACCCCGTGCTCGCGGTCGGCAGCGAGGAGCGCCCGGTCCTCCACCACCAGCCCGTCGAGCCCTCGCCGCGCCAGGGCGAGGAGCTCCTCCTCCGCCGGATTGGCGAAGCGGATCTCGGAGAGGGCCGCGAACTCCGGGTCGTCGACCCAGAGCTGCAGGCGGGAGGCGAACTCGTCCCGGCGAGCGGCGTAGGCCCTGGCGAGGTCGGCCGCCTCGGCGGCCGTGTCCCGGTGGCCGGGGGAGAGGCCGCGCCGCTCGCGCCAGAGCGCCTCGGTCGAGCGCATGAGCTGGAAGGCCTCGCGCACCCGAGCCTCCGCCTCCTCCTCGGCAGCCAGGTCGTGGTCGAAGACGCGCGGCTCGGCGGCGGCCGCCTCCTCGCGCCGGCGCCGAGTGGCGTCGCCGTCCGGGACGGCGAGGTCGCGCGGGGCGCGCACGGTCTCGGCGGCCGGGAGCCCCACCGCGCCCTCGCCGGGGATGGCGGGCGCGTCGGTACCGGGGAAGAGTACGAAGGCGGACCCCACCGCCACCGCGACGAGCAGCGCCGCCCCGGCCCATCGCTCCTGGAGGCGGCGCCGCGTGCGCGGTCCTTGGGCCTTCGGGGCCTGCGGCTCGGGTGTGGGCACGGGGGCGAGCCTGTCACCCGTTAGCGGCCGACGCAAGGGGACGGCTCAGGGCTGCGGCGCCCCCCCGCCCTCCTCCGGGCGCGACGACCCTTCCGGGCGGGGGCGAGTCTCGTAGCTTTCGTAGGCCTTCACCACCTCCTGAACCAGGGGGTGGCGCACCACGTCGATCTCGCTGAACTGGCAGAAGGCGATCCCCTCCACTCCCCGCAGCACCTTCTGCACCTCCAGGAGGCCGCTGGGCCGGCCGCTCGGCAGGTCGACCTGCGTGACATCACCAGTGATGACCGCCCTCGACCCGTACCCGAGCCGCGTCAGGAACATCTTCATCTGCTCGCTGGTGGTGTTCTGGGCCTCGTCGAGGATGATGAAGGAGTCGTTGAGCGTCCGCCCGCGCATGAAAGCGAGCGGCGCCACCTCCACCGTGCCCCGCTCGATGAAGGCCATCGCCTTCTCGTAGTCCACCATGTCGAAGAGGGCATCGTGCAGGGGGCGCAGGTACGGGTTCACCTTCTCCGCGATGTCGCCGGGGAGGAAGCCGAGCCGCTCGCCCGCCTCCACCGCCGGGCGGGTCAGGACGATGCGCTTGACGCGGCGATCGACGAGGTGGGCGACGGCCATGGCCATGGCGAGGTACGTCTTGCCCGTGCCGGCGGGTCCGATCCCGAAGACGATGTCGTGGTCGCGGATCGCCTGGACGTAGCGCTTTTGCCCCAGGTTCTTCGGGGTGATGATGCGGTGGCGCGCCGACACGTACACCGTGTCGCCGAAGACGTCGCGGAGGGGCACGCCCTGGGAAGCGAGCTTGGTGGCCTGGTCGACGTCCTCGAGGTAAAGCGGGTAGCCGGTGTCGACGAGGTCGTAGAGCTCCCGGACCACCTTCTCGGCGAGCTCCCGGCGCCCCTCGTCGCCGCCCGCCACCACGATCTGGTTGCCGCGGGAGCCGACCTGCACGCCCATGCGCCTCTCGATGAGCTTCAGGTGCTCCTGGTGGGCGCCGGACAGCACGCGGACCTTCTCGTTGTCGGGGAATTCGATGCGGGTGGATCGGGGAGACTCGGCAGCCTGGGGCAATCGACCTCCTCGCTCGGCGAACCGCCTTTTCGGGTGGGCGCCTAAGCGAAGGGCGGCGCCGCGCTCGACCCACGGAGCTTAACCCGGGCGGCGCGCCGGGGCACGGGGCTGCGGCGCTACTCGACCGGGGGCAGGAGGCGGTACCCCTCGCCGTCCCGGCGGTACCAGTATCCCCGCGTCCAGGGGTAGCGGAGGTCCCTCTGCCCGAGCAGCCCCTCCTCGACGAGCGCCCCGAGCGCGTCGGGGTAGTGGCCTCGCTCCAGCCGGTAGATCTCGAGAGCGCTGCGGATCCGCTCGAGCTGCCAGCGCGCGAGGAACATCTCGGCACGGTTGTCGTGGAACCCGTAGACCCCGGTCGGGTCCACCGCAAGGCCGCGCTCAGTGACGAAGAAGCCCAGCGCGGCGAGCGCGAGAGCGATGGCCGCGGTGGCGAGCAGGCGCGACGCCCCCTCGCGGAGCCGGTGCTCCCAGTCGCGCGCGTACGCCCCAACCTCGGCCGCCGCCGAGCGGCGCGAGGGGGCGACGGCTCGCAGGACGTCCAGGTTGACGAGGTTGAAGAGCGCCTTGCAGGCCTCGAATTCCCCCAGGCGGGAGAGGTCGGCGATCTTCTCCACCGTCCGGCCGGCCACGGCGAGCTCATAGACACGCCACTCGTTGCGGCCGAGCGCCGAGGCGTCTCCCTCGCCGGGCTCCTCCTCGGGGGCGCGCGCGGGCGAACTCCAGGCCGCCTTGGAGCTGTCGAGGTCGAGTTCCTTCACCCGCTCGAAGGTGACGGCGGTGGAGGGGATCTTGCGCCGGATCATGGGCCATTCGTCGACCTGGCGGAACCCCTCCATCAGCATCGACTCACAGCGCAGCGGCGTCACCGTCTCCCGGTCGTACTCCACCTCTCCCGGCTCGAAGTCGTACGTTCCGCTCTTCCAGTGGAAGAGCTGGTAGACGGTCTCGGTGGTCTGGAGGGCCGTCATCTCCTTCAGCTCCTCCTTGGCCACCATGCCGAGCTCGATGAGGATGTCGCCCAGGCGCCGCAGGGTGCGCTTCTGCGCGTCGAGCGCCAGCTGGAGCTGCGCCTGGGTGATGAGGCCGGCTCGCACGAGCAGGCTCCCGAGCTTCTCCCGGGACTTGCGGCCAGCAAACTCCGCGCTCACCACGAAGCCGCTCGATACCAAGATGTGGATCTCGTCGTTGCGGTTCTTGAGGTGCAGGGCTCCGCTCTTCGCCTGCTGCCCGATGAGCTGCAGGATCTCCGCGATCCCGAAGTCCTTGAGCGTGCCGGTGAGGGCCATCTCCCCTAGTCCTCTCGGCTGCGGCGGAAGGCGTCCCGCACCGTGAGGGCGTAGAGCGCCAGGAAGAGCGGCACGGCGAGGGCGAGGCGCACCACCGCCGGATACGGCGAGGGCTGCGGGAGCGGCAGGACCCCCCGCCAGAACCAGACCACGAAGGCGAGGAAGAGGAGCCCGAAGAGGGCGAGCGCACCGAGCGGGGCCTGGCCGGCGAAGACGTGGCCCGCGCCGCCTCCCAGGACCGCCAGGGTGCGGGTGGCGATGCGCCGCCACAGGGCGTGCCGCTTCACCTGGGCCTCCTTGTGCATCCGATCGCGGGTATCCACCACGTTCTGCCGGTAGAAGACGTTCACGCACTGGCCGCAGGTCCCCGCGGAGACACCGTCGCAGCGGCGGCACGCGGGGCGACCGCACTTCTCGCAGGCGCGCGACGGGTCGAGCCTTCCCATGAGCGCAGTGAGCCCCCACAGCGCGGCGACGAGCGCGAGCGGCACGTAGGGGAAGCCCGGCCCGGAGAGCGCCCCCGCTACCCGCCGTCGCACCGCCTCCATCACCGCCTGCGGCGCCGGGTCGCGCGCCGCCAGCTCGGCGATGCGCTCCACCGGCGGCGCCACGTCCACCAGCCAGCGGTTGGCGCGGAAGTCGTCGTCCGACCCGTTGCGCGCGAGGTAGGCGGCGTCCTCTTGCTGCGCCTTCTTGCGGGCCTCGGTGGACTGCTCCACGGCCGCGAGCCGGAGGTAGAGCTTCGAGAGGTTGTAGTGGGCGGCCGCGAGCGAGCTCATGCTGCCGCCGCGGTCGGTGGCGGCCAAGTAGGCGGCCTTGGCCCCGTCGAGGTCTCCCTGGAGGAAGAGGACGTTCCCGAGGTTCACCTCGGCGTCGCTCAGCCTCGGGTCGGAGGCGGCCGCCGCCTCGTAGTAGCGGCGCGCCTCGGGGAGGTCGCCGAGCCGCTTGTGGTAGCGCCCCAGGGCCTCGAGCGCCAGCGCCGGCAGCCCGTCGGCGGGGGCGTGGGACTCCAGGCTCGCCGCCCGCTCGGGCGCGGCGTCGCCGTGCTCGAGCTCGTAGACGTCGTCGGCGAGAGTGCCCTGCCAGGCGGTGAGCTGGGCGGCCCCGCGCGCCAGGTAGGGCAGGGAGAGGACGGCGACGAGAGCCACCGTGGCGGTGATCCGCTCGGCGGTGGAGAGGTAGAGCCATACTGCCAGCGCGGCCACGAAGAGCACCGGGAACGGCCCGCTGTGGAACAGGATCGGCAGCGAGAGGAGGACGAGGGCCAGGACGGCCCCCTGGACGGCGGTGCCGGAGCGGACCACCGGCAGGTGGTGGAAATCGTGGAGGAAGAGGCGCAGGCGAGAGAGGAACAGGAGCGCAACCGTGGCCGCCGCCGCCCCGAAGAGGGCGGCCAGCGCCGCTCCGAGCACGTCGCCCAGGAAGGCGCGGACGGTGTGCGGCTCGCGGGCCGCCGCGGCCACGGCCGCGCCAGCGGCGGAGAGCGCCGGCAGGGGATGGGTGGGCTCGCGCGCCAGCCGGGTGCGCGCCACTGCCAGGTGCGCCTCCGGGAGGTCCGGGTCGAGTTCCGTCGCGAAGAGCGCGTGTTCCAGGGCGTCGTCGACGGCGCGAGACTGAAGCGACCGCTCCGCCTCGCGCACCTCCGCCATCGCCACCCAGGGGAGGCTCTCGATGCCGAGCTCGAGCATCGTCTCCCGGATCTCACCGGCGGCCGCCCGGGCCCGAGCCGGGTCCTGCTCGCGCACCGCGGTGCGCCGCCTCTGCCAGAGCTCCGCGATCCGGCCCCGGTCCGCGCGGACCGGGTCGATGGGGCGCTGGAGCTTCTTCAGCTCGTCGGCGCTGATGGTCACTCCCGGCATCGCGCCGGCGGCGGGCTGCGGGACGGGCGCCGGTGGTCCGCCATCGGGGGCGGCGGGGGGCACCGCCGCCGGGGGCGTGGGCTCGGGAGCCACCGCCTGGGCTTCGGGCACCGGCTCGCCGGTCCGGGCCGCGGCCTTGTCCCTCGCCTCGTCTTGGGGGAGATCTTCCTCCACCAGGGTGGGCGCCTGCACCTGTGCCAGGGCCACGACGGGCCCGGGCGCGGCGGCGAGGAGGGTGGCGAGCGCGAGGACTCTCACGCGAGATTGGAATGCTAGCACGGGACCTTTCGAGCTAGAAATCCGTGACATGACCCGCTCCGCCCGATCCATCGAACGATTGCTCGCGATCATGGCCCGCCTGAGGGAGCCGGGAGGCTGTCCCTGGGACAGGGAACAGACGCTCCGGACGCTCCGCCCCTACGTGCTCGAGGAGACGTACGAGGTGCTCGAGGCCATCGACTCGGGCGACGCGCGGGCCCATCGGGAGGAACTCGGGGACCTGCTGCTGCAGATCGTCTTCCAGGCGCGCATCGCCGAGGAGGAGTCGCGGTTCGACTTCGCCGACGTCGCCGACGCCATCTCCGACAAGCTCGAGTCGCGCCACCCCCACGTGTTCGGCCTCCCGGCGCCCGGCGGGGGCCGCACCCCGGCGACCGAGGCGAAGGACGCGGAGGCGGTGCTCCGGCAGTGGGCCGAGCTGAAACGCAGGGAGAACGAGGCCAAGGGCGGCGGCAAGAGCGTCCTCGAAGGCGTCCCCCGCGAGATGCCCGCCCTCGCCCGGGCCGAGCGGCTCACCGAGAAGGCGAGCCGGATCGGCTTCGACTGGCCCGAGGCGTCGGGGGCGCGGGCCAAGGTCGCGGAGGAGCTTGGCGAGCTCGACGAGGCCGTCGCTTCGGGGGACCGAGGTCGAATGGAGGCCGAGCTCGGCGACCTCCTCTTCGCCACCGCCAACCTTTCCCGGAAGCTCGGCATTCCTCCGGAGGAGGCGCTCCGCGGGACGCTCGGGCGCTTCGTGTTCCGCTTTCGGTACGTGGAGGAGGAGCTCGCGCGCCGCGGCCTTCACCCGGGGGAGGCAACCCTGGACGAGATGAACCGCATCTGGGACGAGGCCAAAGACATTTCGAAGAAAACCGAAAGAAGCTCCTAGCTCCTTTGGGTCAGCCCATTCACGTTTGCGTGGAAAGTCCGTGGATAAGTTGGTGGCCCCCGGGTCCATTCGAGCCCTTGGCACATCGGGCCGCTTCGTGTATGGGGCCTGGCGCGCTTGAAATCCGTCGTTATTTCGGCTGGGTATCCTATCCATCCCACAGAGGCAGCCGGCCGGGGCGATGGCCCCACAGGCTCGCGCGGCGGGTTTTCGGCCTTCGGTGGATAACTTTTGGCGGGCATCCTCGCGCCGAGGCGCATTTGACGGGCCTGTGACGAATGGACGCGCGGGAAGGCGTTGAGCGGCGCGCCTCCGCCGCTCACATGCCTCGCTGAGCCGCCTGGCTCAAGGCCCCCGGCGACACACGCGCGCCGGGGCGGCATCGCCCAAGGTGGCGGCCGTCACCCTCGCGTGGCATTCCGCTTGACGCAACCGGTCCCGGGGCGTTAGAACCCGCGACCTTCGAGGACTTTTCCCGGGAGAGAAAGCTTGGCCAACACCCGCTCGGCCCAGAAGCGCAACCGCCAGACGCAGAAGCGTCGCCTCCGCAACCAGACCATCCGAACCCGCCTGAAGAGCGCGGTGAAGAAGGTTCGGGAGGCGCTGGAACGGGGCGAGAAGACGGAGGCGGCCGCGGCACTCCACGCCGCCGCGCGCATCATCGAGAAGGCGGCGTCGAAGGGTGTCGTCCACGGCAACACCGCGTCGCGCAAGGTCTCGCGGCTGGCGCGGGCGGTCGCGAAGGCCGGCGCGGCGGGCTAGCGCCCGTCAGGGCGTCTCGAAGCGCTCCACGATCTCGCGCGCGGCGTCGCTCGCGGCCTGCCGCAGCGCCAGGCGGCGTCTGCCCTCGCTGGCGATGGCGTCGACCTCGCCCAGGTAGTCCTGCTGCCGGTGTGCCGTCTGCTCTCCGATCACCTTCCCGTCCACGAGCAGCCGCGCCTGCACGTCCATGTAGAGCCGGTAGGTCGACGCCTCGGGCGTGGCGGCACCGAACAGGATCCGGGCGACCGTCCCCTCGATGCGCGCCGGCGAGTCCGTTCCGCCCGCGCTCCCGCGCCGGGCGAGCTCCTCCCGAAGGGCGGCGGTCACGAGGACGCCCACCTCGGCGTCGGAGGTGTGGTTCGCGAAGGGGAGGACGTAGATCCGCTCGGCGCCGGCCGGCATCCTCGCCTTCCCGGCAGTGAAGCCGTACCCGCAGCCCGCCGCCGCCACCAGGATCCAGGCCCCGCCTCTCTTTCCCCACCCGGCCACTAGCCCACCACGAAGTTGATGAGCCGCTTCGGGACGAAGATCACCTTGCGAACGGTCTTGCCGGCGAGGTGGGCGCGCACTCGCTCCTCGCGCTCGGCGAGCGCCCGCACCTCGTTCTCCGCGGCGGCGACCGAGACCTGCACCTCCCCGCGGAGCTTGCCGTTCACCTGCACGGCAATGGTCACGCTGTCGGCAGCGACGAGGGCGGGATCGAAGGCCGGCCAGGGGCACTCGGCGAGGAGGAGCTCCCGGGAAGCCGGGCCGAGCACCTCGTGCCACAGTTCCTCGGCGAGGTGCGGCGCGAAAGGGGCGAGGAGGGTGGCGAGGGCCAGCAGGGCCTCGCGGACCGCGGCGCGGTCGGCGTCGCTCGCCGGCTCGAGCTGGTAGAGGTCGTTCACGAGCTCCATCAGGGCGGCGATGGAGGTGTTGAATTTGAGCTCTCCCTGCATTCCCTCCGTCACCTTCTTGATGGTGCGATGGGTCCGGCGGCGCAGCTCGAGGAAGGCGCCGGCGGCGCCGGCCAGCGCCGAGTCGGGCACGGCGAAGGTGTCGCGGCGCGCGTAGAAGATGCGCCAGACGCGGGAAAGGAAGCGGAAAAGCCCCTCCACCTGCTCGTCCGACCAGTCGATGTCCTTCTCGGGCGGTGACGCGAAGAGCATGAACATGCGCATCGTGTCCGCCCCGAACTGATCGATGATGGGTCCGGGGGTGACGACGTTCCCCCAGCGCTTCGACATCTTGCGCCCGTCGGGGCCGTTCACGATTCCCTGGGTTACGAGCCGCTTGCAGGGCTCGGACTCGAAGACCATGCCGAGCTGCTCCATGACCCGGTGCCAGAACCGGAAGTAGAGCAGGTGCATGACGGCGTGCTCGGGCCCGCCCACGTAGACGTCGACCGGCAGCCAGCGCCGCGCCAGGTCCTGGGCGAACGGTACACGCTCGTCGTGAGGGGAGAGGTAGCGGGCGTAGTACCAGGAGGAGTCGACGAAGGTGTCCATCGTCTCCGTCTCCCGCTTCGCTGGGCCCCCGCACTTTGGGCAGGTGGTGTTCACGAACTCGGGAACCTTCGCGAGCGGGGGCTCGCCGGTCCCGGTGATGATGGCCTGCGGCGGGAGCAGCACCGGCAGCTCGGCCTCGGGAACCGGCACCGCGCCGTGCGCCTCGCAGTAGACGATGGGGATGGGAGTGCCCCAGTAGCGCTGGCGCGAGAAGCCCCAGTCGCGCAGGTGGTAGCGGACAAAGGGCTCCCCCACCCCGCGCTCGCGGGCCCAGGCCGCCATCCGGAGCCGGGCGTCCGCGCTCGCGAGCCCGGAGAAGCCTCCCGAATCCTCCAGGACGCCGTCCTCAGTGAACGCCTTATCCAGGCCATCGCCCGCGGGGAGGCGGCTCCGTTCCTTGGGTTGGATGACCACCCGGATGGGGATCGCGTACTTGCGAGCGAACTCGAAGTCGCGCTGGTCGTGGGCGGGCACGCTCATGACCGCGCCCGTCCCGTACTCGGCCAAGACGAAGTTCGCGATCCAGACCGGCAGCTTCTCCCCGTTGAAGGGGTTGAGGGCGTGCGCGCCGGTGAACACCCCCTCCTTCACCGCTCCCTCCCCGGTGCGCTCCGCCGCGTCCACCGACTTCATCCTCTCCACGAAGGCCTCGACCTCCCGGCGCCGCTCCGGCGCCGTGATCTTCGGGACGAGGGGGTGCTCGGGCGCGAGCACCACGTAGGTGCATCCGAAGATGGTGTCGACGCGGGTGGTGAAGATGCGGACCTTGTCGGGAGACCCGGGGAGGGCGAAGTCGACCTCGGCCCCCTCGCTGCGCCCGATCCAGTTCCGCTGCATGGTGGTGACGCGCTCCGGCCAGTCCACGAGCCCGTCGAGCCCGGCGAGGAGGTCGTCGGCGTAGGCGGTGATGCGGAACGCCCACTCCGGGATCACCTTCTCGACCACCGGCGAGCCGCAGCGCTCGCAGCGGCGGTCCTCGACCACCTGCTCGTTGGCGAGCACGGTGAGGCAGCCGGTGCACCAGTTCGCCTTCCCCGTTCGCCGGTAGACGATGTCCCGCTCCAGCATCTTGAGGAAGAACCACTGGTTCCAGCGGTAGTAGCCGGGATCGCAGGTGGCGAACTCCCGCGACCAGTCGAAGCTGAACCCCACCCGCTTCATCTCCCGGCGAAAGGCCTCGATGTTCTCCCGGGTTCGCTCGGCGGGGTGCCGACCGTCCTTCAGGGCGGCGTTCTCGGCGGGGAGCCCCAGGGCATCGAAGCCCATGGGGTGGAGCACGTCGTATCCCTGCATGCGCAGGTAACGGGCCAGGGCGTCACCGATGGTGTAGACGCGCGCGTGCCCCATGTGCATGGCGCCGGAGGGGTACGGGAACATCTCGAGCACGTAGCGCTTCTCGGCGCCCGGGCGCCGTCCGGCGCGGAAGACCCCGGCCTCGTCCCAGCGCGCCTGCCAGCGCGGCTCGATCGACTTCGCTTCGTAACGTTCGTTCATGGAGGACATGTGGGGCGGGCATATTAACCCGGTGCGGGGATTTTTCGCTCGCTCGCGCGCCGACGACGGGTGCGAGCCCCGCGGACGCCCGCCGGGCGCGGGGCGAAAGCGCGCCCGAGCGACCCGGCCCCTCGTAAGGTATATTGCGCGCCGCACGCACCGAGAGGACCGCATGGCACCGACCGTCTACGTCGCCGACATCTCCCGCTTCGAGGGGCAAGAGGTCACCCTGCGCGGCTGGCTCCACAACCGGCGCTCCTCGGGGAAGCTTCACTTTCTCCAGGTTCGCGACGGGACCGGGACCATCCAGTGCATCGTCTTCAAGGGCAACGTCCCCGCGGAGGCATTCCACGAGGCGGACCACATTCCCCAGGAGACGAGCCTGGAGGTCACCGGGGCGGTGAAGCGCGACCCGCGCACCCCGCTGGGCTTCGAGCTCGACGTGAAGGACCTGCGCGTGGTGACGCGCCCGGCCCGGGAGTACCCGCTCGGCCACAAGGAGCACGGGGTCGCCTTCCTGATGGAGCAGCGCCACCTGTGGCTGCGCTCCCAGCGCCAGAACCTCATCCTCCGGGTGCGCCACACGGTGGAGAAGGCCATCCGCGACTTCTTCGACTCGCGCGGCTTCACCCTGGTCGACGCGCCCATCTTCACCCCGAGCGCGTGCGAAGGCACGAGCACGCTCTTCGAGGTGCCCTACTTCGATCTCGGAAAGGCCTACCTCACCCAGTCCGGGCAGCTCTACATGGAAGCGGCGGCGATGGCGCTCGGCAAGGTCTACTCCTTCGGCCCCACCTTCCGTGCCGAGAAATCGAAGACCCGCCGCCACCTGACCGAGTTCTGGATGGTCGAGCCCGAGGTGGCCTTCCTCGACCTCGAAGGCGACATGCATCTCATGGAGGAGTTCGTCTCCTTCGTCGTCCAGACCGCGCTCGAGAAGCACCGCGAGGATCTAGCGCGCGTGCTCGAGCGCGACGTCTCCCGCCTGGAGAGCGTGAAGCCACCCTTCCCCCGCATCTCCTACACCGAGGCCGTCGCGGTCATCGAGAAGGCCCAGCGGGCGCTGCAGGCGGAGGGCAAGCTCGACCCTTCCGCCCCGCTCATGAAGTGGGGCGACGACATCGGCGGCGACGAGGAGACCCTGGTGGCCGGCTCCTACGATCGCCCGGTGCTCGTGCACCACTACCCCGCCGAGATGAAGGCCTTCTACTTCAAGAAGGATCCCTCCGATCCGCGGACGGCCCTCGCCTGCGACGTCCTCGCTCCCGAGGGCTACGGGGAGATCATCGGGGGCGGTCAGCGCGAGGACGACCTCGCCACCCTGGAGCGGGCCCTCGAGCACCACCAGCTGCCGGCCGAGGCGTTCGAGTGGTACCTCGACCTGCGCCGCTACGGCTCGGTACCGCACGCCGGGTTCGGCATGGGGGTGGAACGGCTCGTCGCCTGGGTGTGCGGGCTCCACCACGTGCGCGAGACCATCCCCTTCGCTCGCATGATGGAGCGCGTCACGCCGTAGAGGGGCCGAGGAGCTCCCGCACCGCGTTGGCCACCTGCTGGGACTGCACCGGCTTGACGAGGTAGGCGCTGGCGCCGAGCGCCATCGCCCGGCCCCGGTCCGCCTCCGCTCCCTCGGTGGTGATGACCACGACCGGGACGTCGCGGTGCGCTCCTGCCCGGCGCAGCAGCGCGATGAGCTTCAGGCCGTCCATCACCGGCATGTTGATGTCGGTGAGGACGATGTCGAAGCGAGACTCCGCCAGGCGTTTCCACGCCTCGGCGCCGTCGGCGGCCTCGACCGCGGTGATCCCCAGCGTGCGCAGGAGCGCATGAGAGAGTTGCCGGCGCATGGCCGGGCTGTCGTCCACCACGAGCGCGCTCGTCCCCACCGTCATCCTCCGCGGGCGAAGCGGACGATCCGCTCCGCCATTCGCTCTAGCGCGATCACCTCGTCCACCCGGCCTGTGGCGATCGCTTCCTCGGGCATCCCGTACATCACCGCACTCTCCTCGGACTCCGCCAGGGTGAGCCCCCCGACCGCCTTGATGGCCTCGGTGCCGCGCCGGCCGTCGTTCCCCATGCCGGTGAGGATGACGCCGCAGACGCGGTCGGCCATCGCCCGGGCGGCCGACTCGAAAAGCAGGTCGATGCTCGGGCAGTAGCGGCGCCCCGCCACCTCGCGGTGGTCGAGCACCCGGGCCCTTAGCCCGTTGCCGACGCGCTCCACCGTGAGGTGGTGACCGCCGGGAGCCACCAGGACGCGGCCGGCGGTGACGGCGTCGCCCTCCTCGGCCTCGCTCACCCGGTAGGAGGAGACGCGCCCCATCCGCTCGGCGAAGGTGCGGGTGAAGCGCTCCGGCATGTGCTGGGCCACCAGGATGGCGAGCGGCACGTCGGAGCGCATGCCGGAGAGGAGGCGCTGGAGCGCCGGCGGTCCGCCGGTGGAGGCGCCGATGACGGCGAGCCGGGCCGGGGCGGTGCCCCCCTCCTCTCCCCGGGCCTCGGCGGCACGCCGCTCCAACGAATCGAGCCGGAGCCCCTGCACCATGCGGATGCGTTGCAGCAGTTCCTCGCGAAAGTCGGAGAGGCCCGCCGGCTCCGGGGGCCGCACCACGAAGTCGAGCGCTCCGAGCTCGAGCGCCCGAAAGACGTCCGCCTTGTCGCCCCGGCTCGTCACCACCAGGACCGGGGTGGGTCTTCGGCTCATGAGCAGGCGCAGGAAGGTGAAGCCGTCCATCCTCGGCATCTCGAGGTCGAGGCAGATGGCGTCCGGCTGGAGGCGAAACACCTCGGCGAGCGCCTGCTCGCCGTCCGCAGGGCGGGACACCACCACCACGTCCGGCTCCGCCTGCAGGGTGTCCGCCACGAGCTTGTTCGCGGGCGCGGAGTCGTCGACCACCATCACGCGGATGGGGCGGCGGACCAGGCTGTCGCCGGGGCTCACGGACGCCCCTCCGGCTTGCGATATGCGAGGTCGCCCTTCAGGTGGGCCATCTCGAAGTCGGCGGTGACGTTGAGGAGCGATTCGGAGTGTCCGAGCATGAGGTAGCCGCCGGGGCGGAGGCGCTTGTGCAGGCTCCGGAGCACCCGCCGCCTCGCGGGCAGGTCGAGGTAGATGAGGACGTTGCGGCAGAAGATGCAGTCCATGAGGTCGACCTGCTCCACCGCGGCGGCGTCGAGCAGGTTGAGGTGCGCGAACGACACGGAGGCCCGAATGCCGTCGTCCACCGCCCAGCGGTCCCCCGCCGGCCGGAACCAGCGGAGCATCGCCTCGGCCTCGACGCCCCGGAATGCGTGGGGGCCGTAGCACCCGGCGCGGGCCACCGCGAGAACGCGGCGCGCGATATCCGAGCCGAGCACCCTCGTGTCCCAGCCGGCGAAGAGCCCGGAGCTGCGCAGCAGGATGGCGATGGTGAAGGCCTCCTCCCCGCTCGAGCAGCCCGCGCTCCAGATGCGCAGCCGCCTCTCCTCGGCGCGGGCGGCGGCGAGCACCGGCAGGATCTCCTCGGAGAAGGAGCGCAGCTGGGCGGGCTCCCGGAAGAAATAGGTCTCGTTGGTGGTGAGGGCCTCGGTGGCCGCCTCGAGCTCGGCGTCCCGCTGCGGGTCGAAGCAGAGGAAGCGGTAGTACTCGGCATAACCCGGGAGCCCGAGCATGCGCAGTCGCGGCGAGAGGCGGCGCTCGAGCAGGTATTGCATGTCCTCGCGGAAGTAGAGGCCGGCGTGTTCGTGGATCAGGTCCCGCAGCAACCGGAACTCGACCGAGCTCATGCGGGGGGTGTCGAGCGCAAAGGTCATCGCCGATCCGGGCGACCTACCCACCCAGGGCGCGCAGCGCCTCGGAGAGGGCCTCCAGCACCAGCGGGTCTTCCTCGACCCCCGACACGTCCCGCACGGCCTCGCACAGACCCCGGTCGCCGCGCTCCGCCACCGCGCGCGCCGCGGCCCGCCGGACGTCCCAGCGCGGATGGCACAGGCCTCCGAGGAGCAACTCCCCGGCGTCCGGGAGCGGGAACCGCGCCGCGGCGGCCATCGCCTCCTTCACCACCTCGGCGTCGGGGTGCGCGGCCGCGCGCTCGAGCAGGGGTAGCTGCGCCCGCCCCATCTGGGTGAGGGCGTGCAGGGCCCCGGCGGCGACCTCCGACTCCTCCTCGGCCACCAAGGCGGCGAGCGGCCCGGCGAGCCGGTCCGCCCCACAGGCGCCAGCCGCCCGCGCGGCGGCGGCGCGGACGGCGGGGATCTCGTCCCGGAGCGCGGCACCGAGCGCCTCGGCGACGCGATTGCCCTCCTCCGCGTCGAGCGCGCGGGCGAGGCCCATCGCCCCGAGGGCCACCGCCGCCGCCGCCCGCACCCGGGGCTCGGGATCGTCGAGGACGGGGAGGAGATCGCACGGAAAGCCGCGCGCCAGGCCGCGGAGCGCGAGCGCCCCCACGGCTTGGGCCGCGGCCACGCGCGTGGCCGGTCGGGGGTCGCGCAGCGTCC
>DATJZG010000073.1:0-62467 GCA_035499295.1 Anaeromyxobacteraceae bacterium
GATCCCCTTCGTCGTCGCGGTGATGTTCCAGGATGCCCCCGCGGCGGTGGCCCTTTGCTCCGGCGCTGTCCTCGCGGGCGGTGGGTTCTTGCTCGTTCGGGAGGGGTGGACGGGGTCGGCCATCGGCTGGTGGATGGGGACGGTTGGGGCGGCGGGAGCGGTCGCCACCTGGATGAGCTTCTTGAGCCGTCGCGCGAGAGCGGGGACCGAAAGGACCATTCAGGAAGGCGAGGCCCGGCTCCGCGAGGCGCTCGGCGAGCGGGACGTGGTCCTGGAGAATGCGCTGGTCGGGATCGCCTTCGCCCGCGAGCGGACGCTCGTCTGGGCGAACCGACGAATGGAGGAACTCTTCGGCTACGCCGCGGAGGAGATGCTGGGTCGCAGCACCCACATGCTCTATCCGTCCGAGGAGATCTACGAGCGCATCGGACGCGAGGCCTATTCTGCGCTCGCGCAGGGCAAGGACTTCGTGGGCGAATCGCAAATGAAGCGAAAAGACGGCTCCATCTTCTGGATCCGCTCCCAGGCGAAGGCCATCGACCCGCGCGACGGCGCGCGAGGCAGCATCTGGATTCTGGACGACATCACCACTCAGAAGGAGATGGAGCTCAAGCTGCGCGAGAGCGAGGAACGATACCGCTCCGTCGTGTCGACCATGGCGGAAGGCGTCATCCTGCGCCATGCCGATGGCACGATCTCCACCGCCAACGGAGCAGCGGAAAGGATCCTAGGGCTCACCGTCGCACAGATGCAGGGGGGCGTGGTGGTGAACCCGGCCTGGCCGATGGTGCGCGAGGACGGCTCGCCGGTCACCTCCGAGGAGCATCCCGCGCAGGTGACGTTGCGCACCGGCAAGCGGCTTTCGGGTGCGGTGGTGGGCATCATGAAACCGGGCGGAGTCACCTGGATTTCCGTGAACTCGGAGGTCCTGCGTCGCTGCGGGGAGGAGATTCCGACCGGAGTCGTGACGACGTTCTCCGACGTCACCGAAATGAAGCGCCAGCAGGACCTGGCTCGCGAGAGCCAGCGGCAACTCGCCCTCGTGCTCGCGGGAAGCAACGACGGGTTCTGGGACTTAGACCTCGCCGCGAGGCGCTTTACCTTCAGCCCGCGCTGCTTCGAGATCATCGGAGAGGGTGCGGAAGGAGTGATGGCCTCCGGTCGCTACTGGTGGGGCCGCGTCCATCCGGGCGACCTTCCCCTCGTTCGGCAGGCACTGGAAAGCCACGTACACGGACGAACGGAGCGGATAGACGTCGAGTATCGGCTCCGGGACACGAGCGGGAACTGGAAATGGGTGCGAGCGGTGGGGATGGCGGTCGAGCGGGAGGGGGGTGGACGCCCCACCCGCCTCGCGGGCACCCTCCGGGACCTGACCTCGCGTAGGAAGGCCCGGGAGGAGCTTGTCGCGGCCCTCCGGGAGAACGAGAAGCTCGTCGGCGAGCTGCGCGAGGCGCTCCAGAACGTCAAGACCCTCTCGGGCCTGCTCCCCGTGTGCGCCTGGTGCCACCAGATCCGGAACGACGCAGGGTACTGGCAAAAGATCGAGTCCTACGTGGCCCAGCACACCGACGCCCAGTTCACGCACGGGCTATGCCCGGAATGCTACGCCAAACAGTACCCGGATGAACCCGGCGCGCCCGAGAAGGACTCGAAGCGGATCCCTGGATTCGTCGTGCCGTGACGGCCCCGGCCCGTTCCTCCCTCGTCCGCAGGCGGCCGCCTGGCCCGGCGGCCGACGTTGATCGCTCGGCGCGGGAGAGCGGCATGAACAACGCTTTCGGCAGCACACCTAGACGTCGCTCTCTGGGAGATCGAGCGTGGCACGCACCTTGGCGAGCAGGGCCGAAGGCGTGAACGGCTTGTGGAGGAGGGCCACTCCGGTGTCGAGCAATCCGTGGGTCTCCATCACGTCGTGGGCGTACCCGGAGACGAAGAGCACGCGTACGCCGGCGTACCTGCGTCGAATGTTCTCGACCAACTCACGGCCGTTCATGCCAGGCATGACTACGTCCGTTACCACCAAGTGGGGGACGCACTCGGCCCCGTCGAGCGCCACCAACGCTTCTGGGCCGTTCCCCGCTACGAGCACCGTGTAGCCGCCGGCGCTGAGAGCGCGGTGCGTCACCTCGCGAACCGCCGAGTCGTCCTCGACGATGAGGATCGTCTCGGTACCGCGCGCGGTCGGCGCCGTGTCAGCCTTGGCCCGCTGCTGGGGTGTGCCGCTCCAGCGAGGCAGCAGCACCTCGAACTTGGTGCCCCTTCCCGGCTCGCTCTCGACGAGGATGTGGCCGCCGATCTGGCGGACGATCCCGTAGACGGTGGCGAGGCCGAGCCCGGTTCCTTTCCCGGGAGACTTGGTGGTGAAGAACGGCTCGAAGAGGTGGGCACGGACCTCGGGTGGCATCCCCACGCCGGTGTCGCGCACCACGAGCGATACCCACTCCTTCCCCATCGCCTCCGGTTCCTGCGGGGCCTGCACCTCGCCAGCACGCACGTTGCGCGTCTGCAGGACCAGCAGACCGCCACCTGGCATGGCGTCCCTGGCGTTGATGGCCAGGTTCATGACCACCTGCTCGAACTGGCTCTGGTCGCAGAGCGTAGTCCACAACTCGCCGGCCAGGCTCACCCGAAGGTCCACGTCCTCGCCCAGGGCTCGCCGCAGAAGGCGCTCGGTTGCACTCAGCGCCACGTTCAGGTCGAGGGCGACGGGGGCGATCACCTGTTTGCGCGCGAAGGCGAGGAGCCGCCGGGTCAGGTCGCTCGCCCGGGTTGCCGCCTCCTGGATCTCCTCGACGTCCTCGTCCCGAATCACCTCGCCTCTGGACAGGCCGTCGCGGAGCACCTCGGCGCTGCTCAGGATGACGGTGAGGAGGTTGTTGAAGTCGTGCGCGACGCCGCCGGCTAGCCGGCCCACGCTCTCCAGGCGCTGAGCGGCCTCCATCGTCGCCCGGGTTCGCTCGCGGTCGGCCTCGGCGGCCTCCCGAGCCGCGCGCTCGCGTCGCTCCCGCTCCAGCGCCCCGAGCACCTCGCGTGCCTCGAGCTCCAACCGCTGGACCGCGTAGACGACCGCGATGGCCGCGCTGGCTCCGAACAAGACCAAGGCGACGGCCCCGCGGATCCAGGCTTCGCCGCGGAGCGGGCTCCAGAGGTCGGTGTCGATCGGCGGCACCTTCCCTCGCAGGACGAGCCAGGCCGCGACGCCCGACGAGGCGAGCGCGAGGAGGAGGGCGCGAGCCGCTCCGGGTCTCCCGAAGAAGACGCCCGAGAGGACGATGAAGACGAGGTAGACCCCCATGGACCCGGCGGTGAATCCGCCGCGAATCTGGACCGCGAATGCGGCGACCATGAGGAGGAAGAGAAAGGCGGGTGCGGCGGTACGAAAGGCGAGCCGAGGCAAGAGCAACCGCAGGACCGGGAAGACGAGGGCGAAGGCGCTCAAGGCGATGGTGACCCCGCTCGTGGAGCCACGCAATGCGATCTGAGTGAAGATCACGCTCGCGAGAGCCGGCATGGCAACGGCCATGAGCGTGAGGGAACCGCGTAGGAGGGTCTCGCGAAGCGCGGCGAGACCGCGAGTCCTATCACCGGCGTCGGGACCCATCAGCGCGCATCTTAGGGGATTCACCGAAGGCAGGCGAACGGCCGCACCATTGTGGTTCGGGCGGGTTGGCACGTGGACTCCGGAGGTTGGCGGGCGGGCATGGCTGGTACCCGGAGAGCGCGTTCGCGTGGCGCTGTCTTCGTACCGAGAACCAGGGCAGGTGGGTAAGGGAACCGTCGCTATCACAGACGGCCACAGGCTCGCCCCCGAACGACAAGAGCTCCGGCACCGGCGCGGGCGCAGGAACGAGGCGGCCATGCCCTTGGCTTCCTCCCGCTCCCGGGAACGGAGAGCGACGCTCGCGCCATACCCCTTTGCAGTGGGTGTCGCCCACCCCATCGCCAAGCGGTGGACAGCCTTGCCATTCCTCTCACCGTGATCAAGGGCGCGCTCCTTGCTTCATCGAGCGCGGATGGAAAGGCGTCTTCGACGGCGGGAGAGGCCCGCGAGCGTGGCCGCGGTGGCGTTGACGTTGGCCAGTTGCTCGGGAAAGTTCTTCCACGATCCGAGCGGAGAGCCGATCAAGGCCATGATGACAACGGCTGTGCCCTTGGCCTATGCCGCCTCGGTGGCGCTCGCGTCGGTGAACGGTTCCCCTCCCTCGAACGTGCTGTCCACGAATCGCTGCGCCTCGTACCCCTGCGTGGCGCTCGTGGCCATCCTCGCGGACGGACAGGCCCCGCCGCTGCTATCAGAGACCTACGGGAGCGGGCAAATCGTCGTCTCCGGGTTGTGGAACTCGCCTCAGGCCGCGATCCTCACCGTGGCTTTCGTCGACCTCCTCGTGGGAGATTCTCTCGTTCAGGTCCGGAGCGTTTCCACCTTTCCGATGGTGGTGACCCCCACCGGGCTGCGGATCGTCTACGCGTCCATCGACGTGAACGTGGCGTCTGGTCCGCGGGCTCCGACCGACCTGAGCCCCGATCAGATCGACGCGCTGTTCATGCGGTTTGCCATCACGCCGTCCTCGGACCCCATGGCGAACGTCGGCTTGAACGCCTGGGTGGTGGACGTCGACGACGGCGGTACCCCGCTCGACTTCACAGACGACACCTACACCGTCAACGGTGGCGGAGAGTACATCGAGGCGTCCGACGAATCGGGCGACATCCTGCAGATGGGGGTCGTCGGGGCGGCCATGGAGCCAAATTGCGCGCTCAACCCCGAAGCGGGGCTGGCAGCCTTCAACGAGACCGGCGCCTCGACTTCCGACCTTCCCGTCCTGGCGACGGCGCTCATCGGCTTCGAGTCGGGGTGTTCCGGCAGGGCCAAGGTGCTCGTCGCGACCGGCAACTACCTCCTCTCCATCGGAAAGACCATCCCACTCTAGCGGACGGTGGGGCGGCAGCACGCCCACGGTGCTCCCTCCGGAGGCGCGGCTGGGCGCCGAGGCCAGCCCCCTGATCGTCTCGGCGGAGGTTGGGTCGAAGGGCCGGCCGCGTTCGGCCCTCGCCCGTCCCACGAGGCGGTGTGGCTGCGGAGAGGAGGCGGAGACGGCGGGAGGCCTGCCGCCGTGGTCCTCCGTCCGGGCCGCGGGGAATCGGTGACCCGCTCTGGCACCGGATGCGCGTCCAGTCTCGCGAGCCGGCCGCTGGATCGCGGAGTGGAAAGGGGGAGCAAGGATCCGAGGGCAGCCTTCAGAAGAGCCAGCCCAACTCGAGCAACGTGAACACCGGCACCCCCGGCCTCAGGTACCTGTCGGCGTTGTCCTTGGCCGTCTGAAGGGAGTCGCTAACGGCCCCCGAAAGGGTGGAGTTGTAGGTGAGCGAGAAGCCGTATCCGAGGTTCAGTCCCAGGAATAGCCCGAAGTCGAAGTCCCACTTCCAGCCGATCTGCGGGCCGAGGTACGTGCTCTTGACGGTGAGCGTCGCCGTCTCCCCGGCGACGACCTGGGTGCCCGTGAGCGTGTAGCTGCCCAGCACGACGCCGACGAAGAACGATCCCCGAAATGGGTAGGCGCGAAGCCCCGCGCTCCAGGTCTGTATGCCCAGCGAGTAGTCGCTGACCGTGGTGTTGCGAGGAAAGACCCCGTATTCGAAGGAGGCGCCGACGTAGCCCACCACCTTGAGCTCCGCGCCCACCATGAAGCCCGGGGGGAAGAGCAAGGTGGCGGTCACCTTCGGCCCGATCAGGATGCCGGGGATGAGCCCCTCGGTCCGATCCTTCTTCGCCGCGGCCGGTGGAGCAGGAGGCGGGGTCACCGCCGGCGGGGCTCCCTGGGTCTCGGTCGCCTCGGGTATCGGACCGCCGGCCGGAACCGTCTCCAATGCCGAAGCAGCCGACGCTGCCGGGGCGGCCGAAGCTATGGCCGCGACTCCTCCCGCCGCGGCCGCCGTGGCCGCGCCGCCCTCTACCGGGACCACCGGCGCGGCCGTCTGCGACGCCGCCGGCGAAGCGAGGGGGGCGACGACAGGTGCTGGCGCAAGTCCGGAAGGCTGAGCCGCGGCGGCTCGTGCGGCGAGAAGGTCGACGACCTCCGCGGCTGTCGCCTGGAGCGATGCGCGAGGGAGCGTTCCCGTGCTCGTGAGCGCCAGGCTCCAGGTGTTCGAGGGCTGCTCCGACGTGGTGACGAGGCCGAGCCACAGGCGCGAGCGGCCCTTGCCGACGACGGAACCGAAGAGAAACCCATCGACCTCGTGCGCCCGCATCTTCTCCAGGTCCACGCGCCCGTGCGACATCAGCAGGGAGCGCTTGACGCACTTGAGGCGCCCGCAGATCTCGGTGCGGAGCGGGCCGGAGATCTGAGACTTCGGGTCCCCCTTCACTGCGCCGAGCCCAATGCGCGCGAAGCCGAAGGGCCCGCCTTGCAAGCCGAGCGCAGCGACGGCGCCTCCCGCCGTGCCGCCCTCGGCCGGAGCCTCCGGCCCCCCCGGAACGGCTTCGGCGCCGCGCTGGCGAAGCTCGCCTTCGAGGCTAGCGACGAAAGCCTCGAGCGTTGGCTTCGCGATTCGCGCGCCGCTCCACAGCAAGAGATTCCACGTCCGCGCGGGGCGCTCCGACGTGGTGAGAAGCGCGAGCCACAGCTTCGATGCTCCCCCCTTGGCGGTCACGGCACCGAACAGAAAGCCGGAAACCCCACGCTCGCGCATCTTCGCGAAATCCACCCTGCCTCGCGAGACGACCTCGGCGCGCGGGGTGCAGTCGAATCTGGCGCAGAGCGCCGATTCGAGCTGGCGAGAGACGGCCGAGTCCTTGTCTGCCTGGATCGCGCCTATTGCGACGCGGGCGGCGGAAGCGGCGGCGGGGGGCGGGGCGGCGAGCGCCACCAGCGCACCAAAACCGGCGAGGAGCACACGCAGCCGCGCTCGGGGTCGATGGGTCGACCGGCCAATGCCCGGGCGAACCGACAGCGGTCCCGGGACCGCTCTAGCTCGAGGGGGTCGAGCCGGCGGGGGACGCATAGCGATTCACAGCTTCGAGGACGTCATCGAGCCGGACCGGCTTCTGGAGATAGCCCGCCACGGGGAGGTTGTTCTCGTAGGCAGAGAACACGACGACGGGGATTCCTGCGATGGAGGGTTCCTTCTTCTGCTCCTCAAGGAACTGCCGGCCGTTCATGACCGGCATCGTCTGGTCGAGGAGAACGACGTTCGGTTGGTAGGCCTTCGCTTTCAGAAGGGCCTGATCGCCGTCCTCCGCCGCGATAGCCCAGTACCCCCTGCTTTCGAGCAGGTCGACCAAGAGCTCGCGAACCTCTCGATCGTCCTCGACGATTAGCACTTGTAGCGCGGGCTGCTCGAGCCCCGACTTCCGCGAAGGTGATTCCATGCACAGGTCTCCGGGAGTGATCTTGCCCGACGGAAGAACGTGGGGAAGGCCCCTTACGAGGGGCGGTGGCGATGTCGCCTTCGAGACACGGCACGCTTGGCCCCCGCGCGAAAGGGGCATCCGCCCCCCACCTTCGCCTGATCACCGTTGGTGTCCGGCGCGGGAAAGCCGCCAGGCCCCGCAGAGAAGTCGGGACGAAGCAACCTTCGTGCCCGCGGCCCGGCCCTGGCGCTATCGCCCGAGTTGAGGGGTGCGGCGGAATCGGACCGACTCGGCCGTGTGCGGGGAAGCCGGTGGCCGAGGCGCCCGCATGCCGGCCCGCCGTCAGCGAACGCCGATCGATGGCGCCCGCTCCATCCGGCACAGGCCCGACCCCGGGCCAGCCCGATGGGAATGGGCCTTGAGTAAATGCCGAGCGGCTGCGCGACAGGCTTGCCCTCATCCCGGTGCGGGTGGGAGAGGATGCCCACGAAGGGCGCCCTGTCCGAGGGAGTGGCGGTGCATGTGGCGAGAGCGCGACCCGAGCCCGCCTACCCGGCCATCGTGGACACCAGCGCCGCTCGCGCCGGCTCCGCCTTCCTGGCATCGACGGGTGCGAGAACGGGCAGCCAGCGAACGTGCCGCGCGGCTTCGTAGCTGGCGTAGTCGCAGACGGCGCACCTCCACACCACGGTGGGGAGGTAGGTGAGCCCGCTCTGGTCCAGCCTGCCGTCCTGGCGCCGGACACCGGGGTTCTTGCACACGGGGCAAAGGTCGTTGGCCATCGGGTCGTCTCCGTAGCAGCAGGTCTCGAGCCCCAGAACGCGGAGGCGTCCGTTCCTGACGGAGCCCCGCGTGTATCTCCTGGATACCAGGGCAGGGGCGGATCGAGGCCGGTCGCCGGTGACGTCAGATCGTCCCTCCTCTCCTGTCAGAAGAGCGATCGCGGACGCCCGCCTCCGGCAGCGTGGCCATCGAGGCGGGTGCATGCATCTTTCACCCGCCGCCGGCCGCGCGGACCGGCAGGTCACGGGAAGCGAGGACCGAGATGGACCAGCTGGTCGCCATGAGGAGCGCGTCGCTCGCTCGCCTGAAGCAGAGCTCCATCTTTCAGCGCCTGGCAGCCGGCGACGTCGACCGCCGTGCCTACGCCCGTTATCTCCTCAACGTCTACCACTACGCGCAGCACAGCTCGCAGGTCATCTCCCTGGCGGCCTCGCGCGCGGTGAGATCTCACCCGGCTCTCGCCGCCTACTTGATGCACCACGCAACCGAGGAGGTGGGTCACGAAGAGTGGGCCTGCTCGGACTTGAGGCGCCTGGGACTCACCGACGAGGAGATCAGGTCCTCGCGGCCCGGCACTGCCTGCACGTCGATGGTGGGGATGGAGTACTTCGTCGCAGGGCATTGGAACCCCGTCGCGCTCTTCGGGTGGCTCTTCGTCCTGGAGGCGCTCGGTGACGACGTAGGGCACTTCGTAGCGAAGGCGCTTCAGTCCTCCCTGAGGGTGGAAGGGCGCGCCACGTCCTTCCTGGACGGTCACGGGTCGGCCGATCACGGCCACATCCGCGACATCACCACCGCGATCGAACGGCACATGACGGCGCCGGGTGACGTCGCCGACATGCTGCACATTGCCCAAGTGTCCCAGGACCTCTACCTGGCAATGCTCGAGGAGAGCCTGGCTGGGAGCGGGCCGTGACTCTCGAGGTCGCCCTCGTCCGGCGCGAGCAGCTCCCGGAACTGTTCCGGTTCCGCCACGGTGTGTTCTTCGAAGAGCTGCGTGCACTCCTCCCCGAAGAAGAGATCGAGCGCGGGTACATGACCGATCCGCTCGACGAGTCCGCCTTCAACTACGTCCTGCTCGACGGAGGGGAGATCGTCGGGTCGCTGCGCTTCGTCGACTTCGAGCGCGTCGCCGCTCGCGGAGACCTGGAGAGGAAGTACCGGCTCGGACCCATCGTAGAGAGATTCGGCGCGAGCGGAATCGCCATCATCGGCAGGTTGGCGCTCGCGCCCAGATGCCGATCCGGCGTCGCGCTGAGCAGGCTCATCAGCAGGGGTTACGAGGATGCCCGCTCCCGCGGCATCCGGGTGGGGGTATCCGATTGCAGCCCCTACCTGTTGCCGTTCGAGGAGAGGCTTGGGTATCGGCGCTACGCGCCCCCCTTCGGCGACCCCGTCTACGGGCTAAAGTTGCCCATCCTCCTGCTCGGGGAGGGGAACGCCCATCTCCAGACGATCCGGTCGCCTCTCGCCCGAGCGGCGGCGAGGTTCGAGGCAGACGAGTCGGTAGAGGAATGGTTCCGGGCCACTTACCCGGAGTTCGCATCCGTTCCCGGGCTGGCGCCTTCGAGCCTGGCGGAGAGCCTCGGCGAGCTCGGGCGTCGGGAGGCCTCCGGATTCCTGGCCGGGCTCGAGGCGCAGGAGGTCCGGACCCTGCTCGACGGCGCCGTGCCGCTGACGGTCCCCGCGGGCAACTTCCTCATCCGCAAGGGGATGAGGGAAGACCACATCTACCTCATCCTGGAAGGGACCGCCGAAGCGGTGGGCGCGGAGCACAAGGTCCTGCACCGGTTCGGCGCGGGGGACGTCGTCGGCGAGATGGCCTTCCTCACGAACTCGACGCGCAGCTGCGACGTCATCGTCCGGGAGCCGACGAGGTGCGTCCTCGTCCACCCGCACAGCATCCGCCGCTGCGCTGGAAGAAGCCCGGAGCTCTACGGGAAGGTAATGCAGAACCTAGCCCGAACGGTCGCCATACGGCTGAGGGCGGCCTGATCGGGACGCGATCCGCGGCCTAGATGGTCCCGGTCCTCCAGGCGAAAGCTCTCCACTGGGCCTCGAGCGCTTGGTGCTCGCTGAGGCCCAAGCGGCCGAGCTGGTCCCAGGCTCTCCCGATCTCGAGGTGTTCCATCTCCTCGGCGCAGCGGAGGAGGTCTCCGAGGAGGCCTTCCCTCCTCGTGAGGGCGTCGCCGATCCTGTCGGAGAGGTTCAAGGTTCGCACCAGATCCTCCATCGAGGTGTCGTAGATCGCGTCGAGAAACGAGAGGATCCCGACCATGAAGGCCTGCTCGGGCTCGGCGTCTGCCCGGCCCGGCTCCGGCAGGTGACGCGCCAGCTGCTCCATGAACGTGGCGCGCACGCCGGCGGCGTCGACCAGGGGGTTGTCGAGGCCGCGCTGGTCGGCCGACGCCAAGAGCGCGAGCTGCACCCATCGGCGGAGCTGCTGCCTGCCCAGCATGGTGATGGCATGTCGCACGGTGGTGATGGGCTCGCGTCGGCCGAAGCTGACGGAGTTGAGGAGGACCAGGAGCTTGTAGGTCAAACTCGGCTCGTGACGCAGTGCCGAGTCGATCTCGTCCGTCTCCGCGTCCTCCAGAAGGAGGTGGAGGACCTTGAGCAGGATCGCGGCGGAATCGCTGAGGCGGCGTCGCTCCAGCACGGACGGCCGGGCGAAGTAATACCCTTGAAAGCAGTCGAACCCGAGGTCGAGGCACTGACGCAACTGCTCGCGACTTTCGACCTTTTCGGCGATGAGGGTCACGGGATAGGCGCGGAGGAGGCGCACCGTCTCCGCGAGCTCGCGCTGGGGCGAGAGGGTGAGATCGATCTTGGCCGTGTCGACGATACCGTAGAGGGGCTCGAAAAGCGGCGAGGGGCGGTGATCGTCGAGGGCAAGCTTGAAACCCAACTCCTTGAGCTGGCGGCAGCGCTTGACCACCGCCTCGGTGGGCTGGATCGTTTCTACGATCTCTAGGCCAATCCGATCCGGCGGCAGGAGCTCGATGGAGTCGCCGAAGAGGAAGTCGCTGTCGACGTTGACGAAACCCCGGTGGCCGCCGAGGATCTGCTGCACTCCGAAGCCAGAGAGGACCCCCAACACGACGCTGGCCGTCGCGAGGGACGGATTGCCGACGGCGGCGCTCGAGGCGTGCGGGGTACGGAAGAGGAGCTCGTACGCGGTCACGCGCTCCTCTCTGTCGACGATGGGTTGCCTGCCCACCACCCAGGTCTCTTCGGTCACGGATCCAAGACTACGCCGCGGAAGCGCAAACGCCGAGGTTCTGGCCGGGGAACGGGAGTCGGTGACGAGAGACGGCATCGCACCCGGCCGATGAGGAGCCTCTCCGCCGCGTCGGCGCGCGCTCGGCGAGGCTCCGGAATTCGCGCAGTGTCGGGAAGGTGGGGCACGTGGGCGCCGATGTGGGAGCCGAGGCGCCACCGGATGAGGCGGGCGCAGCGACAGGCGCGCATAATCGGGCCAATGGCGGTGGACCAGACGGAGGCGCTGTTCGGGGCCTTCTTTCGCGAGCTCGCGGTTGCTGGGCGAGCCCTGTCGTCGTACCCCCCAGGGCACCCGGCAGCCGTCGGAGGGCTCGCCAGGGCCTGTGGCGCGCTCACCTCGCTGCTCGCCCAAACCGGCCCCGTCGAGCTGGCGGCGACGCGGGACGCCCTTCTCTGGAACGATCGGAGATTCACGTCCTCCACCGCTGCGCACCTGGCCAAGCTCTTGCGGCGGCGCCGCGCGGCGGGACTCCTCCTTGAGCCGCAGGTGAAAACGGAGGAACTGGAGGCCTTTCTCCGCGCCCTGGCTCGGAGCGCGGGTCAGGCGGGCTCGCTCTCGGCGGAGCTCCAGGCAGCCGGCCTCGTGCGCCTCCGCGTTCGCGACCTGGATTTCTCCTCGGTCGCGTTGGTCGAGGGGGAAGAGGACGTTTCCGCTCCCGAAGCCGGAGGATTCGCCACCCGGGTGGTCCGGAAGCTTCTCGCGGGCGGGGGGCTCGCTCCGGAGCAGGCGGCGGCATGGGCTCGATCCGGCAGAAGCGCTGCCGATCTGCTCCAGCTCCTCTTCGATAGCGGTGGCACGGGAAGCGCGAGCGCCGCCTTCGGGCCCACCGCTCTTGGGGCGGCGCTGCGCGCGGCAGCCGAGGATTTCTGCGAGTCGCCGGATGCCGAGGGGGCAGCCGCGATTGCCGAGTTGTGCCCCCGACTCCGGGGCGAGGGGCGCGAGAGGCTGGTCCAGGAACTCGGCGCCGCACTGGCGCACCACTCGGCGGCGGGGGAGCCGCTCGCGCACCTGGCCGCTGTCCTTTCCCCAAAGACGACCGCTGAAATCCGGCAGGCGCTGGGACGGACCGCCGCTCAGGGCGGCGCCACCGCTGGCCAACCGGCGGCGAGGATGAGCCCACGGCAGCTGACCAGCCTGCGCCAGGTGTTTGCGACGGACGACGTGGACACGCTTCGCGACGTTGAGGCGACCGCGGAGGGTCTCACGGCGCTCCTCGAGCTGCCGGAGGATCGGACGGACGTGGCGCTGCCCCCCGCTGCGGAGGAGGCTGCCCGAGCGCTCACCGACCCCTCCTTGGAGCGTGACGCCGTCGAGCCGCTTCTGGAACTCGCCGAGCGAGCCGAGGTGCCTCCGGAGGTGCTGCCACAGATCCTGCATCGGGTCGAGATGGGTTATCTGCGCCTGGTATCGAGCGGCCGGATGCGGCAAGCTGTCACGCTGGTGGAGAGCGTCCGCTGGGGTGCCATCGGGGACGGCGCGATGCCGGCCGCGTTCCGTCGTTCGGTGGAGTGGCTGTCGGGCCGACAATCCGTTCAGGCGTTGGTGGCGGCCCTCGCCCAGGCCTCGGAGGAGGCTCTCGGATGCGTGCCGGAGCTGGTCGAGCAGCTGGAGCCGACCGCGGTGCGCCATTTCCTGGACCTCCTCGCTCTCACGGACGACCGACACCTCCGCTTCCGTCTCCTCGACCTGATGGCGAAACTCGGACCGATCGTCGCGCGTGACGCCGCGGCGATGCTCGCCGATCCGCGCTGGTACGTGGTGCGCAACATGCTGCTCATCCTGCGCCGGGTCGGGGACTCGAAGTCGGTCCCGGCGGTTCGCAGGTGCGCCGAACACCCGGACCTGAGGGTTCGCCTCGAGGCGATTCACAACCTGTTTGCGTTCGATCGGGACGGCTCGCGCGAACTCCTGCGGCAGGCCCTCAACCACTCCGACCCGCGGGAGGCCGAGGCCGCCATTGTGCTCGCCGGGAAGTACGGTATTGCCGAAGCCGTCGAACCGATCGTGGTCCAGCTGTCCGCGTGGGACCCGTTCGGCAAGCGGCGTGCGGTGCGGCTCAAGGCCATCCGCGCGCTGGCGGCCATCGGCGATCCGGTGGCACTCGACGGCCTGGGGCGCTTCCGGGCTCGGTTCCAGCTTTTCCCCCCCGCACGCGAGGAGCGGCGCGAACTCTACCGCACGCTGTCGTCCTACCCGAAGGAGGCGCGCCGCTCCTGGATCGAGAGCGGGCTCCGCTCGCGCGATGGCGAGATCCGTCGCATCTGTGCCGCCTTGGCTTCCGGAGCGGGGGGGGTGGCGTGAGCGCACCCGCGAGTCCAGGTCGTGCAGCGGTCACCGAGCGCCTGGTGGCTGAATTCGGCGCCGCCTTCCAACAGCGCGCGGTCTACAACCCTGGCCATCCGCAAGTGAAGGGTGCGCTCGCCCGGCTCATGGCCGCCTTTGACGCCTGGTGCGCGCAAGCAGGGACGGCCGAGGTCTCGCTCATCACGCTCGAAGGACAGCTCCTCGTCGACCGCCAGGCGATCCCGGAGGACACTCCCTGGGCGCGCGGACTCCTGCGAGCCTTCCAGCGCCACGGGATTCGAGGGGTGACCCTGGTCGCGGGCCTCGACGCCGCGGAGCTGGGGCAATTCCTCGACGGATGCCAGAGCGCGAAGGGGGCGACCTCGTCGCGGCACGTCGTGCTCGGGCAGGCAGGCTTCGCCGACGGAGACCTTCCGGAGGGCGGGAGCGGAGCGGCGGCCGGCCCGGGCGGCGCGCCGAGCGGGCTCTCGGTGGAACAGCTGGGGGGCGCACGCGCGGAGCTCGCCGGCATCGCCGCCGGTACCGTGACCCGGGTCGATCGGTTGCGGAGCCTCGTGGTGTGGCTCGCCCGCATCACCGAGGCCGGCATGCTCGAGTCGCTGCGCGCGGCGGCGACGAGCATCAACGACCGAGAGTTCCTTCACGGCCTGGCAGTGGCACTCGCGACGCTGCGCCTAGGGCGAGCTCTCAGGGTCGAGGGCAACGCGCTCGAGGACCTCGTCCTCTCCGGCCTGGTGCACGACGTCGGCTACCTCGAGGGCATCCCCCAGGAGGACCCGGACGCGAGGCGGGAGGCCCACCCTGTCCGCGGGGCAGCGCGCCTCGCGGCCCTCGAAGGCATCCCGGACATCGCGGTTCTCGTCGCCTACGAGCATCACCTCCGTTTCGACACGGCGCCGAGCTATCCTGCCATCAAGGTTCCCCGCGCACCGATCGCCGCCGCGCGCGTGGTGGCGGTCGCCGACACCTGGGCGACAGTGCGCAGCCACGCGCCGGAGCCCGCCGAGGCGCTCGCGGTGATGCGCTCGCGGGGCGGGACATTCCTCGACCCGGCGCTGGTGGAGCTCCTCGCCGCCGCTCCCCCGCCCGGTTCCTGAGCGCCAAGGGCGGCGGATCCCCGCCGGCGCCGCTCTTGCGCGGAGCCCCGCAAGGGGGCGGGGACCGCCCCCCTCCGGCGACTCGGCTAGACTCATCCGTCCCCGCCGGGCATCCCGCTCGGAACGGGGGGACGCGGCCGATGGGCGGCGGGAGGGCGCGATGACCGGGAGCGAGACGAAAGAATACCAGAGTGCCCGCGCCCGCGTGCGGCGGCTTCGCGGGTCTACGTTCACCTGATCGTCTACCTGCTCGTGAACAGTGGCCTGCTGGTGCTGAACCTTCTTTCGGGGCGGCCGTTCTGGTTCATCTGGCCCGCCCTGGGGTGGGGCATCGGTCTGCTGGCGCACGGCGTCTCGGTCGGTGGATGGCGATTCCTGGGCACCGACTGGGAGGAGCGGAAGATCCGGGAGGAGCTCGATCGACGGAAGCGAGAGGGAGGTCGATAGGCACGCACCCATGGGACCGGCGGCCTGAGGGGAGGCGGAACCGACCGAAGGGGCCGGGCCGGCGAGGCCCGGGAGTGTCGGTCGCTGGGCTCGTCGCCTTGGGCGTCGCATCGCTGGCCGGGTGCGGGCCGGGCTCACCAGGACCCCAGATAGTGTCCGTGCGCGATCTGGGGCCCCTCGGCGACGCGGAGGCCCCAAACCTGCTCCGCGACGGAGGCTCCTCGGTCCCGATCGCCGGGCACATCCTGTGGGCCTTCGGGGACACGATCTTTCCCTTCCTCGCGGCCGATGGCACGCATCTCCGCTCCAACAGCGCCGCGCTCGCGCCGCCGGCCGCGCCGCTTAGCCTTTCCGAGCCCCTCGATCCGAACGGTGCCCCCTTCCAGTTCGTTCCGTTCACGCCCGACGAGGCCGCCTTCAACGCGTCGAGCTCCGACGAGCGAATCGCGCTCTGGCCGACGACGATGGTGCCTTGGAAAGACGGAAGCGCCCTGGTCATCATCGATCGCCTCAAGGTCCATCCCGGGGTACTCGACTATGAGGAGCTCAGCACCGAACTCGGCGTGGTCACGGGCGCCAGCACCACGGCTTCCCGGCTCGGCGCATTGTTTAGAGCCCCGGAGCCGTCGTTCGTCCACGGCGCGGTGGCCAAGGATGGATTCCTCTACCTCTATGCCTGCACGCCGAACGCGCTGTGCCGGGTGGCTCGCGCACCCGAGGGGCAGGCGACGGAGCGGGCCGCGTACGAGTTCTTCGCCGGAGCGGACTGGTCTCCAGACCTGGAGACGGCCGTGGCCACGGTCCCAGGCAGCACGGCGGGGTTCTCCGTCGCCTGGAGCGAGTCGCTGGGCCGGTTCCTCGCCGCGTCCACTCCGGGATTCGCGAGCTTCGTCGAGTTTCGCACAGCGCCGGCGCCGGAGGGCCCTTGGAGCCTTCCGTCCGTGGCGTTCGGGACTGCTAGCCCCATCTACGCGGTCTACCTGCACCCCGAACTGTCAAGCGACTCGACCGTGGTGGTCAGCTACTCGCGCCAGACGGGAAACTGGAGCGGCGAGATCCGTCTCGTCGAGGTCGAGGTGCGCTGAGGGAAAGGGCACTTCGCCTCGCGCCGGTAGAGGGCAGGGCGACGGAGCCGACGCCGGCACCGACCTCGACGCGGCGCGGGTCGTCGCCCGCAAGGTCGGTGCCGAGGCCGGCGACCCCGGAGCCGAGCCTAGAAATTGTAGATGTAGTTCACTCGGTAGAGGGCCGAGTACGTCGGCGCGTGGTTTACGGGGAGGTCCACGCCGAACGTGAACGAGTTGTCGGGCACGAACCAGAACCGGACGCCCGGGGTCAGGCTGAAGACGGTCCTGCCGGCCGGGGCGATCGTCTTCCCCGAGGGAGCGAAGTACGTCGTCGCGTAGGCTTCCAGGAAGGTGGTGAAGTTTCCAAGCGCGGGGAATGAGGCAGGAGTCCAAGTCTCGGAGAGGGAGAGGTCGTAGCTGAGATCGTTCTGGTAGGCGCCCGCGGCGTGGGGCCCCTGGAGGTTCTCCAGCTGGACGGAGAAGTACAAGCCCATCCGACCGAGAGCAGGAATGAGCTGGTGCACGTCCTGCCACCCGGCGATCACGTATTGCAGCTGTGTCTGAGTCCCCCCGAGCCCCTTGTTGGGCGTGTTGACCCGGAACTGGAACGCGTAGGACTGGCCTTCGGTGTCGACCAACTGGAAACGAGTGACCAGAGAGTTGAACGCCCCGTTCGGGATCGGCCCGCTGGTGGGGACGTTCCACTGGTAGGCGCCCACCACCTCGAGCATGAGGCGGCGGTCCACTCCATAGGCAATGAGCGCGTCCACGACCTGCTGGTTCTTCTGTTTCGGGTTCCCGTACACGAGGCTGTTCGTGTAGTCGGCGCGGAACTCTCGCTCCATGAAGTTCGTGGTCACTCGGAGGAGCGCCATGTCCGGCGTGTAGCGGTGCCGGTGCGTCCACGGCTCGGCCCAGCCCTCGGTGAAGAAGTTGAGGAGAGTCAGGTCCGGGGGTTGCGGTTGCTCGTGCGCTTCCGCGACCGAAAGGTCGGCGACCAGCGGTGGCGTCGACTCGAACTGGGCAAAGGCGGAGAGCGGCATCGCGAGGAGAATGGTCGCCCCTAGGTTAACAACGGCACGCATCGAAACCCTCCCTGGCTGTGGGCGCCGAAGGCGCCCGTAGGAGCCCGGAGGCTACTATCGGTGACCTAACGCATCAAGCCGGAACGAACAGATGTTCCCTATTGTTACTTCTGACCCGCGAATGGCCAGCCGGAGCTCGCTTGAACTCGCCGGCATCCCTCCTTGGCGCGGCTTTCGACCAGGCGCGGAGCTTCTCTTGCGGCTATCTCCATTCCCAATCCGAGGAAGCGGGCGAGGAGTCGACGCCCGGGCGGCCCTCGAAGGGAGGCAGAGCGTCCGCGGTGATCAACCCGGACGACGGGAGGAACGGGTGATCTCCGACGCAACGCTCGACAGGCTCATCGCAGAGGATGCCCCCCACGGGGACCTGACGACCGACGCGCTCGGTATCGGATCGCTGCCGGGACGGATGGTCTACGCCGCGCGCGAGCCTCTCGTAGTGGCCGGGGTGGGCGAGGCGGCTCGGCTCCTCGGCCGCGTCGGAGCCACTGCCCACGGGCGAGCGGCGAGCGGGAGCTTGCTCCGGCGCGGAGAAATCGTCCTGGAGGCGGAGGGACCGGCTGCCGCCCTGCACCTGGGCTGGAAGGTGGCGCTCCATCTCCTGGAACAGCTCTCCGGGATCGCCACCCGGACCCGTCGGATCGTGGAGGCGGCCCAGGCCGGTGGGACCGGTCGCCACGTAGTCGTGGCCGCCACGCGAAAGTGCTTTCCGGGAACCCGCGACCTTGCGCTTCGTGGGGTCCGCGCCGGGGGCGGAACTGCCCATCGACTCGGGCTCTCGGACTCGCTCCTCCTCTTCGCGCACCACCTTGCATTCCTCGGACCCGGGGCGCTCCCCGCCGCCATCGATCGGTTGCGGGAGCGCGAGCCTGGGCGGAGGGTCGTCGTGGAGGTGGTGAGCCTGGAGGAGGCGCTGGCAGCTGTGCGTGCCGGCACCGACGTGGTGCAGGTCGATAAGCTGCCCGTCGACGCTTTCGCCAAGCTGGTGGCTGCCTGCCGGACGATGCCGGGGTCGCGACAGTACGCCGCGACCGGAGGGATCGACGAATCGAACGCGGCGGACTACGCCGCCGCGGGTGCAGACGTCCTCGTCACCTCGGCCCCTTTCTCGGCCAGGCCAGCGGAGATCCAGGTCGAGATCAGGCCCCGCTGACGTTGCGCGTCAGGGCCTCCGGGGCCCGCGTGGCGAACACCGGCGCGATGGCGCCAGGCATGGCCGCCACCGAAGCCGCCGTCTCCCTCGTCTCGGCGAACTCCAGGAGCCGGCCGGCGGCTCGGAAGCGGAAGACCACGGCCCCGTCCTCGGGGCCCACCTCCACCCGACCGCTTCCGAGCGTCGCCCCCAGGAGGCCCATGAGCGCGTCGGTCGTGACGTCGCAGCGGTTGACGCTCACGGTCAGGCGGGGGTCACGTGGTTCCAGGCCAAGGCGCTTCACCGCGAGCAGGACCGCCGCGAGCGCCATCTTGGCTGGCGGGAGTGCGGCGTCGCTGCCGAGGTGGTTCTCGAGGTCGAGAGCGAGGAACTCGTAGGCGTCGAGGTCGGAGATTTCGACCTGTCGCACCCTCCGAAGCCGGCGCGCCGAGAACACGGCGTCCCAGCCGGGGACGTAGGGCTTCAGGTCCAGGACGGGCGTCCCGTCAACGAGGTCGATGTGGTCAACGAGGAGCGCGAGGCCGTCGCGCCCGAGGAAGCGGCCTACGCTCATGGAGATGGGCGTCGGCCGGTCGGGACAGCGACTGGCAAACGCGCCGCAGGGCTTGCCGCGCCCGTGGCGCCATCTGCGGGGGGCCGCGGGTTCCCCCTTTCCCCGCTCGTGGAAGTAGCCGACGACGATGAGGTGAGAGGAGCGCTCCACCCCTTCGAGCTCGCGCTCGAACCTCGGGTCCACCTCGATCCGGACGCACGCGCCGCCCCCGGGAACGCTGGCGGCGTCTTTGTAGGGGGACCGGACCACGGCCACTGTCTCGAGGACGATCGGGGGCATGGGCCCTCCCTCACCGTGCCACGGTCATGCCAGATCCTGATGTAGCCTAAAGACGCATCATACGGTGTAATGTTGCTCAGTTGGTAGGGGATAGCGACTGTAGGAAAGGCGACAGGGAGTGTCGGGAAGACGACGTGGCCGCCCGTCGCCAGCGGTCGAGGGGAGCCCACCCCGGGGGGAGACCGGATTTCCGTGGGTGCCGTCGCCGCGGGGAAACTCGGGGAATGTGGTTGATGGTCGCGTCCAACCCTGGGTAATATGCGCCCAGGCGTTGCCTAAACGGTCTCGTGAGGCAGGATGGTCTGGCGTTTCCCCTTCGCACTCGTAGTCGTGCTCGCGGCGACCTCCGTGGGAGCGGAGCCCTCCTCGAGGCGACTGGCGGTCGCAGCCGCCGCGAATCTGAAGACGGCGGCCGTGGAGCTGAAGGGAGCCTTCGAGGCGGAGCACCCGGGCGTGTCCGTCGTCCTCTCGTTCGGCGCGTCGGGCGCCTTCTTCTCCCAGATTCAGAATGGGGCCCCCTTCGACCTCTTCCTCTCGGCGGACCGCGAGTTCCCGGCGAAGATCGCGGCCGCCAAACTCGCAGCCCCGGCCGACGAGCGCGTCTACGCGTTCGGGAAACTGGTGGCGTGGCTGCCTTCGGGCTCGAGTCTCGACATAGAGAAGAAGGGGTGGAATGTTCTGGCCGAGCCGGAGGTGCGGCGGATCGCCATGGCGAACCCGGTCCTGGCCCCGTTCGGGCGCGCCACCGAGTCTGCTTTGAGGTCGGCGGGCGTCTACGATGCGGTGAAGGACAAGCTCGTGCTGGGCGAGAGCGTTGGGCAGGCGGCGCAGTTCGCCACCACCGGTGCCGCGGACGTGGCCTTCCTCCCGTACTCCCTCACCTTCGAGAAGGAACTCTCGAAGGGCCGGGTGATCTTCGTCGCGGAGGCCCACTATCCGAGGATCGAGCAGTCGGGCATCGTGCTTGGCGGCGCGCGGGAACCGGCGCTCGCGCGCGAGTTCCTAGCCTTCCTGACCGGAGCGGGGGGGCGTGCCATCCTGGCCAAGTACGGATACGGTCTCCCGTAGCCGATGGACGCCGCGGCTCTCACCCTCTCGGTCAAGCTGGCCGGATTCACCACGGCGATCCTGCTCGCCCTTGGCCTCCCGCTCGCCTGGTGGCTTGCAACCAGCCGCTGGCGGGCGAAGTTCCTGGTGGAGGCGGTGGTGAGCCTGCCGCTCGTGCTGCCACCGACGGTCCTCGGCTTCTACCTGCTCGTGGGGCTCGGCACGCGGAGCCCGGCGGGTCGACTCTTCGAGGCGGTCGCGGGACACCCGTTCCCCTTCTCGTTTTCGGGTCTGCTCGTTGCCTCCGTGCTCTACAGCCTGCCCTTCGCGGTGCAGCCGTTCGCCGCGGCGCTGGCCGCGGTGGACCGGCAGCTCATCGAGGCGTCTCACACCCTGGGCGTCTCGCCGGCGGCCACCTTCCTCAAGGTTGCGCTCCCTCTTGCCTGGCCCGGCGTGCTTGCCGGCGCCGTGCTGACTTTTGCCCACACCCTGGGCGAGTTCGGCGTGGTCCTGATGGTGGGCGGCAACATTCCGGGGCGGACGCGCACCCTGTCGGTGGCCATCTTCGACCACGTCGAAGCCCTCGAGTACCCTGCCGCGCACGCGACCGCAGGCCTGCTGCTCGCCGTCTCCTTCGCGGTCCTAGCGCTCGTCTATGCCCTGCAACGCCGGTCGTTGTTCCGATGGAACGAACGCTGACCTTCGACGTGGTGCGACGCTTCGCTCGAGGTCCGGCCATCGCGGCGCGGGCCTCGTGGGCGCTCCAGGACGCGCCGCTCACTGTCCTCTTCGGGCCGTCCGGCTCGGGGAAGACCACCGTGCTGCGCGCGCTCGCCGGGCTCGACCGGCCCGACGCTGGCTCGATCACCTTCGATGGAGCCACCTGGTTCGATGGCGACCGCGGCGTCTTCGTGCCGCCCCAGACGAGGCGCGTGGGCCTCGTCTTCCAGGAGTTCGCCCTCTTCCCGCATCTTTCGGTAGCCTCGAACGTGGGGTACGGCCTTCGTGGCTCGACGCGCGCCGACCGGCGCGCCCGGGTGGCGGACATGGCGGAGCGATTCGGCGTTGCCGACCTGCTCTCCCGCATGCCGGCCCAGCTCTCCAGCGGCCAACGCCAGCGGGTGGCCCTGGCGCGGGCCCTCGCCCCGCGCCCGCAGCTCCTCCTGCTCGACGAGCCCCTCTCGGCTCTCGACGCACCCACCCGCGAGTTGTTGCGGGGCGAGCTCCGAGGCTTGCTCGAGCAGGCTGGGGTGCCTGCCATCATCGTCACCCACGATCGGATCGAGGCCCTGGCCCTGGGCGACCGCCTCGCCGTCCTCCTCGACGGCGCCATCCACCAGGTCGGCCCGGTCCACGAGGTGTTCAGCGCGCCGGTGGACGCTGAGGTGGCTCGTGCGGTCGGCACCGAGAACGTCGTCCCTTCGCGGCTGGTGCGGCGCGTGGACGGACTGGTCGTCGTTCGGGCGATCGGCGCGAGAGGGCCGGAACTCGTGGCCGTCGACCCCGGTGGGGTAGAGGACGAGGCCTACGCCTGCGTCCGGGGGGAAGAGGTCCTGCTCGAGCCCGGGAATGGACATGCGTCTTCGGCGCAGAACCGCCTTCGGGGGGTGATCGAGGGTCGCCTGGAGGAGGGGCCCCTGGTCAGAGTGACGGTGGACTGCGGCGTGCGGCTCGTCGCTCTCGTGACCCGGCACAGCGCCGATCGATTGGAGCTGGGGGTGGGGCAGGGCGTGACCGCGGTGCTGAAGGCACAGAGCGTTCACATCGTTCCGAGGAGGGTGAGATGAAGACTCTCGCTACCGGATGGTTGGCGGCGTTGGTGCTGGGGGCCTCGCCTGTCCGCGCCGTCGAGCCGGCGCCGACGCTCGCCGTTTCGGGGCTCTCCCCAAGTCTGGTGCGCTCGGCCAGACGGGCCTCGAGGAGCTCGGCGCAGTAGTCGAGGACTGGGTCGAGCGCGGGGAGAAGCACCGGGTGACCGGTGTGCCGCTCGACAAGGTCCTTGCGGCGTTCGGGTTCGCACCCGGGCCGATGGGGAGGCAGGTCCCGGTGACGGAGAAGCGCGCCGCTGGCGGAAGGTGGTGGTGGCCCTGGAAAACGACGAGTACCAGGTGGCCTTCTCCTGTGCCGAGCTCACGAGCGAGATCGGGGCCACCAAGGCCCTCGTGTCCTTCGCCTTGGACGGCGCACCGCTTGGCGGGGAGAGGGGGCCCTTTCGGTTGGTGGTTCTCACCGATCGCGAGCCCTCCCGCTCCGTCCGCAACCTCGAGCGCCTGATCGTGGTGGACGTCTCGCAGGCGCCCGGGCCGGCGAAGAGGTGATCCGCGCGACCGATGCGCATCGCCTGCTGGCGCCGGCATGAAGGCAGCGGGCAGGCGCCGCGCCCACGAAAACTATGGGTGGCGCAGCACACCCCGATCACTATGATAGGCGCTCGCTTCCGGGGGAATCCTGGCCGGTTGAGCCGCGTCCGGGTTGAGATCGCAGCGCCGGCCGTCCCTGCGCGGCGTGGAGGGCCCGGGGTTCGATGATCCGGCCCGGTGGGGCTGGGCAGGAGGGCGATCGGGCCACCCGCCTGGTTGACCAAGTGCGCGGGAGGGCGGCGGACATGACGGAGTCGGCAACCGGGAACGGAGCGTCGGCGCTGGCGGGATTGCTGGCGATGGCTTTCGTGGCGCTGGCGAGCTTCGGCAACTTCTACGTTTACGACTCGATCGGGCCCGTCGCAGATCTGCTCCAGAGGCAGCTCGGCTACAGCGATACGCAGATTGGGACGCTGAACGCGATCTACAGCATCCCCAACGTAGTATTGCTCCTCCTCGGCGGCATCCTCGTGGACCGGATCGGGGCCGGACGGGCGCTCTTCTGGACAGCCCTCACCTGCTTCCTGGGCGCCGCCCTCACCGCGGCCAGTCCCAGCTTCTACGTGATGGCGGCCGGTCGCCTGCTCTTCGGCATCGGAGCCGAAACGTTCAACATCGCCACGCTCGCCGCGGTCACCCTCTTCTACCCGCGCCGCCACACCGCGCTCATGATGGGCATCACCATCGGGGTGGGGAGAGCCGGATCATGGGTGGCCGACCTGTCGCCGTCGCTCTGGAAGGGGGTGTACGACGCCGGCTGGCAGTGGCCGCTCGTCCTCTCGGCGGCCATCGCTGCCACCAGCTTGGTTGCGAGTGCTGCCTACTGGGCGGTCGAGCATCGAGCCGCCCGGGACGTGAAGGGCGGGGCACAGGCGCAGCCCTTCGCTTGGCGCGACGTGCTCCGCTTCGACATCTCGTACTGGTACCTGCTCATCCTCTGCGTCCTCTGGTACGGCGTCATCCTCGCGTTCCGGAGCACCTTCGCCATCAAGTACTTCCAGCACGCTCACCGGCTGACCCTCGCCGAGGCCGGGCAGATCAACAGCCACGTCTTCCTGGCTGCGCTCTTCGCGACTCCGGCATTCGGCTGGCTCTGCGACCGGATCGGGCGATATGCCGGACTGCTCGCGGCCGGGGCCGCCCTGCTTCCCGTTTCGCTCGCCCTCATGGCGGCCGGGAGCCACGGGCTTGGCCTCGCGACAGCCTTCATCGGCATCTCCTATTCGCTCGTGCCGGCAGCGATGTGGCCACTCGTATCGCGGCTCGTGGAGCCGAACCGCTTCGGAACCGCTCTTGGGCTCATGTGGGTGATCCAGAACGCCGGCATTGCGGGCGCGAACCTGGCGGCTGGCTGGCTCAACGACCGCGCCGGCGCGAGCGCGCTGCACCCGTCCGGCTACCAGCCAATGATGGTCTTCTTCATCGCCGCGAGCACGCTCGGCTTCGGCTTCGCGGTGCTCCTCTGGCTTCGGTCGCGCGGCCGCGAGGCCGCCCCGGCCACATGAGCCTTGCGAGCGCCTTCGCTGGCCAGGGGCGCGCTGGGCTGGCGCATGGCATGGTGGGAGGACGAGCATGACCCGGCGGCTCTCGTGGGCGGCGGCGGTGGCCGCCGTGGGAATGGGCTGCGCCACTGGGCGGGTCGTCGACCGAGACCTGTCCGGACCGCAGGGAGAGCACCTCGTGCAACTGGAGTGTCCGTCGCCGGATCCCTGCCTGGCGCTGGCGCGGCAGACGTGCCGGGGCGACTTCGAGGTGGTGAGCGAGAAGACCGTCTGGAGCGGCTTCGGTCACGCTCCGCCCGGCAGCGCCGAGATGATGTGGGTCCGCTGCAAGACGGGACCGGTGGAACCGCCGGCAGGCGAGCCCCCGGCGCCGCGCGGTGAGTCCAAGTAGCCCGCCGCCGTGCCGGCTGGATGGGCGGGGGGCGGAGAGCAGGCGCTCACCCGGCAATCACCCGGCGACCTCTCCGAACAGGAAGCCGTCCTCGGAGAGGAGCATCTCGACGCGCCTTTCCGGGCTCAGCACCACGGTCTCCAAGGTGTGCATCATGCGGGGAGGGAAACACTTCTGCGCGCAGCCACAGTCCCCGTAAACCACGCCGGCGGCCCAGGGGACGGAGCGCTCGAGCACCGCCTTCGCGGTCCCCAGGCACTTGCCGGCTTCGTCCTGGGTGTGGATGCGGTCCCAAGCGAGGAGCCGCCTCGCGGGCTGATCGGGAGAGGAGTGAGCGTACTCGGGATGCAAGCCCACGGCGGCTTCGAGCTCTCCCTGCAGGACGAGCGGATCGGTCTCGCTCGAGATCGGAAAGGCGACGACCACGGTGTACTTGAGGCCGTGCTTCGCGGTGGTGTGGTCCGGGTGACGCTTCATTTGCTCCCTCGCGGTTGTGCTTGCCGGGCCTACGTTACCGGAAGCGATGCGGGGAGGCGCACAAAAGGCGGGACTCAGTGCCAGGGCTTCAACACCCGCAACAGGGCGTCGAACACGAAGGGCTTCTCGAGCCAGGCGACGATCCCGCGGGTTGACCGCGGGGGCGCCGATCCCGACACCACCACTACCGGGATGGAGGCAGCATTGGGTATCTGAGCCTTCGCAGCGAGGAACGCCCAGCCGTTCATCTGGGGCATCGCCATGTCGAGCACGATCACCGTGGCGGGGTGCTCGCGGAGCTGGTTGAGCGCCGCCCGGCCGTCGGTGGCAGAGGCGACCGTGTATCCCTCCTGCTCGAGGACGGTCGCCAACATCTCTCGCGCCATCGGGTCGTCGTCGACGATGAGGACCCTTCGCTCGCTCGTTTGTTCGACGAGTTCCATTCCCGCTAGGGTAACCACGTCCGCCGAAATCGGAGAGGCCCAAGAGGGTGCCGGCGCCGCCACCCGCAGACGGCGGTCCGCTCCGTCGTCGCTAGGGGAAAGCCGCGCGCTCCTGAAAGGCGCCGCCCGGCGCGAGATCAGGCCAAATCCCAGGTGGTTGCGGCTGCGGCGGGCGCTCGCGACGATCCCGGAAAACGAAGGCGAGGACGGCCGCCACCCGCCGTCGCCGAGTCGGCTCGTGCAGATTTGGATCTCGCCGCGAACGACGGTGCCGAGACTGCCTCAAATCGCCCGTCGGCGGCGACAGGCGGCCGGCTAGTCTCGGCCGGACGGAGCGATCAAGATTCCGATTTCCCCGGCCGAGCGGGTAAAAGACTGCATGGCCAGCAACCGTAAGAAGAGGACGACGGAAACGAGGCAGAAGGCGAGCAGCACGAAGCAGCGTCCGCGCGCCCGGGCCGCTACGCGCGCTTCGAAGGCTTCGCGCCGGCGAGGCGACAGGCGGGCGCGCGCGACGACCCGGCGGGTCATGAGAGCCGAGGAACTACACACTGCGCACCACAAGGCCGGGCACTTCGTAGCTTACCGCCACATCCGGTTCTCCGACCCAGACTTCCAGGCTGGCATCGTTTCTCCGTCAGCGGCGACGGGGCAGGGGCAGACCCTGCCCTTGCACGGCACCGAGTTCCGGCGCCGCCAGGCGACCGCCGAGCAGTCGGCAGAGGTCGCAAGCGCCCCCCCGGTCTTCTCCGACCTCGACGTCGAGGAGGTGAAGAACCACGTGGTCTACCTGTACGCGGGAGCTGCCGCCGAGCTCAGGTTCGACGGCTCCCGCGAGGAAGAGGTCCGCGCGACCGCCGGGCGGGACGATGAGAAGGCGCGGGAGCTCCTCGAGGACATCCGGCGCCCCGAGCTGGAGGCCGAGTTGCGAGCGGCCGCCGCCGACATCGTCCGGGAGCGATGGAGCGAGGTTCGTCACCTGGCGACCGAGCTGCTCAGGTACAAGAGCCTCGGGGGCGAAGAGGCCGAGCTCGTCTGCCGGGAGGCGGCGGCCGCGGAGGCCCTGGCCGCCTACCGCGCCGTTCACCGAAGGCGGCGACGGTAGGAGCCTTCGGTGCCTCCCAGCCCCGGCGACCGCGGCTTCCGGAGCTCGCCGTCGCTCGGACCCTTGCCGGAGGGCCCGAAGGAGGCCCAGGGAACATAGCGCCCAAGGGCTTCGCTGCGCGTTTCACCTCGTAGCTAGTAGTAGCGAGTCTCGCCCACCGGGAAGAACCATTCCAGCTCCGCACCCGGGTCCTCCTCGCCGGCGTTGAACTCGAGCGGCTCAACTGTCTGCGCAGGCGCGGGCTCGTCGCGCTTCACAGTGTCGTCGGCCAGTCCGAGCAGCGCGCGGATCTCCGCATCGTCGCCCTGCACCGGACGCACCTCCAGGCCAGTGGCGAAGGCGATCTCGTCGAGCGCCGCCAGGTTGTGCGGATTGGTGATGGCGAGGACGAGGCTTCCGCGCCCGCGCCCGGCCTCGTAGCGCACCGGGAAGGCGACGTGCTTCTTGAGCAGACGCTCGGGCACGAGCGCTCGGATCGTCGGCGAGACGTGGCTCCCCGCCAGGCTCACGGGAGGAGCGAACGGAAGGAGGTGGGCCATCGGTTGTAGTCCCCAGGTGCAGTTCTGCCTCTAGGGTAGTGGGCGCGCGCACCTCGGCCAAAGACCACGAACGATTGTCGCGTCAGGCGGGGATAGGGAGCCGAGACCCAGGGGTTCCACCGGTGCAATCTTGCTCGCCTTTCCAGCAGGGAGGCGGCGAGCCAGGCCCCACACGCCGAAGCGCTCCCCCGCGCCCCTCCGGTTCGCCGCTTCCGGTGAAACCGCCGGGACGGCCAGCTTCGACGTCCTCGTGCCGAACTCACTCGGCATCCCCGGGCTCATCGAAGCGCTCGGCCAGGTGAACGGAATACGGAAGGTCTAGGTGCGGGTTCCCTGGCCGCCCGCGCCCTGGCCAAGCCAAGAGGCCGGACCTGGAAGGGTGCCGGCTTCTCGAAGGCCAAGCCTCGTCAGTAACCCATCGTCTGCGTCTGGCACTGGTCGGTCGTCGGGCAGCCGGTCCCGTTGGTGAAGGGGCAGCAGACCCACGCGCAGGCCGCCGCGCCGCTCGCCGAGACCGTGGTGCTGCTCTTCGCCGACTGACCCGTGCCGGTGACGGTACCCGGGTCTCCCGATCCGTGGTCTCCCGCGGTGTCGTGCCAGGGCGCGCTCCCCAGCTCGAAGCCGGTGAGCGCGGTGGCGGCGAGCGCCACCGAGCCGTCCGCGACGCACTCCGTGATGCTGGCGCTCCCGGACGGAGCACCCCCCGCAACCGAGACGGAGCACCACCCGAGGTAGTTCAAGACCGTCAGCGCCGCGGGCGTGCCGCCCGAGCACGTCTGCGAGCCGCCGCCCGATCCATTGCTGGAATAGCCGCTCGATCCGCCGCATCCGGCTGCGAGGGTGGTGAGGCCGACGATGATGCCAAGAACGGTCGCGATCTTCATGCCCCGATAACCCCCGGCTCGAAGCAAGTGTGCCAGCGATGCGCGGTCCCACGCGGGGCGGGATTTTGCGTGGCCGGGCCATTCGGCCGACCCCGGCAGGGGCCGCTCACCCTGAGATCGTATCGGGTGCGGCTCGGGGAGTTGAGACGGTGGCGACCAGACCGGGCCGCAGGAGCGTGGCCGGTGGAGAGCCGTCGCTCACGAGGACCGAACTCGCGCCGCAAACTCCCCGAGCCCCGTCCGACCGACCCGGGAGTCACGTTGAACCCGGGGAGGCGCTCCCCGCGTGCCTTCTAAGAGCTCGTTCCTCAACGATGATTCGCATCTACATGTCGGCTCGCTGCTTGCACCGGAGCCGACAGTGCCACAGCGCCGAAGGGCAGCGCCGAGGCAGGAGTGAAGCCCAAGGTACTCGCACAGGCGATGATGACCTACACGACTCCCGCTGCGAAGGCCGCCTCCCTGCGAAGGCAGCTCCTCTGGAGCAACCTGGCCTTCTTCGCACTCTGGCTGCTTTGGAGTGCGGTCGCCAAGGCGACGCTGGAGACGGAGTCCGGCATGGCGGCGCTCGGGATCGTGTCGATTCCCACGGTTCTCGTCGCGATATGGGCGACGATCGTCGACTACCGGACTGCCTGGCACCTGTGGCGGTGGCAGGGTGCGCTCCGCATGCTCGCGTGCTCCGTCGTGGGCGGCTATCTCGACGTCCGGACGGAATTCGTCGGGACCTTTGTCATCGCCGCCTTCCTCCTCTACCTCTACGCGCAGGTGGGGAAACAGGTCTACGCTCCCCAGGCGAGCCGAGAGGTCTTCGAGAGCTAGTTGCCGCCGCGCGCCGGAGCGCGGGGCGTTTACGCACAGCTGGCCCGGCCTTCCGCACTCCGGAGGCCTGCGACGGCACCGGATTTCGCTCGAGGAGACCCGGGTGGGTGTCCTGCGGAGCGCTCCGACGCCGCGGCGAGCCCGTCCTCGGCTTCTTTCGGGGCGCGCGCCTTCGCGCTTGCCAGCGCGGCTCCCCGCCTTGCACAATCCGTGTCGTGACGCGCCGGCGACTGGCGATCCTCCTCCTGCTGGCGCCCGGCTTCGCCGCCGGGCAGGCGGTCGAAGCTGCGCTCGCCACCCAGTCCCAGGCAGGCGTCGCGAACCGGCAGGACTGCGGGTCGGCTGCGGGCGCGACTTGGAACTGGGCCTCCGCGGTCGCCCCGGCCGTCGGTGACCGCTACCGCCTCGCGGTCTACCCGGGGCCTTGTCCCGCCGCGGTCCCGGCCGCCACGACCAGCCCGGTGATGGTCGACCTGGCCGCGACCGGCGCGAGTCAGTCCTACGCACCCGTCGCGGTCTCCGGCATGGGGGCGGCGGGGGGCGTGTCGAGCTGCACCGCTGCCGAGGACGTGCAGGTCGACCTGTGCGTGTACGACGTCCCACCGACGCTCATCGGGGGGACACTCGTCTCGCAGGGAACGTTCACCTTTCAGCTCGCCATCCCTCCGGCTCCGGTCGTGGACTCGGTCGTCCCGAGCGATTCCTCCCTCACCGTGACCGTCTCGGCCGGAGCCGCGGACGCAACCCACACCGCGACGAGCGGTGTCCAGTTCGTCGTCACGTGCGCGCCGAGCGGGACCGTGGGAGCGGTCACCGGGACCGGGAGCGCCGGGGCCATCAGCTGCGCTGGGCTCACCAACGGCGTCGGCTATGCCGTCACGGCGACCGCGGAGAGCTCGGCCGGGAACCCCGGGCCGGCGTCGCCCACCCACGCGGCCGGCGCGGACACCACCCCGGGCATCTACGTGCTCACGGTGAAGACCTTGGGAGCCGGGGCCGGGACGGTGCAGGGCGGCGGGCTCCATTGCTCCTCGGGATCGGCGAACGAGTGCAGCGCCAGCCAGGCCGAGGACGCGGTCGTCAGCCTCACCGCCACGGCGACGTCGAGCTCCACCTTCGAGGGCTGGTACGGAGGGGGGTGCACCGGTACCGGTCCCTGCGTCGTGACGATGACCGGGGCGCAGACGGTGACCGCGACGTTCGCTCCGCTCCTCTACACGCTCACCGTCGTGACCGCGGGGGACGGCGTCGGGTCGGTGCGAAGCCAGTGGACGAGTTGTAGCTCCGGATCGGGGAGCGGGTGCACCGCTGAGCTGGAGCCGGGAACCATGGTGACCCTCACCGCGGATGCGGGCACGAACTCCAGGTTCACTGGATGGTCGGGCGGCGGGTGCAGCGGCTCGGGGTCGTGCACAGTGACGATGAGCCAGGCGCAGACGGTGACGGCCGACTTCGCCTCCCTGTCGTACATGCTCACCGTCGTCACTGCGGGCGACGGGACGGGAACGGTGGAAGGGGACGGCATCCACTGCACTTCCGGTTCGACGAGTCGCTGCAGCGCGAGTCAGCCGTCCGGCAGCCCGGTGTTCCTGACGTCGATGGTCGGGGCCAACTCGAGGTTCGCGGGATGGTCGGGAGGGGGCTGCAGCGGGACGACCTACTGCATCGTGACGATGAGGAGCGCGGAGACGGTGACCGCCATCTTCGACAGCTCCGGCGGCGGCAATGCCGGCGGTTGCCAATCGGGCGAGGCGGGAGGGGTGTGCCTCCTCGCGGTGGCCGTCCTGTGGGCGCGGGCGCGCCGACGGCGTCGGCGGTCGTCGCCCTGAAGCCCTGAAGGCTCGAGTCCGCCGGGCGACGGCCCGGTGCCGACTCCCCAGGACGAAGCCGCGCACGCGCCGGCAGCTGGGCTGCACTCTCACGGGGAGAGGTGGGCGAGCCCGATGCCGCCGAGCGCGCTCAAGGCGACGACGAGGAAGGGGGGGGCTCGCCAGGCCGTGAGGAGGACGAAGCCGGCGAGGGCGATCCCGAAGTCGCCGCGCGTCCGCACCGCGCTCGTCCAGACCGGTTGGTACAGGGCCGCCCCGAGGAGGCCCACCACCGCGGCATTGACGCCCCGCATCATCGCCTGCGCCCGGGCCCGCCTCCGGAAGGTGTCCCAGAAAGGCAGCGTTCCCACCAGGATGAGCAAGCCAGGGAGGAAGATGGCGACGAGACCCATCGCGGCGCCCGCCACGCCGTGCGGCCGGGGACCGACGACGGCGCCGAGGTAGGCTGCGAAGGAGAAGAGCGGTCCCGGGATCGCCTGTGCCGCTCCGTAGCCGGCGAGAAAGGCGTCGTCGCTCACCCACCCGGGCGCCACGAATGCCTCCCGGAGCAAGGGCAGAACGACGTGACCGCCGCCGAACACGAGCGCGCCGGAACGGTAGAACGCCTCGAAGAGGGCGACACCCTGCGAGCTCGCGAGACTGCTCAGGACGGGAAGGCTCGCGAGCAGGAGGAAGAAGGCGGCGAGAGCGAGCAGCCCGGCGCGCCGCGATACCGGCACCGCCACCGGGCCGCTCGGCACGAGAGGCGCCGACCGGCAGAGCCACAGGCCCGCGACTCCCCCGAGGGCGATCGCCGCCACCTGGGCGACCGAGGCCGTGCTCGCGAGGAGGATGAGGGTCGCCACCAGGGCGATGGAGGCCCGCTGCCGGTCGGGGCAAAGCGCCCGGGCCATGCCCCAGACGGCCTGCGCCACGATCGACACGGCCACGAGCTTGAGGCCGTGCAGGAGCCCCGCGCCGGTCGTCCCGCCGAGCGCGTGCGCCCCGTACGCGAAGAGCACCAGGGCGATGGCAGATGGCAGCGTGAAGCCCGTCCATGCGGCGAGCCCGCCTCGGAAGCCGGCGCGCATGAGCCCGATGGAGAATCCCACCTGACTGCTCGCCGGGCCAGGGAGGAACTGGCACAGGGCTACCAGATCGGCGTAGGCCGGCTCGTCGATCCAGCGGCGCCGAACCACGAACTCCTGGCGGAAGTACCCGATGTGGGCGATGGGGCCCCCGAAGCAGGTGACCCCCATCTTGAGGAAGGCGAGCAGGACCTCGAGAGGCGAGCCCGCCTCGGCCGTGCGCTCGGCCGAGCTCGCGTCGGCGCTCAAGGAGCTCCTCCGCGCTTCGCCCGGCGCGGCCTCCGGGGCCGGTGCTCGCCTCGTCGGCCTCGCTTCATCGGCTTGCTCCTCTCGGCGTGAGAACTCACGGCTCCCCGCCGAAAACCTAGCGCAGCTTCGGCGTCCGCGAGAAGGCCCGTGTGGTGGCGTCGACCCCGGAGTCCCGCACGAGCCGTGACCGCGATCCGCGGTTACCCGAGAGGGGGCGCCCTGCGTGGGAAGCGGGTCGACGTCGAGTCGCCCGGGCGCCGGCGCGACGGGGTGCCCCAGGGCCGCACGGGAGGTGCGTCCGTGGGCGGCGCGGAAGCCGCTTCGGCGCCCACCTCCAGCGTGACACCCGGGCCGGGAGGTGCTCTAAACCCGCCATGTCTGGCAAGGGCTTGTTTGCGCGTGGGCCGGTGGCGCTCGCCACCTCCGTCTTCGATCGTCTGGAGGAGGCGTTTCACGGTCGCACCATGCGGCGCACGGTGGCCGCGATCCTGGTGGCGGCGTTCGTCGCCGCCATCGGCGTCATCGAGATGGTTCGTCGGGGCCTGGGAGGCCCCGCGCTCGCGGCCGCGCTGCCGCACAACCACTTTCACGCCGTCGAGCTGGCCTTCTACCTCCTGCTCTCCTACGAGGTGCTGGGGCTCGTGTTCGCCATCGCGCAATCGGTCTCGAACGCTGCGGGAAAGCAGTTCGAGATCTTCTCGCTCATCCTCCTGCGGCGATCGTTCGACGCCTTCGCCGGCATCGATGAGCCGGTTCGCTGGGCCCAAGCACAGGGCGCGGTGGGGGCGATGGTCTCGGACGCCCTGGGCGCCCTTCTCATGTTCGTGGCGCTCGGCTTCTACTACTCCATGCAGAAGCACCGACCGCTCTCGTCGGACGTCCAGGACCGGGCGAGCTTCATCGGCGCGAAGAAGGTCATCGCTCTCGGACTCCTGGCGGCGTTCCTGGCGCTCGCGGGTCGCAGCGTCTGGGGCCTCGCCACCCGGCTCGACGCGCACCCGTTCTTCGAGGCCTTCTACACCCTGCTCATCTTCGCCGACATCCTGGTAGTGCTCATCTCCCTGCGCTACAGCTCGGGCTACTACGTGGTGTTCCGGAACTCCGGGCTGGCGGTGGCGACGGTGCTGCTGCGGCTCGCGCTCGCAGCCCCGCCTCCCTGGATCGCGCTTCTCGGCCTCGGCGCGGTGCTCTTCGCGCTGGGGCTGACCTTCGCCTACAACCGGTTTGCCCCATCGATGGGCGATCTGCAGCCCGGCCAGCGCCTGGCGGGGTAGGTCTCCCGGGGCGCGGCGCTACTCCATCTCGACGCCCGTCGCCACGACGAAGCGGGAGACCATGTTGTAGCCGGCGATGGTCCCGACCAGCTCCACCACCTGGGCGTCGGGGAGGAGCGCTCGCACCCGGCGCATCGTCACCTCCGCCACGGTCACCCGCGTGGTCATCTCGTAGGCCAGGGTCAGCGCGGCGAGCTCCGTGGCGTCGAAATGAGCCGAGTCGCCGAGGGCGGTCGCCGGGTCCCGCAGGGCGTCGAGCTGTGCCCGGGTGCCGCCGGCGGCCAGGAACTCCGGCTCGTGCTGGCGCCACTCGTACTCCGCCCGGTTGATGAACCCCACCGATAGGATGGCGAGCTCTCGCAGCTTGGGGGGAAGGGTGAGCTTGGTGCGGATGGCGCCGAACATGGCGTTCCAGCCCTGCGCCAGCGGCGGGCTGTGGAGCAGCATGCGATCGAGGTTGAGGAGCTTGCCGCCCGCGCGCCGCGCTCGGATGGCGTCGACGACGTCGGCCGGCCCTGCGCTGGCGTCGTCCGGGCGGTAGGGAATTCCGGAGAGCGAGACCGAGCGTGGCCGCGGCGCGGTGGGCTCGGCAACGGGGGAGGTTTGGCTAGGGATCATGGCGGCCAGGAGCGGGAGGGTGAGTCGGAGGAGCCGAGCGGAACGAACCATCATGACGCACCTCGGAGGGGATGGGGAAATTCCGGGCCCGGCCTCGACGGTGCGGGGCTTGCCCGGTGAACATCGGCGAACGCCCGCGCGGTGGTTGGCGGGGTCTCACCGCGCGGGGAGCGGGGGTGAGCCGTGCCTCATCCGCCCACCACCACGGTCCACTCGCGAACTCGCCACCCCTTGACGAGGCCGTTCAGCACGTAGGGATCGGTCCGGGCGAACTCCTCGACCGCCTTCGCGTCCTCGGCTTGGAAGACGAAGAGAGCCCCATCGGCCGGGTTGAAGGCTCCCGCCAGCCGGAGGAGACCGGCCCCGTGCGCCTTGGCGGCATGGGTGAGGTGCGCGGGTCGAAAAGGTTGCCTGCGCGTGACGTAGTCGTCCACGGTGTCGTAGAAGAGGGCGAAGTACACGCGGACCTCCTTCCGAGCTTGCGGGCCGGGCCCGTCGCCGGGTCAGTCCGGGCGGCCGGTCCGCGGCGGCGCGCGTTTCTCCTCATCCCCCGCTGAGCGCTTGCACGATCTGGAGCGAGTCGGCGGGGTGGAGGGGGTGGAGCAGGTCGAACACCTGCTCCCCGTTGACGAAGACGCGGATGTGCGGCCGGATCGCGTCCTGCTCGTCGACCATGCGGAATCGCAGGCCCGGGTAGCGTCGCTCGAGGTTCGCGAGCAGCTCGGCGACCGTGGTCCCCTCCGACTCCACCTCGCTCGCGCGCGTGTAGGAGCGCAGGGGGCTCGGGATCAGCACCTTCACGCCGGCACCCCGGACGTCTCCACCGCGTAGATCTCCGGCAGGTTGCGCGCGATGCAGCTCCACCGGCGTCCCTCGTCGCGGCTCGCCCACAGCTCGCCGCCGGTCGTCCCGACGTACAGGCCCACCGGCTCCCCCCCGTCGGCCGCCATTGCCTGCCGCTTCACCGTCCACCAGCCCTGGCTTTTCGGCAGGCCCGCGTCCAGGCGACGCCAGCGCTTCCCGCCGTCGCGCGTGACGTAGGCAGCAGGGTGGCCGCCAGGGCTGGTGCGGGGCCACACGCTCGTGCCGTCCATCGGAAAGACCCACGCCGTCTCCGGGTCGCGCGGATGCACCACCATCGGGAAGCCGATGTCGCCAACCGCCTTCGGCATGTTCCTCCCGATCCGCACCCACTCGGTGGAGGGCCGATCGATCCGGTAGATGCCGCAGTGGTTCTGCTGGTAGAGCCGGTCCGGCTTCGCCGGGCAGAGCCGCACGCAGTGGGGATCGTGGAAGGCCAGATCGGCCGGGTTGAAGCCCTCGACGACCTCCATCCCCTGTACGATGGGCGCCCAGGTTCGCCCGCGGTCGAGCGACTCGTGCACGCCCCCGCTCGACATGCCGAGGTAGAGGTGGTCGGCGTCGCGTGGATCCACGATGACCGAGTGCAGCTTGGGCCCGTCCGGCGTGCCGTCCTGCTGGGTTCCTGTCCACGCGCGGAACCGGGGGTCGTCGTTGAACCCGGATACCGGCTCCCAGGTGACGCCCCCGTCGCCAGAGCGAAAGAGCCCCTGCGGAGACGTCCCGGCGTACCAGGCGCCTGGCTCGTCCGCGTGCCCCGGCGTGAGCCAGAAGGTGTGATCGACAACGCGCCCCTTCTCCGACTCCGGGGCCTTGGGAAAGGCGGGCGGCTGCCTCGCTTCCGTCCACGTGCGGCCGAGGTCGGCGGAGCGGAAGACCGTGGGCCCGAGATGGCCGGTCTTCGCCGCTGCGAGGAGCGTCCGTCCGTCCCGCGGGTCGAGGACGAGGTGGTGGACGATGTGGCCGAGGAAGTGCGGCCCGTCGGCTCGCCAGCTCCGCCGGCCGGGGTCCCCGTGGTAGAGCCAGCCGCCCTTGCGCGTCGCGACGAGGACGAGGACCGAGCGACGAGCTCGCTGCCCCCTCGCCGACGACCGGCGAGGGGCGGCTCTTCTGGAGGTGCGAGGCATTCCCAACTCCCCGGCGACCGACGCCGTTCGTGAAAGAGCGCGCGAGCGACTCACGGGAGAAGGCTCCCGAGGTCGTCCCCCCCTAATGACGGGAGCCCGAGACCAGATCCTTCCTCAATTGGGGGCAGGAGAGCCCCCACCTGGGTGGCCAGACCGAGAGGCAAGCCCCATCGACGGCCGCCCCTCGGCCAAGGGGCCGCGACGGCGCGTGCTCGGGCGCCGCAGAAGAGCGCGAACGGGACGAGCGTCCCGCGGGCCCGCGCTCCGGGGCGCTCGCCCGGGCGCCACTCTCCTCAGTGCAGGAGAGACGTTGGGCTGACCTTCAGCGCCTTCGCGAGCTTCGTGAGCGTCTCGAGAGGCGGCGTCCGCTGGTTTCGCTCGAGCATCGAGACGTAGCTCGTCGACATGCCGGCGCGCTTGCTGAGCTCGAACTGCGACAGCTTCCTCCGCTCCCGCTCCTGCTTGAGGTTCTGCGAGAACTTCTGGGATAGCGTCATGACTTCACTGCCTCCGTCCTCTCCCTTGCGTCACCAGTAGAACAGGACACCCAAGGTCCACATTCCGAGAACAGGACACCCAAGGTCCACATTCCGCTACGGGTGATTGGGGGGATGGGCGAGGAGAGTAAGGGCTTAAGCTCGTTGGAAGTAAATCGTTCTTCTGAGGGCGAACTACTTCGCCGGTGGGCGGCCGGTGCGGCCCGACAGCGCCTTCGACATGATGGCCGAGTGCCCCGCGGAGATCTTGGAGAGCTGCTGCTTCGTCTGCGCGGGGGCCGTGCCCTCGCGCCTCCACGTACTGGCGGGCTTCTTCCAGTCGGCGGCACGCGGGGAGCACGGGACCGCTACGGAGAGCGTGAGCGCCATCGCCGCGAGGTAGCGTCGCATCGAGATGCCTTTCCGTTCCGCCCCGGAGACGAGGGCGGGTCGATGGACCGTGGAGCAAAGCCCGTTCCAGATGCGCGGAAGCCGGAAGCACGCGTTTTTCGCAGCGGTCGTGGCGGAGAGGTGGGCACGAGCGACCGAGGCCTGGGCAATCTTGGCCCACCTCGCCGGGAGCGATGGAGGGTCCCTGGAGCGTCCAGGCGCCGCTCGAGCACGGGCAAGAGCCCGGACTTGGTTGCAGTCTCGAGCCCGAGAATCCGAGCCCAGCTCTTGCCGCCGCAAGCGGGCCCCGCGGCGGGCAGCTCGGCGATCGAGCCGGCTTCGGGTGCGCCGAGGGGCGGCGGTGTGGCGAGCTGTGGGAAGGGCGCGCCGCCCACGCTTCCCGGACACGCGGCCACGGGGATGGTGTCCGGAGCCTGCCAGCGAGACCATGGTCCGAGAGATCATGAACCGCTGTGACGAATGCCGTCGGTCTTCCGCTCCGTGCGCGGCCTGCGAGGAGGCGGCGGAGCTCTTGGCCCGGGCCGTCTGGGAGGCCTACTGCAAGAGCGGTCGCAAGCCGAACCACGTTCCCGAGCGCCCCGACATCCTGTACGCGGAAGCCTGGACAGGGTGGCGGGATTGGCTCACATGGGCGGGAATCGAGGACCAGCCCTCCGGTGCGCCCCCGCCGCAGGTCCCGGACGAGCGCAGGGCGCCGGCGGTGGAGGCGGTCGTCCCGCTGGCCGAGAGCCTGGACGGCGGCGAGGCCTCTTCCCTCTCTCCGGCAGCGCGCCGCGGAGCGAGCGGGTAGCGCCGAGGCGGGAAAGCCTGTCGTCGCTCACGGCCCGTCGGGCGGCTCAATGCCCTGATCGGCCGACGAGGCGAGGTCGATGACGAAGGTGAAGACCTCCGCCTCCATCGAGCCGGCGGGCTGATCCGTGAGCTCGAAGAAGACGACGTTCGAGCCGAGCTGCTTCCGGAGCCCCTCCATCGGATCTCCCCCCTGATCCTGCGCCGCCCGTTGCGCGTCGGTCACGAGGTCGCGGACGGCGCCGTCCCGGCACCGCAACGCCCCGGAGCGGTTGAAGACGAACAGGACGTGGGCGCAGACTTGGTCGCTCACCCCGTCCTCGCCGAAGAGCGGCTCGGCGCAGACCGGGCAGAGAAAGCTCGCGTCGCCGAACTTGTGGCCGTGCCCGGTGAAGGGGTGGGGTCTCCTCACGTCATAGGGGATAAGGGATCCCATAGGCTGCGGCCCCGCGCCTCAGCTTCTCACTTCATTCCGGGCGTGGGAAGCCGCATCCGGGACTGGCTCGACGCCTCGCCACCAGGCCAAAAAGCCCAATAATCCCGTTGATCCGCCGTGGGCTGGGCCCCCTGCGCTTGCGCGGCCGCCACGACCGCCGGACCATCGCTGCAGCGCGAGGGGGAGGGCGGGGCGGCCGGCTACCTCTCCGAGACGGCCTCCACCCGACGGTTGCGGGCGTAGCAGTCCTCGCTGGCCTCCGTGCAGAGAGGTTTCGACTTTCCGAAGGAGCGCACCGAGATGCGCCTCGAGTCGATCCCCTTCTGGTGCAGGTACTGGGCGGTCGCGGCGGCACGGCGCTCGCCGAGGCGGAGGTTGTACTCCACGCCTCCTCGCTGGTCGCAATAGCCCTCGAGGAGGACGGAGGTGCGGGTGCCGGACAGGCACTCGGAGTAGCGGTCCAGCGCCGCCGTCGCCTCCGCATCGAGCCTCGCCTTCCGAAAGGCGAAGTGCACCGGATCGAGCACGCACCGCGCGGGCGTGGCTGGAGCCTCGGCCGGCGCGGGCAGAGGAGGGGGTGCGGCGGCAGGGGGACCGACGGCGACGGGCGGCGGAGGCGGCGGAGCCTGTGCTTCCAGGGGCTCGGTGGCGCGGCGGGGAGCGCCGGAGAGGGAGAGGTAGTAGCGGTCCTGCCACTGCACCGTCATGTCCGATCGGCTGCGCACACGGCTCTGGACGCTCACCACCTCGCCCGGTCCCGCCTTCACCTCGAGCTGACCGCGCATGCGGAAGTGGTAGCCCTCCACGTAGCTGAAGACCGAGGGGCCGCCGGCGTAGTCCACCTCCACTTGCAGATTGTGGACGCCCGGGGCGATCGTCCCGCGGTAGATCGGAACCTCTGGGTCGGCGCCCGCCGACGGGACCTTCACCGCCAGTTCCTTGCCGTCGAGTTCGGCGCGCAGCCCCTGCAGGACGAGACCGGTCGCTTCGTTGGGACCGTGGAAGAGCTCGAGCGTCGCCTCCTCGGCGGCGAGCGCGTGGGAGGCGAGGAGGCCAAGGGCTGCCGCCAGGGTGGCGGCGCGGTCGATGCGAAACGGGCAAGGTCTCATCTTCGTCTCTCCCGATCGGTAGGGGGCCCGCGGACCACGAGGATGCGTACCCTCGAGGAGCCCGCGCAAACGCGCCTCCGCGGCTGCCGGCGCGCCGATCGCGTTGGGCCCGAGGCGAGGCGCTCGCTCGCAGCCCCTTCCATCTCCGCCCCGCCGCGCGCGGCGGCCTGGCGAATCGTTCGGGCGCCGGAGACCGGCAGGCGGGTCTGGCCGTGGTCCATGGCTCGACGACAGCGTAGCGCGACGGCTCGCCTCTCGCGCAGCGCGGGGCGGACTCGACCCTACAGGGTAGACTGGGGGCGAAACGCGGGGCGGCGGGAGCCGCGGGGTGACGGCCTCGCGGCGCCGGGGTACGCCTCGACCGGCGCTGCCCGCGAGAGTAGCCTCCGGCGTCGGACAGGAGGGAGGTCTCCCGGCTTGGTCTCGAGTCGGCATCTGCGCCGGGCGGCGCGCGTCGAGCTCGCGGCGGTCGCCGTCGTCGCGGCGGCGGCGGTCGTATGGGTGGGATGGGCCATGGGGACGAGCGAGATGCTCGCCCCGAGGACGATCGTGATGGCGACCGGCCCGGAAGGGGGAGCCTACTCCGAGGTGGCGGCGCGCTACCGCGACTCCCTGGAGCGCAGGGGGCTCAAGCTCCGGTTGCGCGCCACGGAGGGCGACGCCGAAAACCTGGCGCTGCTTCGCGACCGGCGCTCGGGCGTGGCGGCGGCGCTCCTGCAGTCGGGCATGACCCGGGCGGAGAGATCCCCCGACCTGGCGTCGCTCGGCACTGTCTTCTACGAGCCCTTGTGGCTCTTTCGGGCTTCCGCGGCCGCTGCCGGCGGACTGGAAGGCCTCGCGGGGAAGCGAGTGGCGGCGGGAGGAGAGGGGAGCGGGACGCGCGCCGCCGTGCTCGAGCTCCTCTCGGTCGCCGGCGTGGACCCGCGTTCCATCCGCTTCGTTCCCCTGCCGCCCCCCGCCGCCGCGGAGGCCCTCCTCCGTCGCGAGATCGACGCCATGTTGATCGTGGCCTCATGGGACTCCCCCGTCGTCCGCAGGCTCGTCGCCTCCGCGGGAATCGAGGTCGAGGGCATCCGCCGGGCGGACGCCTACGTGGCGCTCGCCCCCGGCTTCGAGAAGCTCTCCCTTCCGATGGGCGTTGGCGACATGGCGAACAACCGCCCCTCGCACGACACCACGCTCCTCGGCCTCAAGGTGAGCCTGGTGGTGCGCGAGGACCTGAACGCGGCCGTCCAGTACCTCCTGCTCGAGGCGGCGTCGGAGGTGCACGCGCCGGCCGGGCTCTTCCAGAAGGCGGGCCAGTTCCCCGCCGCCGAGGGCGCCGACCTGCCTCTCAGCGCCGAGGCTCGGCGCTTCTACCGCTCGGGCCGTCCGTTCCTGCAGAGGTACCTTCCCTATTGGGTCGCGGTCGTCGCCGAAAGGCTGTTGCTCGCTCTGTTGCCGGTCGTCGGCCTGCTCATCCCGCTCGTGCGGGTCCTCCCGGCGGTCTACAGCGGGATGGTCCGGAGGCGGATCGTCCGTCTGTACGGCGAGCTCAAGGTCCTGGAGGCCGAGCTGGAGGTCCGGCGCCCGGGTGAGCCGGTTGGGGACCTCTGCGAGCGGCTCGACGCCTTGGAGTCGCGCGCCGGCCACCTGCGTGTCCCCCTGCGCTTCGCGCACCTCCCGTACACCCTGCGGCAGCACATCGAGCTCGTGCGGGAGAAGGCCGCCGCGCGGGCGCAGCCGGAAGGCGCCATCGCCGGGGGTGCGCCGCCGCGCTGAAGACCGCCGAACCCCCGCTTGGGATGCCGGTGACCGGGGTCAACGACCGGCCCAGGCGCCCCGGCATCATCGGCTCGGGCGCGCGAGCGAGCCGGCCGACCCCGCCGCGGTGTCTGCCCTTCGAGCCGGCAGGGGGTGGAGCACCCATGACCCCAGCGTCGATCCGGGCGCTCGAGGTTCTGCGCAGCGGGTCCCTCTTCCAGTGGTACGTGATCCCGCTCTTCGCGCTCGTGGTGTACGTCTACGCGGTCGAGGTGGAGCGACGGAACCTCAGCCTCGTCCTGGCGGGCCTGACGGTCTCGGGGATCGACTGGAGCCTCGAGATCGCGAACGCCCTCTTCCTCAAGCTGACCGGGTACGCGGCGGTCTGGACCGAGGTCGGGCCGACCGCCTACCAGATCTTCGTCGGCCTCAACATCGAGACGTTCTTCATGTTCGCCATCATGGGAATCGTCTTCGGGAAGATGCTCCCGCCCAAGGACGTGCGCATCCTGGGGTTCCCGAACCGCCCGTTCCTCGTCGTCGCGAACTCGCTCTTCTGCGTGCTCGTCGAGGTCGTGCTGAACCGGCTCGGCTACCTGGTCTGGGCGTACTCCTGGTGGAATCTCCCCAACGTCAGCCTGATCGTGATCGTCGGGTACTCGCTCTACTTCGTGGGCGCGTACTACGTGATCGACGTTCCCGAGACGAGCAAGAAGGTGCGAGTCCCCGCGATCATCTGGGCGGCGAACGTGGTCGCGACGGTGGTGCTCGTCGCCGCCGGGTGGATCTGAAGGGAAAGGGCTCCACGCTCGGGCCGGAGCAGGCTCCGATATCGCGACCGCGCTCGGGCCGGCCGTCCGTTGCCCATGGTCATTGACTTCCCGTGGCGTGGCCGGACCACCCCTTCTGGGAGTTGGCGCGCTGTTCGGCCTTGATCTACAGAATCCGCGCGATGGAGATGTTCGCTGCCAACGTCTCTCTCTCTCCGAGGAGGGTGCTCGTCATCGAGGACGACCCCGAGATGCGGGACGCGCTGGTGGAGGTGCTGAAGCTCGAGGGCTACGAGGTGTCCTCCGCGGCGGACGGGGCCGCGGGCCTCCAGGACGCGCGGCGCCAGCATCCGAACGTGATCCTGCTCGACCTGATGATGCCGGTGATGAGCGGGTGGGAGTTCCGGGCCCAGCAGAAGCGCGACCCGCACCTCGCGACGGTCCCGGTCATCGTGATGTCGGCGTTCGACAACGACCTCGACGTCGACGAGAGCGTCCCGAAGCCTTTCACGCTCGAGGACATGCTGGACGCGGTGCGTCGCTGCGCCGCCTAACGCCGCGCCCATCCACACCCGCTTGATGCATGCGTGCCCCGGGGCGGGCGCTCACCCCCTTCAGGGGCGTTCCGGTGCGGCCTCCTCTTGGGAGTGGCCCGGGTAGCCACTCGCACCGGGGGGCGGCCGGCACACTCGCAGGCGCGAGTTCGAATACCCGGGCGGCGGGCTTCGCCTGTCGCGAGTGGATGACGCTGCGCGCCAGGCGGAGCGGCGCCGCGAGGGGCATTGAAAGACCCGAATCGGATCCTTACGATGATCGCCGCATGAGCGTTCCCCTCCTCCCGCTCTGGATCGCGGGAAAGGACGTCGCGAGCACGAGCGGGAGGACCGGAGACGTCTTTGACCCCTCCACCGGCAGGGTGATTCGGCGGGCGCCCCTCGGAGGGAAGGAGGACGTGAACCGGGCGGTGGCTGCGGCTGCGGCGGCGCTGCCGGGCTGGCGCGACACCCCCCCTCTTCGGCGCGCGCGTGTCCTGGGCCGGTTTCGGGAGGTCCTGGAAGCGAACCGGGAGGAGATCGCGAAGCTCATCACCGAGGAGCACGGCAAGACCCTCTTGGACGCGGCCGGGTCGCTCCAGCGCGGGATCGAGGTGGTGGAGTTCGCGACGGGAGCCCCCCACCTCCTAAAGGGGGAACAGGCCGAGGATGTGGCGCGCGGGGTGGACTCGCACTCGGTGCTACAGCCCGTGGGCGTTTGCGCTGGCATCACCCCCTTCAACTTCCCGGCCATGGTGCCCATGTGGATGTTTCCCATGGCCATCGCCTGCGGAAACACCTTCGTGCTCAAGCCCTCGGAGAAGGTGCCCTCGACGGCCCTGCGGCTCGCCCGGCTCTTCCAGGAGGCGGGGCTGCCCGACGGCGTCTTGAACGTCGTACCCGGGGACGGGGAGACGGTGGAGGCGCTCCTCGCGCATCCCGACGTGGCCGCGGTGTCGTTCGTGGGGTCGACGCCGATTGCCCGGCGCGTCTACGAGACCGCCACGCGCAACGGAAAGCGGGTCCAGGCGCTGGGCGGCGCGAAGAACCACGCCGTGGTCTTGCCGGACGCCGCCCTCGACTTCACGGCCGACGCCCTCATCGGGGCGGCGTACGGGTCCGCGGGCGAGCGCTGCATGGCCATCTCGGCGGTGGTGGCGGTGGGCGAGGTGGCCGACGCGCTCGTGTCACGACTGAGGGAGAAGGCGGTCGCCCTGAAGGTCGGCCCGGGTCGGATGGCAGGGGCGGAGATGGGCCCCCTCGTCACCGCCGCCCACCGGGAGCGCGTGCGGGGGCTCATCGCCGCCGGAGCGGCCGAGGGGGCTCGGCTCGTCCTCGACGGCCGGGACCTGCGCGTGCCGGGGGAGGAGGGGGGGTTCTTTCTCGGCCCCACGCTTCTCGATCGGGTGACGCCGGAGATGACGGTGTACCGCGAGGAGATCTTCGGGCCGGTGCTGGTGGTGCTGCGCGCCAGGACCTTCGAGGAGGCCATCGCCATCGTGAACCGGAACCCCTACGGGAACGGCACCGCCCTCTTCACCGCCTCGGGCCTCGCCGCGCAGCGCTTCGAGCACGAGATCCAGGTGGGGATGGTGGGGATCAACGTCGCCATCCCCGTGCCGATGGCCTTCTTCTCCTTCGGCGGCTGGAAGCAGTCCCTTTTCGGCGACCTCCACGTGCACGGACCGGAGGGAGTGAGATTCTACACGCGCACCAAGACGATCACGAGCCGGTGGCCCGCCACCGACGAGAAGACCAAGGTCACGCTGGCGATGCCGACGCAGGGATGACGCGCCCGGATCGGTATCGCCGTCACGAAAGGTGCAACCACATGCGCAAGCTCGCCTCGCCCCAGTGGGCCCTGCTCGTCGCCGCCGTCCTCGCCGCCCCCGCCTCGGCCCAGACCCTCAAGATCGGGGCACCGCAGCCGATGACGGGGCCGGACGCACCCTTCGGTGACAAGTTCAAGAAGGCCTACTCCATGGCGATCGAGGAGATCAACGCCGCCGGTGGAGTGAACGGGAAGAAGCTCGAGATCGTGATCGAGGACCACCAGGCGAAGAACGCTCTCGCCGCCACCATTGCCGAGAAGCTCATCACCCAGGAGAAGGTGCTCGTCCTCACCGGCGGGCGCGCCTCCGGCCAGGCGATGGAGATCGCCTCGGTGGCGCAGCGCCTCAAGACGCCCTACCTCATCGACCACCCGTCCGCCGACATGGTGACCACCAAGGGCTTCGAATGGGTGTTCCGCAACAACCCCACCGGCTCCATCTACCCCTCGGGGTTCGACGCCTTCATCGTCGAGTACCCGAACGCCATGCCGAAGTCGGCGGCGGTCGTCTACGACAACACGCTCTTCGGGAAGACCATCGCGGGAGCGGTGATGAAGTTCCTCAAGTCGAAGAACGTGCCGGTGGTGGCCGAGGAGGCCTACCCGGTGAACACGCTCGACTTCAAGCCCATCATGACCAAGGTGAAGGGGACGAACCCCGACTACCTGCTCCTGATGGCGGTGGCCACCACCGATGCCATCCTCCTCACCCGGCACGCCAAGGAGATGGGGATCGAGCCGCGCGCCTTCGTCGGCTTCGGCGGCGGTTTCGGGGTGGCGGACTTCGCCTCGCAGCTCGGCCCCCTCGCCCAGAACGTCTTCTCCTCGGCGGCGTGGTCGGGAAACCCCAACGACCCCAGGACCAAGGCCTTCTACGACAAGTTCCACGCGAGGTACGGCATCTGGCCCCATGAGCACGAGGTGGAGGGGTACGCGGCCATCTTCATCCTCGCCGACGCCATGAAGCGCGCGCACCTCACCGGAAACCTGGAGGCGGACCGGGACGAGATCCGCAAGGCCCTGGCGGCCACCGACATGACCACCGTCTTCGGGAAGGTGAAGTTCGGGAACTGGACCGGCCCCACCGGCGATCCCTTCACCAACCAGAACATCTACTCGCCCGAGCACTCGGTGCTGGCGCAGTGGCGCGACGGCCAGCTCTTGAACGTCTGGCCCAAGGCCTACGCGGAGACGGCGCTCGTCTTCCCGGATCCGGGAGCCCGGAAGTAGCGGCTCCTCGCCCTTCCCGGAGGAGGGGCGCGCCGGCCCGGCCGACGAGTGGAGACCTTCGTCCAGAGCCTGGTGAGCGGCCTGCTCATGGGCTCGCTCTACGCCATGATCGGCATCGGCCTGACCGTCATCTTCGGGGTGATGCGCATCATCAACCTCGCCCACGGCGAGATGGTGATGCTGGGGATGTTCGCCGCGTTCTTCAGCCAGAAGCTCTTCGGAATCGATCCGTTCCTTTCGGTCCTGGCGCTCGCCCCAGCCATGTTCGCGGTGGGCGTGCTCATCTACCGGTTCCTGCTGCGCAAGGTCATCCCCGGGGGAGAGCTCAACACGCTCCTCTACACCGCCGGGATGTCCCTACTCGTCGCCAACCTCGCCCTCTTCGCCTGGAGCGGAGACTACCGGACCATCACCCTGTCCTACGGGCTCGCCCCCCTGCGCCCCCTGGGGATCGCGGTGCCGGTGGCCCTCGCCATCGGCTTCGGGATGGCCGCCGCCGTCACCACCGCACTCTGGCTCTTCCTCGGCGCCACCGACACCGGGCGTGCCATCCGCGCCACGAGCCAGAACCGGGAGGCGGCGATCCTGATGGGGATCGACGTGGAGAAGGTGGCGGTCCTCACCTTCGGTCTCGGCACCGCGCTCGCCGGCACGGCCGGCGTCCTCCTCGCGCCCTCTCTGTACCTCTACCCCACGGTGGGCGAGCTCCTCATCGTGAAGAGCTTCGTCATCGTGGTCCTCGGGGGCCTGGGGTCGGTACCCGGGGCCATCGCCGGCGGGCTGCTCCTCGGGCTGGTGGAGTCGCTCGGCGCGGTGTACGTCTCCGCGACCTACAAGGACGGGCTCGGCTACGTCCTCTTCCTGCTCGTCCTGCTCTACCGGCCGGCGGGCCTGTTCGGGGTGGGGAAGTCTTGAGCCGGCGCGCGGCGGCCTTGGCCTGGGCGTGCGGCGCCGCCGCGGTGGCCGCGCTGCCGCTTCTGGTGAAGAACGCCTTCCTCCTCCACGTCGTCATCCTCATCCTCATGTGGACCGTGCTCGGGGCGGCCTGGAACGTCCTGGGAGGATTCGCGGGGCAGGTGTCGTTCGGTCACGCGGCGCTCTTCGGCATCGGCGCCTACACCACCATCATCCTCTTCCTCAAGGCCGGGGTCGCCCCCTGGTGGGGAATCCCGCTCGGAGGGATGGCGGCGGCACTAGGATCCGTGCCCATCGGCCTCATCTGCTTCCGCCTGAGGGGTCCGTACTTCTCCCTCGCGACCTTGGCGGTGGCCGAGCTGGCGAAGCTCGTGGCCCTCAACTGGGAGTCGGTGACGAACGGGCCGGTCGGCTTCCTCATCACCGACCTGCCACAGCTTCGCCTCCTGGGACACGCCGTGGACTGGGAGGCGAAGACGCCGTTCTACGCGCTCGCCGCCCTGCTCATGGGCTTCGCGCTCTTCGCCACCGCCCGCCTGCGGCAGTCCCGGCTCGGCGCCTACCTCGTCGCCATCCGCGAGAACGAGGACGCGGCGGAGGCCATCGGGGTCGACACGGTCCGGGCCAAGGTCCTGACGCTCGCGCTCTCCGGCTTCCTGGCCGGCCTGGGCGGCGGATTCTATGCCTGCTACTTCCGGTACGTGGACCCGGATGCGGTGCTCAACATCGGCCTCTCCATGGAGATGGTGTTCATCCCCATGGTCGGCGGCCTGGGAACGGTGTGCGGCCCCCTGGTGGGCGCGGTCTTCCTCACCACCGTGGGAGAGGCGGTCCGGGAGCGCTTCCAGGTCGGGCACCTCATTTTCTACGGGCTCTTCATGATGATCGTGATCCGGTTCCTGCCGGAGGGCATCTGGGGCAGGGCGGCGCTCGCCCTGCGCGGCAGGCGGAAGGAGGCGAAGGGCGTTGGCGCTGCTTGAGGTCCACGGGCTCACCCGGTTCTTCGGCGGCCTGAGGGCGGTCGGAAACCTCTCCTTCGAGGTGGCGGAGGGGGAGATCCTCGGGCTCATCGGGCCGAACGGGGCCGGGAAGACCACCGTCTTCAACCTCGTCACCGGGTTCGTGCGCCCCTCCCAGGGAGAGGTGCGGCTGTCGGGGAGGAGCGTGGTCGGCCTGCGCCCCAACGCGGTCGCGCGGCGCGGGATCGCTAGGACCTTCCAGATCGTGAAGCCCTTCCCCGGGCTGAGCGCCCGGGAGAACGTCACGCTCGCCGCTTTCCTCCGCCATCCGGCGCGGCGCGACGCCGAGCACGCCGCGGACGAGGTGCTCGGGCGCCTCGGGCTCTCCCACCGGGCGAGCACCCTCGCGAGCCAGCTCACGCTCATGGATCAGAAGAGGCTGGAGATGGCGAAGGCACTCGCCACCGACCCGCGGGTCCTCCTCCTCGACGAGCCCATGGGGGGGCTGAACCCGAGCGAGGTCGACGTGGCGGTGGGGATGGTGGAGAGGATTCGCCGGGGGGGCGTGACGGTGATCCTGGTCGAGCACGTCATGAAGGCCATCATGCGGATCTCCGATCGCGTGGTGGTCCTGCACCACGGCGAGAAGATCGCCGAGGGGGCCCCGGCGGTGGTGGTGCGCGACCCCCAGGTCGTCGCCGCCTACTTCGGAAGGCGGGCAGCCTAGACATGCTGCGCCTCGAGGAGGTCCACGTCTGCTACGGGCCGGTGGCCGCGCTCTGGGGGGTGAGCTTCGCCGTGGAGGCCGGGGAGATCGTGGCACTCGTCGGCGCCAACGGCGCCGGCAAGACGACCACGCTCCGCACCATCTCCGGCCTGCTCCGGCCGGCCTCGGGAAGGGTGCTGCTCGACGGGGAGCCGCTGGAGCGCGAGGGAACGAGCGCGATCGTGGAGCGAGGGGTGGTGCAGGTTCCGGAGGGGCGGAAGCTCTTCCCGGAGATGAGCGTGCGCGACAACCTCCTCCTGGGCGGCTTCGCGCGCACGGCCCGTCCCCACCAGCGAGAGCGGCTCGGCCAGGTCTATGCGCTCTTCCCGCAGCTGCGCGCCCGCGAGCGGCAGGTGGCCGGAACCCTGTCGGGAGGGGAGCAGCAGATGGTGGCCATCGGGCGCGGCCTCATGGCCGGTCCGCGGCTGCTCATGCTGGACGAGCCCTCGCTCGGGCTCGCCCCCATCATGGTGGAAGAGATGTTCCGCGTCATCGTCGAGATCAACCGGGCCGGGGTGACGGTCCTGTTGGTGGAGCAGAACACCGAGCACGCTCTCGCCATCGCGACGCGGGGCTTCGTGCTCGAGTCCGGGCGGATTGTCCTCGCCGGGACCGGCGCGGAGCTCCTCGCGAACGAGCGCGTCCGAGAGGCGTATCTGGGGATGTAGCCCCGTTAAGGCGACGTGGGCTAGCCGAGGCGGAGGGCGACTAGGGCGAGCGCCGCCGGCAGGGCCTGGACGAGCAGGATCGTGCGGCGGACGGTGAGGCCGCCGTAGACACCGGCGAGGACGGCGCAGGCGAGGAAGAACGTCGCCCGGGGCGCGAATTCGGGACCCGAGGCGAGCGCCCACACGAGACCGGCGGCGAGGAACCCGTTGTAGAGCCCCTGGTTCGCGGCGAGCGCCGCGGTGGCCTCGGCCTGTTCGGCGCTCATGGAGAAGACGCGCCGGGCCCGGGTTCGCCAGAGGAACATCTCGAGCACCAGGAAGCCGGCGTGGAGCAGCGCCACCAGCGCCACGAGGGAAAGCGCTATCGGTCTCATGCCGGATAAAATACCGTTTTCTCGCCTGTTCCGCCCGAAGGGCTAAGCTCGTGGTCAAGTTGGCCAGCGCGCTCGTAGTGGACGACTCGGCGACTCAGGCGAAGGCGACGGCAGCGACGCTCGCCCGGGCCGGATACGACCCGGTCCTCGTCGCCACCGACTGGGCCGAGTGCCGAGCGTTCCTCGCGGTCAAGGCTCCCGACCTGGTCGTGCTCGACGTCCGCATGGGCGGGCAGATGGGCGCGGACGTCATGCTTCCGCAGCTCCGGCGCTTCCCCGGCTGCGCCGAGTCGCGCTTCGTCCTCTACTCCGCGATCAAGCCGGCCGACCTGGCGGCGATCGCCAAGCGCTGCAACGCGGACGGATGCATCGCGAAGGGGAACGAGGAAGCGTTCGTGAGCCTCTGCGTCCGCCTCGTTCCCTGACGGCGGCGCCCACCCCCCCGGATCCCCCCACGGGTTGCGGGGCGGGCCCGAGGTCGGCGGCGACCCTGGATTCCGCGCCCCGTTGCCCCCCAAGTCTCCATGGCTCCGCCGTGCCGGGGTGGCTAGGGGGAGGCGTGCCGGGCGGTCGCCCGAACCGAACCCCGAAGGGAGCGAAGCCATGAAAGTCGTCCGGAGTGCAGAGGCGCCGTGGGCCGACGCGATCAGCCGCGGTTCGTTCGGGCAGCGCCGCAAGCCGCTCGGAGGGGAGAAGCTCACTTGCGGGCTCTGGGAGCTCCCCCCCGGCAAGCGCTCCTTTCCTCTCCACGCGCACCTCGTCACCGAGGAGGCGATGTTCGTGATCTCGGGGCGAGGAAAGGTCCGGACCCCGGACGGGATGACCGAGGTGGGCCCCGGCGACCACGTCTCCTTCCCGGCCGGGGGGCCGGCGCACCAGCTCGTGAACGACGGGGCAGAGCCCCTCGTCTACCTCGGGATGTCGGCGGTCTTCGGCGCCGACGTCGTCGAGTACCCGGACTCGGACAAGGTCGCTGCCTCGGTCGGGGCGTGGCCGAAGGCCAAGCGCTTCATCTTCCGCCGCTCCGACGAGGTCGACTACTTTGCCGGCGAGCCAGGTACCTGAGCAGCCGAGGGGTCCCGGGTCGGCGTCTCAGCCCGAGTCCCCAAAGGACCGCTCCAGCCCGGAGACCGCGCCCTGGAGGGAGGACACGAGCTCCCGCATCTCCTGGAGCGACGCCGCCTGCGCCTTCCCGGCCGAGGAGGCGATCGACGCCGCCTCGCGGACCTGGCCGATCGCGGCCCTCACCCCGGCGAGGCGCTTCTCGATGTCCTTTGCGGTCGCCCCGGTCTGGTCGGCGAGCTTGGTCACGTCGCGCGCCACGACCGCGAACGGCTTCCCGTAGTCGCCGGCCCGGGTGGCCTGGATCGCCCCGTTGATGGAGAGGATGCGGCTCTGCTGCGCGATCTCCTGCACGGTGAGCACCACGCTCGCCGCCTCGTTGACGCGGGCCACCGCGTCGTCGGCGGCTGCGATCAGGGCCTCGACCGCCTTGGCGCCGGTCGCCTGGGCCGCCAGGATCCGCTCCGAGAGCGTCTTCGTGCCGAGCGCGACCTGCCTCGAGGCCTGGTGGAGCAGCCCCTGCTGACGGGTCTCCTTCACCCATGCCGCCAGCACGGCCGATGCGATGCGCGCGATGGGGCGGACCTCCTCGATGGGGCCCCCGATCCCGAAGGTTCCCACCCGAGCCCGGTCGACGGCGATGGGGCAGTTGTACCCCTCCTTCACGAGAGGGTTCGCCGCGGCCTCCTCGGCGGTGACGGCGGCCTCGTCGGCCTCGCCCCGGAGGATGCGCTTGGCCCCCGCGTGGCTCGTGCCGATGCGCGAGCGGACGGTGGCTCGGATGATGGTGCCGGTCTCGTCGCAGATGATGACGGGGTGTCCGGTCTCCTCCTCGATGAAGCGCACGAAGCGCTCGGCGGTGGGAAGGAAGGCCTTGTCGAAGGGCATGGGTGCGGAGACGGGGAAAGGCGCCCCGGGATCATAGGGCGGGGCGAGGCGACGTGCCGCCCCGGGCGTTCGGCAGGCCGCCGGGGTCCGGGGAGGGCGCTCCGGGGAAGGCGCGCAGCGAGAGCGAGGGCGGCGCGAGGGTCGACCCGGGCGGCTCGCGCTCGAGCGCGCACGGGCGGGCGGCTCGCGGGTTCCCTCGCTCTCCGCGAGGTGTCGGTCGGCTGGACGAGCGACGGGAAGCCGGGTATCGAATCTGCATGGCGACAGCGCATGCCACCGCGGCGCTGGTGGCGAACCCGGTCTGCAACCGGCACGACAACGGCCCCGGTCACCTCGAGTGCCCGGAGCGGATCGCGGTTCTCCTCGAGGCGGTGCGCTCGGACCCGGAACTCGCGCCCTGCCTCGCCGAGACGCTCGGGCGCCCGGCGACGGAGGAGGACCTGGCGCGGGTGCACACCGCCGAGCACCTGAAGGGGTTGCGCGACTTGGCGCGAGCGGCGGAGCAGGACGGCAAGCTCGTGTGGATCGACCCCGACACCGCGGTCTCCCCCGCCTCCTTCGAGGCGGCGCTCGCCGGGGCGGGGTGCGCGATCACCGCCGCCGAGGCGGTGCTCGAAGGCTCGTTCCGGTCGGCCTTCGCCCTCTGCCGGCCTCCGGGACACCACGCCAGCTCCGGCGCTGCCATGGGCTTCTGCCTCGTCAACAACGTGGCCATCGCCGCCCGCCGGGTGCAGGCGGCCGGGCGCGCCGAGAAGGTCTTCATCCTCGACCTCGACGCCCACCACGGCAACGGGACCCAGGAGATCTTCTACGGGGACGGAGCCACCTACGTCCTCTCCCTCCACCTCTGGCGCGGCTTCCCCGGGACCGGGGCCGCCGTCGAGCGCGGGAAGGGACAGGGGTGGGGGACCACCCTCAACGTCCCCTTGCCCCGCAAGGTGTCGGCCCTCGACTACCGGCGTCGCTATCTCGCGGCGCTCGAGTCTGCCCTCGCTTCGTTCCGGCCCGACATGGTCTTCCTCTCGACCGGTTTCGACTGCCTTTCCGGCGACCCGGAGAGCGAGCTGCCGCTCGAGCCGGCGGACCTTCACCAGCTCGTCTCCGACTTGCTCGAGAGGCTGCCCCCGGGCGCCCGAGGCCGGGTCGTCGGCGTCCTCGAGGGGGGGTACGCGCTCGAACGCATCGGCAGTGGACTCGTGAACGTGCTGAGGGCGCTCACCGGCCTTCCGGTTCGAGCCTGACCCCCGAAGGCGAGAATTGACCTCGATCAAACATGCGCTTGGCGACAGTAATACCTAGCACATACAATACGTTATGCATCTGTAGCCCCGAGTGGGCCCGTATCGGCCCTGGACTGGCGCAGCGTCTAATGCTCTGCTTGGTATGTCCCCTCACCCCTTTAGGGTGAGGGGACATCTTCAACAGGGAGCAGCAGCCGTGGCAGCCTCCATAGGAGTTCCAATACCGATGCCGACGAGTTCCAAAGCAGAAGAACCGCCAAGTTTGGCCGCCCGGCCTGCGCAGGGCCGGGCCGTGGCCGAAGTCGTCTCGATCCACCCACAACACCCGGACGTGAGAGCCGTCTTGGACGCGTGGTCGCGCTCGGTGAGCGTCCTCGCGGCCCGCCCGCTCTCGGCGTTGACGAGGCAGCGCCTCGAGGACTGCCACCGGATCAGCGAGGAATTACGAGCTGTTCTGTCAGGTAAGGAGCCTGGCGAGGGGCTGCCATCACACCGCTCGCTCCGCGCGGCCATCGCCTACGGGCGGGTGCAGGGGCTCTGCTCAAGCTTCGGTTGCCCGAGCGGAGCGTTCATCGAGCTGCTCGTCGCCGCTCCGTGGAACATCCTCGGCCCCGACGATCCCGCTGACCACAGAACGGTTCGAGGTGCCGGGTCGGCTCTCGTCGCCGACATCGTCTCCTGGAGCCAGCGGAGCGGGCGGTCGGGACGGGTGTCCCTGCAGGCGGAAAACCCGAGAACTCTTCCGTTCTACGCGAGGTTGGGATTCCGGCGCATGAGGGCGGACGACCATCCCCTGTTGCTCGTGCCGAGGGGCCCGAGCGGCTGGTCGGCCTCCATCCTCAGGGTCGCTCGCAGCAGGCCGGGCCGGAACGAGGAGCGCAGCCCCTGGCTCGTCCGAGATCCCGAGAGGATCGACGCGAGCGCCAACGCCGGCCTCGAAAGCGCACCGCGCGTCGCCGGGCTGCAGGCGTAGACCCCCTACGGCGCCCGCCTTCGGAACGGAGAAGCCCGGCTGCGAGGCCGGGCTTCGGTGAGTCCTGGCGAAGGTGGTCAGACCGGGCGGACGTTGGCCGCCTGGAGCCCCTTCGGGCCCTTCGCGACATCGAACTCCACCTTCTGCCCCTCCGCGAGGGTACGGAACCCGTCCGACTGGATCGCGGTGTAGTGGCAGAAGACGTCGTCGCCGCCACCGTCCTGCGTGATGAAGCCGAACCCCTTCGCATCGTTGAACCACTTCACGGTACCGGTAGCCATTCGCTCTCGCGCTCGTTTCTTCTCAATGTTCAGACGGCAGGAAGTGCCGCCCGGCCCCAGCTCGGAGTGCAACGGGCGCGCGTCGTTTATCCGAGCGCGAGAGACTTGTCGAGCCCCTGGGTGCAGGTCACCCTAGGTCAGGCTGGGATTCCGTGCGCTCCACCCCCACGGCGCTCGGTGCGGCGGGGGTGGCAGGGCCCGAGCGCCTCCCGGTCGGGGCGGGTATGCTGCCCCGGTCATGCACTGTCGGCGAGCCAGCGGCTCCCTCCGGCGGAGCCAGGATGGCGGCGGCGGAGCTCCCGCCCGGAGCGTGACGGGCCCGGCGGCCGCGCTGCACTAGCAGGAGGAGCCCGGCGATGCGCGTCCGAACGCAGCCCTTCGACGTTCACACCTACGAGGTCGACGCCTTCCACGCGCTCGCCGTCCCGGCGCTCGCCGGCTACCTCCAGGACGCGGCCGGCCTGCAGGCGGCCGAGATGGGTTGCGGGATCGACGAGCTCCGGGAGCGCGGCCTCACCTGGGTCCTGTCGCGCCAGCGCATCGAGGTGCGCCGGTTGGCGAGGCTCGGGGATGCCTTGAAGGTCGAGACCTGGCCCTCCGGTGTGGAGCGGGTCTTCGCCCTGCGCGAGTTCCGCGTGACGCGGGGCGACGGGACCCTCATCGCCCGGGCGAGCACGCACTGGGCGGTGATGGCCCTGGAAAAGCGCCGCCCGGTCCGCCCGGATCGGGTGCTGGCGCCGGAGTTCCATCTCGCGGCGGAGCGGGAGTTGCCGCCGGCGGAGGACCTTCCCCCGCTCGACCAGGCCGACGAGGAGCGGCGCTTCTGGATCCGCTACTCCGACATCGACCAGAACCTGCACGTGAACAACACGAGCTACCTGGCGTGGGCGCTCGAATCGGTGCCCCGAGAGGTGTGGCGGGACTGCGCCACGCTCTCGGCGGACGTGCACTTCCTCGCCGAGTGCACCTACGGCAGCCGGATCCTGTCGCGCGTCCGCGCCCGGACCGATCGCGACTTCCTCCACTCCATCGTCCGCGAGGAGGACGGGAAGGAGCTCGCCCGGGTGGGGACGCGCTGGGCGCCGCGCCCGGAGCTCGAAGGCTAGCCGACCGCCGTCAGGCCGACCGCGCCGCCTCGTCGATGTCCTGGACGGCGGACCCGGCCGGCACCGCCTTGAGCTCCCGGCTGTGGTCGCGCGCGATGAGGAGGTAGATCGCCGGGACGAAGAAGAGGGTGAAGGCGGTCCCCACCGCCATCCCGGAGACGAGCACCAGGCCGATGCTGTTGCGCGCGGCGCCGCCCGGCCCCGAGACCAGGGTGAGCGGGAAGTGGCCGCAGATGGTGGCCGCGCTCGTCATGAGAATGGGGCGCAGTCGCGTGACCGCGGCGGCCTTCACCGCCTCCACCTTCGCCATCCCCTGGCGCTGGAGCTCGTTCGCGAACTGGACGATGAGGATGCCGTTCTTGGCGATGAGCCCGACGAGCGTCACCAGCCCCACCTGGGAGTAGATGTTGATCGTGGTGGTCCACCCGTCGGTGAAGAAGGGGATGTTGGGGTTCGGCATCTTCAGGAAGGAGAAGGTCATGGCGCCGAACATGGCGAGGGGAACCGAGCCCGCCAGGATGACGAACGGGTCCCGGAAGCTGTTGAACTGCGCGGAGAGCACGAGGAAGATGAGGACGATGGAGAGGAGGAAGGAGGGGAGGAAGCGGCTCCCCTCGGTGCGCAGCTGGCGCGACTCCCCCGTGTAGTCGAGGGTGTAGCCTGCGGGGAGGATCTTCCTCGCCTCGCCTTCCAGGTAGCCGAGCGCCTCGTCGAGCGGGCGGATGGCGACGCCGCTGATCTTCACCGCGTTGAGCTGCTGGAAGCGGTTGAGCGACCGCGGGGTGACCGACTCTCGCAGGGTGGCGATCCCCTCGAGCGCGATGAGCTGGCCGTTCGGGCCGGTGACGTAGATGTCCTTCAGCTGCTCGGGGTTGAGCCGCTCGGCCCTCAGCACCTGCGGGATGACCTTGTAGCTCCTGCCGCCGACGCTGAAGCGGTTCACGAAGTTGCCGCCCACCGCGGCCGCCAGATCCTGCCCCACCCCCTGGAGGTTCAGGCCCAGCTGGGCCACCTTCTCGCGGTCGATGTCGATCTCGGTCTGCGGCTGGTCGATCTTCACGTCGATGAGGGGAGGGAAGGCGAACATCCCGCTCTGCGCCGCCTTCTCCTGGATGCGCTGGGCGAAGCCGAGCACCTCCGACTCGTCGGCGGTGGAGGCGACCACGAACTCCACCGGGAACTGGCCGCCCCCGGGGAGCGCCGGGGGGAGGACCGGGAAGGTCTGAACGCCGGGGATGGCGGAGACCCGGGCCTGCACCTCGGGCAGGATCTGAAAGGCGCTCCGCTTCCTCTCGTCCCAGGGCTTCAGCACGATCCCCCAGAAGCCGGTGCTGGGGAAGGTGACCTGGAAGGTGTAGGCGGTCTCCGGGACGGCCATCACCGTCTGGTTGATGGCCCGGGTGGACTGCAGGACCTGGTCGAGGGTGGAGTTCGAGGGGGTGTTCACCACCCCGAAGATGACCCCCTGGTCCTCGGCGGGGGCAAGCTCCTTCGGCGCCTGCATGAACATGACGACGGCGAGGAGGCTCACCACCACCCAGGCGGTGTAGATCACCCCTCGAACCTGGAAGGAGAGGTCGAGGTGGCGCGCGTAGGTCGCCTTGATCCGGTCGAAGACCCGGTTGACCAGCCCGGCGAGCCCCTTCCCCTCGTGTCCCGCCTTGATGAGGTGGGCGGACATCACCGGAGAGAGGGTGAGGGCCACCACCCCCGAGATGGTGACCGCCCCCGCCAGCGTGAGGGCGAACTCGCGGAACAGGGAGCCTGTCAGGCCGCCCTGGAAGGCGACCGGGACGTAGACCGCCGCGAGCACGATGGTCATCGAGATGATGGGCCCGACCAGCTCGCGAGCGCCGGTGAGGGCGGCCGGCAGCGGACTCATGCCTTCCCGCACGTGGCGCTCGACGTTCTCGACCACCACGATGGCGTCGTCGACCACCAAGCCGACCGACAGCACGATGGCGAGCAGGGTGAGCAGGTTGATGGTGAACCCGAAGACCTGCATCAAGAAGACCGCGCCCACGAGGGACACCGGGATGGCGACCACCGGGACGAGGACGGTCCGGAACGAGCCCAGGAAGAGGAAGATGACCACGACCACGATGAGGAGCGTCTCGAGCAGGGTCTGGATCACCTCGTCGATGGCGTTCTGGATATAGGAAGTCCCGTCGAAGGCGATCTGTGCCCGGATCTGCTCGGGTAGCTCCTTCTGCAGGGCGTCCATCTCCACGCGGACGCGCTTGATGACGTCCAGGGCATTGGCGTTGGGGAGGGCCCAGACCCCGATGAAGACCGCCGTCTGGCCGCTGAAGTTCACCGCGGCATCGTAGTCCTCGGCGCCGAGGACGACGTCGGCGATGTCGCCCAGGCGCACCGTGGCCCCGTCCTTCTCCCGGATCACCATCCGCCTGAACTCGTCGGCGGACCGGAGATCGGTGTTGGCGATGAGGTTGACTTGGACGAGCGCCCCCTTGGTCTGCCCGATGGCGGCCAGGTAGTTGTTGCTGGCGAGCGCCTGGCGGACCTGCGCCGGGCTGATGCCGAGGGACGCCATCCGGTCCGGCTTGAGCCAGATGCGCATGGCGAAGGTCCGGGCCCCGAGGATGTCGGCCCGCTGGACGCCGTCGATGGCCGAGAGCCGCGGCTGCACCACCCGCACCAGGTAGTCGGTGATCTCGTTCTGCTTCAGGAACTCGGACGAGAAGCTCAGGTAGGCGGAGGCGAACTGGCTGTCGGCGGACTCGATGTTGATGATGGGGACCTCGGCCTCCGGGGGAAGGTCCCCGCGCACCTGATCGACCTTGGAAGCGACCTCGGCGAGCGCCTTGGTGGCGTCGTGGTTGAGCCGCAGCCGAGCGCGGATGAGCGAGACGTTCTGCTTGCTCTCGCTCTCGATGTAGTCGATGCCATCGGCGGCCGCGATCACCCGCTCGAGCGGCGTGGTGATGAAGCCGCGCACCAGGGAGGCGTTCGCGCCCACGTAGACCGTGGTGACGGTGATGGCAGCATTCTCGCTGCGCGGGTACTGCCGCACGGTGAGCGATCGGATCGCCTGGACGCCGGCGATCACGATGATGACGTTCACGACTATCGCGATGACCGGGCGCCGGATGAAGAGGTCGGTGAACATCGTCGAGTGCCTCGGGGAAGCTAGTTCTCGGTCGGCTGGGGGGAGAGTTGCGGGTTCGGGGCCAGGTCGTTCTTCGCGACCACGGCGAGCCCGTTGCGGAGCTTGAAGGCGCCGGTGCTCACCACGACTTCGCCGGCGCTCAGCCCGGAGTCGACGGACACGAGGTCGCCGCGCCGCTCGCCCAGCCGGACGAACCTCTGCCGCGCCACCGCGGTCGATCGCCCGTCCGGGCCCTTCTTCTCCTCGAGGACGAAGACCGAGTCGCCGTAGGGCGCGAAGACCACGGCGGTGGCCGGGATGACGAGCGCCGACCTCGCCCCCGAGGTGAGCACTTCCACGTTCGCGAACATGCCGGGCCGGAGCCGTCCGTCGGGGTTCGGGACCGTGGCCCGCACCCGGACGTTTCGGGTGGCAACATCCACCTCCGAGTTCACGGTGCTCACCGCCCCGTCCCAGCTCTGGCCCGGGAAGACGTCGGTGCGCACCCGCACGCGCTGCCCGGCCTTGAGAGCCGCCAGCGCCTGCTGCGGCAGGGAGAACTCGACGTAGATGGGGCTCACCGACTGGATGGTGGCGATGGGCGTGCCGGCGGATACCACCTGCCCGAGCTCCACCTGCCGGATGGCGATGCGCCCGTCGAAGGGGGCGCGAATGGTCTTCTTGGCGATGGTCGCCTGCAGGTTGGCGACGCTCGCCTGGGTCTGCTTGGCGTGCGCCTCGGCGGCATCCAGGTCCGCGGGCGCATTCGCCTCTCCCTGGCGGAGCTGGCGGGCGCGGTCGAGGCCGATCTTGGCGAGCGAGGCATCCGCCTCGGCGGCGGCGAGCTGGGCCTCCTCCACGGAGGTGTCTAGCTTCACCAGGACCGCCCCCTGCTTCACCGAGGCGCCGGAGTCGAACCCGATCTGGCGCACCTGTCCGGTGAGCTCGGAGGTAAGGGTCACGCCGTGGACGGCCACCAGGGTCCCGATGGCGGTCTTGGCGGCCTGCCACTCCACCTGCTGGACCGGGGCCGTGGTGACCGACTCCGGAGGCGGCGCGAAGGACTTCCCGACCTTCAGCATCTTCACGATCTGCCCCGCCTTGACCCCGACCAGCACGCCGGTGACGGCCAAGAGGCCGAGGACGGCGCCGATCCACACCCTGGTTCGCGTTTTCATGTCGGCCACTCATAGGGCCCCGCGCCCCGGGATGCAGGCGAAAGGTCCACGACTCCTTTGCTTCTGAGATGGGTTACGGTTTCGTCACGCCCGACGCCCCGCCCGGGGCCCGGCCCGCTTCAGGTTCGGGCCGGGAAAGGCCCGGGGGCGCGCGGGCCGGTCCGCTACTTCGCCCTCGTCATGTCGAACACCATGGTCTGAGCCTTCCCGCCGTCGAGAAACGTCCACTCCTGGGTGTGGTGGGTCGAGTCGACGAGGGTCACGACCAGGCGCTGCATGTGGCCCGGGTGTGTGCCGAGATTCGTGCCGTCGGCGAACTCGAAGGTGAGCTTTCCCTTCTCTCCCGGCTGCACCTCCCGCATCCGCGGCTGGTTCATCGCCGAGCAGTAGTGGGTCGCGACGAGACCGCCGTCGTCCCGGTGGAACATCGTGACCATCTCGTGGTTCGTGCCGGGGTCGGTGACGAGCATGACCGCCGAGCCTGCCGAAACCACGCGCACGCTGGCGAACGTCTTCAAGCCCTTGGCCTCCCCCGCTCCGTGCACCGCGCGCGCGATCCCCTGCCACTCCCCGGCGAGCCCCTTCACGGCTTCGAACTCCGGGCTCGCCTTCTCCGGTGCGGGCGTGGTCTCCGCGGCCGCCGCCGAGGCGAGGGCGAGCGCGAGCCAGGGGAAGAAGATCGTTCGGGTCGATGTCATCGCGCCTTTCTCCTCTCGAGGACTTCCGGGCGAGCAGTCTACGTCGGCGGCCGCTCTCCGGGGGCGCCATCCTCGCCACGAGACCCCGATAGGTGTGCCGGGCCCTCCCAGCGACTTCGCCGCTCGGGCCGCCCCTTCGCGCCGGAAGTGGTGCTAGCTTGTTCGCGCGGCACCCCGCTTCGCAGAGGGAGGTGAGGGATGAAGGCAGGCCTGGTTGGCTACGCTCGCACCGGCAAGACCACGCTCTTCAACGCGCTCACCGGCCTCCACAAGGGAGGCCCCTCGGCCCGGGGCCAGGTGAACCTGGGGGCCATCCGGGTACCCGATGCGCGCGTCGACGCGCTCGCCGCCGTCTTCCAGCCGAAGAAGACCACCCACGCCGAGATGAGCTTCGTCGACGTGCCCGGCCCCACCGGAAAGGGGTCGGGTCTCGACGCCGACGCGCTCCGCGCCCTCGCCGAGGTCGACGCCTTCTGCCTCGTCGTCCGCGGATTCGAGGCCCCCGACGGGACCGCGCCCGACCCGGTGCGCGAGCTCTCCGACTTTGACTCGGAGCTCGTCCTGTACGACCTGGCGATCGCCGAGAAGCGCCTCGACCGCCTGCGCAAGGAGAAGCACAAGGGGACGGCTGAGTACCACGAGCTCGAGCGCGTCCACGCCCAACTCGACGCGGGAGCCCCCCTGCGCACGATGAAGTGGAGCGCGGCGGAAGAGGGCGAGATGGCGCACTTCCAGTTCCTGTCGCGCCGGCCCATGCTGGTCGTGGTGAACGTCTCGGAGGCCCAGGCCGCAGAGCCCCATTCCCCCGAGGTCCTGGCGGCCGCGCGCCAGCGCGGGGCCGAGGTGCTCCAGCTCTGCGCCTCGGTGGAAAGCGAGATCGCGCAGCTCCCCCCCGCCGACCAGCCCGAGTTCCTGCGCTCGCTCGGGCTCGCCGAGCCGGCGCGCGCCCGCTTCATCCGGGCCGCCTACGGCCTCCTCGATCTCATCTCCTACTTCACCGTGGGCGAGGACGAGGTGCGCGCCTGGCCCATCCGCAAGGGGGATCGGGCGCCGCGGGCCGCCGGGCGGATCCACTCCGACCTGGAGCGGGGTTTCATCCGGGCGGAGGTCCTCCACTACGAGGACTTCATCTCCTGCGGAAGCGAGTCGAAGGCGCGGCAGGAGGGAAAGCTACGCCTGGAGGGGAAGGAGTACGTCGTCAAGGACGGCGACATCCTCAACATCCGCTTCTCGGTGTGAGCCGGGCGGGGTCCCGCTTCCCGGGCCGGGCCCGTCTTCGAGAAGTGCTCGCCGACGGGCAAGGCGCGAGTCCGCCTGGGGTCCCGGAAGGCGGTCGAAGAAGGCGGTCACGTAGCGCAGGATCCGGGCCGCGTTCTTGACGAGAGCCAGCAGGGCCCAGACGTCGAAGAAGGGGTGGACGAGCTTGCGCGGGGCCGAGGCGCCCCCGCCTGGCGGGCGCGTCGAGCCCAATGAGGAGAACGGTGGGACGGAAGGACGGCCAAGGGGGACGCCGGAAAACAGGGCGAGGCGCGTGCGATGAGCCCTGATGCGAAGCGCGCGCCCCGCCCGACACGGCGGATCGCTCCCGCCAGAAGAGGGCCGCCCTTTCGGGCGCGAGCGACACCTGCCGTCTGTTCACAGAACAGCCGCGCTCACCCGCGTATGCCGGAGGTCGGCCCCGCGCGGGCCCGGGCGGGAGGTGCCGCCGCCGCTGGGGGGAAAAGCCTTTGACCGCTCGCCGGAAGGAGCTGGAAGGAGAATTTGACTCCCAAACGAGAGGCCCCGAGCGATTGGACGCGCCGGCCGGGCGCGATTAATCGCAAGGCAAATCGACAAGGAGACAGAACCGATGGCCATCGCCACCAGCGCCTCGCAGGTCCCCGACCTTTCCGCCTCCTCGGAGCATGCCCCCCGCCTCGAGCTCAACGGTCCGGCCCCCGACTTCGAGGCGAACACCACTCACGGCCCCATCAAGTTCTCCTCCTGGCAGAAGGGGAGGTGGGTGATCCTCTTCTCGCACCCGGCGGACTTCACGCCGGTCTGCACCACCGAGTTCGTGGAGTTCGCGCGCCGCTACCCGGAGTTCGAGAAGCGCGGCGTGGCGCTCCTCGGCAACTCCGTCGATTCCGTTTACGCGCACATCGCCTGGGTGAGGAACATCGAGGAGAAGCTGGGAGTGAAGATCCCGTTCCCGGTCATCGCGGACCTGGACCAGCGGGTCTCCCGGCTCTACGGCATGATCCACGAGCCGAGCTCGGTCACCGCGCCCGTGCGCTGCGTCTTCTTCATCGATCCGAAGCAGACGATTCGCGCCATGATCTACTATCCGCTCAACGTCGGCCGGAACTTCGACGAGATCCTGAGGGTGGTGGACGCGCTCCAGCTCGTGGATGCGAATGCCGTGGCTTGCCCGGCGAACTGGACCCCGGGCGAGGACGTCATCGTGCCGGCGCCGTCCACCTACGCCGCGGCCGAGGAGCGGGCGAGCTCGAAGCAGTACCAGGTCACCGACTGGTACCTCGCGCGGAAGCACCTGTAGCGGCCGGCGACCTTCTTCCCCGGGTCTGGCCCGGAGGGGAGGTGTACCCGTAGCGCACGGCGTCACTTCCTTCGCCGGTCGGGCTCGGGCGCCGCCTGTAGGACCTTCTCTCGGAGAGAGAGCGCCTCTCCAGGCGTCGAGAAACTCGACAGGACGGAGAGAAACGCGACAGGAGGGGTGGGGAGTGGGTTCCGTCTGGGATTCCGGGGGGTTGGGTGAGCTGTGGGGCGGCGAGCCCGTCGGGGAACTCACCGCTGTGATTCTCTGCACTCGTGTGTCCGCGAGGCCACTAGAAGGCTAACGGTAGGTCCTGGCAGGGGCTTTCTGGGTGGGGCGGCTCTCGCCGTTTCTGGCCCGGCTGTTGCGAAAGCAGTCGTGCAGG
>DATJZG010000074.1:0-2601 GCA_035499295.1 Anaeromyxobacteraceae bacterium
AAGTCCATGTGGTTGTAGATGCGGGGATTCACGTCGATGAGGAGGAGGCGATCCCCCTCCTCCAGGAACTCGGCGTCGAACACCCCGTAGAAGCCGACCCTCTTCAGGAGCCGCCGGAGACCCTCGTCGACGGAGGCCCTCACGGGGGACTCCTCGAAGACCAGGCCGGACCCCGAGTTACGCGGCAGCTGCAAGAGCTTCGTGCACCCGAGGGTGGCGAAGATCTCTCCGGTCTCGTCGATGAACCCGTCCACCGTGTAGATGCGCTCCGACGTGGGATAGCAGCGCTGCAGGATGGGGACGTCGACCTCCGGAAGGCCGTCCGACCCCCCCGGGCGGCGCGAAACGTGCTTGCGCCACATCGAGACGAGGTCCTCGCGCCGGTGGATTCGGTCGCCCTTGAGCCCGCCGACCTTGAACACCTGCGACCGCGGCTTCACCACGAGCGGGTAGGTGAGCTCGCCCGCGATGCGCTCCACCTCCCCCTCGTCCTTCGGGTACCAGGTATCCGGGACATCCAGGCCCGCACGCTGCGCCTCGGCGGTCAGCTGGGCCTTGTCGAGGAGCGGCGAGAGCGCGCTCGCCGACGGGGAGAACAGCTTGAAGCGATGGGCGAGCAACTCCCGGTTCACCGAGGCGAGCCAGGCGGAGCTGTCGCTCGTGGGGTAGTAGACGTGGCCCGGCTCCGCCTCGCCGAACGCCAGGAGCCATTCGAGGAAGCGATTCGGATCCTTGGTGGAGGGGCAGCGGACCGTGCGCTTCGTGAACCGCGACCAGCGAGCCGGCGCGACCGTCTTGTCGCTCGCGAGCACGATGGGGACGCCGTGAGCTCCCAGGTCGCGCACCGCGGCGAGGGTGCCGTACCAGGTGGCGTCGGCGAGCAAGATGGGGGGCAGGTCCCCACGGGCGCCCGCGCGACCGTCGTCGCTGTATACCCTGGGTGTCTGGCTCACCGCCACCTCTGGTTACATCCTATGGCGGCCGCGCCCGGGCGCACGAGAATATGGTTTGCAGGTCTGGGGCGGGGCCCGAGAGCGCCCGCCGGCGGAGTGTCGGCCCCTCCCGCCCCTGGCGGAGAGGCCGGAGCACGAGGCGTCCGAGAGGCGCTCTTGTCAGCCACGGACCCGGCGCGCGATCGCCTCGCGCCACTCCGCGATCTCGCTGCTCCGCACCAGCCCCACCGCACCCGCCATCGCCGCGAAAACCACGATGGAGAGGGGGAGGCGGACGGCGTCGGACCACTTCGGCAGGATCCAGAAGATCCCCAGGGTGGCGGCACCGGCGAGAAGGGCACGCCCGATGTCTAAGGCCACCGAAAGGTTGAGGGTACCGCGCGGCAGGAGCCAGGCGGCGGCCGCGAACATCATCGCCTCGGTCAGCGCGAAGGCGGCGACCACGCCGATGCCACCGTTCCCGTAGCGGGTCTGGAAGTAGGGGATGAGGAGGATGTCGAGGACGGTGCTGGTGGCGACGTTCAACACCTTGACCACGGCGAGCTTCCTCGCCAGACCCAGCGAAGCAACCGCGCCCCCGAGGAGCACGTCCGTGAAGAGCAGGAAGAGGCCGGGGGCGAAGACCTTCAAAGTGACCCCGGCGGGGCCGAATCCCTTGCTTCCGTAGATGAGCTTCACCGCGAAGTCGGAGAAGAGAAAGGTCCCGACCGCCGCGAGCGCCGCCAGGCCGAGGAGCGGGCGCAGCGCCGCGTGCAGCTCGCGCCGGAACTCGAGAGGCTCGTGAGCGACCCGCGACATGCGCGGGAAGGCGGCGGCCCCGAGGATGGTGGCAGGGGCGATGAGCGTCCCGATGATATTCTTCGCCGCTCCGTACCAGCCCACCACGGTGTCTGGAGCCATCCGGGCGAGCACCAGGGCGTCGATGTAGCCCTGGGCCGAGACGGTGATCGTCATGGCGACGATGGGCGTTCCGCCGATGAGCACCTCGCGCGCCGCCTTCCAGGTGCCGCGGCGCGGCACGATGTGGATGCGCTTCGCGAGCAGGGCGGCGGCGACGAGCGTGCCGAGCCCCGCGACGGCAAGCGCGCCAATGACACCGGGGAGGCCGAGCCTGGCGTGCAGGGCGGCGAGTGTGAGAACGAGGACGAGGGACTTGTTGAGGACGGAGAGGAGCGCGTCGAAGTCCATCCGCTCCCGACCCCGAAAGACGCAGCCAAAGGCCTGCGCGAGGAAGAACGGGAGCATGGCGAGGACGAGGAGGGCGCCGAAGAGGCTGGTGCGGTCGGACTGCCCGGCGATGAGGGCCGCCAGCGCCGTCAGTCCGGCGGCGGCGACGGTCCCGGCGGTGCGCAGCTCGACGGCGCTGCTGAGCAGAGTGCCTGCCTTCTCCGGCTGGCGCGCCACCTCGCGCACCAGGGAGAGGTTCTGCCCCCACTCGACGACCACCAGCGAAAAGGAGGCCATGGTGGTGATGAGGAAGTAGAGGCCGAAGTCGGCCGCACCCAGGCCACGGCCCAGGGCGGCGCTGAGGAGGATCGCCATCCCGGTGGTGGCGATTTGCCCCAACACCAGGTGAAAGGCATTGCGGGCGAGGCCGGACCGGACCTCCGCAGGTGAAGCCTCGCTGGTCGAGTTTTCGATCATGCCA
>DATJZG010000075.1:0-4032 GCA_035499295.1 Anaeromyxobacteraceae bacterium
CGCGCAGCCAAGTGCCCGGAGTTCTTGTGGACGCGATTCATCGGCCGTCGTCGTGGCGCGCGCCAAAGAGCGCGTTTCGTGTTCTGCGAGTGGCCTGGTTCTCGCGAGCAGAAGTGGCTGGTTTCTGGTGAGCGCCTCAGCAGTGTCCGTGGCGGGCGACTCGCTGGCGTGCCTCTTCCGGGCCCATCGCGCCGCCACACTACAGTACCCGTTCAGCAAACTGAACGGGAAGGCGCCACTTTCTGCTCCACTGCTACTGGAATCCCGGTCCTTGTTTCTGCGCGGGGACTGACCCTGAGCGATGGATCAGAGTTGGGAGTACAGGGGAGCGGAGCTCGCCTCTGTTTCGAAAGGCACCCGTCTAAGTGAGCCGCTTCGTTGAGCGATATCGTCTTTGCTCTGTGAAGTTTTCTAAATAGTTTCTTTCTAATCTTTTTTCTTATTGCTCCATCGTTAGTTAACTAGCTGTAGTTCTTTAGGTTTCTGAGCGTCGCGCCGTTTGGAAGTACGCGTCTATCGTTTGGAAGTACGAACCCGTCAACCGGAAACATTGGGTTTTTCCCCGATGCACAGTTTGGAAGTACGCACTCGCGCCGTTTGGAAGTACGTGCACTGGCAAGCCAGCCCTGGGCTGCCGTTTGGAAGTACGCATTCCGATATCCTTGTTTTCACAGGGCATCACCCTGCCTAGGCGCATCGTCCGTTTGGAAGTACGTGGATAACTCTGCTAACCGGTCTGGAAGTACGCACTGGCCGCTTGGAAGTACGCACAGGTCCGGACTCGAGGCTGTACTTCCAACCGTGTCTCTTTCGGGTAAGGGCAATGGTGCGTACTTCTAAACGGGCAACCGCGGTAAACGAGCGCAGTTGGCTTGCCGCCCCGCTTTGGATCGCTCTAGCCGTTCTGTAGCCGGCGAGGGCCGCGCGCTTCCAGCGCCTCGCACAGCGCTCGAGAGAACTTGTTTCGTCGGTGCCCCCTGCAACTGCGGCCAGGGGCGCCGGCAGCACGTTTGGAAGTACACTCTCCGGGGCTCGTCGGGGGGCGCCGGTCACTCAGCATCCTCGCTGGGGTCGGCAGCCGCTGACGTTGTCGCACCACGTTGGCGGAGCAGCTGCGCCACAGGAGTACGCCCCTCGAAGTATATGGTCACGACCCGTTCGTCTGACGTTACCCGTCCGTCAGTCCCAGGAGAGCCCTTGGGCTTGCCGTGTTCCACGCGTTCGCGCGCGCCACCCTCGATGACGTAGTGCTGGAGGAACCGCACTCGTCGATGGTTTGCCCCGACGAGCAACTCCTGCGTCAGTTCCTCGAGCGCTCGCACCAATGTCCGCTCCTGCTCGTAAGGGCCTCGTCCGTCGAGCGGCAGGCGCAGTGCGAGGGTCGCCAGACGCTCGGCGTAGCTCCACTTGGTGCCCATGCGCTTGTTGTAGAGGAAGTAGAGCCGCCGCGCGGTGGGCTTCAGCGCCGACATGTACTCTGGGTCCGCCGGCAAGATGTAGCGGCCGCGGAGCGACTGGTGGACTTCCGCGCCAAGCATGATCCAGGGAAGGGGGGCAGGACCCTCAGCGCCGCTCGCGTCGTGCTTGGCCAATACTTGCGAGAACTCGGTGAAGCGGCGGCGGCCCGCTTCTTCAGCGCCAATGGACCAGTCGGCGATGAGCGACACCGTCTTGCTCCCAGCCTCGAGGCGTGTTCGTCGCTCGTACGTTTCTTTGCTGCGCCATGCGTTGCGGAACTCGATCTGCTGGGCCTTCATCGCTCGGAGCTGGGCGAGCACGTTCTCGATGGCCTTACCGCTTCGGCCGAGGCCAAGGCGCCGACAAAGCTCAGCCGGGCTTACGTACACGCGAGGGTCATCGGCACGGTCCTGTTCCACCCATAGGCCCACGAGCGTGTAAAACACGCGCTGTCCCAGGTCGCCGGGGAAACCAAAATCAGGGGAGGCACTAATAATGCAGGTCTTCTCAATCCTCCGGCTGGTGGTGGAGTCAGTCTGAGCGATGGTCACCTCGCGGCGATACGCGGTGATGAGCTTGAGCCGCGCTGCCTCGCTGCTGAGACCGTCAAGGTTCACTCGTGGATGAGCCTGCTTGCTGTTCAGGACGAACAGCGGCCAGTCAGCCACGTTGCCTTCCGAGGTTAGGATCTCCCGCCGCGGTGGAAGTAGAACCAATTGCCGCTGTTGCGTGTCGTCGCTTGCCATCATCTTTTTGAAGGCCTCCGGGCCTCGGTGCATGTTCGTCGCGGGCCCTAGTTCTGAGGCCCGGAGACGATGCGGTAGCGCATCCGGCGGGTGCCCGGTTCGGGAGCAGATGGTGTCTGGGGTCGACAATCTCGTAGCCGCCGCGGGGATGCCGGCCAGGAGGCTCTTGCGGGGTGCGCAGCAGCTTGGTGTGATGTTTGTCGAGGCGCGCCAGATCGGATGTTCGACGATGTAGCCCTCGATCACTTCTCGCGGCGGAATGCAGGAGAGCAGCAGCTGTTGTCCCGATCCCGCGCCGATGTCGGTTGTACCTGGCATCATCTGGCCTATCGGATGCCCTCCCGCCCACCGACCTCGCGCCACCGCCGCCAAAAAAAGCCCACCTCCAGCGACTAGCACATGCCGCTGACAGCCGTGCTACGGGACTTGCGCGCTGCCCACGAGGAGGCCGCTGTCCAGCAGTATCATCAACATGACTGGCCCCTTTCGTCCTCCCTGACCGGGGTTTCGGGTTCTGATTCGATGGCGTCGCTTCCTGACCTCGTCGGCGGGCGAGGTGCCGCCGACCACGTCATGGAGTCTCTTGGTGGAGGAAGTCCGCGGGATTAAACGTTCCCTTTTTACTCACCGAGATCGACTCTGAAATTCAGCAAGTACGTCGCTCTCGAAGGAGAGCGCCTTGATCCTGAGAGTCGTCGTCGACACGAACGTACTTGTCTCTGGGCTCCTCACCGTTGGTGGTCCGCCGGCTCGTGTGCTCGACTTCGTGCGCGATGGCCAGGTCATTCCACTCGTCAACAACCGCATCCTCGACGAGTACGCGCGTGTCCTTGCGCGCCCCAAGTTCAGACAGTCCATTCAGACGGCACAAGCTGAAGACCTTGTTGCGCTCTTCTCTTCGTTCGGCGAGTTTGTCCCCGCTCAGCTAGTGGCCGCAAGATTCAAAGGGCAAACGGGAGCTGCTGGAGAGCTGGTCGAGGCCATGAGCGTGGGCCGAGCGGCGGATCTCGTCGACCGCGACGGTGCCGACTGCCTGGAGCTCGGCTAGGCGAAGGAGCCGGTCGTAAGGCATGGTTCCCCAGTCGTCGCGCGCCTGCTGAATGCGGTCGCGCTCCGGGCCAGCAGGTAGTTCGGCGAGCTGCTCGGTGTAGCTTGCGACCCGTGACTCGCGGATCCTCTCCACCTTCTGGGCGAAGTCGAGGAGCATCTTGAGCGCGTCTGTACGGGTGATCGAAAGCCCCAGCCGGTTCGCGAGGCGGGTGGCGGAGCGTTCGAGGAGCTCGATGTGCTCGGGAGGCAGGCGGAACGCATACTGGGCGGTTTTAGCCATGACGACAGTGTATCCCAGCGCACGACGGACCTCAAGGCGAGAGGGCACGTCTGCACCCTCACGGGTAGCCTTACCGCTACAAAATACACGGTGGGGGCCGCTACCCTATAACGCGGAGCGGACCCGCGGACGGGTGCCCCTAACAGTCGAGGTTGTCTTGGCCGACGTTCCGGCCGACCTCCGCGAGCGACTGGCCGTCTCGCCGGGGGGACCGAGCCTCGCGCGAAGTGCGACCTGTCGCCGGTTAGCGAGGCGCCGAAAAGCCCCGCCCAGCTCCTCTCTGGGAAAGTGCTCGAGGCGGAACCTAGTCGCGACCACGGCCGGGACAATGTCTGGTCGTCCTCGACCCCGCGCTAACCTGGATTTCCACGGGAGAGAAATCGGCTAACGCGGGTTGGGGCCGTTGTAGGTGGACAGCCTGAGCGACCGTCCTCCCCACCAGGGAACAGGGACAGGCTCCTCGGTCATCCCCGACGCGAGGATGAGTGGCAGGTGAGC
>DATJZG010000076.1:0-16071 GCA_035499295.1 Anaeromyxobacteraceae bacterium
GCTCCTCGCCCTCCCCTGGCCGCGGCTCGGCGGCGCCGTCCTCGCCCTCGACCTCCTCCTCCTCGCCGCCGTGGCGGCGGATGCGCTCCGGGCCCCGCGGCCCGGGTCGCTCGCGGCCCGCCGCGGCTTCGCCGACCCCATGTCGGCCTTCGCCCCGGCCGCGGTGGGGCTGGAACTCGCCTGGCGCGGCTCGCGCGCCGCCTTCGTCCGCCTCGCCGACGCGCCGCCCTCCTCCTTCGAGTCCCAGGGCCACCGGATGGAGGTCCTCCTCCCGCCGCGCGGCGAGGTCGCGCTCGGCTACCGGGTGGTGCCGCGTTCGCGCGGCGACTTCCGCTTCGGCGACCTCCACGTCCGGGCCGCCGGCCCCTGGGGGCTCGCCGCCCGCCAGTGGCGCACCGAGCTCGCCGCGGCGGTGCGCGTCTACCCCGACCTGCGCGGCCTGGCGCGCCTCGACGCCTCGCTCGCCCCGGGGTCGGCCCCCTCGCGGCGGGGCGGCATCCCCGACGGCCGGGAGTTCGAGGGCCTCCGTCCCCACCTCCCCGGCGACGACGTGCGCCGCGTCGACTGGAAGGCGACCGCCCGCCGCGGGGCCCCGGTGGTGCGGGAGATGGGGCCGGAGCGCAGCCAGACGGTGTGGCTGCTCCTCGACTGCGGCCGCCCCCTGGCCGGGCGCCTGCCCGGCGGCAGGACCCGCCTCGACGGAGCCGTGGACGCGTGCCTGGCGCTCTCGCGCGCCGCCACTCGCGGCGGAGATCGGGTGGGGCTCGTCGCCTTCGGATCGGAGGTGAGGGCCCTCGTCCCTCCCGGCCGCGGGAGCGGCCAGCTCGGCCCGCTCGCCGCCGCCCTCTACGGCCTCGACGCCCGCCCCGAGGAACCCTGCCTCTCCCACGCCCTCGACCTCGTGCAGGCGCGCCAGGGGCGGCGCGCGCTCGTCGTCCTCTTCACCGACCTCACCGACCCGGAGAGCGGAGCCGCGCTCGTCGCCCGCGCCACCCTCCTCTGCCGGCGCCACCTCGTCCTCCTCGTCGCGCCGGCCGACCCCGCCCTCTCGAGCGCCGCGGCTTCCCGTCCCTCCTCGGTGGAGGACGCCTTCGCGCGCGTGGCCGCCGCGCGGATCCTCGCCGAGCGGGAGGCCGCGCTCGCCCGACTGCGGGGCACGGGGGTGCGGGTGGCGGACGTGGCCGCCGGCCAGTCCGCCTCGGCGGCGGCGCTCACGGGCTACGCGTCCGCCAAGGCGTCGGGAAGGCTATGACTGCGCGCCGCCGGGCCAGACCAGGGTGAGGAGCACGGCGCTGTCGCGGCGGGCTTCGACGTCGTGGAGCATGCCGCGCTCGAGCGTGGCAAGGTGACCGGCCGGGAGGTCGATCGGCCCCTCGGGAAGGTGGAGCGTGGCGCGCCCGCGCAGGGTCTGCACCGAGACCCGCGCCTCGGCGCGGCTCTCCCCCAGCCGGGCTCCGGCGCGCATCGAGAGGAGGACGATGCGGAGGTCCGGGTACTTCACGAGCGTGACGGCGCTGTGCCCCTCGGTCGCGAGAGCGGCTTCGCCCCGCAGACCTCTCTCCACCTCGGCGAGGTGGAAGTGGCCGATGGGATCGCGGAGGTGATCGAGGTGGATGCGCACCACTCCGGGGGCGGGTCGCGGCCCGGGGCGGCGGGACCAAGCGTGTGCGACGGCCATGTCATTCCTCCTCTTTCGGGTGTCGCCCTTCATCATTAGTGGGGCTCGTCGTCGAGGCAGGGCCCATCCGGGGCTGCGCCCCGGATCGATCGGTGGTAGATTGGCGTTTCGTCGGCGTCTCGCGGAGTTGGGCGAGGGCGGCCTCGGGCAGCCTGAGGCCGCAGGGAGGCACGGGGTGGGTCGGGTGGCGGCGGGAGTCCGCGTCGAGAATCGCGAGAGCGCCGCGCGCTCGCGCACAGATGGTCTCGAGCCCGGGCCCGGCCTCACTCGCTTCCACCAGCTCGTCGCCGCCGAGTCGCTCACGGCGCGCGCGGGCAGCGGCGCGGCTCGGCTCGCCCCCGCGCTCGCCCAGGCCGCGGTGGACCTGAACCCCCACCAGGTGGAGGCGGCGGCCTTCGCGCTCGGCTCGCTTCCGACGGGCGGCGCGGTGCTCGCCGACGAGGTCGGGCTCGGCAAGACCGTCGAGGCGGGCCTGGTCATCGCCCAGCTCGCGTCGGAGGGGCGCGGCCGCACCGTCGTGCTCGTCCCAGCCTCGCTCCGCAGCCAGTGGCGCGACGAGCTCCGCTCGAAGTTCGGGCTCGAGGCGGAGGTCCTGGACGGCGAGCGGGCCCGCTCCCTGGCGGGCAACCCCTTCGAGCGCCTGGCGGGCGTGACCATCGTCTCGCACGCCTTCGGCGCCCAGAGGGCGAGCGATCTCTCCCGCGTCCCCTGGGACCTGGCGGTCATCGACGAGGCCCACCGCCTGCGCAACGCCTGGAGGCGGGACCACCGCACCGGCCAGGCCTTGCGAAAGGCGCTCCTGCGCGCCCCCAAGCTCTTGCTCACCGCCACCCCGCTCCAGAACGAGCTCCTCGAGCTCCTCGGCTTGGCGAGCTTCATCGACGACGCGCTCCTCGGCACCGAGGAGTCCTTCCGCCTGCAGTACGCGAGCGGGGAGCCGAGCGAGGAGCGCATGGCCGACCTGAAGGCGCGCCTCGCCCCGGTGGTCACCCGCACCCTGCGGCGGCAGGTGAAGGAGCACGTCCGCTTCACCGCGCGCCGCTCCATGGTGGAGGATTTCGAGCCCACGCCCGAGGAGAGCGCGCTTTACGACCGGGTGAGCGACTACCTGCGGCGCGAGGACGCCCACGCCATCCCGCGGGCCCGAAGGGCCCTCATGGTCCTCGTCTACCGGAAGATCCTGGCCTCCTCGAGCTTCGCCCTCGCCTCCACCCTGGAGCGGCTCTCCCTCTCCCTGGAGGGTCGCATCGCCGGTTTGGCCCAGGCGGCGGGGGAGTGCCCGGAGCTCGAGGCCTTCGCGGAGGAGGCCGAGGAGTGGGGCCCGGAGGAGCGCGCCGAGGGGGGCTTCCGCACCCCGCGCGTCCTGCGCCAGATGGAGGCGGAGCTCGCGGAGCTGCGCGCCTGCGCCCGGGCGGCGCGGGCCATCCGCTCGAACGCCAAGGGCGAGGCGCTCTCGCGCGGGCTCGATCGGGCTTTCACCGTGGCACGCGCCTGCGGCTGGCCGGAGAAGGCGGTGGTCTTCACCGAGTTCCGGCGCACCCAGGACCACCTGCGCGACCTGCTCTCCTCGCGCGGGTACTCGGTGACGTGCCTCGCGGGCGACTCGGGGAGCGCGGACCGGCGCGCGTCGCTCGTCGAGGAGTTCAGGGCCCGCTCTCAGGTGTTCCTCATGACGGAGGCCGGCGCCGAGGGGCTCAACCTCCAGTTCTGCAACCTGGTGGTGAACTACGATCTGCCCTGGAACCCTCAGCGCATCGAGCAGCGCATCGGGCGCTGCCACCGCTACGGCCAATCCCGCGACGTGCTGGTGGTGAACTTCCTCAACCGCCGAAACGCCGCCGACGCCCGGCTCTACGAGCTCCTGGGCGAGAAGCTCAAGCTCTTCGACGGCGTCTTCGGATCGTCCGACGAGGTCCTGGGAGCCCTCGGGAGCGGCGTCGACTTCGAGCGCCGCGTGCTCGAGATCTACCAGGCCTGCCGGTCGGGAGAGGAGGTCGACCGGGCGTTCGAGGCCCTGCGCCGCGACCTCGACGGGCGCATCGAGGCGCGCCTAGCGGCCGCCCGCTCCCTCCTCTTCGAGCGCTTCGACGGGGACGTGCGTGCGAGGCTCAGGCTCACCGCCCGGGAGGCCGAGGAGGCGGTGAAGCGCCGCGAGGAGGAGGAGGAGGCGCTCCTCTCCTCCGTCCTGGCCTCGGGCGAGACCCTCCCGGCCGAGGTCCCGGCGGGCGCCGCCCCCCGGGCGCGCCGCGCCCGCCTGGCGCGGGCCGCCGCCGACGCCGTCCGGGCCCGGCCCGCCGAGGCGGTGCACCGTCTCGAGGTGGACGCCCGCGGGCTGCCGCCCCGCCTCGGCCACCTCGCCGGCCGCGAGGGCTGGTGGTTCGCCTGGCGCTTCTCCTTCGGTGGCCTCGCCCCGGAGGAGCGGGTCGCCCACGTCGTGCTGTGGTTCGACGGGGAGGCGTGGCGGGCCCTCGACGCCGAGGACGCCGCCCGCTTCGCGACGCTCCCCGCAGCTGAGGGGCGCGGCGCGCCCGCGGCCACTGCCCCGCTCGGCTCTGCCCAGGAGGAGGCGCTCGCCCGGCTGTACGCCGAAGCCCAGGCGCAGGCTGGCGCCCGCTCCCTCGCCGCCCTCGACGAGGCCCGGGAGCGCTGGGACCGCAGCGCCGAGGACACCCTCTCGGGGCCGCGCCGCTCCGTCGAGGACGCCTGCGACGCCTGGAAGAGGGCGCGCGCCGAGCTGCACGCCGAGAGCGGCCCTCTTCCCCTTCGCGATCGCCGGGCGCTGCTCGAGCGGGCGGAGCGCGAGTACCGGCGCGGGCTCGAGCAGCTCCGGGCCGCGGAGGCCCTGCGCTACGGGGAGAAGGACCGGGCGCAAGCCGAGATGCGCAGGCGCGCCGAGGCCCACGGCCAGCGCAGGCTGCTCGCAACCGCCTGGTGGCGCTGCGGGTAGGACTAAGCCCCCGCTCCTTCCGGAACGTTGCCTCCGGCGATCGCCCCCGCCATCATGGCGGCGCCACCCGCCGCCGGAAGGCCCCCGCCATGACCCTCGACCTGGAAACGCTAGACCGGACGCCCGCGGAAGGGGCCCGGGTCGTCTCCCTCGCCCTGCTCGCCGACGTGACCGATGCCGCGGCCCGGCTCGGCGACGGCGCCGACGAGGAGGCGCTGCACGACTTTCGCGTGGCGATGCGCCGGCTGCGTTCCACCCTGCGGGCCTGGCGCCCGGTCCTGGGCGACGCGCTCCGCAAGAAGGACGAGCGGCGGCTCCGGAAGATCGCCCGCGCCACCAACTCGGCCCGTGACTCCGAGGTGCTGCTCGGGTGGCTCGGCGAGGTGCTCGGGGACATGGCGGAGAGCCACCGGCGGGCGGCCCGCTGGGTGGCGTCCCGGGTGGAGCAACGGCGGCTTCGCCCCGACCCGGTGGCGCAGGAGAAGCTCGGCCGCCTGGCGCTGCGCCTCTCTTCCCGGCTCTCGCGCGGCGGGGGCCCGCACCGACCCGAGGGCGAGACCTTCGCCTCCGCCCTGACGGCGCGGGTGCGCGCCCAGGCCCGGCTCCTCCGGGAGGCGCTCGCCCGGGTGTCGTCCCCCGAGGACGTCCTGCACGCTCACCGCGCCCGCATCGAGGGCAAGCGGCTCCGGTACCTGATGGAGCCGCTGCGCGGCACCCCGCTCGTGGACTCTGGCGCGGCGGTCCAGGTGCTCAAGTCCCTTCAGGACCTGCTCGGCGAGCTGCACGACGCCCACGTGGCCGCCTCCGCCATCGCCAGCGCGCGGCTCGAGGCGGCGGCGGAGCGCGCACGGGGGCACGGCGAGCTGCCGGACGGGCCGGGATTGCGCCCCGGCCTCCTCGCCCTGGAGCGGCTGGCCCAGAAGCGCGCTCGCAAGCTCTTCGAGCGGCTGGAGGAGGAGGTGCTCGCGAAGAAGGGCGTCTCGGTCCTCGACCCGGTCTACGCCGTGGCACAGGCGCTCGAGGAGCGCACCGCCGGTGCCCAGGCCGACCCGCCAGCGCCCCGGCGCCGCTTCCTCCTCTCCGAGCTGCCCGACCGGACCCACTGGGGCACCGCCACCGAGATCGAGAAGGGGTGGCTGCCGGGCGACGGGCGGCGCGAGTGCTACGGGCGGGCGCGCTCCCCGAAGGGAGAGACCTACTTCCGCACCATCTCCGGGAAGGGCGGCCGGCGCGCGCGCGACACCGAGGAGATCGCCTCCGCGGTCTTCGAGGCCTTCTGGCCCCTCACCGAGGGCCAGCGGGTGCACAAGCGCTGCTACCTCGCCCCCGGCGAGCCGGGATGGCGCTTCGACGAGTACCTCGACCGCCAACTCGCCCTGGCGGTGGCCGAGCCCGGCAACGAAGCTCCCCTGCCCGCCTGGCTCGAGCCCTACCTGGTGCGGGAGGTCACCGGGGAGCGCGGCTACCACGACGACTTGCTCGCGCGCCGGGCTCCGAGGGGCGCCCGCGCGCGCCCGGCCCGGGAGGACGAGACCGGCGCCGCGCCCACTGCCCCCGCGGGCGAGGCGGCGGAGGTCCGGCCGCCGGAAGGGGAGAGCCGCTCCGCCTAGGATCGAGGGAGTGGCACCCGGATCCGGAGCGCCCCGGGCAGGATCGTCCAGCGCGCCGGCAGCCTCCCCGGCTGCTCGCCGTCCACGTCGAGGAGAACCTCGGCCCCGTCGACGGGCTCCGCCTCCACGCTGCGGGCGCGAGCGCGCCGGGTGTTCGGGAGGCGGACGTGGCTGCCGTCGTAGAGCATGTGCCGCTTGGTGACGAAGGCCATGAGGCCGAGCCCCTTCCAGACGGTGAGGTCGAACCAGCCGTCGTCCATCCGCGCCTCGGGGGCTACCGCCATCCCTCCGCCGAAGTAGCGGCCGTTGCAGACGCAGAAGGCGGTGACGGCCTCCTCGGTCCACGCCCCTCCGTCCGCCCTCCAGCGCACCGGTAGGTCGCGATAGCGGAGCAGGGCCTTGGCGCTCGCGAGCGTGTAGGAGAGCTTGCCCCCCATCCACTTGCCGCCGCGGGCGAGCTCCCGCACCACGTTGCCGGAGATGCCGAAGCTCGACACGTTGACGAAGTGGCGGCGCTCCGTCCTCCCCCCGTGCCCCAAGAACTCGACCAGCCCCAGGTCGCAGCTCACCGTGGCCCCCGAGGCCAGCGTCCGGGCGGCGTCCTCGGGCGACTCCGGCCAGCCTAGGGAGCGGCGCAGGTCGCCGCCGGTCCCGCGGGGGATGCAGCCGAAGAGCACCTCGGGGTCGACCAGGCGCCCCTCGTCGACGAGCCCGTCCACCACCTCGCTGGCAGTGCCGTCGCCCCCGACCGCCACCACCAGCCGCTCCCCGCCCCGGGCCGCTTCCCGGGCGAGCTCCTTCGCCTCGCCCTGGCGCCTGGTGAACACCGCCTCGAAGCTCCCGATGGCGGACCGCACCGCGCGCGCGATGCGGTCGAAGTGCCGGCCGGTGCTGCCGGCGGCACTGGCCGGGTTGACGATGAGGAAGGGCTTCAAGGGGCGCCACTCTACCCCAGCGCGCGCTCTCGCGCCCGCCGCGCCGCGCCAAGGCCCGGGTCAGGCGGGCGCGCCGCCCCGGGCGCGCGCCGCGAAGGAGCGCACCAGCCTCGCGATGGGCACCCCGGTGGGGCAGAGCGACTCGCACCCGCCGCAGGAGCTGCAGGCCTCGAGCCCCTCCGCGCCCGGCCCGAGCGCGAGGGAGCTCTTCGAGTAGAGGCGGAAGGCGGCGTGCAGCCCCAGGTCTCGGACGGAGGGCGCGACCGCCGCGAGCGGGCACGCCGACTCGCACAGCCCGCAGGAAATGCAGGCGCTCGCGGCCTCGCCCGCCGCGCGGTCGTCGGGGGAGGTGGGCGAGAGCCCCTCGGGCGCGTAGCTCGCGAGAAAGCGCTCCGAGCCGCTTCCCTGGCGGAAGAGGCGCCGGAGCGGGTGCGCCACGAGCGCGCGGTAGCCGAGGTAGGCGAGCGAGCGGACCCGTCCCATCGCCTCACCCCACCCCCGGGAGCGCGCGCTGCGCCCGCGCCACCCCGGCGGCGGCGCGCCCGGCCAGCCAGCCGGTGAAGATGGCCACCCCCATGCCGGTGCCGTCCGAGGCCTGGTCGTGGCCGCCGACGACCGCTCCGGCGGCGAAGAGGCGGGGGTTCACCACCCTCCCCTCAGCGTCGAGCGGCCGGAGCTCTCCGTCCACCTTCAGGCCCGCGGAGAGCAGCGGCTGGGGCGAGCGGCTGTCCCGCACGGTGAGCGCCCAGGGCGAGCGGGCGGCGAGGCGCGCGCCCGCCTCCGCGAACGGCCCCTCGGAGGCGAGCACCGGGAGGCCGAGCGCCGGCTCGACGAGCTCGCCGCGGCGGGCGATCCCCCCTCCCGCGAAGCGGCCGGTGGCGAGCACCCAGCTCTTCGCCACCACCTTGCGCCCCCCCACCCGGGCCTCGAGGGCGAGCGCGCTCGCCTCGCGGACCTCGCCCCGGAGCACCTCGACCCCGGCCGCGCCCAGCCGGAGGTCGATGGCGCGCTGCAGGCGCAGCCCCGGGACGCTCGGAACGTCGGAGAGGAACTCGGCGACGGGGATCCCCGCCCGGCCCTCGATCCTTTCCGCCACCCGGGCCTCGGGCGTGAGCCCGAGCACCGGCGGGAAGAGGGCCACCGTCGACCCCCGCGGGAGGCGTTCGGCGAGGAGCTCGCCGACCTGCTCGGCGGCGCCGGGCGCCTCGAGCAGGCGGGCCAGGTCCACCGGGCGGGCGAGCGCCGCTTCCTCCCACATGAAGAGGTCGAGGAGCGCCACCTGGACCTCCGGCGCTCCGAGGTGCCGCGCCCGCGCCGCCCCCGAGGCCACGAGCCCCGCGTCCCACCAAAGGTGGCCCCGCGCCGCGACCACCGCCATCCTCCCCCGGGCCTCGGCGAGGTCGCCGGCCACCATGCTGCGCTGACAGGTGGCAGCGGGGTGCACCTTGCCGAAGGGGGTGAGGAGCCAGCGGTTGCGCCCGGTGGGCGGGGCGAGGACGTGAGAGAGCTGTCCGCTCGCGAACTCCACCGCGTTCCAGAGCCGGTCGAGGGAGTCGCGCAGCACCTGGTACGGGTGCCCGGCCACGGTGGCGGCGACGCGGCGCGCCGACTCCACCACCCCGGCCCGGCCGGCGAACGGCACCTCCGGCAGCGCGCTCGGGTCGTGGGCCACCGAGATCGCCCCCCCGGAGAGGCCGGTGCTGCCCGGGGCCCGCCGCACCAGCACCACCCGCGCGCCGGCGTCGCGGGCGGCGAGCGCCGCGATGGCCCCGGCCATGCCGCCGCCCACCACCAGCACGTCGCAGAGAATGGGCGCCGCTTCCTCCGCCACCCCTACACCTCTCCCAGACCGCGGTGGACCGCGCGCAGGAGCTCCTCCTGCGAGAGCTGAAAGCCGTCGAGGACCGCCCGCCTCTCGCGCCAGTTCACCTCGAGCAGCTGGTGGAGCTCGGCGCGCAGCCGATCGCCGTCCCAGTCGAGCTCGTGGGCCACGAGCTGCGCCCCGAGCCGCGCGCAGTCGAGCCCGCCACAGCCGGCGATCCCGAGGCGGCAGCGGCGGCGGAGGTCCTCCAGCCGCCGCACCTTCTCGTGCCGGGCGATGAAGACCACCTCCGCCGCCAGGATGCCCTCGTCGCGGCAAACGACGAGCTTCAGGCGTGGGTCGTCGTCGGCGAGGAGGAGCACCTCGCGCGCCCGCGAGCCGTGGCGGTAGACGAGGCGGCGCACGGCGCCCTCCCCGACCCCGTGGCGCCGGGCGAGCTCGTGGGCGTCCGCGACGGCGTCGCCGCCCGGGAGCGGCTCCTCGTGGGTCCGGCAGGGGCGGGGCGCCTTGCCGAGGAAGGAGAGGAGGCGGTCGGTGATCTCCTCCGACTGGGCGCGGTAGCTCGCCAGCTTCCCCCCCACGAAGGAGAAGAGCCCCTCCGCCCCCTCGGGCGCGTGATCGAGGAGCTGGTGCTCCCGGGAGAGGGCGTCCTCGGTCTTGCCGTACTCGTAGAGGGTGGTGCGGACCCCGCTCCAGGCGCGCGTCACCCGGGCGCGGCGCACCGAGGGGACGAGGGACTCGACCCCCTCGAGCAGGTAGGCCACCTCGTCCGAGGTGGCCTCCAGGTCGTCCGGGTCGCCGTAGAAGTCGTCGTCCGTGGTGCCGATGATCGACTCGTCCTCGTGCGGCATGAGGAACATCTGCCGGCCGTCCACCGCGCGGCAGATGATGCCGTAGTTCGAGAAGCGCCGGTCGAGCGACAGGTGCACGCCCTTCCCCGGCCGCATGGGCACCTCGACCCCGTTTAGGCGGCCCCAGTGCGGGGACCAGGCGCCGGTGGCGTTCAGGACCGCGCCGGCCCGCGCCTCCCCGTGCTCGCCGGTGACGAGGTCGCGCCAGCGCACCGCCACCGCGCGTCCGCCCTCCCGGACGAGCTCGGTGGCCTCGGTCCAGGTCCGCACCTCGGCGCCGTGCGCCTCCGCGGAGAGCGCGTTGAGGAGGCAGAGGCGCTGTCCGTCGATCCCCCACTCGTCGAGGGTGACCGCCCCGCCCAGGCCGGGCCGGAGCGAGGGCTCGAGCGCGTACATCTCGGCAGGCGTGAGCCGGGTCGAGGGCTTGCCGCCCTTCAGCGGTTGGTAGAGGTCATAGGTCCCGACGTAGACCTCGGTGGCGTACCAAGCCGCCCGCTCGGCGAGCGACGCCTCCTCGGCGCGGGAGGCGAAGGGCATGAGGAAGGGGATGCGGAAGACGAGGTGCGGCGCGATGCGCCTGATGTAGCCCGCGTCCCGGCAGGCGAGCTCGGTGACCTTTCGGTCGGAGAGCATGTAGCGGATGCCACCGTGGATCATGCCGGAGCTGGCGCCGCTCGCGCCGGAGGCGAGGTCGCGCTTCTCGAGCAGGAGCACCGAGAGCCCGCGCATGGCGCAGTCCCGCGCGGTGCCGGCGCCGTTCACGCCCCCCCCGAGCACGACGACGTCGTAGCTCTTCCGGTCCGCCATCACGTGGAGTCTACCGCCCGCCCGGCCGGGGCGTGGTGCCCGCGCGGGGCCTACTTCGCCGGCTCGTACGTGCTCTTCACGTAGAGGTCCCGCAGCTGTCGCGCGTCGGCGTCGCCGGGGGCCCCGGTCATGAGATCGGTGCCCTTCTGCGTCTTGGGCCAGGCCACCACGTCCCGCAGCGACTCGGCCCCGGTGAGGAGCATCACCAGCCGATCCATGCCGAGGGCGATGCCGCCGTGGGGCGGAGCCCCCATCCTGAGCGCGTCGAGGAGGAACCCGAACTTGTTGCGGGCCTCCTCGGCGGAGATGCCCATGGCCTTGAAGACCCGCGCCTGCACCTCGGGGTCGTGGAGCCGGATCGACCCTCCGCCGATCTCGAACCCGTTCAGGACGAGGTCGTAGCGCCAGCAGTAGACCCGGCCGGGGTCGGTCTCGAGGAAGGGCAGGTCCTGGTCGCGCGGCCTCGTGAAGGCGTGGTGCGCCGGCTGCCAGGTGGCGGAGTCCTCGTCGTACTCGAACAGGGGCGGGTCGACCACCCACAGGAAGCGCCACTGGCCGCCGGAGCCGAACTCGGGGATGAGGCCGGTACGCTTCGCCAGGTGGACGCGAAGGTTGGCCATCACCGTGTGGACGGTCGAGGCCTTGCCGAACTGGAAGAGGATGAGGTCGCCCGGCTGCGCCCCGGTGACCTGGTTGATGGGGAGGCGCATCTCGGGGGTGACGGTCTTCGCGAAGGGCGACTGCGTCCACTCGCCGTTCTCGGCCACCTTGGCGCGCGCCAGGCCCTTCGCCCCCATGCCCTTCACGTATTCCTCGAGCTTGTCGATCTCGGTGCGGGAGAAGTTGGCGGAGGCCGGTACCCGCATGGCCTTCACGATCCCTCCCTTGGCGACCGCGTCCTGCAAGAGCGGCACCCCTCCGCCGCCGTGCTGGCGGACGAGGTCGGTGAGCAGCTGGTGCTCCATGCCGAAGCGCAGGTCCGGCTTGTCGTTGCCGTACTTGGCCATCGACTCGTCGAAGGGCATGCGCGGGAAGGGGCGCGGCAGCTCCACTCCCAGGACCTCCTTCCAGAGGCGGCACACCAGCCCCTCGATGACGCCGAAGATGTCGTTCTGCTCGACGAAGCTCATCTCCACGTCGATCTGGGTGAACTCGGGCTGCCGGTCGAGGCGGAGGTCCTCGTCCCGGAAGCAGCGGACGATCTGGAAGTACCGGTCGAACCCGGCGATCATGTAAAGCTGCTTGAAGAGCTGCGGGCTCTCGGCGAGCGCGTAGAACTTGCCGGGGTTGAGACGGCTCGGAACGAGGAAGTTCCGGGCGCCCCCCGGGGTGTATTTCACCATGAAGGGCGTCTCGAGCTCGAGGAAGCCGTTCTCGGTGAAGTAGTTGCGGGTGACGTGGTTCACCCGCGCCCGCGTCATGAGCGTCCGCTGCAGCGGGGCGCGCCGCAGGTCGAGGAAGCGGTACTGAAGCCGCTTCTCCTCGGCCGTGTCGACCTGATCCTCGATGGGGAACGGGGTGGCCTCGGATCGGTTGAAGATCTCGAGGTCGCTCGCGTGCACCTCGATCTCGCCCGTCTTGAGCTTGGGGTTCACGTTCTCGCCCCGGGAGACCACCTTGCCGCGCACGCCGACGCAGTACTCGAGCCGCAGCTTCTCCGCGGTCTCGTGCACGTCCGGCCGCACGTCCTCCTCGAACACCACCTGCGTCACGCCCTCCCGGTCGCGCAAGTCGATGAACACCGCCCCGCCGTGGTCGCGCCGGTTGTTCACCCAGCCGAACAGCACGACCTCCTTTCCGATGTCGGCCTTCGTCAGCTGTCCACAGCTGTGGGTGCGCTTGAGATCGGTGATGAAACGCTGCACGGAAGCCTCCGGGAAAAGCGAACATAGGCAGGTAGCACCCGGGGACGCGATGCGTCAAGGATCCGAGGAGGCGCGCAGGTCGCGAACCCGCAGCTGCAAGCGCCTCGTCCCGTCCCACTCGTCGAATCCGAGGCTCACCGCGGCCTCCACCTGCGCCCCGCACAGCGAGAGGCGGTCGCCGAGGGAGAAGCCGATGGCGTCCCGGTCCGCGAGCTTTAGCTTGAGGTGCAGCCCGCCGGCCCCCACCTGGCGCGCCCGCGCCGGGGTGGCCCGCAGTCCGAAGACCGGTTCCGGGTTCCCCGCGCCGAACGGCGCCAGCCGCTCCAAGTCCTCCGCTCCCCTCAGGTCGAGCAGCGCCGGCTCGACCCATCGCTCGAGCCGGGTGCGCGGCACGAGGTCGTCCTCCGACACGCGCTCGGCGGCGTGGCGCTCGAAGGCCCGCCGGAATCCCTCCAGGGCGTCGGGCTCGAGGGTCACCCCGGCGGCGTGGCGGTGACCCCCGAAGCGGGTGAGGTGCGACGCGCAGGCGGCGAGCGCCTCGTAGAGGTGGAAGCCCTCGATGCTCCGGCCGCTCCCCTTCCCCACCCCGTCCGCCACTCCCACCACCACTGCCGGCCGGTGAAAGCGCTCCACCACCCGCGAGGCCACGATGCCCACCACGCCCGGATGCCAGCCCGGCCGGGCGAGCACGAGCCCGCGGGCGCCGGCGGCCACGAACCCGGCCGCGTCTCCGAGGGCCTCCTCCAGCATGTCGCGCTCGATGTCCTGGCGGGCCCGGTTCTCGCGGTCGAGCTCCTCCGCCAGCGGCAGGGCCGCGGCCTCGTCGCTCGAGAGGAGGAGGCGCACGCCGCGGCCGGCGTCGTCGAGCCGTCCCGCGGCGTTGAGGCGCGGCGCGAGCCGGAAGCCCACCTGCCCCGCCGAGACGGCCACGCCCGGGGCGACGCCCGCCACCCTCTTCAGCGCCCGCAGCCCGGGGCGACGCGCCTGGGTCACCTCGGCGAGGCCCCAGCGCACCAGGGCGCGGTTCACCTCCACGAGCGGCACCACGTCCGCCACCGTCCCGAGCGCCACCAGGTCGAGAGCCTCCTTCAGGTTCGGCTCCGGGCGGGAGGGGCCGAACCGGCCCCGCTCGCGAAGCCGCCGGCGCAGGGCGAGGGCGAGGTTGAAGGTCACCCCGACCGCGGCGAGGTGCTTCGAGGGGTACCCGCACCCCGGCTGGTGCGGGTTCAGGATGGCGGCGGCGGCGGGCAGCTCCACCGGGACGGTGTGATGATCCACCACCACGACATCGACCCCGCGCCGCCCCGCCTCGGCGACCTCGGCGACGCTCGTGATCCCGCAATCCAGGGTCACGAGGAGGCGTACCCCCCGCTCCGCGAGCCGCGCCACGGCCGCGGCGTTGAGCCCGTAGCCCTCCACCAGGCGGTGCGGCGTGTAGGTGATCGCTTCGGCGCCACAGGCCCCCAGGAAGCCGGCGAGCAGCACGGTCGACGTCACCCCATCCACGTCGTAGTCGCCGTAGCAGGCGACGCGCTCGCCCTCCTCCACGGCGCGGGCGATGCGCCCCACCGCGGCGTCCATTCCTCTCATCGAGAAGGGATCCGGCAGGTCGTCGAGGCGCGGATCGAGGAAGCGCTCAGCGGCCGAGGTCTCCGTAAGTCCCCGGGCGGCGAGCACGTGGGCGGCGAGTGGATGGATGCCGAGATCGCGGCCGAGTCGGGCCGCCGCGGCCTCGTCGGTCCGGCACTCGACCCAGCGCCTCGAGATCGGGCTCACGCGGCAGGCCTTGTAGCACCGTGCGCTGACACCGGTTCCCGTTGGGCGTGCGCCCAATTTGAGGAACCTCTTCGTGACCCGAGCCGCATGGAGCCAGGCAGCGACCGACGCTGGTCGCGGCGGCCCGGGGCGCGCTCCGCTTCTGAACTCAATGTCTTGCCACGCAGGCGCGGCTCGGGTAGCTTCCCCCGCCCGACCCCATCGTCTAGAGGCCCAGGACTCGGCCCTTTCAAGGCCGCAACCAGGGTTCGAATCCCTGTGGGGTCACCACTTAACTACGCGGAATCGCTGGTTGTGACGGGCGAGGCACCCCTGGTTGCCACAGGGGTTGCCACGCTCTCCAGCGCCTTGATGCCGGCCGCTGGAGCTGCTGCAGACAGGTGCATGTAGCGCATCGTGGTCTCGATGCTGGCATGGCCGGCGAGCTCCTTGATGGTCAGCATCGGCACGTTCCGCGCGGCGAGCCGCGAGCAGAACGTGTGGCGAAGGATGTGCAGCCTGCCGCCCCGAGGGAGCCCGGCGCGACGTTCCGCGACATCGAGGGACCACTTGAGCCACCACCGGCTGACTGGGGTTCCATCGTCCTGGCAGACCACTCTCGCCCCCCGCAGGTGTCGGTGCGCCTTCAGGAGAGCGAGCAGCCTCGACGCCATCGGCACCACGCGCGACTTTCCTCCCTTGGGAACGCTTAGCTTTCCTTTGTAGTCGCTGCGCTGGACCTTGATGAGCCCGCGACCAAGGTCGAGGTCCGTCCACTCCAGGGCCACGATCTCGCCGGAACGGAGTCCGGCGTCACCGCCCAGGAGCACGACGAGCTGCGTGCGCGGGTCGCATGCCCCGGCCGCCGTGACGAGTCTTTCGAAGTCCTCGTCTTCGTAGTGCTCGACCACTGGCTTCGCGCTCTTCAGTAGCCTGACGTGGCAGGGCATGGCCTCGATGACCTTCCACTCGACCGCCACCCTCAACGCCTTCGAGACAACGGCGAGCACGTTGTTGACGGTCTTCGGGCTTCGGTTCGCCATCCGCGCCTTCAACCGCTGTATCTGCTCGTCATCGATGGCGTCGAGCCGGAGACCGCCGAAGGCCGGTCGCAGGTGCGTCCTCCAGATGATCTCCCGGGTTTCCAGGTTTGATGGCTTCTCCTGGTTCGCTCGCGCGTAGCCTTCCATGAACCGCGGCCAGAATTCCGCCAGCGTCGGCGCAAGTTGAGCCGCCTCCTCCTTCGTTCGTTTGCCTCCCTGCGCGACGATCGCGCTCTCGAGTTGCTGTCCCCACCGCTGGGCGGCGCTCCGGGTGGTCACGGCCACCCTGTGCCGCTCGCGGTACCATGACCCGTCGAGCTGTCGGACTCGAACGTCCACCACGTAGCCCTTCCCGCCGGGTCGTCCTCTGATCTTCACCGCCATCGGTCCTCCTGACCGGTGACGGCACTCGGCGCGGTCGAGTCTACGGGAGTGGACGGACAGCGACTATCCATGACGCCCCATGAGGGCGTCGAGAGCTTCGCGCTTAAACCGGAACTGGCGCCCCCAGCGACGCACGGCATCTGGGGGCACGCTCGCCCGCTCGATCCTCTTGTAGAGCGCCCGGACGCTGGGGAGCCCCAGGTACTCTGCTGCCTGCTGAGCCGTGAGCCACGACCCCTTGGCAGGAATTGTCCTCGATGGACGCCTGGGGACATGAGCGTTCCCGGCTCCGTCGCTGCCAGCCCATCCGAACGTGGCCTGTCTTTCGTCCGACCCAGCCATGCCTGCGTCCCTCAGCGTTTCTCCGCCGTTTG
>DATJZG010000077.1:0-4552 GCA_035499295.1 Anaeromyxobacteraceae bacterium
CCCGCTCGTCTTCCTCGTCCTGATTGCCGTGATGGTGGCCGTGGTGGCGGGCGTCATCATCATGACGCTGGGCCAGCGCAAGATCCCGGTCCAGTATGCCAAGCGCGTGGTGGGCCGACGGGTGTACGGCGGACAGAGCACGCACATCCCGCTGCGGGTGAACACGGCCGGCGTCATCCCGGTGATCTTCGCCAGCTCCATCATCGCCTTCCCGACCACGATCGCCCAGTTCGTGCACCACCCCTGGGCCCAGGCGGTCACGAGCTGGCTTCATTTCGGCGGGCTGCCCTACACGCTCATCTACGCGGGGGGCATCATCTTCTTCACCTACTTCTACACCGCCATCATCTTCAACCCGAGCGATGTGGCGGACAACATGAAGAAGTACGGCGGCTACATCCCCGGGATCCGCCCCGGCAAGAAGACGGCCGAGTACATCGACTTCGTCCTGTCGCGCATCACCTTCGGCGGTGCGCTCTACCTGGCGGCGGTGAGCATCCTCCCCACCATCCTCATCAACCAGTTTGGCGTGCCGTTCTACTTCGGCGGCACCGGCCTCCTCATCGTGGTGGGCGTGGCCCTCGACACGGTCCAGCAGATCGAAGGGCACCTCATCACGCGCCACTACGAGGGCTTCACCGGGCCCAGGGGCCCGCGCATCCGCGGCCGCGCCGCGGTAAGCGCCTAGAGGCCGAGCGGCGCTCTCCGGCGCCACGGGAGTCGCACCATGATCCTCATCCTCCTCGGGCCCCCGGGCGCGGGCAAGGGAACGCAGGCCAAGCTCTTGGCTCGGGATCTGGCCGTCCCCCACATCTCTACCGGCGACATGTTCCGCGACCACAAGGCACGCGGCACCGAACTCGGCAAAGAGGTCGAGGCCATCATGAAGGCCGGCGCCCTCGTCCCGGACGAGGTCACGAACGCCATGGTCAAGGACCGCCTGGCGCGGCCCGACGTCGCGAAGGGTTTCATCCTCGACGGGTATCCCCGCACCACCGCCCAGGCCGACTTCCTCGCCCGACTCCTCGAGGCCCAGGGCAGGAAGATCGACCGGGCGCTCTCCTACGAGGTGGCGGAGGGGGTCCTCGTCGACCGGCTCAGCGGACGGCGGAGCTGCGCCCAGTGCGGCACGGTGTACCACCTCACCGCCCACCCCCCGAAGCGGGCGGGCGTCTGCGACAAGGACGGGGCGGCGCTGTTGCTGAGGGACGACGACAAGCCGGAGACGGTGAAGCGGAGGCTCGAGGAGTACGAGTCGAAGACCGCGCCGCTCAAGCGGTACTACCAGGGGCGCAACGCGCTCCTGTCGGTGAAGGGCGTCGGGTCCCCCGAGGAGATCCTGGCCGCCTCGAAGAGGCTGATGGGCATCGGCGGATAGGCCCGGGCCGCCCAAGAAGGTCCCCGATGGCCGTGCCGCTCAAATCGGCGGAGGACATCGCTCGCATTCGCGAGGCGGGCCGCGTGGTCGCCTCGGTGCTGGCGGAGCTCGCCCGGGCGGCGGAGCCCGGAATCTCCACCTTGGAGCTCGACCGCATCGCCGAGGCGGGCGCCCGGAGGCGCGGTGCGCTCCCCGCCTTCAAGGGCTACCTCGGCTACCCCGCGAGCCTGTGCATCTCGGTGAACGACGAGATCGTGCACGGCATCCCTGGGAGCCGGGTGCTGCGGGCGGCCGACATCGTCGGGCTCGACTTCGGCGTCGAACTGCACGGGTTCTTCGGCGACGCGGCGGTCACGGTGGAGGTGGGGCAGGCAAGCCCGGCGGCGCGGCGGCTCGTCGAGGCGACCCGTTCCGCGCTCGCCCGGGCGGTCGAGGCGGCGGTGGCGGGGGGTCGCGTCGGCGACATCGGGGCCGCGGTGCAGGCGCACGTTGAGCCGCTCGGCTACTCGGTCGTCCGGGACTTCACCGGCCACGGTATCGGTCGACGCCTGCACGAGCCCCCGCAGGTGCCGAACTTCGGGCGGCGCGGCACCGGGGCGGCGCTGCGCGCGGGAATGGTGCTCGCCATCGAGCCGATGGTGAACGAGGGAGGGCCGGCGGTGCGGACCCTGGGGGACGGGTGGACCGCGGTCACCGCCGACGGGCGGCTCTCGGCCCACTTCGAGCACACCGTGGCCGTGACCGAGGAGGGTCCCGAAGTGCTCACCCTGGCGGGGCACTGAGCACCCCGGAAGGGGGATGCCACGGTCGGCGCGCCGGCCGAGCGGAGGGTCGGGTCACGCTCCGCTTGCACGCGGGAAATTCCTATGTTATACGCCGCGCTTCGCAACTGCCCGGAAGGTCTGCGTGCGGTCGCACTTGAGGTAAGAAGGGCACGGGGGCCGCGGCGGTCCCCGAACGTCCCGCCGGAAGGAACGGCGGGGCTTTTTGTCTCGCCCCTAGAACTCTCGGTCGGGTGAAAAGGTCATGAAGGTCCGCGCATCGGTGAAAAAAATCTGCGACAAGTGCAAGGTCGTGAGGCGCAAGGGCGTGGTGCGGATCATCTGCGCCGCCAATCCCCGCCACAAGCAGCGACAGGGCTAGGCCCGACAAGGGCAGGAAAGCCAAAGAACCGGAGACAGAGGAATGGCTCGCATTTCCGGCGTCGATCTCCCCGCGGAGAAGCGCATCGAGATCTCGCTCCAATACATCTACGGGATCGGCAAGACCACCGCCAAGAACATCTGCGAGAAGGCCACCGTCGACCCCACCAAGCGCACCAAGGACCTGAACGACGACGAGGTCCGCCGCATCCGCGAGGCCATCGAGGCCACCACCCAGGTGGAAGGCGACCTGCGGCGCGACGTCTCGATGAACATCAAGCGGCTCATGGACCTCGGCTGCTACCGCGGCCTGAGGCACAGGAAGGGGCTCCCGGTCCGGGGCCAGCGCACTCACACGAATGCCCGCACCCGCAAGGGCCCGAAGCGCGGGCTGGTCCGCAAGCCGGCAGCCGCCGCTCCGCCCCCCAAGGGCTAGAGGCGAAGAAGAGCCGACGGACCTGACAACGGAGATAGAGCGTGGCTGAAGAGAAGCAGGCGGCCGACAAGGCCGAGAAGCCGGTCAAGAAGGCAGAGGCCCCCGCGAAGGCCGAGACCCCCGCGAAGGCCGAGGAGAGCACCCCGTCCGCCCCGAACCTGGGCGGGATGGAGCCCGTCACCGCGTCGCCCGTCACCCCGAAGAAGGGGAAGAAGCGGGTGAAGAAGAACGTGGCGAGCGGGGTGGTGCACATCAACTCCACCTTCAACAACACCATGATCACCATCACCGACGCGGTGGGCAACGTGCTCGCCTGGTCGTCGGCGGGCGCGCGAGGCTTCAAGGGCTCCCGCAAGTCCACGCCGTTCGCCGCGCAGGTGGCGGCGGGCGACGCCGCCGCGAAGGCCATGGAGCACGGGCTCAAGACGGTGGTGGTGATGGTGAAGGGGCCGGGCGCGGGGCGCGAGTCCGCTCTGCGCGCCATCTCCGCCGCCGGGCTCAAGATCACGCTCATCAAGGACGCGACCCCCATTCCGCACAACGGCTGCCGGCCGCCGAAGCGCCGCCGCGTCTGAGAACAGCGAGGAGACCAAAGTGGCTCGTTACACCGAAAGCGTTTGCCGGCTCTGCCGCCGCGAGAATCTCAAGATGTACCTGAAGGGCGACCGCTGCTACACGGACAAGTGCGCCATCGAGCGCCGTCCGTACCCGCCTGGTCAGCACGGCCAGGGCCGGGTGAAGTTCTCGGAGTACGGTGTCCAGCTCCGCGAGAAGCAGAAGGTGAAGCGGATGTACGGCCTGCTCGAGGCGGGGTTCCGCCACGCCTACAAGAACGCGGCCGCCGCCAAGGGCAAGACCGGCGAGAACCTCTTGCAGGGCCTCGAGCTCCGGCTCGACAACACCGTCTTCCGCCTCGGCTTCGCGGACACGCGCAACGAGGCCCGGCAGCTCGTCCGCCACGGACACTTCCGGGTGAACGGGCGCAAGGTCACCATCCCGTCCTTCGAGCTCCGCCCCGGCGACGTGGTGGAGGTGCGGGAGCGCAGCAAGAAGGTGGTCCGGATCAGCGAGGCCCTGGAGGCCGTCGACCGCCGGGGGGTCCCGGCCTGGCTCGAGCTCGACAAGGCGGCCTTCAAGGGCACGGTGAAGACCACGCCGGCGCGCGAGGACGTCACCATGCCCATCCAGGAGCAGCTCATCGTCGAGCTCTACTCGAAGTAGCAGGGAGGCGCGGCTCGCCGCGCCCACCGGGGAAGTTCCTCACACCACGCGCCGCGCGTCCCACGGCGCCCCGACTCCGCTGGCCTGCGGAAATCGGGGAGGGGGCGGCGGCAAAGGAGAAGGCCCATGGCGGATGCACTCGTCACACGGAACTGGCGCGACCTCATCAAGCCGAGGGGGCTGGTGGTCGACCAGGAGTCCCTCACCAACACCTACGGCAAGTTCGTCGCCGAGCCGCTCGAGCGCGGCTTCGGAATCACGCTCGGCAACTCGCTCCGCCGCGTCCTGCTCTCGAGCCTGCAGGGCGCGGCCATCACCGCGGTCAAGATCGAGGGGGTAGAGCACGAGTTCATGACCATCCCCGAGGTCGCCGAG
>DATJZG010000078.1:0-7386 GCA_035499295.1 Anaeromyxobacteraceae bacterium
CGTCGTTCCCCGACCTGGTGGGCTTCGGCCGGCGCCACGTGGCCGCCTCGCCCCAGGAGATCCGGGACGACGTCACCTACCAGGTGGGTGCGCTCTGGGCCTTCTGCCGCGCCGAGGGGCTGAGGCTCCGGCACGTGAAGGCCCACGGCGCCCTCTACAACGCGGCCGCCCGGGACCTGCCCACCGCGCTCGCCATCGCCGGGGCGGTCCGGGACGTCGACCCCTCCCTCTGGCTCGTCTGCCTCTCCCGCTCGGCGCTGGTGGAGGCGGCGAAACAGACCGGGCTCCGGCACGTGGAGGAGGTGTTCGCCGACCGCGCCTACGCCCGGGACGGGACCCTCGTCCCCCGCAGCGTCCCGGGCTCGGTCATCCACGACGCGGTGCGCGTGGAGGAGCGGATGCTCCAGGTGGTAAGGGAGGGTACGGTCCGCTCCATCGACGGGGTCGACGTGCCCATCGACGCCGGTACCATCTGCGTCCACGGGGACACGCCCGGGGCCGTGGGGCTCGTCCGCGCCATCCGCGAGCGGCTGCGGAAGGAAGGGGTCGAGGTCGCAGCGTTCTCCAAGGAGGAGGGAAAATGAGCGAAGTCATCGCCGTCAAGGTCGCCGTCCCCTGGTGGAAGGAGATCACCCGCAAGCAGTGGTACGCGCTCTTCGCCGGCCAGGCCGGGTGGGCGCTCGACGCCTTCGACGTGATGCTCTACGCCTTCGTCCTCACCACCATCATGAAGGAGTGGAACAGTTCCCCGGCCGCCGCCGGCTTCATGGTGTCGGTGACGCTCTTCGCCTCCTCGCTCGGCGGGATCCTCTTCGGCGCGGTGGCCGACCGCATCGGGCGCAAGAAGGCGCTCATGATCACGGTGCTGGTGTTCTCGGTGTGCTCGGGCCTCTCCGGCCTGGCGCAGAACCTCACCCAGCTCGCCATCGCCCGCACCGTGCTCGGGCTGGGGATGGGGGGCGAGTGGGCCTCCGGGGCCCTGCTCGTCTCGGAGACCTGGCCGGCGCAGCACCGGGGCAAGGCGGTGGGGATCATGCAGAGCGGCTGGGCCATCGGCTACATCCTCGCCGCCATCACCGCCGCCCTGGTGCTCCCCGCCTTCGGGTGGCGGGCGGTGTTCTTCGTGGGCGTGGTCCCGGCGCTCTTCACCCTCTGGATCCGGACCAAGGTGGAGGAGCCGGAGATCTGGCTGCGCACCCGGCGCGAGCACCAGGAGAAGCAAAAGAGCGATTTCGGCTTCTTCCAGATCTTCGGCCCGGAGCTCCTCCGCTTCACGCTCGTCAGCACGCTCGTGAGTACCTTCGTCATGTTCGGCTACTGGGGTCTCTTCACCTGGATGCCGGGCTTCCTCGCCATGTCGCCGGAGAAGGGCGGCGCCGGCCTGGGCATCGCCAAGGCGCCCATGTGGATCATCCCCATGATGATCGGGGCCTTCCTCGGCTACGTCTCCTTCGGATTCATCGCCGACAAGTTCGGGCGCCGCCCCACCTTCGCCGCCTACCTGCTCGCCTCGGCGGGCCTGGTGTGGATCTTCGGCCACACCCGCGACGCCACCACCCTCATGGTCCTCGGGCCGTTCGTGGGCTTCTTCGGCTCCGGCTACTTCAGCGCCTTCGGCGCCTTCATCTCCGAGCTCTTCCCCACCCGGGCCCGCGGCTCGGCGGTGGGCTTCTGCTACAACGCCGGGCGCATGATGAGCGCCCTCGCACCCACCGTCATCGGCTACCTGTCCACCACCTACGGGCTCGGGGGAGCGCTCGGGTTCCTCGCCATCGCCTTCACCGGCGGCGCCCTGTCCATCTACCTCCTGCCGGAGACGAGGGGGGCGGCGCTCCACTAGGTCGTGGCCCGCGGAGGGGGGTGCCCTCGCACCTGCCGGTCCGCCCGCGCTCGGTCGCCGTCGGCGGTGACAGGCGCGGGCGGCTGTGCTCTCTTGCCCACAGTGGACGAGGCGGGCTCGAAGAGGGGGGAAGGCCCCGTCAGGCAGGTGGGGGTGGGCGGGGTGGGTCTCATCCTGCGCACCGCCCTGGGGCTCTACCGGCGGCGCGCCGGCCCGCTCCTCCTCGTCGCCGCCATCTTCCTCCTCCCGAACGCGCTCCTCGGCGTCCTGGAGAGGCGCGCCTCCGAGGGCCCCGGCCCGACCTCGCCGCCGAGCCCGGAGGTCGTCGATGCCGGTCCCCCGGCGGCGGGCGCCGCCGCCGAGGCGGCGCCGCCCGCGCCGCGCCCGCCCACCATCGAGGCCGCCCCGCCCGGAGCCGCTCCGGCCGCCGAGCCCGGGCCGTCCGCCGACGAGGTGCTCCCGAACCTGTCCGCGCACGAGGCCTTCGTGCGGACGGTCTGGCTCTTCATCGGGAGTCTCTTCACCAGCATGCTCGCCGCCGCGGTGGCAAGGGAGGCGGCGGTGGCGGTCACCGGGCGCGAGCCGGCTCCGCTCCACAGCGCCGGATTCGGGTTCGCGCACGTCCTCGGGCTCGGGTTCCTGGCCGTCCTCGCGGCCGCCTGGTCCCTGTTCCTCCTGCTCTTCGCCGCTCCCGCCTTCATGCTCCTGTCGCTCCTGCAGGGGACGGTCCCATCCGGCGTCGTCTCCGGCATCGCGCTCGGCCTCGCCTTCCCCATCGCCCTCGTCTTCGCGGGACTCGCCTCGCTCGGGATCCCCGTGTTCGTCCTCGAGGGAAGACGGGGGATGGGCGCCATCCTACGCGTCTGGGTCCTCGTCCGCGGAGAGGTGAGGCACACCGCCGCCACCGTGGCGGCGCTCCTCCTCCTCGGGCTCGCCGCGAGCGGGCTGGCGCTCGGCCTGTCGGCGGCGACCGGGGCGAGCGTCGTCCCGGCGCTCGCCGCCGGCATCGTGGGGGCGCCGTTCGAGGCCCTCATCGCCTTCTTCCTCTACCTCGACCTGCGCGCCCGCAAAGAGCGCTTGACGCTCGCCACGCTGGAGGGAGACCTCGCTCGCAACGCTCCGTGATCGGGGCGCTCCCTTGAAATAGGCGGAGCCCGGTCGGCGTAGTCCGCCCATGTGCCGGCGCCCCGGCCGAGCCCCGTCTGGGGTGCGGGCCTCCACGAATGAGCGCCGGCAGCCGGCGGTTGCATGGGGGTCGGAGCGAAGGAGGCCCAGCCGTGGCGGGCTTTGGGCCGCGCCGCTAGCATCTCCCGCGGAAGCCGGGGAGGAGAGATGGGGCGATTCCAGGACTTCGCCGGGGAGCTGAGGCGGCGCCGCGTCTTCCGCGCCATCGTCGCCTACGCCATCGCCGCCTTCGCCATCCTGCAGGTGGTCGAGCCCGTCATGCACGGCCTCGAGCTGCCCGACTGGGTCTTGAAGACGGTGGTGGTGGCGCTCGGGGTCGGGTTCCCCATCGTCGTCATCCTCGCCTGGGCCTTCGACCTCAAGGCGACCGGGATCGAGCGGGCGCAGGCGGCCGCCGCGGGAAGGGCGGGCTCCCCCAGGGGCGCTCGCCTCGCGCTCCTGCTCGTCGGCCTGGGGATGCTCGCCGCCGCCCCCGGCCTCGTCTACTACCTCGTCTTCAGGGACCGGGCCGCCGCCCAGGCGCGGACGCGCGCCCCGGTGGGCGGGGTGCTCCCCTCGGTCGCGGTCCTGCCCTTCGTCGACATGAGCGCGCAGAGGGACCAGGAGTACTTCTCCGACGGGCTCGCCGAGGAGATCCTGAATGCCCTCTCGCACATCGACGGGCTGCGCGTCACCGGGCGGACCTCTTCCTTCTCGTTCAAGGGGAAAAGCGACGACCTGCGTGCCATCGGGCAGAAGCTCAACGTCGGCGCCGTCCTGGAGGGGAGCGTTCGCAGGGACGGCAACCGCATCCGGGTCACCGCCCAGGTGGTGAACGTCGCGGACGGCTTCCACATCTGGTCCGAGACCTACGACCGCGAGCTGCAGGGCGTCTTCGCGGTGCAGGACGACATCGCCCGCTCGGTGGCCGAGGCGCTGAAGGTCCGGCTCCTGCCGTCCAGGGCGGCGAGCGCGGACGGGAAGGGGGCCGCCAACCCGGAGGCCTACACCCAGTTCCTGCTCGGCCGGCAGCTCTTCAACCAGGTCTCGAACGACAGCGTGCGGCGCAGCGCCGAGGCCTTCCAGCGGGCGGTGAGCCTCGACCCGACCTTCGCCCCGGCCTGGGCGGCGCTCGCCATGTCGGTCCAGGACCTGAACCACGACGCCCCGGGGGCCACCGAGGAGAACCGCCGCCGCGGGCGGGCCGCGGCGGAGAAGGCGGTCTCCCTCGATCCGGGCCTGGCCGAGGGCTACAACGCCCGCGGCGTGCTGCGGGCGCGCTGGGACTGGGACTGGCCCGGGGCCCAGGCCGACCTCGACCGAGCCCGGGCCCTCCAGCCCGGCGACGCGGTCAGCCAGCGCCGCTACGGCATCCTGCGCCTCATGCTGGGGCAGCCGAGCGAGGCCATCTCCGCGCTCCGGCGGGCGATCGACCTCGACCCCCTCTCGGCCATCGCCTGGTCGTGGCTCGCGAAGGCCTATGTCAGCACCGGCGACTTTCCCCAGGCGAACGGCGCCCTGGAGCGCGCCCTGCAGATCGCCCCCGAATCCGAGGACCTGAGAGCCTCGCGCGGGGTGCTCTCCATCCTGGAGGGGAAGCCCGCCGAGGCCCTGAAGGCGATCGACGGGATCCACGACGAGGGCGAGCGCCTCGCCGGCCTGGCGCTGGCGGAGCACGACCTCGGGCACCCGGCGGCGGCGCAGAAGGCGCTCGCCAGCCTGAAGGCGGGCTACCCGGGTCACCCCTACGAGATCGCCCTCGTCCACGCCTGGTTCGGCGAGCGCGACTCGGCCTTCGAGTGGCTCGACCGGGCCTACGCCTCGAGGGACTGGTCCCTCGCCGACGTCCGCTACGACCCTTTCCTCAAGCCGATCCGGGACGACGCGCGCTACGCCCAGCTGCTCCGGCGCATGAACCTGCCGGTGGACTAGGGGTTCCTCACCAGGGCCTTCCCAGGAAGGCGTAGAGGCCGGCGGCGAGCGCCGCCACCGCCGCGAACGCCCACAGGGCCGGGCCCACTCGGGCCGGGGAGGCGCCGGGGCGCCTCGGGAGCGGGGGCGCCGGGTCGGCGCTCCCGCCGCGGCGGAGCGGACGGGCCTCTCCCAGGTTGCGCTCGAACATCATCCCGCGCAGGCGCTCCTGCGGGCGCGCCTCGCCGAGCAGGCGCGCCGAGCAGGCCGCCATCTCGCGCGCCAGCGTGGCCGCCGTCTCGAAGCGGCGCGAGGGGCGCTTGGCGAGGCAGCGCTCGATGGCTCTTGCCAGGCGCCGGGGAAAGCCGGGCACGAGGCTGCGGACGGGGGGAGGGCTCGCCTTGCGCACCGAAGCGAAGAGCTCGTTGAAGTCGTTCCCCAGGAAGGGCCGCCGCCCGGTGGCGAGCTCGTAGAGGGTCACCCCGAGCGACCAGAGGTCGCTGCGCTCGCTCGCCGGCACTCCCTCGAGGACCTCCGGGGCCACGTAGGCGGGCGTTCCCATCACCGCCCCGGCGCGGGTGAGCTCGGTCGCCATCGGATCCTTCAGGATCCCGAAGTCCATGAGCTTCACCTCGCCGCGGCGGGAGATCATGACGTTCGAGGGCTTCACGTCGCGGTGCAAGAGCGAGTGCTGGTGCACGCTGTCGAGCGCGTCGGCGAGCTGGGTGCCGATGGCGGCGACGCAGTCGGGAGGGAGCGCCCCCCCGTTCGCCATCACCCGGCGCAGGTCGGCGCCGTCGACGAACTCGGTGACGAGGAAGAGGGTCTCGTCCTTCTCCAGCAGGTCGTGGACCGCCACCACCGCCGGGTGGCGGATCTGGGCGTGGGCGCGCCCCTCGCGCCGGAAGCGCTCGACGAACTCCCTCGAGCGGGCCTGCCGGGCGTCGAGGGCCTTCACGGCCACGCGCCGGTCGAGCCCCTCCTGGTAGGCCTCGTAGACGACGCCCATTCCGCCCCTGCCGATCTCCCGGAGGATGCGGCTCGAGCCGACCTTGCGGACCGCCATGCTCGAGCTTGTTCCGCCGGGCGAAGGCCCGCAAGTGGTCGGGTGTGGGCGGGGAGCGGTGCCTGGGCGCCCGGCGGCGACGCCCGGGGAGAGCGCTTCCCGCGAAGGGCGGGGAGCCCGAGGCCGGTCCGCCGGAGGCCCCAATTCGACGCTTGCCCCTCCGGCGGGAGTGCGCGCGTCCTAGTGGGACCTCGGAGCTGCGGAACCGCCGGAGGATGCCTTGATGGGGAAGGGACGCGCGCTCGTCGTCTACTACTCGCGATCGGGCCACACGCGCGAGGTCGCCGACCGGATCGGGAAGGCGCTGGGGGCGGACCTGGGGGAGATCGGTGAGCCCTCGGGCCGCGCCGGAGCCCTCGGGTACGTGCGCAGCGCGCTCGAGGCGATCTTCGGGGTCTCCTCCGAGATCGCGACCCCGCGGCCCGACCCCTCCGGCTACGACCTGGTCGTCGTCGGGACACCGGTCTGGTACGCCTCGGTGTCGACGCCGGTGCGGACGTACCTGTGGGTGGAGCGGGAGCGGCTCGGGCGGCTCGCCTTCTTCCTCACCCACGGCGGGATGGGCGCGGAGCGGGTGTTCGGGCAGATGCGCGCCCTCACCGGGCGCCGCCCGGAGGAGCGGCTCGCCGTCCGGGTGCGCGAGATCGAGAGCGGGGCCTACCGGGAAAAGGCGGACGACTTCGCGCGATCCCTCCTCGCCGGGCACAGGCGGGGGGGGCGAGCACGCGCGCCGCGCGTGGGCGCCAGGCCGGGCGGAGGGAGAGCTCGCTGAGGCGGCCGGCGGGGGCTCGTCAGCCCTTGGGCGCCTGCGCCTCGATGCGGGCCGCGGCGGCGGGGTCCACGCTCTTCAGGAGGTCGAGCTCCATCTGCGGGCTGTCGGCGGAGTTCTCGCCGGCCATGTCGACCGAGTCCTTCCAGATTCGCGTGAAGGAGACCTGGCAGGATGCCGGTCCGGTGAGGGTGCCGTTCGCCACGTAGCGGGTCCAGGAGCGATTCCAGTCGGTGCCCACCGTGAGGTCGCCGCCCCCGGTCCCCCGGGTCTCGTAGCCGGCCGACATCGTGCTGGAGAAACCCCCCTGGGGAGGCTGGCCGGCGACGGTCCGGTCCCCGCCGACGAGCGAATAGCCCTTGCCCGCGAGCAGCCGGACGACGCTCGGCCACAGCTCCAGGCACGACTTCGGGTACTCGTAGGCGCCGAGCGCCTTCGCCAGGTACTCGTCCCGGGCCTCGGCCGCGCGCATGGAGGCGCAGCCCGAGGCGAGCAAGGCGGCGAGGAGCGAGGCGGCGAGGCGGGGGACGGGCCGGCCGGCGCCGGCGGGGCGTTCTTCCATGGGCGAACTCTAGCGGCTCGCGGGAGCCGCGGCGAGTGGCCGGCCCCGCCCAGGCTCCAGGCGGGGGGACTACG
>DATJZG010000079.1:0-6661 GCA_035499295.1 Anaeromyxobacteraceae bacterium
CTAAGAGTATTCCGATCGCAGCGGCCCTTATGCTAGTCATACCAGTTGTCCTGGCCCGGAAGAGGGGCTCTAAACAGTTCTCGCTGAAAATTAAGTCCTGGGTCCCATCTCGAGAAGCCTCCGTCAGGCACCCTCTGAAGCCAGCATGCCGTGTACCCGCGGCAGTTGCCTACGTCGTCATCACTAAAGGGATAAAAACGATTGTTCCTTGTGCCCATGGCGCTTCAGCCTAGGTCCAGTCCCGTTCGGACGCTCGGGCCGCCCAAGGCTCGGGCAAGGTGCCCAGGCCAACCCGCGGAGTGCACTTCCGCCCGACAATGCCACCCAGCGCATTGAAGAGATCGGGAGTTGGACTGCCCTGTCCCTCAGAAGCGGGAGCCCCCATGGATCTACCTCGCGGACGGCAACGGTCGTCCGATCTGACAGCACGGCATCCGCCCGCCAGCCTTCCCATCCAGAGCAGACCGGCTTCCGGCCCACCTCCTGCATCGCGCCCCGGCCCGGAACCAGCCGCCGCATCCCGCGGCCGCCACCCTCCGGAGATTGCTGGCGCGAGTCGCAGTCGGATGATGCTGGCTCTGTACGGCCTCCCCCCCGTCGGGAGCTTCCACGTGGGCCGCTGGCCGTCCAGCCTCGGCGGTCTCTGTCCCGAAGGAACGTGCCCGATCGCTCACGAAATCGCGTCGGGAGCTCAGCGCTAGCCGAGCGTGTCGAGCCCCGTGGCAAGCGCCATGCGCCCGCTGGACCGGAGAGGGTCATCAACGGCGAGATGGCCTCGTCGCAGAGCGCGCGCGCTTCCTCGAGCTGCGGGCGCGGCACGCGAGGAAGGGCGCACGAGCGAGCGTTCGGCGCGCGCGGCATCCGGAGCTCTCGCGCCCGCCGGACGAGGGCCAGAGAGGCCCGCCGCGCGCGGAGGGCGACTGCTCTCGACTGTCGGTGACGCCCCCCGTTCACGGGCACGACTCTAGCGCACGCATCGCTCCCTCTTCACGTGCCTCGGGGGTCCCCCACCAAGACCGCCACCGACTTCCGTTGAATCCTAGAGCGGTCCGGTGCCGTGGACGGTGCGACTCCTCTGCTCTCGAGGAAACGGGGATGGGCTGGCGGATTCGACATTGGATGCCCTCGGGCTCTGCACGGCCTACCCACCGTCGGGAGCTTCGCTGTGGGTAGCCGGCCGTCCAGCCCCCCGCCTTGCTCCTCACCTGTGCCGAGGCCTCTCTTCATCGAACTCCATCCGCCAGGCTTCCTCTTCAGCGCCCACACGCCCAGGCTCTGGAAGGTGCCACCGGAGGCTCGGGGCCGTTTCAGAAGCCCCCATCGCGCGGGAAGATTGGCCCGACTGAACGACTCCAGGCTGAGCCGGCACGGCCGAAGGCGATGCCTGGAAGGGAGGAAACATGTTCCCCTCGCTCTGGAGTCAGATCGTCCCGGTCTTCTGGCGCGCCCGGTTCAGCATCGCCTCGGTGATGCTCGCGCTGCTCGTCTTCGCCGTCCCCTCGCAGAGCCTTGAGCTCTTCCACGCGCTGGTCGAGGGGGGCCATGGAGGCCATCGCGGGCGCTATCTCCTGACCGTCTTCGCCGCTGCGAGCGCGCTCTGGGCGCTGGCCACCTGGTACTCGGCGCGGCTTCTTCTCTCCATCCGCTTCCCTGGCGAGTTCTTCGAGGTTCGGGGCGAGGATCCCAGAACGCGGACGCTCGCGACCTGGCTTCCACGGGCACTCGGGGCTCTGACGTGGGTCAGCGCAGCAGTGGGTATGTGTTTCGCCGCCGCCGAGTATGGCGAGGACGCCACGGACCCGAGGCGGCTGTTGCTCTGGCTGGCCGCGCTGTGGGTTGCGCTCGGGCTCGTTTTCCTCCTCGTTGTCACCGTCCGTCGCCGGGCGACCGGCTGGATGCTCCGGAAGCTCCCCTCGCGGGTCCTCCCCAGGCAGAAGGCCCGGTGGGCCAACGCGCTCAAGCCGGTTCCTCCGGTCGCCACGCGTGCGCCTGCCCGGATCGACGAACCATCGACCTGGTTCCTCCTCGGCTTCGCCCTCGGCTGCTTTGCTCTCGGGATGTGGGTCGGCCTTCGTCCTTTCCCGGCCACCGTTTGGATCGGGACGCTGTCCATCTTCGTCCTGGCGCTGGCGGCCTGGATGCCGCTCGCCACGGGGGTCGCCTACCTGAGTCATCGCTCCCATCTGCCGATCGCCACGGCCCTGCTCATCCTGGCGATCATCGGAAGCTACTGGAACGACAACCATACGGTGCGGAGCGCGGGACCCCTTGGAACGCGTCCGCCCTTCTCCGACTATCTCGCATCCTGGAAGCAGCCCGGACCGGATTCCGAGGTCGCTGGGAGCCCGGTGATCCTCATCACCGCCGAGGGCGGCGGGATTCGTGCTGCCTACTGGACCGCGGCGGTGCTCGGGCGCTTCCAGGACGAGTTCCCGGCGTTCTCTCGGCACGTCCTGGCGATCAGCAGCGTTTCGGGAGGCAGCCTCGGTGCCGCGACGTTCGCCTCTCTCGTCGGCCGGACTTCTCCCGGACCGGGGAACGCAGGCGTGCAGGCGAGTGCGGGCCGGGTCCTTGGGCGGGACTTTCTCTCACCGACTGTCGGCATGCTGCTCTTTCCGGACCTCGTGCAGAGATTCATTCCAGCACCCATCCCCGCCTTCGACAGGGCTCGGGGCATGGAGCTGGCCTGGGAGCGCGCGTTGCAGCAGCAGGGCGGCTCGACTGCTTTTTCGGAGCCAGCGACGCGGCTCTGGTCGCATGGACCGCTCGGGCAGGTTCCGGCAGTCCTTCTCAACGCCACGTCGGTCGAAGAGGGAAGGCGTTTCATCGTGAGCCCAGCGTTCCAGACAGCACATCTCTTCGAGGACGCAACCGACGGTCTCGCTTCGCTAGGGGCAGATGTTCCGCTGAGCACGGCGGCACACCTGAGCGCGCGCTTCCCATACATCAGCCCGCTTGGGCGCGTGGAGGGGTTCGGCCACGTGGCGGACGGCGGCTACTTCGAGAACTCCGGCGCAGCGACGCTTCTCGACCTCTTGAACGCGCTGTCGGATGCGTCGTCGAACGAGCCAATCAAGCCCCTGGTCATCGTCATCAAGTACACCGACGGGGCGATTCCAAGACGCTCGGCCTCGCTGGTTCCAGCCGGTGTCCAAGGACCGGTGACGAATCGGTTCCTGACCGAGTTGCTCGGGCCGCCGGTTGCGCTCCTCCAGGCCCGGGAGGCCCGCGCGTCCTTCTCCGTGAAGTCGCTCCGCCGGAAGGTCAAGGTGCTCGGAGGACGCACCGTGACCATCGCGCTGGACGACAAGCAGCATCCCCTCCCGCTCGGATGGACGCTCTCCGAGACCGCGCAGAAGTACATCGATGACTGCGTGAAGCATGTCCCGACCGACTTCCTCGTCGAGGCGGGACTGAGAAGGTCTGGACCTCCCGGCGGCCCCGCGGCGCCCGTGACCTTGGCCAAGGGGAAGGTGTCTCCCCTCGAGCCGCTTCCTGCGACCGGCGATCTGTGCCCCGCTCCGTAGGCCAGATGTTGACGAAACCGTTCGACGGTTTCGCTGACGGCGGTTAGCCGTCCAGGCTCGTTCGAGCAGGGCAGACTCTGGGTGCAGCTCTGCTCTCGAGGGAACGCGGACGGGCTGGCGGATTCGAAATTGGATGCCCTCGGGCTCTGCACGGCCTACCGACCGTCGGGAGCTTCGCTGTGGGTAGCTGGCCGTCCAGCCCCGCTCTGCTGTTCTCGACGGCGACGCGAGGGACTCCCACAAGCGGGTGCCCGCACGGGATGCCCCGGATCCACCCACGGCGGCGAACTCCATCTGTCGCCCGCCGTGACTCCACGGAACGGTCAGGGCTCAATCTGATACCCGAGCTCGCGAAGGAAGCGGGCCACGGGAGGGGACCAGAGCGGTACGGCTCCATGCTCGTCGCGAGCGTGTGCGCTTCCTTGCCGACCTGTGGAAGTACGACAAGTTCCGCTCGTCCACCTGCTCCGTGGAACGCGTCCCACATAGCCCGCGCAACGTCGGGCGCGCGCCCCAGTGTCCGGTCGGGGCGTACCGCGTCGTGCGCGACGCCGGTCCTTGAACCAAGCCGGACCAGCTGCTCGGACCACCGGCGGACGCAGGCTCGTGAAGCGCCTAGAACCAGCGCATCGCGAACAGATTCAACGCCGAAACAGCACACGCGATCAGGGTGAAGGCTCCGAGAATCGAGAGGACGGTGCCGAGCTTCACCCTGCCTCGGTTTGCAATGACCATCGCGAGCAGGCCAGGAGCACCTCTCGCCAGGAGAGGGACTTCCACCCCGGAAAGGTCCAGCGCCACGCGCGCCCAGACGTGCCAAACCACGGACGAGGCCAGGCTCGCGACGAGGGCGATGAGAGCTGACTCGCTGGGCTCAAACCGCATCCGAACCTTGGTCACGTAATCACATCACGGGTCGGCCTGCCACGTGGCCGAGAAGGCGAGCCGCCTGCTCGTGACGGCCTTCCCACGCTCTCGACCTTCACCGTGGGCCGTTGGCCGTCGGGCCCCGCCCCGCCGGTCTCGATGGCCGTGCCGATGCTTTCGAGGGGACACGGACCACCTGCTCGATTTCAGAGGAGCGGGTGCCCGCACGGACAGCACGGAGTCCACCATGGACGACCGCGGGGATTGGACCTGCCGCCCGAACTGACTGCACTGCATCCCGCCCCTCCAGGCCTTCCCATCCAGGCCACTGCCCGAACGTGCGAGCGTTGACGGAACGTTGCGCCTCATCGACACGCAAATGACGTGGATCGTCCAGCGACTTCTGCTCGTACCTGATCTCTCGACCACGCCAGCGACTCAAGGCCGTCCTGGAGTCTTTTCGCCGTCACCAGCAGTCATTTGGACGGCGGGGTTCGGCTAGGCTCTGCTCGGGGGAGGCCCGATGACCGCCGCAGAGACTCCGGCTCAACAGCAGGCGCCACATGAGCGTCCTGCACGTCTCGGGGAGTGGAGCGATCGGGCCATCGCGGCCATCGTCGATGGTGGAATGCTCCTGCTTCTGGGAATCGCCACGGGCCTGGGGGCCGGTGCCTACCTGCCCCCTGCTGGCTGGACGAAGCTCGTGGGTCTTGCGCTCGGGGTGGCGTACCTCGGCATCGGAGGAAGCAAACTCACTGGTGGGCAGACCGCGGGAATGAGCATTGCCAGGCTCGCTCTGGTCGGAGCCGGTGGGCGGCCGCTGTCCGTTGTTCCCTCGATGCTCCGAGCGACGGTGCTGATCGCGCCCTGGTGTCTGAGCGCGCTCTACGTCGGTGCTGCCCAGATTCCGACCAGCCCGGTGCTGGATTGGGCGTCCCGGCTCCTTACCTTCGGCGTCGCGCCTGTTTCCCTGCTGATGCTCCTCACCCGGCCCCGGCGAGGTCAGTTCTTCCACGACGTGTTGGTGGGCAGCTTCCTCGTCCTCGAAGACGACGTGGGGCGGGATACACCGCCGGTCCTCGGCCCGAGAGCGCTCCTGGTGCCAGCAATCTGTCTGTTCGGCGTGGGCGCAGCCCACCTTCCTTCGTTCTTCCGCGCTGAAGTCCAGGAGCAGACCCAAATCTCGAGTCGATTGCGCACCCTCCCCGGCGTTGCCGGGGTGCAGTTCGCGGGAAGCCTGAAGGGGGACGGCGAGAGACACCTCGTCGTCTTTCTTGGGGTCTGGGCTGACGCGCCTCCCTGTGCCGAGGTACTGCGCGGTGCAGCCGAGGCCATTGAGGAGGAAGAGCCGAGGTCAGGTCGAGTCGACCTGCTGACCCTTGCCTGCATCCGTGGGTGGAACGATGGGCTTCTCCACTGGCTGAGTGTCGACGTAGTCAGGAGAGGGCGGACGGCAATGAGCCCCACGAGCGGGTGCCTACACGGGGGCCGCTGCCTCAGTCACGGCCGACCGCGGGGACTGCATCGGTCGCCCGATCTGTCCTCACTGCATCCACCCCGCGAGGGCTTCCGCTCCAGAGCCTGCACCTCACCGGGGACTGCTGGCACGCCTGCCGGAGCTCGGGCCTCGGATCTGGCGGCCAAACCTTCGGAGATGGCGGCGCGGTGGCGCAGCCGATGAATGTCACTCCGAGGCAGAACGAAGCACTTCGCATCACGGCCCCCGGACGCGCATGGGAGCTGTGAGCGTAGGCGGAAGAGCCGGCTCCGCCAGCCTCAACGGCCGAGTCCTGCTGCTCCCCGAGCGGGAGCGAAACGCGAGCCTCCGACCCAGTCGAACACTCGTATCGACGCTTTGGACCGTACCGCCTCAGTCTTGCCATTCCCTTGATCTTTAGGAGCCTCCGCGCCTCGCCCCCCAATTGCTCGTCGCGGACGAACTCTCGAACGAGCTGCTCGCCCTCAGCGCCTCCCACCTCAAGGGCGGCCCGCAGGAGTGGCAGTCTCGTAGTTCCCAGCTGCGATTGCTGAAGTAACTCCCGAATGGCAGGGAATTGAGCCTTCCGGGCAGCACCCCAGAGCGCAGCGCCAAGAGCGAAGCGAACATCATCTGGCTCTGCAGCTGGCTCAGAAAGAAACATCCGAGCCAGCTCATTCCAACTCGCATTCGAATCAGGAACAGCCAACGTCCTTGCAATCGCCTCTCGAGTCCGTGGCGAATACGGTTTACGCAAGTGCTCCAGCAGAATAGAAATCGCCCTCGGGTA
>DATJZG010000080.1:0-110636 GCA_035499295.1 Anaeromyxobacteraceae bacterium
GCCCGGCGCAGCTCCTGGTAGGCCCGGGCGAGCGCCTGCTCGGTCCGATCGAGCCGCCGCATCCCCTCCTCGGCGCGCGTTCCCGCCTGGCGCGCTCGCTCGTCGAGGTCGCGCAGGTGCCCCTCGAGCTCGGCGGCCCGCGCCGCCTCGCCGTCCGCGCGGGCCTCCGCCTGGGCGAGGCGCTCCGAGAGCCCCTCCTGCAGCGAGGTGGCGGAGATGGCAGCGCCCTCCACCTCCGCGAGGCGCGCGGCCAGGGCCGCCGCCTCCTCGACCGCCTGCTCCATGCGCCCCTTGTGGTCGTGCAGCTCGGCGTGCAGCGCGTCCCTCTGCGCCATCAGGCTCGAGGCGTTGGCCTCGTGGCGAAGCGCGACCTCCAGCTCGCGCTGGCGATCCGCGAGGTCGGCGCGGACCCGCGACAGCTCGACCTCCAGATCGGCTGCCCTCTCGGCCGCCTGGCGGCGCTCGGCCTCGACGTCCCGCTCCAGCTCCGCCCCCCTCGCCTCGGCCACCTCCGCCCGGGACAGCGCCGAGGCGAGGCCCGCGCGAGCCGCCTGGGCCTCCGCCCGCGTCGCCTGTGCCGAGGCCTCCGCCTCGAGCCTCTGGGAGCGCTCGCGGGCGGCCTCCGCCGCCGCCCGGCCCGCCTCCTCCTCGGCGCGCCTCAGCGCGGCAGTCCGCGAGGCGAGGGACTCCTTCGCCGAGTCGGCCTCCCTGCGCCCCTCCGCCTCCTTCGCCTGCAGCGCCGCCTCGGCGACCGCAAGCGCCTGGAGCGCCGCCGGGAGCCTCCCGGAGACCTCGCGCTCGGCGGCGAGCGCCGCGGCGGCGTTCTCCTGCTCCGCACGGCGCGCCTGCGCCACCCGCTCGAACTCCGCCGCCCGGCGCTCGACCTCGGCCCGCTCGTCGGCCACCTGCCCTTCCGCCTCGCGCAGCCGGGCCCGCACCTCGGCCAGTTCCGCGTCCTTCTCCCTCAGCCGCGACGAGAGCTCGGCCTGCTGCGCCTCGCCCGCAGCGAGCCGCGCCTCCCCGTCGGCGATCCGGCGTTCGAGCCCGTCCCGCTCCGCTTGGAGGCGCGCCGGGTCCGGACAGGAGAGGTGGGTGCGCGCAGCCTCGGCGAGGGCCTGGGCGCCCTCCCGGAGCTCCTCCGGAGGGAGCGCCACGAAGGTGAGCCCCGAGAGACCGACGGGCTGAGAGGCGCAGAAGAAGAGGTAGTAGGCCGCCTCGGCGCCGCCGGCGAGGGACCCGTCGACGGTGACGTCCGGCTCGCCCTCGCTCTGGCCGGCCGCGATGACGTAGCCCACCGCCGGGGACTGGGTGGCCACCTCGACCACCGGGAACACCTCGGCGAGCGCCGCCGCGAAGGACTCGTAGGGGGGAACCTGGGCGGCTTCCGGCGAGGCGCCGCCGGCGAGGGAGGCGAGGGTGGGGCCGTGGGGGCTCGGGATGGCGGTGACGAGCACTCCCTGGCCGGAGAGGAGTGCCTTCAGCTCCGCGATTCGGCCCGGATCCCGGGCGAGCTCGTTCCCGTCGTGGACCACGACGAGGTCGAAGGCGCCGCGGGGAAGGTCCTCGACGCCGGCGCGCCGGAACTGGACGAAGGGGTGCTGCACCGCTGCCGCCGCCCGCTCGACCGCCTCGGCGCCGTCCAGGGAGAGCACCGCCGCCGCACCGTGCTCGGCGAGGAAGGCGGCCGAGGCGCCTCCGGTCGTGCCGGCGGTGCCGATCTCCAGCACCCGGCGCCCCTCCAGCAACGGCTCGAGGAAGCTGAGGCGCGGGAGCAGCTCCCCCGCGCCGCCCGGCGCGTAGAAGGCGGCCATGCCTCGATGTTACCTCGCGTCGACCGTTTGCACGAACTGGGTCCCGAAATGGGCGGTATCGGCTCGGGGCCCACCTAGGGCGCGCCGCCGTCCGGCGCCGGAGCCGGCGGCGCGGCGGCCTCGCCGGCCGGCGGAGCGGAACGGTAGCGCTCGGCGTTGAAGCGGCTCGCCTCGAGCATGGACTGGTTCGCCCCGGCGATGACCGGCTCGAGGGCCCGGAGGAGCGAGAGGGCCTCCGCCGCCACGGGCCCGCGCGCCTCGGAGGCGAGCCGCAGCTGGTCGAGGGCGTGACGCAGGGACTCGGAGCCCTGCCCCAGGTGCCAGGTGGCCTCGCTGAAGGCGGTCTCCCCCTGCATCACCTTCAGCTCCTCCCTCTCGGCCGGCGAGACGCCGGAAAGGCGCGCCGCCCGCTCCAGGTACTCGCGCGCCCGCTGCATCCGGTCGAGCTGCTCGGAGTGGATGTCGGCCTTCGCCCAGGCGGCGAGGAGCTCGAAGAACGCCTGGTCGAGCGCGGCCCGATCGTCGAAGGAGCGCTCGGCCGGCAGGGGGGTCCCCTGCGGCGGAAGGACCGGGGCGTAGGTGCGCGTCAGCTCGGGGTCGTCGGACTTGAAGGCCGTCTTGCCGGTGGGGAAGAAGATGCCCTTCTTCACCGTCAGCTTCCCCTCCTCGGGCACGAGCCACCACTCGCGCGAGTTCTTGTCGGCGAGCAGGTAGAGGACGAGGATCCCGAGCCCCACCACCACGAGCCAGGTGAGCGGGGAGCGGCGGCGCGGGGCGGGAGCGGCGGCGGCGTTCTCATCGGCCATGTTCTACCCCCGGACGGCGGAAGGGCGAGCGGGACCGGGCGGCGGCGCCGGGCCTCGGGCGTGCGATCGATCCGCTCATGGGCCGAGACCCTACCCGCGGTGGCGAGCGGGCGGCAAGCGCCCGCGTGCTATATCGAGGTCCGTGATCCGCCTCCGCGCCCGTGCGCCGGCGAAGGTGAACCTGGTGTTGCGGGTCGGCCCGCAGCGCCTCGACGGCTTCCACGACATCGAGAGCCTCCTCGTGCCCCTCGACCTCTGCGACGAGGTATGGGTGACGGTGCGCCCCGGGGCGGGAGGGGCGGTGACGTGCCGCTGCCCCGGGCGCCCCGATCTCGACGGCCCCGCCAACCTGGCGGCGCGGGCGGCCGAGACGCTCCGCACCCGGCTGGGCCGGAGCGACGGCGTGTCGATCACGGTTCGAAAGGCGATCCCCGTCACCGCCGGGCTCGGCGGCGGCAGCTCGGACGCGGCCGCCGTGATCCGCTGCCTGGCGCGGGCGTGGCGGGTGCGCGACCCGCGGCTCCTCGCGTCGGCCGCTCTCGAGGTAGGCTCGGACGTGCCCTTCTTCCTGGGCGGCGGGGCCGCCTGGGCGCGGGGGCGCGGCGAGCGGCTCCGACCTGCGAGGGTGCCCCCCCTTCACCTCCTCCTCGTGTACCCGCGCGATCCGGCCCTCGCCGTGCGCGCAGGAGATGCGTATCGCTGGCTCGACGAGGCCCGTTCGGGTCTCCAAGCGCCCCGCCGGGCGAGGGCGAGCGCAAGTCGCCGGGAGAACGACCTTATGGGGCCGTGCCTGGCGCGCCTGCCGGCGCTGCGCACCCTCGCCGGGTTCCTTGAAGAGGCCGGGGCGACGGCGCCTATAATGTCTGGGAGTGGACCGACCTTCTTCGGGTCGTTCCAGGATCGCGAGGCGGTGCGACGCGCCGCGAAATCCCTGGCCAGGCGCCAGGCTGGACTCGGAGGAATCGAAGCGATCGCGGCGCGCACGTTGACGCGAATGCCGGGAGTGGCTCCATGGAAATCACCGAGGTCCGCGTCTTCCCGGTCAACGAGGACAAGCTCAAGGCGTACGTGACCATCACCCTCGACCACTGCTTCGTGGTGAGGGATCTGAAGGTCATCCAGGGCACCACCGGCCTGTTCGTCGCCATGCCGGCCAAGCGGCGCAAGGACGGCAGCTTCAAGGACATCGCCCATCCGCTGAACGCGGAGACCCGCGATCGCATGGAGCGGGTGATCCTGGCCGAATACGAGCGCGAGACGCAGCGGGGCGGCGCACGGCGGCCCACCGGGACCCAGGGAGCCGACCCGTAGAGGCGCGGGCCTCTCGACCGCTTTGCAGCGTGACAGCCCCCTCGGCTATAACGGCGCGGCCGCGACGGACGCGGCGGCACGGTCGACGCGGGGCCTGGCGGGCCCCGCCACGGAGGCCCGATGAGCGCGCACGGAAACGGGTACAAGGTCCTCGCCGGAAACTCCAACCTGGCCCTGGCGAGGGCGGTGGTGCAGAGCCTGGGCCGGGAGCTCTCCCAGGCCTCGGTGGGAAGGTTCTCCGACGGCGAGATCCAGGTCGAGGTGGGCGAGAACGTCCGCGGATGCGACACCTTCGTCATCCAGTCGACCTGCCCGGACGTGAACCACAACCTGATGGAGTTGCTCATCATGACCGACGCGCTCAAGCGCTCGTCGGCGGCCTCCATCACCGCGGTGATCCCGTACTACGGGTACGCCCGGCAGGACCGGAAGGTCGCCTCGCGCGCGCCCATCACCGCCAAGCTGGTGGCGGACCTGATCGAGGCGGCCGGGGTCACCCGGGTGGTCTCGATGGACATGCACGCCGGCCAGATCCAGGGGTTCTTCAACATTCCCTTCGACCACCTCTACGCTGCCCCGGTGATGCTCGAGCACATGCGGCGCCGGTTCGGCGGGAACACCGGGGACCTCGTCATCGTCTCCCCGGACGCGGGCGGCGTCGAGCGCGCCCGCGCCTATTCGAAGCGCCTCGGGGCCGGCCTGGGCATCGTCGACAAGCGGCGCCTCAAGCCCAACGTGGCCGAGATCATGAACGTCATCGGCGACGTGAGCGGCAAGGTGGCGGTGCTCCTCGACGACCTCGTCGACACCGCCGGGACGCTCGCACAGGCGGCGGCGGCCCTGCGCGAGAACGGCGCTCGGCAGGTGTTCGGTTACTGCACCCACGCGGTGCTCTCGGGACCGGCGGTCGAGCGGATCGTGAAGAGCCCCATCGAGGAGCTGGTGGTCACCGACACCATCCCGCTCGCCCCCCCGGCCGCCGCCTGCGGGAAGATCCGGGTGGTCACGGTGGCGAAGCTTCTCGCCGAGGCGATCCACCGGATCCACAGCGCCGACTCCCTCTCGAGCCTCTTCGTGTAGCCAGGGGAGGGGTTGGGGGCCGGCCGCCGAGCCCGAAAACCTTGACGGCATCCGGCTTTCCGGCTATATCGCCGCCCTCCACGCCGCAATCTCACCCAGGGCCGGGGGCGTTTCCACCACCGGCCCCTCGCTCGCGCGAAAGGCGCGGCGGAGTCCACTGGGAGGAACGAATGGCCAATCCTGCCTCGAATGTCGTCGCCGCCAAGGCCCGCCAGGGCCACGGCAAGGGGTACGCTCGCCGCCTGCGCCACGAGGGCTTCATCCCCGCCGTTGTCTACGGACTCCAGGCGAAGCCCACCTCGGTGGCGGTGAGCCCGGACGAGGTGATGAAGGCGATCGCCACCCCGCACAGGCGCAACACCCTCATCACGCTGAAGCTCGACGCGGGCGAGAAGCGAGTGCTCTTCAAGGACTACCAGGTCGACCCGGTGACCCGGGAGCTCCTGCACGCCGACTTCCTCGAGGTGGCCCTCGACAAGCCGGTGAAGGTGCGCGTCCCGGTGGTCACGACCGGCAAGGCCGAGGGCGTCACCGCCGGCGGCATCCTCTCGGTCGCCGCCCAGGACATCGTGGTCGAGGCGCTCCCCGACATGATCCCGGTCCAGATCGAGGTGGACGTCAGCCCGCTCAAGATGGGCCAGTCGATCCACGTCTCCCAGCTCAAGGCCCCGGCGGGAACCAAGCTGCGCTTCGCCACCGACTTCGTGGTCGCCTACGTCGCCGTCCCCGAGAAGGAGGAGGTCGTCGCTCCGGTGGCCGCGGTCCCCGGCGCGCCGGGAGCCGCTCCCGCGGAGGGTGCGGCCGCGGCGGCCCCGGGCGCCGCTCCGGCGCCGGGCGCCGCTCCGGCGGCGGCCGGTGCGGCGGCGGGCGCCGCTCCCGCCAAGGGGGGCGCGGAGGCCAAGCCGGCCGCCGACGCCGGCAAGGGCAAGGGCGGCAAGAAGTAGGGCCTCTGCTTGAAGCTGCTCGTCGGCCTCGGCAATCCCGGCCTCGAGTACGCGTGCACCCGGCACAACGTCGGGTACCTGGTGGCCGAGGAGGCCGCACGCCAGCTCGGGGTCGGGTTCGCGCTCCGCAAGTTCGGAGCGGAGATCGCGGAGGCGGGCAGCGGCGAGGGAAAGCTCTTCATCATGAAGCCGCAGACCTACATGAACCACTCCGGAGAGTCCGTCGGCCCGGCGATGCGCTTCTGGAAGCTCGAGGCGGGCGACCTGGTGGTGGTCCACGACGACCTGGAGCTCGAGGAGTTCCGCGTCCAGGTGAAGGTGGGCGGGGGGCATGGGGGCAACAACGGGGTGAAGAACGTGAACCTCCACCTCGGGACGGCGGAGTACCCCCGGGTTCGCGTCGGGGTGGGCCGCCCTCCGCCGCAGATGGATCCGGCGGACTACGTCCTGGGCCGGTTCGCGAAGGGGACGGAGGCCGAGCTGCGGGCCTGCGTCGAGCTGGCGGCGGCGGCGGCGCGGGCGGTGGCCGAGAAGGGCGCGGTGAAAGCGATGAACGAGTTCAACCGCCGGCGCACGGCGGAAGAGTAGCGCGTGCCGGGGCATCGGGCCCCGGTGCGAAACGTCGACTCCTCGCGGCGGGCGAACCGCCGCTGCGAATCCGAGGGGAGCAAAGAGCATGGCTGAGACCCAGAAGCGTCTCGTGCGCGAGTACGAGACCACCTACCTGCTCAAGTCGGAGACCCCCGACGACCAGGTGGAAGAGATCAAGGAGCGCCTGCGCGGCGTGGTCGGCCGCGAGGGCGGCAAGGTCATCCGCTTCACCAACCAGGGCAAGCGCAAGACCGCCTTTCCGGTGGCCAAGCAGGCGAAGGCGCTCTACATGCACTGCCTCTACGTCGGGCGGCCCGGACTGGTGCAGGAGTTCGAGCGCAACCTGAAGATGATCGACTCCGTCACCAAGTTCGAGTCGGTTCGGGTCGCCGACGACGTCGACTTCGACGCCCGGCAGGTGGAGGCCGACGTCAAGGTGACGCCGGTGGAGGAGGAGCCGCGCCCGCGCCCCGAGTTCGGTGAGCGCGGCGACGAGTTCGAGGGAACCTTCGAGGATCGAGGAGAGGAATAGCCATGGCACGTCCAGACATGGGTGAGCGCAAGGGACCGCCCTCCGGTGGGCGCTACGGGGACCGCGGCGGCGATCGCGACCGCGGCGACCGGGGCGATCGCGGGGATCGCGGCGGCGAGGAGGGCGGGAGGCGCGGCTTCAGCCGGCGCAAGGTCTGCCGCTACTGCGCCGACAAGAACCTGAAGGTCGACTACAAGGACCAGGGCCAGCTCAAGTACTTCGTCACCGAGCGCGGCAAGATCATCCCGCGCCGCATCAGCGGCAACTGCGCCAAGCACCAGCGCGACGTGGCGACCGCCATCAAGCGCGCCCGGGTGCTCGCGCTCCTGCCCTACTCCGTCGCCTCCACCTAGGAGCCGCCATGAAGCTCATCCTCCGCGAAGACGTGGAAAACCTCGGCAAGGGCGGCGAGCTCGTCGAGGTGAAGCCCGGCTACGGCCGGAACTTCCTCATCCCCCGGGGGCTGGCGGTGGTCGCCAACCCCAAGAACATGCGGGACATCGAGCACCAGAAGGCCGTCGCCAGCGCCAAGGCCGCCAAGCTCAAGGCGAGCGCCGAGGCCGTGGCGAAGCGCCTGGCGGAGACGCCGGTGGCGCTGAAGCGAAAGGTCGGCGAGCAGGACAAGCTCTACGGCTCGGTCACCGCCATGGACGTGGCCGAGGCGCTGGCCGCGCGCGGCCTGCAGATCGACCGCCGCAGCATCGACCTCTCCGAGCCCATCAAGACGGTGGGCGACTTCGAGGTGGGCGTGAAGCTCCACTCCGAGGTGGTGGGCAAGGTGAAGGTGAAGGTCGAGCCCGAGGCCTGACGGGCGCTCCCTCCGAGCGGCGCGCCTCTCGTCGGGGGCCGGTCCCAGGGCGGGGCCGGCCCCTTTGACTTTGCCCGGGGCTACTGGCAGACGGGCGGGGGCTTCGGACCCCTCGCCGGCTTCTTCGCCGAGAGGCGCCGCGTCGCCTTCTTGGCCTCGGCGAACGCCTCGCCCTTCTTCGCCCGCACCAGCTGCTCGTAGGCGTCGAGCGCGCGGCGGAGGGCGTCCTTGCCGCCGCCGCGCCAGAAGGCCTCCTCCTCCGCCCGCGCCACCGCCAGGCGGGCGTCCGGGGCGAGCGGCGAGTCGGGGAAGCGCTGCAGGAAGAAGTTCCCGCGGCGGGCCACCTCGGCCGGCCCGCAGGGCTTGGCGCGGTTGATGAGCCGGAAGCTCGCCTCCTCGGCCACCCGCCCCTCTCCCTGGACGAGCGCCTCGAAGGTCCCGGGGTAGTGCGCCTTTCCGCTCGCCAGCTCGAAGACCGGCTCTCCGAGGAGCTGGGACGCGCGCTCCGCCGACGCGAGGTCGGGCGCTCCCGACCCCGCCATCTGCTCGGCGAGCTTGCCGGCGGCGAGCAGGACCTCTCCCTTGGCGGAGGACCCCGGCAGGAACTTGGCGAAGGCGGCGGCGAGCACGAGCGCCTGGCCGGCGCGGTCGCTGCGGCCGAGCTCGTCCATGAGCTTCAGCGCCGCCGGGCCGGAGACGCTCCCCTGTCCCAGTGCCAGGATCTGGTAGCCGCCCTCGCCGCGCCGGCCGCGCACCCGCACCAGGACGGGCGCGGCGGAGGTCGGCGCGCCCGGGAGGCGGACGAAGAGCAGCTGCCCCAGGTCTGCCTCGGCGGCCTTCTGGAAGCGGCGCCTGTCCTGGGGGCGCTCCCGGCCCAGGTCCTCGTCGTCCGGGGCCCAGGCCTGGACCTCGAGGGCCAGCTCGGGCACGGGGACGAGCGCCACCGCCTCCGGCAGCTCGCCGGGGTTGCGCGGGGCGACGCTGAAGGTGTCCGGGTCCTCCTCGTTGGTCGCGGCCTGGATGCGGGTGCCCTCGCCGAGCGGGTTGCGCTCCGCGAGCTCGCGCCACTGGGGGTAGCGGACGTAGCGACTCGCCACCGACTCCGGCTCGTCGTTCGGCTCGACCTCCTCGCCCGGCTGCGGCTCGGCGAGCCACACCTTGAGGCTGTACCAGTCGGTCGGCTTCTCCACCGGCTCCTCGCCCGGTCGGTGCTTCTCGCGCACCGCCAGGTAGTGGACGCCCGGGACCACCGCGGCGCTCAGCTCGAGCGCCCGCCCGGGCCGGGCGCCGTCCACCTGGGCGACCAGGGCGGCCGAGCGGCGGGAATCGGCTCCGCCTCGCTCGCGGTTCAGGGTGAGCGCCACCCGCAGGCCGCGGATGCCCTCTCCCGGCTTGTCCCCGCTCCACTCGGCGTGGAGGACGAGGGGCTTGCTCGAGGCGGGGACCTCGACCCGGTAGACGTCCACGTCGCCGGTGACCGCGTTCAACTTGGCGCCGATGTGGCCGCGCACGGTGGCAACGCCCATGGCGCGGCGTCCGTCCGCGGAGGGGGGAAGCGGCAGGCGGTTGGCGAGGCCGGGCACGTCATTCGGCTCGTGCTCCTCGCCGTCGTAGAAGTCGGCCGGGCGGAGGGAGGAGGGGAGCGCCGCCGCCAGGCCCGGGGCACGGTCGTGGAGGAGCACGTAGACGTCGTTGAAGCGCCAGGCGACCAGGGCGGCGAGGGAGAGGACGGCGAGGAGCAGCAGCGGGCCCACCGTGCGCCGGCGCCGGATGGTGCGGATGTGCCGGTCCAGCTCGGCGAAGTCCTGGCGCTTGGCGATGCGGAGCTCACCGGTCGCCGTCTCCGGCTCCGCGCCCTGCTCCAGGGAGAGCGTGGACTCGGTCGGCTCCACCGCCCGCTGCAGCGCCACCCGCATCTCGTCGGCGGTCTGGAACCGGTCCTCCGGGTTCTTCTCCAGGGCCTGGTGCACCAGGGCCGCGAACTCGTCCGAGACGGCCGGAGCCAGGTCCTGCAGCGGCGTCGGCTTCTGGGTGAGGTGGGCGGACACCACCGCCATGGGGTTCGAGGCCACGAACGGAGGGCGGCCGGAGACGAGCTCGTAGAGCACCGCCCCCACCGAGTAGAGGTCGGCGCGAGCGTCGAGCTCCTCGCCGCGCGCCTGCTCCGGAGAGAGGTAGTTCGGGGTGCCGATGATCGCCCCGGCGGAGGTCTCGCTGCCCTCGCCCGCGTCGCGGAGCTTGGCGATGCCGAAGTCGAGGACCTTGACGAAGTCCCCCTCGGTCCGGGTCTGGAGCAGCATGACGTTCGCGGGCTTGATGTCCCGGTGGACGATGCCGGCCTCGTGCGCCTCGCCGAGCGATCCGAGCAGCTGGTCGGCGATGTGGAAGACCCGCGCCTCCGGGAGCCTCCGGCTCTCGCGCAGCACGGTGGCGAGGTCCTTGCCGGGCACGTACTCCATGGCGAGATAGAACCCCTCGTCCCCCTCGACCTCGCCGAAGTCGAAGACCGCGATGGTGTGAGGGTGGGAGAGGCGGGAGACGATCTGGGCCTCGGAGCGGAAGCGGGCGACCGCCGCCGGGTCGCGAGCGAAGCGACCGCGCAGCACCTTCACCGCGAGCGCCTTGCCCATGCGCACGTGCTCGGCCTTGTAGACCGAGCCCATGCCCCCCTCGCCCAGGAGGGCCATGAGCCGGTAGCGGTCGGCGATGACCTTCCCCACCCACGCCTGCGAGGCCGAGTAGGTCTTCTCCTGGGGGGGGCGCAGGTCGGTCCCGCACTTGGGGCAGAAGTTCAGCGCCGCCGTCGAGGGATCGGCGAGGTAGCCGCACCGCGGGCACGGGTCGCGGAGAGGGATGAGGGCAGCCTGCGACATCGCGTTCTCAGCGAGCGTAACAGCGATGCGGAGACCCTCCAAAGGACCGCCGCCGTGGGACAGGGGCGATGTCAGGTGATTTCCCCGGAAAGCCTACTCGGGCGGCACCTCTGAGAGTGCGTGGGAGCGATTTCCACCTGTCGTTGCGAACCCCTGGGGCCCTGCTATAGTCGCGCACCCCGGACGGCTCAAAACGTGCTCGACTGGCTCCACAACATTCTCTCCCGCGATCTGGCCATCGACCTCGGGACGGCGAATACGCTCATTTACATTCGCGGCGTGGGGATCGTGTCGAACGAGCCCAGCGTGGTCGCGGTCCAGCAGGACGCGCGCGGCGGGCGCCGAGTGCTGGCGGTCGGCAAGGAGGCGAAGGAGATGCTCGGGCGCACCCCGGGCAACATCGTCGCCATCCGGCCCATGAAGGACGGGGTCATCGCCGACTTCGAGATCACCGCGGCGATGCTGCGCTACTTCATCCAGACGGCGCACAACCGCAAGGCCTTCGCCCGCCCGCGCATCATCATCGGCATCCCCTCGGGGATCACCGAGGTGGAGAAGCGCGCCGTGCGCGAGGCGGCGGAGAGCGCCGGGGCCCGAGAGGTCTACCTCATCGAGCAGCCCATGGCCGCCGCCATCGGCGCCGGCCTGCCCATCACCGAGCCCTCCGGGAACATGATCGTCGACATCGGGGGGGGGACCTCCGACGTCGCGGTCATCTCGCTCGGGGGCATCGTCTACAGCCGCTCGGTGCGCGTCGCCGGCGACAAGATGGACGAGGCCATCATCCAGCACATCAAGCGCAAGTACAACCTCCTCATCGGGGAGCGCACCGCCGAGCTCATCAAGATGGGCATCGGCACCGCCTACCCCACCGACGAGGAGCTCACCATGGACATCAAGGGGCGCGACCTGGTGGCCGGCGTCCCGCGCACGCTCATCGTGACCTCCTCCGAGATCCGCGAGGCCCTCTCCGAGCCCATCAACGGCATCGTCGAGGCGGTCAAGGTGACTCTGGAGCGCACTCCCCCGGAGCTGGCGGGCGACATCGCCGACCGCGGGATCGTGCTCGCCGGCGGCGGCGCCCTCCTCAAGAACCTCGACACCCTCCTTCGCGAGGAGACCGGCCTCCCGGTGTTCCTCGCCGAGGACCCCCTCTCGGCGGTCGTCATCGGGGCCGGGAAGGCACTCGAGCAGCTCGCCATCCTCCGCCAGGTGGCGCAGCGCTAGCCCCCGCCGGGGCGGCCTGTCGGGATTCCCGGGCCGCTCTTCGGGAAACCCCGACATCTCCCCCATGTAACCTCCTGGAATCAGGGAACGGGGCGCCTGGCAGGGCGCGTGCAAACTCCATCTCTCGAACCGGGCAGCCAACCCAGAGCAGGCCGCCCAAGAGACCTCGAACGGAGAAAATGCCATGAAGCGCAACGTCCCCTCCCTCATCGGTGCCGCCGTCGGACTCGCCCTCTTCCTCGCCATCGCCCTCCTCCCCGCCCTCCTCTACGGCGGCTATGCAGGCGTGCTGCTCGCCGGCGGGATCTTCGGAACGCCGGTGCAGCCGACGCTCCTCGTCCGCGGGCTCATCGTGTTCGGAATGGTGCTCGGCGCGGTGGGGGTCGGATCCCTCTTCGCGGTCGGCGGCGCCGCCGCCGGTGCCGCCGTGGGCGCGCTCACGCAGGCCGCCACCCCGGCGAAGCCCGCCGCCGAGGAGCACAAGGCGTAAGACCCGAGGTCCCTCCCTCAGGGAGCTCCGGCGCAGACCCTCAGCTGCTCCGGATCGGGACGAGCGCCGGCGCCAGGAGCGCCGGCGCTCGCTTTTTCGGACGCCGCCCTTTTGCGCGCAGGATCTGCGCCCGGCGGAGGAGCTGACCGACCTCAATGCGCCGGGATTCCAGGGGCTTACCCTGCGTGATTTCAGGCACATTGCTTGCTCGTCGGGTGCGCTCCATGCGCGCCATCTCTCTTCTTGCGGCACTCCTCGTCGCCCTCCCGCAGGCCGCCGCGTCCGCCGAAAACGCGCCCGCGCCGGCGAAGAAGGCGGAGCCGAACCCCAACCAGGCGTGCCTCGACTGCCACGAGGCCTCGAAGCCCGACGAGGCCGGGGTGCGCCCCGCCGAGTTCGCGAAGTCGGTGCACGGGGCCTTCGCCTGCACCGACTGCCACGCGGGGTACGAGGCCCCCGGCCCCCACGAGCTCAAGCCGCTCGCGGGCGAGGACGCCGCCTTCGTCGCCAAGCTCGACGCGCTCAAGGCGAGCAGCGCCCCGCGCGCCTACCTCGCCTGCCCCACCTGCCACGCGGACGTGGCGGAGCAGCTGGCCGCGTCGGTCCACGGCAAGTGGCTCAAGGACCCGAGCGCCAAGGTGGCCGGCCCCACCTGCGCGAAGTGCCACGGCAAGGTCCACGAGATCGCGAAGATCGTCCACGAGCCCTCCGGCAGCGCCACCCGCTACGCGCCCGCCGATCGGGCCATCATGGCCCGCTGCGAGGCCTGTCACGGCAACGTCCACTTCGCGGAGAGCGCCGGGCTCAAGGCAGAGGTGGAGAGCACCTTCCGCGACTCCATCCACGGGCGGCTGGTGGCGCTGGGGTCGAAGCGGGCGCCAGCCTGCGCCGACTGCCACGGCGCGGCCGAGAAGGACGACCGGGGCGTGGTGCACCCGAACGCCCACCGCATCCTGGCGAAGACCGACCCGGGTTCCACCGTCTACCCGGCCAACAAGGCCAAGACTTGCGCCCGCTGCCACCCCGGCGCCAGCGACAACTTCGCCGCCCTCATCTCCCACCGCCCGCCGTGGGAGAGCGACCACGTCGTGCCCCACATCCTCCACGTCGCCTTCTCCTGGCTGGCGGCGCTCACCCTGCTCTTCTTCGCCTTCCACGTCGTCGTCGACTTCCAGTACGAGCTGCGCAAGCGTCTGCAGCACAGGCACCACGCGCTCTCCGAGAAGAGCGACGTGCTCGAGAACACCTTCGTCCAGCGCTTCGACATCCACCAGCGCATCCAGCACTGGTTCATGCTCTCGGGCGTCATCCTGCTCGGGGTCACCGGCTGGCCGCTGCGCGGCGCCGGCTCGCTCGAGGCCACCGAGAGCAGCCGCAAGATCATGTCGCTCTTCGGCGGGCCGAACGGCGCCGGCGTGGCGCACCGCGTCGCCGCCGTCATGATCATGTTCGCGGGCCTCTACCACCTCGTGTACCTGGCCACCAAGGCGTCGAAGCGCACCCTGCCCATGTCGATGCTCCCCGTCCCCAAGGACGCCATCGACATGCGCGACAACCTGCTCCACATGATGGGCCTCCTGAAGGAGCGGCCCAAGTTCCCCAAGTACAGCTACCTGGAGAAGTTCGATTACTGGGCGGTGTTCTGGGGCATGGTGATGATGGTGGGCACCGGGTTCGTCCTGTGGTTCCCGGTCTTCTTCGCCAACTACGCGCCCCACTGGTTGCTCACCTCGGCCCAGATCATCCACGGGGAGGAGGCCACCCTCGCCATCCTCTTCCTCTTCGTGGTGCACTTCTACAACGCGCACCTCAAGCCCTCCATCTTCCCCATGAGCTGGACCTGGTTGAACGGGAAGATCAGCCTGGCGATGATGAAGCACGAGCACGAGGCGGAGTTCGAGCAGTACGAGCGGCGCACCCAGGAGCAGAAGAGGAAGGGCTAGACCGCCGGGCGCGCCGCCGGCGCCCTCGCGCCCGGCCCTACTTGCGGGAGCGGACCGCCTTCGCCGCCCGGACGGCGAAGGAGTGGCAGCTAGCGCAGGCCTTCGCCTCCGCGTGCTCGCCGGCGCGCGCGTGGCAGCGAAGGCAGTCGACGCTCGAGGCCCGCCACAGGTGGGCGGCGTGGCAGGCGCCGCACCTCTGGTGCCCGGCCGAGGCGTGCAGCCCCGCCGACCCCAGCTGGGCGTGGCAGCTCGCGCAGGCCACCAGCGCCCCGACGGGAGTGGCGGCGTGGGGCTTGTGGCAGGTGCCGCAGTCGAAACGCATGGGGGCGTCGTCGGCGAAGCGCGCCGGGTGGACCCCGGCGGCCTGGTGGCAGCGCAGGCAGTCGCGCCGGGTGGGGAGGAGACCGGGGTCCTTGGCGAGGAAGTCGTGGCAGGTGAAGCAGTGGAGCTTCGCCATCCCCTGCGCGAACACGGTGTGGGCGCCGTGGCACTGCTTGCAGGCGTCGGTGAGCGGCCGAAACCCGTGCACCCCGGCGGCGTGGCAGACCACGCAGGCGATCTTCTGCTGCTGGTAGTGGATGCGGTGCCCGCGCGAGGCACCCACCTGCGGCCAGTTCCCGTCGTGCGAGAGGTGGCACTGCGCGCAGGCGCCGATCTCCACCGGAGCGTGGTTGGCGCCCGAGCCGGGAGAGCGCCCCGAGACGAAGGCGCGCAGCATGGCGAGCCCCTGCTCCGGGGTGGAGTGGTGGCAGCGCTGGCACGCCACGCTCTTGTGGCTCCCGTTCGCCCAGAGGGAGAACTCGGGGCTCGCCCGGTGGCACTGCGCGCACAGGCGGGGGTCGTTGTCGACGAAGCGCTTGAGCCGGAGGGCGCCCGCCGCCACCGCCAGGAGGAGGCTGGCGGCGACGAGCGCGTAGAACACCGGCCGCGGGCGCATGGGGGGGCCATTCTATGCGAACGGTCTCGAAACCCGAAAAGCGCCCCTGGGCTGCGGGCGCTCGGGCGCGGTACGCTGTCTTGGGGGACCACGGACCGTGACCCTTCAGATCAAGCTCTTCGTCCTGGTGGCCGGCTTGGTGGTGTTCGTCGCGAGCGGCGTCACCGCGGTCGCCCTCTGGCGCGAGGTGGAGCGCGGCCAGGAGCTGCTCGCCCGCGAGGGCAGCGGCATCGCCGCCTCCTCCGCCTACAGCGCGGCGCGCTTCCTCGGGCCGGAGGGGCTCGAGAAGGGGGGCGGGCAGGCCCTCGAGGCCATCGCCCGGCGGGTGCGGGAGTCGGGCCCCTTCGATCGCGTCTGGGTGGTGGACGGGACCGGGGCGCTCGTGGCCTGCGCCGCGGTGACCGGGGCGAGGTGCCCGGAGCGCACGCCGCCGAGCATCTTCCAGCGCTCGGGCGGACCGCTCGAGGCCATCGACCGGCTCGTCCACCCCGGCGGCATCGTGGCGAGCGCCCCGGTGCTGCGCGAGGGGGAGCTGGTGGGGGCCTTCCACCTCGAGTACAGCCATGAGGAGATCCTGGGGAACGCGCGGCGTCTCGCCTGGGGGGTGGCGCTCGTCGCCGCCTTCTGGATCGCGGTGGGGCTCTCGCTCGCCGCCTACCTGCTGCACCGCATCGCCCTGCCGCTCGAGCAGGTCGTCGAGGCCTCCGACCAGCTCGCCGAGGAGGGCGGGGTGCAGCTGCCCGTCCCCGGCGACAAGGAGCTCGCCGAGCTGGTGAACGCCGTGAACCGGATGTCGCTCCGGCTGGCGGAGCGCCGCGAGGAGAACGAGAAGCTCATCGCCTCCCTGGAGCGGAGGGTGGAGGAGAAGACGCGCGAGGTCCTGCGCGCCGACAGGCTCGCGACCCTGGGAGGCATCGCCGCCGGCTTCGCCCACGAGCTCGGGAACTCCCTCAACGTCATCCGCGGCTACTCGGCGGTGGCGCTCCGCGAGCTCCCGCCCGACCACGCCAACCGCGCCGACCTGGAGGCCATCCGCCGGGAGGTGTCGCGCGCCGCCAGCCTGATGGAGCGCTTCCTGGTCTTCGCCCGCGCCCGCCCCAGCAAGGCCCGCGTCCAGTCCATCGAGCCGGTGCTGCGCGAGGCGGTGGAGGTGGTGGGACCCGCCGCGGCCCAGGCGGGGGTGGAGACCGACGTGGTGCTGGAGGCCGACGCCCCCGAGGTGCGGGCCGACCCGGTGCTGCTGCGCCAGGCCTTCCTCAACCTGTGCGTGAACGCCGTCCAGGCCATGCAGCCCGGAGGGGGCGGGCGCCTCTCCGTCCGCGCGCTGCGGCGCAACGGCGACCTGGTGGTCGAGTTTCGGGACACCGGTCCCGGTATGGATGCGGAGACCGCCAGCCGGGTGTTCGAGCCCTTCTACACCACCAAGGCGAACGGGACGGGCCTGGGCCTCGCCATCGTCCGACAGGCGGCCGAGGCCCACGGGGGCTCGGTGTCGGTGGAGAGCCTTCCGGGCCAGGGGGCGACCTTCCGCATCCAGCTCCCGGCGGCAGAGGAGAGTGCGGCATGAAACCCCGCGTGATGGTGATCGACGACCTCGACTCGGCCCGGCAGATGGTGAAGCGCACCCTCTCGCCGGCCTACGAGGTCTACGACTTCCCCTCGGTGGCCGACGCGCTGCCGGCGCTCGACCGCGCCGAGTTCGACGTCATCGTCACCGACCTGCGCATGCCCGGCATCGACGGGCTGGAGGGGCTGAAGCGCTTCAAGGCGAAGGTGCCGGAGGTCCCGGTAATCATCATGACCGCCTTCGCCACCGTGGACACGGCGGTGGAGGCCATGAAGGCGGGGGCCTTCGACTACCTGAAGAAGCCCTTCGAGCCGGAGGAGTTGGAGCTGCTCGTGGCCAAGGCAGCCGAGAGCAGCGCGCTCCGCCGCGAGAACCGACGCCTCAAGGAGCAGCTGGCAGGCACCTTCTCGGTGCAGGGGATGGTGGGCAAGTCCCAGGCGGTGCGCGAGGTGGTGGCGGTCGCCGAACGGGTGGCCTCCTCCGACGTCCCGGTCCTCGTCGAGGGCGAGAGCGGGACCGGCAAGGACGTCCTGGCGCGCACCATCCACCAGCTGTCGCGACGGGCGCAGGGGCCGTACCTGGCGCTCAACATGAGCGCCATCCCCGAGAACCTGGCCGAGTCGGAGCTCTTCGGGCACGAGAAGGGGGCCTTCTCCGGTGCCGACGAGGCGCGACCCGGCTTCTTCGCCGAGGCGGAGGGTGGCACCCTGTTCCTCGACGAGGTCGGGCTGTTGCCCGCGCCGCTGCAGCCAAAGCTGCTCCGCGTCCTGCAGGACGGCGAGTACATCCCGGTGGGGAGCCGCAAGCCGCGCAAGGCGAACGCGCGGGTGGTGGCCGCCACCAACGAGGACCTGCGGCGGAACGTGCAGGAGGGGAAGTTCCGCGAGGACCTCTACTACCGCATCCGAGTCGTCTCGCTGCGGCTCCCGCCGCTGCGGGAGCGGCGGGAGGACATCCCGGCGCTCGTCGAGCACCTGGTGAAGAAGCACGCGCTCCGCCTGGGCCGCCCGCCGCTCGAGCCCGACGCCGAGGCGATGCGGGCGCTGCTCGACCACTCCTGGCCCGGCAACATCCGCGAGCTCGAGCACGCGCTCGAGCGCGCTCTCCTGCTGGCGCGCGGGGATCGCCTGGTGCTCGCCGACTTTCCCCCCGAGATCGCCGCCCGGGCCGCCGAGGTGGCGGGGGAGGGACGCTACCGGGCGGCCCGCGACGCCTGGGAGCGGAAGTACCTGGAGGACCTCCTGCGCGAGGCGGGCGGCTCGGTCGCCAAGGCCTCCGAGCTCGCCGGCCTCCACCGCTCCACCCTGTACGAGAAGCTCGCCCGCTACGGGCTCGTCGAGGGGGGAAAGGGCGAGACCTAAGACCGGGCGGGGCGGGATCTCACATCCGTCCGCAGGGGCGCCGGAAGGGACAGCGGCGGCAAGCGCCGCGGTCCTCGATGGGCGCGAACCGGGCCATCGAGGCCTGGTTCCTCTGCGGATCGTCGAGGAGCGCCTTCATGCCGGCGATGCTCTCGCGCATCTTCCCCTCGGACCGCGCGAGCGAGGTGGGGTCGACGTCCACGTCCACGCGCTCCTCCCCGCCGCACAGGTAGACGAGGCTTCCCTGGACCGCCTCGGGGGGCACTCCCCACTTCTGGCGCGCGTAGAGGGCGTAGATGGCCACCTGGGTGTGGTCGACGCCCCGCTCCCGCCCCGTCTTCCAGTCCAGCACGTGGATGCGCCCCCGCTCGTCGCGGTAGGCGAAGTCGATGGCCACCCAGACCTTGGTTCCCTCGAACGCCCAGGAGTCGAGCTCGTCGACGGTGAGCCAGTCCGCCGCCGGGACGGCGCGGATCCGGTCGAAGGTCTCGCTCCGGTAGAAGGCCCGGATGGAACCCTCGATGACCTCGTCCCACACACGCTTCCACTCCTCGGCCGGGACGGGCTCGCCGTACTCGTGCTCGAGGAGACCGACGATGCGGGTCGCCTCCCGCCAGTAGCTCTTGTCCCGCGAAGAGGACCAGATGGCGCGGGATCGCTGGCGGGTCTGGGCGACGAGCTCCTCGAGCCCCTTGCGATCCCCCGCCATCCGCGCGCGGTTGAGCATGTGGCGCAGGGCCTCGTGGACCACCGACCCGGCCCACTGCCAGCGCGAGGAGAGCTTCTTCAGGACGTAGAGCTCGCGGGTGGGGGTTCCGGCCGCGGCCTCCCAGCCGCCCCAGCTGCCGTAGTAGTGGTAGTAGTAGGCGCGCGGGCAGTCCTCGAGCTTCTCGTGGCGGGACTTCGACCACGAGAACTCGTTCTGGAGCTCCGCCGAGGCCCTTGGCATGGGGGAAGTCCCGGAAGGATTGTAGCGCGGGGGGCCGACAGCCCCGGCGGGGAAGAGGCGAGCGCCCCGCCCCCGCCCTCTCAGGGGGCCCCGGCGGCGGGAGCGGAGCGCACCTCCACCGATCCGATCGGCAGCCCGGAGAGCTGTGGCTTCACCACCGCCGGGTCTCCCACCATCACGGTGACGAGCCCTGCCGGGTCGAGGTAGCGCTTCGCCACCCTCTGCGCGTCCGCGGCGCTCACCGCCCTCACCTCGGCCGGGTAGCGGCTCCACCAGTCGTCCGGCAGCCCGTAGACCACTTGATCGGCGAGCTTGCCGGCGATGCCGGCGGTGGTGGCGAACTCCGCCGGCAGCGCCAGGGTGATGCCGCCCTTCGCGTCCGCCAGCTCCCCCTCCGGCACCGGCGTGGCGCGCAGCGCCTCGACCTCGGCGAGCAGGTCGCGGATGGCCTGGCCGGTGGCGTCGGCGCGCACGCTCCCGCCGAGGTAGCTCACCCCGCCGAGCCGCTGCGCCGACTCGCGCGCCGACAGCCCGTAGGTGTAGCCCTTCTTCTCCCGCAGATCGCGGAAGAGTCGGGAGGCCGAACCCCCGCCCAGGACGTGGAAGAGGACCTGGGCGGGGACGTAGTCCGGGGACCCCCGGGCCATCCCCGGCATCCCCAGGATGAGGAAGGTCTGCGGCGCGGGTGACTTCTCCACCAGCACCGACCGCAGCGCCCCATCGGGGCGCTCGGCGGCGGCGGGGCGCTGCGGGGCCTGCCCGGTCCAGCCGGCGAACGCCTTCTCGAGGAGGGGGCGGAGCGTGGGCTCGTCGACGTCGCCGACCACCACGAGCTCGCTCGCCCCCGGCCGCCAGTGCTCGCCGTGGAAGCGGGCCAGGTCCTCCCGGGTGGTCGCCGCCACCGAGGCGATGGTCCCCGTGGCCCAGCGGCCATACGGATGCGATCCCCAGTAGAGCGGGCCGAAGGTCTTCGAGGCCACCGCCCCGGGCTGGTCGCGCTGCTGCAGGAGCGCCACCCGGCGCTGGTCCTGCACCCGGGCGAAGTCCGCGGCCGGGAAAGCGGGGTTCACCGTGACGTCGGCGAGGAGCTCGACGAAGCGCGGGAGGTGGCGCGAGAGCGAATAGCCCGAGAGGTAGGCCGCGTCCATGCCGGCCCCCGCGCCCAGGGTGGCGCCGAGGAAGCCGAGCTCGTCCGAGATCTGCGTAGCGCTGCGGGTCTTCGTGCCCTCGGTCACCATGGCGGCAGTGAAGCTCGCCTCCCCGCCGCGGTCGCCCGGGTCGCGCACCGCCCCGGCCTCGAGGAGCACGAGGTGGAGCGCCACGATGGGCAGGCGGTGGTACTCCACCAGCCGGACCTTGAGGCCGTTCGAGAGCTCGAACTTCCGCTGCGGCGGGACGCGCAGCTCGGGGGGCGGCCCGAGCGCCGGGGGGGCCGCGCGATCGGCCTGCGGGGCCTCCGCCGGGAGCGGGGGGGGGGCCTGCCGGGCGGGGGCGGCGCAGGAGGCGAGCAGGGCGATCGCGGCCAGGGCGGCGAGGCGGCGGGGGGCGCGCATCACTTCACCTCCGTCTGCTGCCGGCCCGGTGCGGGAGGCGCGGCGCGGGGCGAGGGCGCGGCCAGCCCGCCGGCGCGCGGCACCACCGAGAGGACCACCCGGCGATCGGGACGCAGCCAGCGCGCCGCGACGGCCCGCACGTCCTCGGCGGTGACGGCGCGGTAGCGCTCCAGGTCCTTCGCCAGGTAGCCCGGATCCCCCGTCTCCCAGTAGTAGGCGTTGAGGTGGGCGGCGCGCCCGCCGAACCCGCCCACCGGCTCCAGGCCAAAGATCATCTGCGACTCCACCTGGTTCTTGGCCCGCTGCAACTCCTCGGCGCTCGGCGCCTCCCGGGCGATGCGCGCCAGCTCCTCGTCGATGGACTTCAGGAGGGTCTCGAGCTTCACCCCGGGCTTGGGGGTGGCGACGACGAGGAAGGTGCCGGCGAGCGCCTCGCCCTGTTGCCCCGCCATGACGCTCTGGGCGCTGCGGTCCTCCATGACGAGCCTCTTCACCAGCCGGCTCGACTTCCCGGAGGAGAGGATGTCGCCGAGGATGTCGAGGGCGGCGTCGTCGGGGGCGTAGTTCTTCGGCGACTGCCAGCCGACGTAGAGCCGCGGCAGCTGGACCTCGTCCTCGATGGTGACCCGCTTCTCGCCCTCGAGGGCCTTGGGGACGGGAGCCGCGTGCACGGGCGCCGCCGAGGCGGGAATGCCTCCGAACCACTTCTCCACCGCGGCCCGGGTCCTCGCCGGGTCGATGTCCCCGACGATGGCGAGCGAGGCGTTGCCGGGTCCGTACCAGCGGCGGAAGAACTCGCGCACGTCCTCCAGCGTCGCCGCCTGGAGGTCCTCGTGGGAGCCGATGGGCTCCCAGTGGTAGGGGAAGCTCGGGTCCCACAGGTTCTCGCCCAGCACCTTCCAAGCGCTCCCGTAGGGCTGCATCTCGTAGTTCTGGCGGCGCTCGTTGCGGACCACCTCCCGCTGGTTGTCGAGCTTGGCCTGGTCGAGGGTGGGCAGGAGGTAGCCCATGCGGTCCGACTCGATGAAGAGCATCTGCTCGAGTGCGTTCGAGGGGACCTGCTCCCAGTACTCGGTCCGGTCGGTGCTGGTGGCGCCGTTCGAGGTCCCGCCCGCCGCTTCGATGAGCCGGTCGGCCTCGCCCTTGGGGAGGTGCTCGGTGCCCTGGAACATGAGGTGCTCGAAGAGGTGGGCAAACCCGGTTCGCCCGGGCTTCTCGTCCTTCGAGCCCACGTCGTAGAGCACGTCGATGCCCACCACCGGCGCGGTGTGATCCTCGGAGAGGATGACGTGGAGCCCGTTGGGCAGCGTGAACTGCTGGTAGGGGATGGCGGGGAAGGCGTCGCCGCCGGCGGCGAGAGCCGCCGCACCGAAGATCGCGAGGATGGAGGTCATGGCGTCCCTTCTTACTATGCGAAACGCCCCGGGCCGTCACGGGCTTCCCGGCGGAGGGGTTTCCCCGGGCGGCCTTTCCTCATAGGCGCGACGCGAGGGGCTCGCCCTCGCCCGCCCGGCGCGCACTCCAGGAGAGCGGGTCCCTCGCCCGCACCCCCTGTCCGGGATGCCTCCGGAAGGGGTTCAACGTTGGTGTGAGTCGCCGGACACCCGCGTCCCATGTCGCGCGAACTGTGAAATAGTCTCCCGGCTAGGAGATGGCCATGGCTCGGTACCGTTTCCTCATCGCCGAAGACGACCCGGGAACCTCCAGGCTCTACCAGAGCTACGCGCTTCGCCGCGGCCACGAGGTGCTCCTCGCCCGCGACGGCGCCGAGACCCTGCTCCTCGCGGCCGCCGAGCGCCCCGACGTCATCCTGCTCGACGTGGCCATGCCCAAGCTCGACGGGCGCGACGTGCTGAAGCAGCTCAAGGCGAGCCCGCGGACCGCGAAGATTCCGGTGATGGTGGTGACCGCCATGGCGGGCGACCAGCTGGCGCGCGGCCAACTCGTCGACTTGGGCGCCGACGACGTCGTCGAGAAGCCCATCGACCTCCACGGGACCTTCGCCAAGGCCGAGCGGCTGGCGGAGCGGGCCCGGGAGGGGTAGCCCGCCCTCAGGAGCGAGGCTCGATCCGCATCCCCTTGGGGATGACCACGATGCCGCTCTCCGTTACCTGGAAGCGCCGGCGGTCGTCCTCCGGGTCGTAGCCGATGACCGTGCCGGCCGGCAGGTCGACGTGCTTGTCGATGATGGCGCGCCTGATGCGGCAGTGGCGGCCCACGTTCACGTCCTCGAAGAGGATCGAGCCCTCCACGTAGGAGTAGCTGTTGATGCGCACTCGGGGCGAGAGGATGCACTGGTGCGCGTGGCCGCCGGAGAGGATGCAGCCCTCGGAGATGAGCGAGTCGGTGGCCCGGCCGACGCGGCTCTCCTTCTCGTTGTTGAAGACGAACTTCGCCGGCGGGTAGCTGTAGCGGATGGTGAAGATGGGCCACTCGAAGTTGTAGAGGGAGAAGACGGGGTCCACCGCCACCAGGTCCATGTTGGCCTGGTAGTAGGCGTCGAGGCTCCCCACGTCGCGCCAGTAGCCCCGCTCCTTCTCCGACTGGCCCGGGACCAGGTTCTGGGTGAAGTCGTAGACGTATACCTTCTTGCGCGCGAACATCGAGGTGACGATGGACTTGCCGAAGTCGTGGGCGCTCTCGGCGTCGCCGGCGTCGCGGACGATCTCCTGCACCAGCGCGTCGGTGGTGAAGAGGTAGTTGCCCATGGAGGCCAGGCAGCGGGTGGGGTCGCCCGGCATGGTCTTCGGGTCCGACTTGGGCTTCTCCACGAAACCCACCATCCGGCCGTCGCTCGACATCTCGATGATGCCGAACTGGTCGGCCTCGGCGAGGGGCACCGGGATGGCGGCCACCGTCAGGTCGGCCCCCTTCTCCTGGTGGAAGTCGAGCATCTGGCGCACGTCCATGCGGTAGACGTGGTCGGCGCCGAAGACGAAGGTGTAGTCCGGCTCCTCGTCGGTGATGATGTTCAGGTTCTGGTAGATGGCGTCCGCCGAGCCCTCGAACCACTTCGGCCCGTAGCGCATCTGCGCCGGCACGATCTCCACGTACTCGTTGAGCAGGGAGGTGAGGCGCCAGGCGCGCTGCACGTGGGTGTTGAGCGAGTCCGACTTGTACTGGACGAGCACCTTCATGCGGACGATGCCGGAGTTGGCGAAGTTCGAGAGGACGAAGTCGATGATGCGGTAGCGCCCCCCGAATGGGACCGCGGGCTTCGCTCGCTCGCGCGTGAGCGGGTCGAGGCGACGGCCCTCTCCGCCGGCGAGGATCATGGCGAGTACCTTGGCCATTGGGCCACCCCCGTCGCCACTCTAGCAGGCCCCCCGAGCCCGGCAACATCGCTTGGACAAAAGGGCCGCATTGGCTATAACCGCCGCGAATTGAAGGACTCCCGCGCACTCTCCCTCGCTCCCGCGCCGCTCTCGGCGGTGCCCGAGCGCTGCGCGCTCTGCGGCGGGAGCCGGCTCGCCCTCCGCTACCCCGCGCGCGGCGAGGCGCGGTCGCTCGACGGCAGCGCCTGGCGCTGCACCAGCTTCGGCCACCGCAGCCACCCGCCCATCTGGACCTGCGGGGACTGCGGCCTCCTCTTCCAGTGGCCCATGCCTCCCGCGCGCTCGCTGGTGGAGGCCTACGCCGACGTGGTCGACCCGCTCTACATGACCGAGCGCGACAACCGCGTCCTCACCTTCCGGAAGGTGGTGCGCTCGCTCGGGCCGGCGTCGGGTCGGCGCCTCCTCGACGTCGGCGCCTACTGCGGGTACTTCCTCGAGGTGGCGCGGGAGAGCGGGTTTTGCGCCGAGGGGCTGGAGCTCTCCCGCTGGGCGGCGGACCACGCCCGCTTGCAGGGCTTCATCATGCACTGCGAGCCGCTCCTCGAGCGGGCTCGCTCCGGCGACCGCTACGACGTGGTCACCCTGTGGGACGTGCTCGAGCACCTCCCCGATCCCCGGCAGGAGCTCGAGGCCGTCCACGCCCTGCTCCCCCCGGGCGGGCGCCTCCACCTCTCCACCATCGACACCGGCAGCCTTCTGGCGCGGTTGCTCGGCGCCCGCTGGCCGTGGCTCATGGACATGCACCTCGTCTACTTCGATCGCCCCACGCTGCGGGCGCTCCTGGAGGAGACCGGCTTCCGGGTGCTCTCCATCCGCACCTACAGTCATACGGTGTCCCTCGGCTACCTCCTGCGCAAGGTCGGGGCGAGCTTCCCGACGCTGGCGCCACTCACCGGGGCGCTGGCGCGCTTCCTCCCCCAGCGCTGGCCCGTCCCCATGAACCTCGGCGACAACATGCTGGTGAGCGCCGAGCGCGTCTAGAGGGTGATGGAGCCGCGAGCGCTCCCGGCAGCGGGCGGGGCCGCCCATCCTCCGCCCCGGGCGCTCGCCGCCCTGCTCGCCGCTTCCTTCGGCCTGACCGCGCTCGTCCCCCTCACCAACGCCGGCCCCTACGGGGATCTGTCGCAGGCCTACACCGACCACCTGCACCACGCCCACGCCACCTGGGTCTTCCTCGCGAAGGGGCTCGACGTCTACCGGCTCCCGCTCGAGCAGTCGTCCCGCGGCGTCTACTTCCCGCACGAGACCGGCGCCTGGCCGCAGATGCCGGTGAACTACCCGCCCGGGATGTTCGCGGTGTTCCTGCCCCTGGCGCTCGCCGGCCGCTTCGTGCCCATGTCGCAGGAGACCTTCGGGCGCCTCGGAATCCTCTGGCTCCTCCTCCTCGCGCACCTCGCGCTCGCCGCCGTCTTCCTGCTCCTCTCCGAGCTCGACGCCGGCGGGCGGGCCATGGTGGGGGTGCTCGCCTGGATCTACCTCGTGCGCCTCGCCCTGCAGGGCTTCTACGACGTCGCCTTCATCGGCGCCGGCGCGCTGGCGCTGCGCGAGCTGCACCGCGAGCGCCCGCGCGGGGCCCTGCTCTGGCTCGCGGCGGCCGGCCTTCTCCACTACCGGGCGGTGGCGCTCGCCCCGGTGGGCCTCGCCGCCGTGCAGATGGCGGTGTGGGGCAAGAGCCCGCGGGAGTGGCCCTGGCGCGAGCTCGTCGCGGTGGCGGCGGCCGGGGCGCTGACGGTCTACACCTTCCTCCTCATGTGGCCGGTGGCCGAGCGCTACCTCGCCACGCTCCCGCCCACCCTCGCCGCCGTGGGCGCCGGCCCGCGCTTCTGGGCGGTCCTCGTGGCGAGCGCCGCAGTGGCGGCGGCCTCCCTCTGGCTCTCGGGCTGGCTCGTCTCCGCACTGGTGCTCACGGCCATGGGCATCGCGCTCACCGACATCTATGACTGGTGGCACGGGGCGGTGCTCCTGTTCGCGCCCATGGCGGTGGGAGCCATGCGCTCCCGCTCCGCCTCCTCTGCCCGGGCGGTGCTCCTGGGCTGGATCCTCCTCATGCAACCGCTCGGCTTCGACCAGACCCCGAGCGACCTCTTTCGAGACTTCGCCGCCCGCTACCGTCCGCGCCCGTGAGCCGCGCGGGAGGAGCGTCAGGGCTTCGGCTCGAGCGGCTCCGGGCGCAAGGCGGGCGCGTGGGCGGCCTCGTGGGCGAGGAGCTTGGCCTTCACCCCTACACCCCCGGCGTATCCCCCGAGCCGCCCCCCGCTCGCCACCACCCGGTGGCAGGGGACGAGGATGGCGACCGGGTTGTGGTGGTTGGCGCCCCCCACCGCGCGGGCGGCCCCGGGCTGGCCCACCCGGCGCGCCACGTCCCCGTAGGTCCGCACCTCTCCCCAGGGAATGGCGACGAGCTCCTGCCAGACGCTCTGCCGGAAGGGGGTGCCGCGGAGGTCGAGCCGCGGCAGGCGCGGTACCTTCCCGGCGAAGTAGTCGGAGAGCGCCGCCAGCGCCGCCTCCAGGTTCGCGCGGGTGCGCGCGGTGATGGGGGGGCGCGCCCGCTCGCGGCCGCCGAAGCGGATGCCGCACACCCCCTCGTCGCTCGCCTCCACGGTGAGGGTTCCCACGGGGGAGCGGAACTTCGCGAGCGCCGTCATCGCCTCCACTCTAGACGGGAGCGCAGCGCCTTGTGATCGCCCCGCCGGGGGCCCTCCGCGCGGCGCCCGGCGGTGCGCTATCCTCACCGGCCATGTCCCAGTGGCTCGTCCCGTTCCTGGTGGAGCTCGCCCTCTCGGCCCTGGTCCTCATGCTCGCCGTCGCCTGGGTGACCCCGAAGAACCCTCGCAACACCGTCGGCAGGGCCGTGCTGGTGTCGCTCGTCCTCTCGGCCGCCTGGACGCTCACGCTCGCCCGGTTCGGCTGGTTCCTCCTCGTCCCGCTGCTCCTCTACGCCTTCGTCTGGATGGTGGTCATCACCACCGCCTACAAGGTGACCGTCCCGCGGGCCCTCCTCCTCGCCATCGCCCTCTCCTTCCTCTCCTGGCTGGTGCTGCTGGTCTTCGGGATCCCGGCTTGAGGCCGTTCGTCCTCCTCCTCTGCCTCGCCCCGGGGGCCGCCTCCACCGGCCCGCCCTCGCAGGCCGACCTGGCGCGTGCCGCCTGGCTCGGCGACGTCGACGGGGTGAGGCGTCTGCTCGACGCCGGGGCCTCGCCGTCGGCCCGCACTCCGGCCGGATCGACCCCGCTCGGCATCGCCGCGCAGGGAGGGCAGGCCGAGGTGGTCGCGCTGCTCCTCGACCGCGGCGCCCCTCCCGACGCCCGCGGGGCAGACGGCTTTACCCCCCTCATGCAGGCCGCCGCCTCGGGCCAGGTGGCGGTGGCGCGCCTCCTCCTCCGGCGCGGTGCCAACCCCAACCTGCGCACGCCGGACGGGATCTCCGCCCTGGCGGTGGCGAGGCAGACCGAGCACCTGGCGGTGGCCCGCGCGCTCCTCGACGCCGGGGCCGGCGACGAGGGCCGCCTGCGGCGCGCCCCGGCGGCGGGCGCGGGAGCGGGGCCCCTCACGCCGGGCGCAGGAAGCGCGCGATGACGCGCTTCTCCCCGATTCCCGGGAACACCGCCGTCACCTTGGCGTCCGGCCCGGCCCCGTCACAGCGGCGGACGAGCCCCTCGCCCAGGTTGGGGTGGAGCACCCGGTCCCCGGGCGCGAAGGGCGGGCGGGTTCCCTCCGGACGCTGGTCGTAGCTGTAGTCCACCGCCGGCCCCCGGGGCGCGCGCGCCGGCCGGGCCGGGGTCGCTGCCTCCCCGTCGTACTCGATGACCGGCTCGCCCGGAAGGGCGCCGGGGTGGCGCCGGACGACCGGTCCCTGGGGCGCCGGGCGCGCGGTCCGGGCGGCCAGGCCGAAGAGCTCGGGCGGCAGGTCTCCCAGGAAGCGGGAGGGCTCCCGATCGCGCCACCCGGGCCCTCCCTCCCCGTAGGCCATGCGCCGGCGCGCAAGCGAGAGGGCGAGCCGCGACTTGGCCCTCGTCATGCCCACGTAGCAGAGGCGACGCTCCTCGTCGAGCTCGGCAGCCCTCTCCCCGCCCGGCACATCCCGGCGCCACGGGCGCTCGTAGGGGAGCATGCCCTCCTCCAGGCCGGCGATGGTGACCGCCTCGAACTCCAGCCCCTTGGCGGCGTGCAGCGTCATGAGGGCCACCCGACCCTCCGGCGTGGGCGCGTCCGCCTCCCCGAGGAGCGCGATCTGTTCGAGAAACCGGGCCAGCGGCGGGGGGCGCGCCTCGTCGGGGTCCCGCGGCGCGGGCTCGCGAACCTGGGCCTCGTCGAACTCGCGCGCCGCCGCCACCAGCTCGAGCAGGTTTTCCGCCTTCTCCACCGACTCGTCGGTCCCCTCCGCCCGCAGCCGCTCCAGCAGACCGCTGCGGGTGAGGGCCTCCTGCACCGCCACCCCGGCGTCCTGGCCGCCCACGTCGGCGGCGAGCGAGGCCACCACCGCGTGAAACTCCCCCAGGCTCCGGCGCGCCGCCGCCTTGAGCTCGGCGATCTCGTCGCGGCGCCCGAGCGCCTCGAAGAGCGAGATTCCCCGCTCGACGGCGAAGGACTGCAGGCGCTCGACGGTCTTCTCCCCGATCCCGCGGGCCGGGCGGTTGAGGACGCGCGCCAGGTCGAGGTCGGAGGCAGGGGAGAGCGAAAGGCGCAGGTAGGCGGCGGCATCGCGCACCTCGGCGCGCTCGAAGAAGCTCGTGCCGCGCACGATCACGTAGGGGATGCGGCTCGCCCGGAGCGCCGCCTCGATGGGGCGCGACTGCGCGTTCACCCGGTAGAGCACGGCGATCTCGTCGCCGCGGGTTCCGCGGGCGCGCTCCTCCTCCACGGCCGCGGCGATGCGCTGCGCCTCTTCGTGCTCGTCCTGGGCCACGAGCAGCTTCAGCGAGGCGCCCGCCTCCCGCTCCGTCCACAGCTTCTTCTCGCGCCGGCGCGAGGCGCGGGAGATGACGGCGTGGGCGGCGGCGAGCACGTTGCCGGTGGACCGGTAGTTCTGCTCCAGCTTCACCACCCGCGTCCCGGGGAAGTCCTTGTCGAAGTCGAGGATGTTGCTCACGTCCGCGCCGCGCCAGCGGTAGATGGCCTGGTCGTCGTCCCCCACCACGCAGACGCTCTCGGCGTGGGCGCTCAGGAGCTTGAGGAGGCGGTACTGGGCCGGGCTCGTGTCCTGGAACTCGTCCACCAGGATGTGGCGGAAGCGGCGCTCCCAGCGCGCGCGCAGGTCGGGGTCGGCCTCGAGCAGTTGCGCGGGCCGGAGCAGGAGGTCGCCGAAGTCGACCGCGCCGGCCCGGGCGAGCGCCCGCTCGTAGCGGCGCCAGACCTCCAGGCACCGCTCGCCTTCGGCATCCACCTCCTCGAGCCGGACCTCCGTCGGAGACAGCCCCAGGTTCTTCCAGCGGTCGATGCGGGAGAGGACCTCGCGCGTCCCTAGGCTCTCGTCCGCGATCCCCATCTCGGCGAGCAGCCGCTTCACCAGCGTGCGCTGGTCGTCGTCGTCGTAGATGGCGAAGGCGGGCGGGAGGCCGGCGCGGGCGGCCTCGCGCCGCAGGAAGCGGGCGCCGAAGGCGTGGAAGGTCTGCACCCACGCCTCCCGCCCCGCCGGCCCGAGGAGCGCCTCGAGGCGCTCCCGCATCTCGCCCGCGGCCTTGTTGGTGAAGGTGACGGCGAGCACGTGCCAGGGCGCGACGCCGCCGTCGCGCACCAGGCGGGCGAGGCGGTGGACGATGACGCGCGTCTTCCCCGACCCGGCCCCGGCCAGGACGAGCAGCGGCCCTCCGCGGTGGAGGACCGCCTCCCGCTGCTCCGCGTTCAGGTCGTCGAGTAGGGGATCCATGGACGGGCGACCATAACCCAGAGCACCCCTTCCCGGGGGACGCTCCCCCGCCCCTCCCCGGGCTTTGCCACGGCCCCTCTTTCCCGTCAGATTGTCGAGCCATGGCCCATCCGGTCCGCATCGTCGCCCTGGGCGGCCTGGGCGAGATCGGGATGAACTGCCTCGCCCTCGAGTGCGACGGCCGGGTGGCGGTGGTGGACTGCGGCCTCCTCTTCCCGGCGGAGAACCTGGGGGTGGAGGCCGTCGCCCCCGACCTCTCCTGGCTGGAGGAGCGCCGCGAGCGGGTGGGGGCGGTGCTCGTCACCCATGGCCACGAGGACCACATCGGCGCGCTCCCGCTCCTGCTCCGGCGGGTCCCGGTCCCGGTCTACGGTCCGCGGCTCGCCCTCGCCCTGCTGCGCCCGCGCCTCGTCGAGCTGGGCGTGAAGGCGGACCTGCGGGAGGTGCGGGCGGGCGAGTCGGTGTGCGTCGGGGCCTCCTCCCCGTTCTCGGCGGAGTTCGTGGCGGTGACTCATTCCATCCCGGACGCCTGCGGGCTCGCCCTCTCCACGCCGCAGGGGCTTCTCGTCCACTCGGGCGACTTCAAGATCGACGAGCGCCCACTCGATGGCCGGCGCACCGACCTCGCGCGCTTCGAGGCCCTCGGCCGAGCGGGGGTGCGGCTCCTCCTCTCCGACTCCACCAACTCGGACCGGCCCGGTCACTCCCTCTCGGAGGCGGAAGTGGCCCCGGCGCTCGGCCAGGCCATGGACGGGGTGCCGGGCCGGGTCTGGGTGGCCTGCTTCGCCTCCCATCTCCACCGAATCCAGGAGGTCGCCGACGCCGCGCGCGCCCACGGGCGTCGCCTCGCCCTGCTGGGGCGGTCGATGGAGGAGAACGTCCGCCTCGGCATCGAGCTCGGCTACCTGCGCCTGCCCGCCGGCCAGGTCGCCTCCCCGGACGAGGCGAGCTCGCTCCCGCGGCGCGAGCTGTGCGCGCTCGTCACCGGGACCCAGGGCGAGCCCCGCAGCGCTCTCGCCCGGCTCGCGCGGGGGGAACTCCCGGGGATGGCGGTGGCACCGGGCGACCGGGTGCTCCTCTCCTCCCGCTTCATCCCCGGGAACGAGGTCGCCATCGGCCGCGCCCTGGACGGCCTCGCCCGGCTCGGGGCCGAGGTCCTTTGGGAGGAGCACCGATCCCTGCACGCCTCCGGCCACGCCCAGGAGGAGGAGCAGCGCCAGCTCCTCCGCCTCGCTCGCCCCGAGCACTTCATCCCCATTCACGGCGCCTTCCGCCACCTGGTCCGCCACGCGGGGCACGCCGGCCTGGAAGGCGTTCCGGAAGGGCGGCGCCACGTCCTCGTCGACGGCGAGGTGCTCGAGATCGCGGACGGCGGGGTGCGGCTCCTGGAGGAGACCGTGGCCTCGGGACGCACCTACCTGGAGCGGGACCTGGGCTTCACCGCGGTGGCCGACTCCGTGATACGAGAACGCCGCATGCTCGCCGAGCGCGGCCTGGTGGTGGCGGTGGTGGCGGTCGACCGCGTCGCCCGCGAGCTGGCCCGGCCGCCGGAGATCCGCGCTGCCGGGGCGGCGGGGCTCTCGGGGCGCGAGCCGGAGCTCGCGGCCGAGATCGGCCGCGCGCTGGCGGAGCTGCCGGGCCCGGAGCGGGAGGGGGCGCGCCTGGAGGAGGCTCTCTCCCGGTCGCTGGGGCGGTGGTTCCGGCGCGAGCTCGGGCGGCGCCCGCTGGTTCGAGCCGTGGTCCTCGAGGTCTAGAGGCAAGGAGGAGAAGATGCCGAGCTTCGACGTGGTCTCCGAGCTCAACCTGATGGAGCTCGAGAACGGCTTGAACCAGGCGAGGAAGGAGATCGCCCAGCGGTTCGACTTCAAGGGGACGGCCACCGACCTCGAGCGCCAGCCCGACGGCGGCATCCTGCTCAAGGCCAACAGCGAGGGGCGGATCGACGCGGCGCTCACGGTCCTCATGGAGAAGCTCGCCAAGCGCGGCGTCCCGCTGGAGGGGCTCGACCCTCAGACGGTGGAGCCCGCCGCCCAGGGGCACGTGAAGAAGCTGGTGAAGCTCCGGCGCGGGTTGAAGCAGGAGGATGCGAAGAGGATCGTGGCGCTCTTGAAGGAGAGCGGCCTCAAGGTGCAGTCCGCCATCCAGGGCGAGATGGTGCGCGTCACCGGCAAGAAGAAGGACGACCTGCAGTCGGCGATGCAACTCGTCCGCGGCGCGTCCCTGGGGATCCCCATCCAGTTCCAGAACTTCCGGGACTGAACGAAACGCCGGGGGAGGGCGGGCGCCCTCCCCCCCGGCAATGGCGACGCCCCCGGCAGGAAGGATGCCGGGGGCGCCGCGCCAGCGCGAGAGCGATCGCGCCGGCCTACTTGCAGGTGTTGAGGAACACCGCCACGCTGTCCGCGTAGCTGTTCGCCACCACCAGATCGGGTCTGCCGTCCCCGTTCATGTCCGCCACCCCGATCCCGTAGGTCACGTCGGTCGTGTTGATGGGGACGTTCAGCATGGCGTTGAAGGTGCCGTCTCCCTTGCCGGTGAAGATCCCGAGCTGCGACGCCCCCACCGCGTCCCAGTAGTTCACGACCGCGATGTCCATCTTGCCGTCGCCGTTGAAGTCGCCGGCGGCCAGGGCGGCGGCGTTCAGGTTGGGCATCGCCGGGCTCATCTTGTAGGCGGCACCCTGCGTGAGCGTGCCCGCGTTGTTGAGGAGGACCGAGATCGAGCCGTAGGCCGTGTCGGCGGTGACCACCTCCGGGTACCCGTTTCCGTTCAGGTCCACCACCACGATCTTGTTGGCGATGGTGCTCACGGGAGTGCTGGTCGCCGCCGTCGCGATGGCCGCCGGGGTCTGCACCAGCGCCGTGGCCGGGTTGAAGGCGCCGCCTCCCTTGCCGGTGAACATGGTGACGGCACCGGTGCCGCCGTACGAGCCGCCGACGACGATGTCCGGGATGCCGTCCTTGTTCATGTCGGCGACGGCCACGTCGTACGGCAGGAAGCCGGCCTGGAGGACGGGCAGCATGGCCTGGAAGACCCCGTTGCCCATGTTCTCGTAAATGATGATGCCGGCGTTCTGGGCCGCCATGATGATGTCGGGCTTCCCGTCTCCGGTGACGTCCGCCACGGTGACGCCCAGCATGAGGAGGTCGGTCGGGTACTTCGCCACCGTCTGGAAGGTGGCGTTGCCGTTCCCCAGGAAGACGAGCCCCTCGCCGGCGTTGGTGGCGTAGTTGCTCACCACCACGTCGAGGTTGTGGTCGCCGTTGAAGTCCCCGAGCGCGATCCGGCCGGAGCTGGCGTCCATGCTGGTGGAGGTCCCGAGCGTGAGCACCCCGGTCGCGCTTCCGGTGAAGATACCGAGGTTGCTCGTGGTGCTCCCCTGGTCCACGTAGACCACGTCCGGGTAGCCGTCGCCGTTGAAGTCGCCGACGACGAGCCAGATGGGGTTCTGGCCCGGGGTGGAGTAGGTGGCCTCGGTGAAGGTGATCGAGGCGCAGGCGGCGGTACACTTCCCGGAGACGCACTGCGGAGTGGTGCCGGAGCAGGTCGTGCCGCAGGCCCCGCAGTTCTTGGGATCGGTCTGGGTGTTGGTGCAGGTGCCGCTGCAGGTGGTCGCGAGCCCGGCCGGGCAGGCGCACTTGCTCGACTTGCAGTTCATGCCGCCGCTGCAGGTCGTCCCCACCGAGTTGCCGGTGCCGGTGGTGCAGTTGCCGGTGGCGCCGCAGTAGGTGTTGTTGGTGGTCGGGTCGATGCAGCTGCCGCCGCAGACCAGGTCGCCCGAGATGCACACGGTCACGCACCCGCCCTGGTAGCAAGACTGGCCGCCGGTGCACGTCGTTCCCTTGGTGGTCGAGGAGCACGTTCCCGAGGCACCGCAGTAGGTGAGATCGCTGAGCGGGTTGATGCAAACCCCGTTGCAGTTGATCTCGCCGGTCGGGCAGGTGACGCTGCAAACCCCAGCGACGCAGGCGGCGCCGCTCGCGCAGGTCGTGCCGCAGGTGCCGCAGTTGTTGGGATCGTTCTGGGTGTTGGCGCAGTAGGTGGCCGTTCCCGTCGACGGGCAGGCGGTCTCGCTCGCGACGCAGCTCACCGCGCACTTGCCCGCGGTGCAGAGCTCGCCCGACGGGCACACCGTCCCGCAGCCGCCGCAGTTGTTGGGATCGTTCTGGGTGTTGGCGCAGTAGGTGGCCGTTCCCGTGGAGGGGCAGGCGGTCTGGGTGGGGACGCAGCTCACGACGCACTTCCCCCCGGAGCAGAGCTCACCCGACGGGCACACCGTCCCGCAGGCGCCGCAGTTGTTCGGGTCGTTCGCCGTGGTGGCGCAGTAGGTGGCCGTCCCCGTGGAAGGACAGGCGATCGCGGGCGAGACGCAGCTCACCACGCACTTGCCCGAGGAGCAGAGCTCGCCCGAGGGGCACACCGTCCCGCAGGCGCCGCAGTTGTTCGGGTCGTTCGCCGTGGTGGCGCAGAAGGTGGGCGCCGCCGTCGGGCAGGCCGTCTGCGAGGTCGCGCAGGTCTGCACGCACTTGCCCGACGAGCAGAGCTGCCCGGCGGCGCAGAGGGTCCCACAGGCGCCGCAGTTGTTCGGGTCGTTCGCGGTGTTGGCGCAGTAGGTGGCCGTCCCGGTCGCGGGGCACGCGGTCTCGCCGGCGACGCAGCTCACCGCGCATTTGCCCGAGGAGCAGAGCTCGCCCGAGGGGCACACCGTCCCGCAGGCGCCGCAGTTGCTCGGATCGTTCGCCGTGGTGGTGCAGAAGGTGGGCGCCGCCGTCGGGCAGGCCGTCTGGCTCGCCACGCAGGTCGCCGCGCACTTGCCCGAGGAGCAGAGCTCGCCCGCCGGGCACACGATTCCGCACCCGCCGCAGTTGTTCGGGTCGTTCGCCGTGGTGGCGCAGAAGGTCGGCGCCTCCGTCGGGCAGGCCGTCTGCGAGGTCGCGCAGGTCTGCACGCACTTGCCAGCCGCGCAGAGCTGGCCGGGGGCGCAGGCGGATCCGCAGGCGCCGCAGTTGTTCGGGTCGTTCTGGGTGTTGGCGCAGTAGGTCGCCGTCCCGGTGGACGGGCAGGCGGTCTCGCTCGAGACGCAGCTCACCACGCACGTCCCGCCCGAGCACAGCTCTCCCGAGGGGCACGCCTTGCTGCAGGCACCGCAGTTGTTGGGATCGTTCTGGGTGTTGGCGCAGTACGCGGTCGAGCCGCTCCCGCAAGCGGCCGGTGTCGCACTCGGGCAGGCGCACGCGCCGCTCACGCACTGCTCTCCGAGCGGGCAGGTCTTGCCGCAGGCGCCGCAGTTGTTCGCGTCGGTGGCCGTGGTGGCGCAGTAGGTCGGCGAGGTGGTCGGGCAGGCCACTTGCGTGGAGAGGCAGCTCACCACGCAGGCACCGCCGGAGCACAGCTCGCCCGAGGGGCACGCCTTGCCGCACCCGCCGCAGTTGTTGGGGTCGTTCTGGGTGTTGGCGCAGAATGCGGCCGAGCCGCTCCCGCACGCCGTCGGGGTCGCACTCGGGCAAGCGCAGGTGCCGCCGGCACACTGCTCGCCGAGCGGACACGCCTTGCCGCAGCTGCCGCAGTTGTTGGCGTCGTTCTGGACGTTCGCGCAGAAGGTCGGGGTCCCGGTGGAGGGGCAGGCCACCTGGCTGCCGACGCAGCTCACCCCGCACGTCCCGCTGGAGCACAGCTCGCCCGAGGGGCACGCCTTGCCGCAGCCGCCGCAGTTGTTCGGATCGTTCTGGGTGTTGGCGCAGTAGGTGGCCGTCCCCGTCGCCGGGCAGGCCGTCTCGCTCGAGACGCAGCTCACCACGCACGCCCCGCCCGAGCAGAGCTCGCCCGAGGGGCACGCCTTGCTGCACCCGCCGCAGTTGTTCGGGTCGTTCTGGGTGTTGGCGCAGTAGGCAGTCGAGCCCGTGCCACAGGCGGTGGGGGTGGCGCCGGGGCAGGCGCAGCTACCGGCGACGCACTGCTCGCCGAGCGCGCAGGCCTTGCCGCACCCGCCGCAGTTGTTGGCGTCGTTCTGGGTGTTGGCGCAGTAGGTCGCCGTCCCCGTCGCCGGGCAGGCGGTCTCGCTCGCGACGCAGCTCACCGCGCACTTGCCCGCAGAACAGAGCTCGCCCGGCGCGCATCCCGTACCGCAGCCGCCGCAGTTGTTGGGGTCGTTCTGGGTGTTCGCGCAGTAGGCGCCCGAGCCCGTGCCGCAGGCGGTGGGGGTGGCACCCGGGCAGGCGCAGTTGCCGGCGACGCACTGCTCGCCGAGCGCGCAGGCCTTGCCGCAGCCACCGCAGTTGTTGGCGTCGTTCTGGGTGTTGGCGCAATAGGTGGGGGTCCCGGCGGACGGGCAGGCCAGCTGGCTGCCGACGCAGCTCACCACGCACTTGCCGGCCGCGCACATCTCGCCCGACGGACACGCGAACGCGCTGCCGCAGCCGCCGCAGTTGTTGGGGTCGCTCTGGGTGTTGGCGCAGTAGGTGGCGGTGCCGCTGCCGGTGGTGGAGCAGGCCGTCTCGGAGCCGACGCAGCTCACCACGCACTTGCCGGCCGCGCACATCTCGCCCGACGGGCAGGCGTACGCCGGACCGCAGCCGCCGCAGTTGCTCGGATCGGTCTGGGTGTTGGTGCAGAAGGCGCCCGCTCCGGTGCCGCAGGCCTCGGGGGTCGCGGCGGGACAGCCGCACTTGCCACCGGAGCACTGCTGGCCGAGGGGGCATGCGTAGGCCGGGCCGCAACCGCCGCAGTTGTTGGCGTCGGTCTGGACGTTCGCGCAGTAGGGGACGGCGGTTCCGGTGCAGGCCAGCTGCCCGGAGGGACAGCTCTCGGCGCAGGAGCCGTTCGCGCACAGCTGGCCGGCCGCGCACGCGTGCCCGCAGGCCCCGCAGTTGTTGGGGTCGTTCTGGGTGTTGGCGCAGAATGCGCCGGCCCCGCTGCCGCACGGGGTGGGCGTCGCCGTCGGGCAGGAGCAGGAGCCATTGGCGCATTGCTCACCGAGCTTGCAGGCGTTGCCGCAGGCGCCGCAGTTGTTGGCGTCGGTGGCGAGCGTGGCGCAGTAGGCGGGGGCGGCCGTCGGGCAGGTCACCTGGCCGGCGAAGCAGGTCTGGACGCACTCACCCTGCGCGCAGAACTGGGTGCCCCCGCACTTGTTGCCGCAGGCACCGCAGTTCGCCGGGTCGGTCTTGAGGTCGGTGCAGCTCGCGCTCGCCCCGCTCCCGCAGAGGTTCGGCGTGGCGCCGGCACAGGCGCAGGCGCCCTGGGTGCAGGCCTCGCCGGCCCCGCAGATCGAGCCCGGGCTGGCGGTGCAGGTGGTGCCGTTCGCGCCCGCTCCGCAGTAGTTGGCGTTCGTCTGCGGGTCGATGCACTTTCCGTTGCAGTTGAGCAGGTATGGCGGGCAGGAGAGCTGGCAGGTGCCGTTGGCGCAGACCTGGCCGGCGCCGCACTGCGTGCCGGCCTCGTTCCCGGCGCAGGCCGCACCGGCGCCGCAGTACGTCCGGTCGGTGTTCGGGTCGGTGCACTTCCCGTTGCAGAGGACGAGCCCCGCCTGGCACGAGACCTGGCAGCTCCCGGTGCTGCAAACCTCGCCGGAGGGGCACTTCTGGCCGGCGTTGGAGCCGCTGCAGCTCCCGGAGGCGCCGCAGAAGGCCAGGTCAGAGAGAGGGTCGATACACTTTCCGTTGCAGTCGATTAGGCCGGGCTGACAGGTGAGCGCGCAGGCGCCGCCGGAGCAGACCTGGCCCGCCGGGCACTGCGTCCCGCAGGCTCCGCAGTTGGCGTTGTCGGTGGAGGTGTCCACGCAAGTGCTGCCGCACTGTTGCGATCCCGCCACGCAGGTCGTGGTAGTGCTCGAGGCGCCGCAACCCGCGAGGGCGACGATGAGCGCAGAAAGCGGTAGCCAGCGCAGCCAACGAGCCATGGGTGAGTCCCCCCTTAAGGGCGATAAAAACTAGCGTCGGTCAACCTAGCATCTCGTCCTACACAGATCGTGACCCGAGTCCGCGGTACGCGTTCTTGCGCTGAAGTGGGGCGCTCGGCACCCGGCATTGCGCCCCACCCCGTTCGGGCGTTAGATCCGCGCCACCGGTGGCGACGAAGCTCTACATGCGGACACTCGGCTGCCCGAAAAATCGGGTGGATAGCGAGATCATGCTCGGCACCCTCTCCGAGGCCGGCTTCCGCCTCGTCGTGGAGCCCAAGGACGCGGAGGTCATCGTCGTCAACACCTGCGGCTTCATCGAGAGCGCCAAGGAGGAGTCGATCCAGGCGATCCTCTCCCTCGCCCGAATGAAGGAGGAGGGGCGATGCCGGAAGCTCGTCGTCGCGGGTTGCCTGGCGCAGAGGTACCCGGAGGAGCTCGCGCGCGAGCTCCCCGAGGTGGACCACCTCGTCGGCACCGGCGCCTACGCCGAGATCGCTCGCATCGTCTCGGACGCCCAGGCGAAGCGGCTCGTGGTCCCGGACCCGGACTTCCTGCACGCGGCTTCGACGCCCAGGGTGAACTCGCTCCCGTCCCACACCGCCTACGTCAAGGTCGCCGAGGGCTGCGACAACGCCTGCGCCTTCTGCATCATCCCCAAGCTGCGCGGCGCCCAGCGCTCGCGCCCGGTGGAGGACGTCCTCGAGGAGGCGCGGGTCCTCGCCGGCCAGGGGACGGTCGAGCTCTCGCTCGTGGCCCAGGACCTCACCGCCTACGGTCAGGACCTGCCCGGGAGGGTCCGGCTCCACCACCTGCTCCCCGAGCTCTGCCGGGTGGAGGGGATCCGCTGGATCCGGCTCCACTACGCCTATCCCCGGGACTTCCCGGACGCGCTCGTGGACGTGATCGCGCGCGAGGCCAAAATCGCGAAGTACGTCGACATGCCCCTGCAGCACTCCTCCGACCGCCTGCTGCGCTCGATGAAGCGGGGGCGCGACGCCGTCTTCCTCCGCCGCCTGCTCGCGAAGCTCCGCGACCGCGTTCCGGGGATCGCGCTGCGCACCGCCCTCATCGTGGGGCTCCCCGGCGAGACCGAGGACGACTTCCAGGACCTGCTGCGCTTCGTGGAGGAGGAGCGCTTCGAGCGCCTCGGGGTCTTCACCTACTCGCGCGAGGAGGGCACCACAGCGGCCGCGATGCCGGGCCAGGTCCCGGAGAAGGTGAAACGCGCCCGGCGGGAGAAGGTCATGGCGCTGCAGCAGCGCCTCTCGCGCGCTCAGCAGCGGGCGATGGTGGGCAGGCGCCTCGACGTCCTGGTGGAGGGACGCGCCGAGGGCACCCCCCACCTGCTCGCCGGCCGGCACGCGCGCCAGGCCCCGGAGATCGACGGCCTCACCTACATCAACGAGTTCGCCGTCCCCGGCGAGCCCGTCGCCTACCCCGGCGAGATCGTGACGGTCGAGATCACCGAGGCGGGCGACTACGACCTCGTCGGCAAGGTGGTGGCCCGCGACCCGTCCGGCCTCGGGCGCCTCCCCCGCGCCGCTCGCCCCCGGCCCCGCTCGGCACCGCTGCGAGTGGTCCCGTGACGCTCGAGCACCGGGTGCGGCGGCCGGCCGGGGGCGCGGCCCGCCCCCCGCTCGTCGTCCTCCTCCACGGGCTCGGCGCCGACGAGGACGACCTCCTCGGGATCGCTCCGGGGCTCGATCCCCGCTTCCTCGTGGTCTCGGCCCGCGCGCCCCACCCGGCCGAGCCCATGGGCTACGCCTGGTACGCCGTCGACTGGAGCCGGGAGCCGCCGCGCTTCGACGAGGCCCAGGCGCTCGCGAGCCGGGAGCGGCTCGTCGGGTTCGTCGCCGAGGCCTGTCACGCCTACGGCGCCGACCCGGCGCGCGTCTGGCTCTGCGGCTTCAGCCAGGGCGCCTCGATGGCGCTCGGGGCGGCGCTCTCCCGCCCCGAGATCCTCCGCGGGGTGGTGGCCCACTCCGGTCGGCTCCTGCCCGCCTTCCTCCCGGCCAGGCCGCCCGCCGCGCTGCGCGGGTTCCCGGTGCTCTGGCAGCACGGGCGCCTCGACCCGGTCGTGCCCTTCGCCTTCGGCCTCGAGGCCGAGCGCCTCCTCCCGCCGCTCGGCGTCCGGCTCGACTTCCGCGAGTACCCGATCGGCCACGAGATCGGGGAGGAGAGCCTGGGGGATCTCTCCCGCTGGCTCGCCGACCGCCTCTCGGAGGTGGGAAGCCCTTGACGATCCTCGCCGCCGTGTTCGACCTCGACGGCACGCTCGTCGACAACATGCGCTTCCACGGCGAGGCGTGGGTCCGGCTGGCACGCCGGCTCGGCTCGCACGCCACCCGCGAGCAGTTCGAGCGCGACTGGGCGGGGAGGAAGGCCGACGAGATCCTCCCGGTCCTCCTCGGCCGCCCGGTGGCCCCGGCGGAGGCGGCCCGCCTCTCGGAGGAGAAGGAGTCGGACTACCGATCCGCCTACGGCGACCAGGTAGCTCCGGTCGCGGGCCTCCTGCCCTTCCTCGGGGCCCTGCGGGACCAGGGCCTCCGCCTCGCGCTCGCCACCGCTGCCCCCCCCGCCAACCGGGCGATGGTGCTCGAGGCCCTGGGGCTCGAATCGGCGTTCGAGGCGGTGGCCGGACCGGAGAGCGCGGCGCGCGGCAAGCCCTTCCCCGACATCTTCCTCGCCGCCGCCTCGCTCCTCGGCGTGGCCCCGGAGGGCTGCGTCGCCTTCGAGGACGCCTCGAACGGCGTGCGCGCGGCGCGCGCCGCCGGGATGGAGGCGGTGGGGATCGCCACCTCCGAGCCCGTCGCCGCTCTGCTCGGCGCCGGCGCCCGCTTCGCCGCCCCGGACTACTCGTCGCTGCCGCCCGCCTGCCGCGCCTGGCTCGGACTCTAGCGCCCCGGAACCTGCACCCGGCGCACGTCGGCCGGAAGCCGCACGTCGAACTCGCCGTCCTTCAGCCCCACGTTGCGCTTCAGGTTCGCGAAGGCGATGTCGTTCACGTTCCCCTGCCCGTCGACCACCCGCGTCCTCGACACCTCCCCGTCCGGCCCGACGAACAGGGTGATGGCGTCGACGCGCGGGTCGGGGCGGAGCGGGCGCAGGACCAGGGCGCCGCCTTCCCCCAGGCCGAGCGCGAACTCCTTCTCCAGGTTGCCCTTGCCGACGAGGAAGGTCACCGCGGCGCTCATCGCGGTGGCGTCGAACCTCTCGTCGACGTACACCTGATTCGGCTCCGGCTCGTACTGCGTCAGCCGCGTCCCCACGAGCGCCACCGTCTTCTCCGAAGGGAAGGCGTAGTCCCAGCGCATCCGGCCGGGCTTCTTCACCCTCAGGGTGCCGCGCGAGACCTGGGAGCGGCCGACGGCGGCGTAGGTGTAGGTCTGGACGAAGTCGGCCTTGAGGTCGCGCGTCGACTCGTAGAAGTTCTGCAGCTTGCGAGCGAGCGCCCGAGCCGCCTCCGGCGGAGGGGCGGCGGGCCCGGCGACGAGCGCGGCGAGGAGCCAAAGGCAGGAGACGGCGGGCATGGTCCCGTTATACTCGACCCGCCCCGGTGACCGGGGATTCCCACCTTTTTCCAGGGCCCCCGGAGGCGCCATGGCCGACCTCGAGTTCTTTTACGACTTCGTGAGCCCGTACTCGTACCTCGCCTCCACGCGCGTGGAGGCGGAGGCGCGGAGGGTAGGCGGCTCGGTGCGCTTCCGCCCCTTCCTCCTCGGCGGAGTCTTCAAGGCCACCGGCAACCGGGCCCCGCTCGAGACGCCGGCCAAGTTCGCTCACATGTGGACCGACCTCGGGCGCTGGGCTCGCCGCCTCGGCGTTCCCCTGGAGAGGCCGCCCACCTTCCCGGTGCTGACGGTCCTGCCCCTCCGGGCGGCCTTCGCCGCCGAGAAGGCGGGCGCGCTCGTGCCCTACACCCATGCGCTCTTCCGGGCCTACTGGGCGGAGGGAAAGGACATCTCCAGCGCCAAGGTGCTGGAGGAGGTGGCCGCCAAGGCCGGGCTCGACGGCCCCGCCCTCGTCGCCGAGGCCCCCTCCTACAAGGAGGCCCTGGTGAGGCAGACGCAGGAGGCGGTCGACCGAGGCGCCTTCGGCGCCCCCACCCTCTTCGTCGGCAGCGAGATGTTCGTCGGCAACGATCGGCTGGACTTCGCGATGGAGGCGCTGGCGCGCGCCAACCGTCCTTGACAGTGCGCGAGATCCCGGGCGATTCTCCGCGCCTCGATGCGAGCCTCTCGCGCCTTCCTCGCCCTCGCCGGCGCCGGCCTCGTCGTGTCGCTCGCGGCCAGCGGGTGCACGAACTCGTGCCAGGAGCTCGGGGACCGCATCTGCAACTGCCAGCCGGTGGGCGCACCGCAGACGGCCTGCCAGACCGACGTGCGAAACCGGATCAGCGCCGCCAACCCCAACAGCGGCCAGCTCTCCTACTGCTCGAACCTCCTCAAGACCTGCCCGGAGCCGCCGGCGAACTGGAACGCCTCCTCGCCCCCGGTGGAGTGCGCGCTCCTCGAGACCTGCCAGGGCAAGGTGAACTGCGGCCTCGCCCTCCCGCAGCCCGGCTCCCTGGACGGCGGCTGCGTCGACCTCACCCCGGTCGAGTTCACGGACGGGGGCGCGGCCGACGCGGGAGCGCCGGACGGCGGGTGAGCCGACCGGCGGAGACCTACATCCCGAGGAACGAGCGGCGCGCCACGGTGGGCCGCACCGGCTCGTCCCCGAAGCGGCCGGCGATGCGGGTGCCGCAGCGCTGGCAGGTCCCGCCCGTCCCCAGCCGGCAGGCGCGCACCGACATCCAGTCGCGCTCGATGACCGCCGCGCCGCACCCCGGGCACCAGGTGGTCTGCCCCTCGGGGTCGTGGACGTTGCCGGTGTAGACGTAGCGCAGGCCGACCTCCCGGGCGATCCGGCGAGCCTCGGAGAGCGTGCGGGGCGGGGTGGGGGGCCGGTCCATCATCTTGTAGTCGGGGTGGAAGGCGGTGAAGTGCAAGGGCACGTCGGGCCCCATGTGGTCCCGGACCCACTCCGCCAGGCGCCGCGTCTCCCCCGGATCGTCGTTCAGCCCGGGGATCACGAGGTTCGTCACCTCGGTCCAGACCGACTTCTCCCGCGCCAGCCACTCGAGAGTCTCGAGCACCGGGGCGAGGTGCGCGAGCGAGACCTTGCCGTAGAACTCCTCGGTGAACGCCTTCAGGTCCACGTTGGTGGCGTCCATGTGCGCGAAGATCTCGCGGCGCGCCTCTGCGTGAACGTACCCCGCCGTCACGAAGACCGTCTTCACCCCCCGGCGCCGGGCCTCCTTCGCCACGTCGATGGCCCACTCCGCCCAGGTGACCGGGTCGTTGTAGGTGAAGGCCACCGAGGGACATCCCGAGGCGAGGGCGAGGTCGACGACGTCGGCTGGGGAATGCGCCCCCATTGCCCGCTCCGAGGTGCGCGCCTTGGAGATGTCCCAGTTCTGGCAGAACCGGCAGCCCAGGTTGCAGCCCACCGTCCCGAAGGAGAGCACCTGGGTCCCGGGGTAGAAGTGGTTGAGGGGCTTCTTCTCGATGGGGTCGGATGCGAACCCGGTGGTGCGCCCGTAACCGGAGGTGACCATCCGCCCGCCCTCGTTGCGTCGGATGAAGCAGAAGCCGGCCTGGCCCTCCTGCAGGCGGCAGTCTCTCGGGCACAGGGTGCAGCGCAGCTTCCCGTCGGGCTCGCGCTCGTACCAGCGCGCCGGCGCCGCGTCGCTCCCGGCCTGGCGTTCGGCCTGCATCGGTCTCCTCACCGGAAATGTAAGTCGGCCTGGCCCCGCCGCACCCGCTCTCCCCGGTAACCCGAAAACGCCCGGATCTCGCCGCGGTGCAGCACCCGCCCCTTCAGGACCACGTCGAAGAGGACCGGGCTGCCCTCGACCTCGGCCCGGAAGAGCCGGTTCTCCTCGTCGAAGCCAAACCCCGACTCGAGGACCGGGGAGCCAGGAGCGGGGGGCCGGTACCAGAGGTCGAGCTGGGAGGCGCGCGTCAGCCCCGGCCCGAACCGGCGCCATCCGGCGTAGTAGGCGAGCTCGGCCGCCTCCTGGTAGCCGGTCGTGAAGACGAACGGATCGAGCCCGTCGCACCCGGCCGGGCTGCCGATCTGGGCGCAGGCCTGGGCGGCGGCGTCGCGGGCGCTGGCGCCGAAGGCGCGCCAGCCACGGAAGCGCTCCACGAAGGGGGTGTCGGCGGGGACGAGCGTGGGATTGCGCACCTCCATCCCGAAGAGGATGGCGACGAGGACGCCGGAGATCGCGGAGAAGCCGACGAGCGTCCGGGCGAGGCGCGGCCGGAGCCGAGCCAGGGCCGCGGCCGCCGATCCGGCGAGCGCCGGGTACACGAGCGCGCCCCAGTTCGCCTCCACCGGGCTCCGGGTGGCGGCGGCGAAGGTGACGAGCATGGGGAGGAAGGTCGCGGCGGCGACGCGCTTCGCCGCCGGGGTGCGGGCGCGCGCGAGGAAGCCGACCCCGAGGACGAGGACCACCGGCCCCGGCCCCCCGAGGAGCCCTCCCAGGTAGTCGAGCACGGAGCGCAGGGTGACGGTGGAGGCGAAGCCGTGCCGGAGCTGGAAGCGGACCGCGACCCAGTCGTGGGTAGCGTTCCACGCCAGGTTGGGCAGGAAGAGGCCGACCGCGACGAGGGCGCCGAGCCACGGCCAGGGGGCCTTGACCTCCTGGCGAAGCTCCGGGTCCCAGAGGAGGAGGAAGAGCAGGGCGGGCGCGAGGAGGCCCGCCGTCAGCTTGGAGAGGAGGGCGAGGCCGACCGCGACCCCCGCCCACAGCCACCCCCGACCGCGCGCGCGCGCGAGGAGCCAGGTGCTGGCGCCGTAGGCCGCCTCCACCGGGGCGTCCGGCAGCGCCAGCCCTCCGGTGAGCGTGAGGATGGGGGCGACCGCGGCGAGCAGGGCGGCGACCACGGGCGCTCCCGGGTCGGTGGAGAGCTCGCGCGCGACGAGCCCGGCGAAGACCACCGCCAGCACCCCGCAGGCGACGAAGGGAAGCCGGACCCCCAGCTCGCCGGCCACGAGGGGCGTGAAGAGCGAGATGAGCCAGGCCACCATGGGCGGGTGGTCGAAGTACCCGGCCGCGGGGTGGCGGGACCACATCCAGTAGTAGGCCTCGTCGGCGTAGAGGTCGAGGCGCAGGAAGAGGGCGAGGCGGAACGCCCCCGCGCAGATGGCGATGACCCAGACCCGCCCGAGCTGCTCCTTCGGCTCCGCCATGGCGGCGCATGTTAGCGACCGCGGCCCCGCGATGACAGGATTCCCCGCTCGCCACGGGGCGAGGGGCACGCCCGGCGCCCCCGAGATCCTTGCGAATCGGCCGCAAACCGCCTAGGTATGGCCCCACCATCCGCTCCGGCGGACGGGGAGCCGAGTGACCTTCCGCGAAGCCATCGACAAGCGCGTCCTGGTGTTCGACGGGGCGATGGGAACCCAGATCCAGGGGTTCGGCCTCAAGGCGCCGGACTTCGGCGGCAAGGAGGGGGCGAACGACCTCCTCACCCTGACTCGCCCGGACCTGGTGGAGGCCATCCACGATCGCTATTTCGCGGCCGGCTGCGACGTGGTGGAGACGAACACCTTCGGCTCGAGCCGCCTCAAGCTCGACGAGTACGGCCTCGGCCACCGCACCTACGAGGTGAACTTCCGCGCCGCCATCCTGGCGCGCCGCGCCGCCGACCGCCACGCCGCCAGCGGACAGCCGCGCTTCGTGGCCGGCTCCATGGGCCCGACCGGGATGCTGCCCTCGTCGTCGGACCCGGCGCTCTCCAGCATCACCGGCGACGCCCTGGAGAGGATCTTCGCCGAGCAGGCGCGCGGGCTCATCGACGGCGGCGCCGACGCCATCCTCATCGAGACGCAGCAGGACATCCTCGAGCTGCGCGCCGCGGTGCTCGGGGCCGACGCCGCTCGCCGCGAGGCGGTGCGGGACGTGTTCCTGATGGCGCAGCCCACTCTCATCGACGCCTCCGGGCGCATGCTGCTCGGCACCGAGGTCGGCGCCGCCCTGGCGACGCTGGAGCGGCTGCCGGTCGACGCCGTCGGCATCAACTGTTCCACCGGGCCGGCCGAGATGCGGGAGAGCGTCCGGCTCCTGTGCCAGAAGTGCAGCCACTACGTCTCGGTGATGCCCAACGCCGGCCTGCCGGAGAACGTGGACGGCAAGGCGGTCTACCGGCTCTCGCCGGAGGCGCTCGCCGACGCCCTCGCCGACTTCGTCGCCGAGCTCGGGGTCGACATCGTCGGCGGCTGCTGCGGGACCACCCCCGAGCACATGCACCGGACGGTGGAGCGGCTGCGGCGACTCTCCGCGCCCCGCCGGCGCCGTCCCCGTCCCGCTCCGGAGCTCTCCTCGGCCATGAAGGCGGTCCCCCTCGACCTGGAGCCGCGCCCGCTGGTGGTCGGGGAGAGGGTGAACAGCCAGGGCAGCCGCAAGGTGAAGGAGCTCCTCCTCGCCGACGACTACGCCGGCCTGGTGCAGATCGCGCGCGGGCAGGTCGAGGGCGGAGCGCACGTGCTCGACGTGTGCACGGCCCTGAACGAGCGCGACGACGAGGCGGCCCAGATGCGGACGCTGGTGCGCCTGCTCGCTCAGAGCGTCGACGCGCCGCTCATGATCGACTCCACCGAGGCGGACGTGGTGGAGAGCGCGCTCAAGGTCTACCCGGGGCGCTGCATCGTGAACTCGGTGAACCTGGAGAAGGGCGGAGAGCGGGTGCGCAAGGTTCTCCCGCTCGTCAAGCGCTACGGCGCCGCCGTCGTCTGCATGACCATCGACGAGAAGGGGATGGCGCAGACCGCCGAGCGCAAGGCCGAGATCGCGCGGCGCACGGTGGGCATCGCCAAGGAGTACGGGCTCGAGCCCGACCAGCTGGTCTTCGACGCCCTCACCTTCACCCTCGCCACCGGCGGGGCCGAGTACCGGCACAGCGCCCTCGAGACCCTGGAGGGCATCCGGCGCATCAAGTCGGAGAACCCCGGGGTGTTCACCACCCTGGGCGTGTCCAACGTCAGCTTCGGCCTGGCGAAGCCGGCGCGCGAGGTGGTGAACTCCGTCTTCCTGTTCCACGCCGTCCAGGCGGGCCTGGACCTCGCCATCGTCAACCCGAAGGACATCCGCCCCTACCCGCAGCTCGCCCCCGCCGAGCGCGAGCTCGCGGAGGACCTGATCCTCGACCGGCGCGAGGACGCGCTGGCGCGCCTGGTGGACCACTTCGAGGGGAAGGGACAGGCCCCATCTGCCGCACCCGAGGATCTCTTCGCCGGCAAGTCCGCCGAGGAGCGCATCCACCTCCAGATCCTGCACCGGAGGCCGGAGGGCATCGAGGCGCTCATCAACGACGCGCTCAGCCGCCACGCGCCCGTCGAGGTGCTGAACGACGTGCTCCTGCCGGCCATGAAGGACGTGGGGGACCGCTTCGGGGCCGGCGAGCTCATCCTGCCCTTCGTCCTCCAGTCGGCGGAGGTGATGAAGCGCGCGGTGGCCTACCTGGAGGGGTTCCTCGACCGGGTGGAGGGGACGAGCAAGGGGGCAGTGGTCCTCGCCACCGTCTACGGGGACGTCCACGACATCGGCAAGAACCTGGTGAAGACGATCCTCTCGAACAACGGCTTCACCGTGCACGACCTCGGCAAGCAGGTGCCGGTCGCCACCATCATCGAGAAGGCGGTGGAGACCAACGCCGACGCCGTCGGCCTCTCCGCCCTGCTGGTGTCGACCTCCAAGCAGATGCCCTACTGCGTCGAGGAGCTGGCGCGTCGGAACCTCTCCTTCCCGGTCCTCATCGGGGGCGCCGCCATCAACCGGCGCTTCGGCTACCGCACCCATTTTCTCCAGGACGGGAACTCCTACCCGGGCGGGGTCTTCTACGCCCGCGACGCCTTCGAGGGGCTGGAGGTGGTCCAGGCGCTCGTCGATCCGACCCGGCGCGACGCCTTCAAGCGCGACGTGCTCGAGAAGGCGATCCGCGGCCGCGCCGTCCCGGCAGTCGAGCCGGCCGCTCCCGCCGGCCCGCTGCCGCGCAGCGACATTCGCCCGGTGGAGAAGGCGCCCACGCCCCCGTTCTGGGGCACGCGCGTCCTGCCCTCCGGGGCGGTGGCGCTCTCCGACCTCTGGCCCCTGCTCGACCTGACCGAGCTCTTCAAGCTGCAGTGGGGCGTGAGGGCCAAGGGCGCGGAGTACGAGCGAATGATCCGGGACGAGTTCGGCCCCAGGCTGGCGGCGCTGCAGGCGGAGGTACAAGCGAAGGGCTGGCTCTCGCCCCGGGTCGTCTACGGCTACTTCCCCTGCCACTCCGAGGGCGACGACCTGGTGGTGCTCGACCCGGTGCGCCGGCGCGAGGAGCTCACCCGCTTCCGATTCCCGCGCCAGCCGGACGAGCGCCACCTGTGCCTCGCCGACCATTTCCGCTCCGAGCCGGGGAGCGACGTGGTGGCCTTCCAAGCGGTCACGGTGGGAGACCAGGCGTCCAAGGTCGCCGAGGAGATGCAGGCGCGCGCCGAGTACGCGGCGGCGCTCTTCCTCCACGGCCTGGCGGTGGAGACCGCCGAGGCGCTCGCCGAGTACTGGCACCGCCACGTCCGGAACGAGCTCGGCCTGAAGGAGGGGCAGGGCAAGCGCTACTCGCCCGGCTACCCCAGCTGGCCGGACCTCGCCGACCAGCGGAAGATGTGGAAGCTCCTCGAGCCGGAACGGAACATCGGGGTCTCGCTCACCAGTGCCGACCAGATGGTGCCCGAGCAGTCCACTTCCGCCGTCGTCCTCCACCACCCCGACGCCGTCTACTACGTGGTGCGCGGCGGCGGCTTGGCGGCCGCGGTCTAGCCTTCCTTTCCCCGCGCCTCGCTCTACTCCCAGTGCGGACCGGGATGCCCTGGCGGCCCCCCCGCGAGGATGGTAGAGGAGTGCGTCCGCATGCGACCGCACCGGGGCGTCAGAACCCTCTCGCCTTTCGTGGCGATGCTCGCCCTCCTCGGCCCGGTCGGGGCAGGGGCCACCGACGACGCCGAGGGGGTCGTCCCGCCGGCGGTGAGCGAGTTCCCGAAGACCCTCACCCTCGCCGAAGCGCTGCGGCTCCTCGAGGGTCACTCCCTCGACCTCGCCACCGCCAGCGCGGCGGTGAGCGCCGCCCAGGCGCAGGTCCGGGTGGCGGGAGCGGTCCCCAACCCCGAGGTGGGGTTCAGCGTCGGGAAGAGCTGGCAGTGCCAGGGCACCCCGGGGTGCGACCAGCCCTACTGGAGCGGATCGCTCTCCGACCAGGGCGCGCTCGCCTTCCTCGCCACCGGCCAGCGCGGGCTGGCGGTCGGCGCAGCCGAGCACGGCCTGACGGCCGCCCAGGCCCTGAAGGGCGACGCGCTCCGGAACGCCACCTTCCAGATGAAGCAGCAGTTCATCAACACCGCCATGGCCCAGCGCGCGCTCCAGTTCACCCGCGACGAGGCGAAGCTCGCCCAGGGCACGGTGGACCTCTCGCGGAAGCGGCTGGCGGCGGGCGCCATCTCCGACGCCGACCTGGCGCGGCTCGAGGTCCTGGCCCTGCAGCTCGACCAGGCCACCGACCGGGCCGAGCAGGCACTCGAGCAGGCCAAGGCGGCTCTGGCCCTGACCTTCGGGGTGCGGCCCGCTCCCGTCGACTTCCAGGTCGAGGCCCCGGAGCTCCAGAGCGCGCTGGCGCCGCCGCGGCTGGCGGGGGCGACGCTCGCGTCCTTGGTCGACGAGGCGCGGCAGCACCGGCCCGACGTGGCGGCGGCCCGGGCGCAGGTGGAGCAGACCCGGACGGCCGCCTCGCTCGCCCGTCGCCAGATCATCCCTCAGTTCTCGTTGCAACTCGGCTACTACCAGCAAGGGTCGTCGGGCGGGTACGTCAACTACCCCACCGGAACGATCGGCATCAGCGTGCCCTTGCCGGTGCTCTACCAGCAGCAGGGGCAGATCGGGCAGGCCGACGCCGCCGCCTGGACCGCCGACTTGGCGCTCGCCCGGCTGGAGGCCCAGCTGCTGAGCGACGTCACCACCGCCTACGGCGCCATGGTCACCTCCGGCAGCGCCGCCCGCCGCGCCGAGCAGCGGCTCCTCGCCCGCTCGCGCGACGCCCGCGACCTCGTGAACATCCAGTACTCCAAGGGCGCCGCCAGCCTCCTCGATCTGCTCGACGCCGAGCGGACCCACATCTCCAACGAGATCGACTACCTGCAAGCGCTGGGGACCTACTGGTCGGCCGTGGTCCAGCTGGAGCAGGCCGTCGGAACGAGTTATCTCCCGTGAAACGACTCCTCCTCGCGCTCTCGGTGCTCGCGGCTTGCGAGCGCAAGCCCCCCCCCGAATCCCCGCAGGCTCCCCCGGGCGAGGCGTGGCTCACCGACAAGCAGGTCGCCGAGGGCAAGATCGCGGTCGAGCCGGCGGCGGTGCGGCCGGTGGGGGCGCCGGTGCTCGCCCCGGCGCGCATCGCCTTCAGCGACCTGCGGGTCTCGCACGTGCTCTCGCCGGTCTCGGGGAGGGTGATCCGGGTCCTGGCCCAGCCCGGGGAGCGCGTCCGCAGCGGACAGACGCTGGCGGTGATCGAGTCCCCTGACGTGGGCCAGGTGTTCTCCGACCTCCGCAAGGCCGAGGCCGACCTGCAGGCCGCCGGGATGGAGCACGAGCGCCAGAAGGAGCTCTTCGCGGCCCGCGCCGGAGCGCGCCGGGACCTGGAGACGGCGGAGTCGAACTACCTCAAGGCCAAGGCGGAGCGCGACCGCGCGCGGGAGAAGGCGAAGCTCCTCCCCACCACCGACGGGAGCGGCGTGAGCCAGAACTACGAGCTCCGCTCTCCCATCGACGGCCAGGTCATCTTCCGCAGCATCAACCCCGGGACCGAGGTCCAGGGCCAATACGCGGTGGGGCAGGCCATCGAGCTCTTCACCATCGGCGAGCTGGACCCGGTGTGGGCGCTGGCGGACGTCTTCGCGGTCGACCTCTTCCGCATCGCCCCGGGCGCCGAGGCGCAGGTGACGCTCCCGGCCCTCCCCGGCCGCGTCTTCAAGGGCAAGGTGGACTGGATCTCCGGCGCCCTCGACCCGGCGGCCCGCACCGCCCGGGTGCGCATCACGCTCCCCAACCCGGACGGCGCGCTCCGCCCCGAGATGCTCGGCAGCGCCTCCATCGCCGGGAAGACCCACGAGGCGCTGGCGGTCCCGCGGAGCGCGCTCCTGCGGCTCGGCGACCAGACGGTGGTGTTCGTCGAGGCCGGGCGGGCCCCCGATGGCCGGGTCCGCTTCGAGCGCCGGCCGGTCGAGGTCGAGGACACCGAGGGCGACTGGTCGGCCGTGACGAGCGGCCTCAAGGCCGGCGACCGGGTGGTGTCGAGCGGGGGCATCCTGCTCGTGGGCCTGCTGTGAGGAGGCTTCGGTGATCGGCCGCATCGTCCGCCTGGCGCTCTCGAAGCCCGGGGTGGTCCTGGGCCTGGCCGTTTCGCTCGTGGTCGGGGGGCTCGCGGCCTTCGAGCTCCTCGACATCGAGGCCTACCCGAACCCGGTGCCGCCGCTGGTGGAGGTCATCGTCCAGCCCCAGGGCTGGAGCGCCGAAGAGGTGGAGCGCTACGTCACCATCCCGCTGGAGGTGGAGCTCTCCGGGATGCCCGGGCTGGACCACATCCGCTCCCAGTCCCTCTTCGGCCTCGCAGACGTGAAGGCCTACTTCCGCTGGGGCACCTCGTACCAGGAGGCGCGCCAGGAGGTGATCAACCGCCTCCAGTTCGTGACTCTGCCGGCCGGGCTGCAGGCGCAGCTGTCGCCCTGGAACGCCATCGGCGAGGTCTTCCGCTACCGGGTGAAGGGCAAGGGCTACTCCCTCGCCGAGCTCAAGACCGCCGCCGACTGGATCCTGGAGCGGGAGTTCCGGCAGGTGCCGGGGGTGATCGACGTGACCTCGTTCGGGGGCGAGACGAAGCAGTATCACGTCGACGTCGATCCCAACCTGCTCCGCTCCTACGGGGTCACCCTGGCCCAGCTCCAGCAGGCGCTCGCGAACGCCAACCTGAACACCGGCGGCCAGCGCATCACCGAGGGCGAGCAGTCGTACACCGTCCGCGGGATCGGGGTCATCCGGTCGACGAAGGACATCGGCGACGTGGTCGTCGCGCTCCCCAAGGGGGCCCCGGTGCGGGTCCGCGACGTGGCCTCGGTGGTGGTGGGCGCGGCGCCGCGCCTCGGGCAGGTGGGCCTGGACCAGGAGCCCGAGGTCGTCGAGGGCATCGTGCTCATGCGCTACGGGGAGCGCACCAAGCCCACCCTGAAGGGCATCCACAGGCGGCTCGACGAGATCCGCCGGAAGAAGCTCCTGCCCCCGGGGATGGAGATCGAGCCCATCTACGACCGCGGGGCCCTGGTCGCCCTCACCACCCGGACGGTGATGGAGAACCTGCTCGTCGGCATCCTCCTCGTCTCGGCGGTGCTGGTGGTCTTCCTCGGGAACTGGAAGGCGGCCCTGGTGACGGCGGTGAACATCCCCCTCTCGCTGCTGGTGGCCTTCATCGGGATGGTGGCCACCGGGACGCCCGCCAACCTCATCTCGCTCGGCGCGGTCGACTTCGGCATCGTGGTCGACTCCACCGTGATCATGGTGGAGAACGTCTACCGGCACCTCGGGTCGCACGGCAGCGGCACCATGATCCACCGGATCCTGGCGGCCGCTGCCGAGGTGGGCCGGCCCATGGCCTTCTCCACCCTGGTCATCGGGGTCGCCTTTCTCCCGCTCTTCACCATGACCGGCGTGTCGGGAGTGATCTTCTCGCCCATGGCGCACACCTACGCCTTCGCCATCGGCGGGGCCTTCGTGCTCGCCATCACCCTCACCCCGGTGGTCCTGTCGCGCGCGCTCAAGGCGCGGGAGGAGGACCGGGAGAGCCGGGTGATGCAGTTCCTCCACCGCCTCTACACGCCGGTCATCCGCGCCGCCATCCGCAAGCCGGGAGCGGCGGTGGCGGCGGCGCTCCTGCCGGTGCTGGCGGGGCTCTCCCTCTTTCACTTCGTGGGCGCCGAGTTCATGCCCAAGCTGGAGGAGGGGAACTTCTGGATCCGCGCCACGCTCCCCACCTCCGTCTCCCTCGAGGAGTCCACCAAGTACGTGGGTCGCATGCGCGCCATCGTCCGCGCCCATCCGGAGGTGGCGGCGGTGGTGTCGCAGCTCGGGCGTCCCGACGACGGGACCGACGTCTCCGGCTTCAACAACATCGAGCTCTTCGCGCCGCTGCGCCCGTTCGGCGAGTGGAGGCACGGGCTGACGAAGGAGGGGCTCACCCACACCCTCTCCGGCGAGCTCACCGACGCCTTCCCCGGGGTGGTGTTCAACTTCTCCCAGATGATCGGCGACAACGTGGAGGAGGCGCTCTCGGGGGTGAAGGGGGAGAACACCGTCAAGGTGGTGGGGCCGGACATTCGCGTCAACGAGGGGCTGGGCGACAACATCTCCGACGTCATGGAGGGCGTCCGCGGCGTCCACGACCTCGGCATGTTCCGTTCCCTGGGCCAGCCGAGCGTCAAGGTCTCGACCGACCGCGTCCGCGCCGCCCGCTACGGGCTCAACACCGGCGACGTCGAGGCGGTGGTCCAGGCGGCGGTGGGCGGCCAGTCCGCCACCCAGGTGTACGAGGGCGAGAAGCACTTCGACGCGGTGATCCGGCTCCAGGAGCCCTACCGCAACAGCGCCGCGGCCATCCGCCGCATCCCGCTCTTCGCGCCCGACGGGACGCAGATCGCCCTGGGGGACGTGGCCGACGTGATCGAGGAGGACGGCCCGGCGGTGGTCTTCCGCGAGGACGGGCGCCGCTACACGCCGGTGAAGTTCTCGGTGCGCGGGCGCGACCTCGCCTCCACCATCCGCGAGGCCCAGGACCGCATCGCGCAGAAGGTGAAGCTGCCCTGGGACACGCACCTCGAGTGGGCGGGGCAGATCAACGAGCTCGCCGATGCGGTGCGGCGGCTGGCGCTCATCATCCCCATCACCCTCATCGCCATGGGGTTCCTCGTGCACCTGGCGGTGAGGAACACCCGGGACGTGGTGGTGGTGCTCATGTCCATCCTGGTCGCCTGCGCCGGCGGGGTCGTTTCGCTGGCGCTCTCCGGGATCCACTTCTCGGTGTCCGCGGCGATGGGATTCATCTCCATCTTCGGCATCGCCATCCAGGGAGCCATCCTGGTGGTGAACTACGCCCAGCAGCAGTGGGCGGAGGGGTTCGGCCTGGCGGAGGGCGCGCGCATCGCCGCGGAGAAGCGGCTGCGCCCGGTCCTCATGACCACCATCGTCGCCACCCTGGGGCTCTTGCCGGCAGCGCTCTCCAACGACATCGGCGCCCAGACGCAGAAGCCGCTCGCTGTGGTGGTCATCGGCGGATCCCTGGCGCTCGCGATCTTCACCCCCATCCTGCAGCCGGCCATGCTGGTCGTCTTCCACCGGCGCCGGTTCCCGGCGGCGGCCCCGCCGGCAGGCCAGGCCCCGCAAGCCTCGCGCTAGGGTCGCTGCAGCGTCCCCGAGTGCGAGAAGGGCAGGTCGATGACGCCGAGCGGGCTCTCCACCCCCGCCACCCCCTTGAGCTCGTAGGGGACGTCCTCCCTCGACTGGGCGAGCGCCAGCAGACTGTCGAGGTCCCCGAAGAGCACCCGCGCCGGCACCGCGACCACCGCGGTGCCGTTCGCCGGGAGGCGAGCGCCCTCCGGGAGCGAGCCCTCCGCCAGGGGGCGCCCCCGCACCGAGACCCGCCAGGAGACGCGGGCGACCGAGAGCTCCCTTGCGTTCGGGTTCGCGACCTCGAACCGGCAGGAGACCGTCGCCCCCTTGGCGTCGATCTCGGTGAGCTCCGCGGAGAGGAACTGCACCGTGGGGCGGCGAAAGTCCGGGCCCAGGCCGCCCAGGGAGGCGCACTCGGTGAGAAGGGGGAGGAGGGCGAGCCAGGCGAGCGAGCGCATCGCCGCCTCTCTACCGGGATCGGGGGATCCGCGCCACCGCCGCCTTTCTCTGGACACCGCGATATCGCGCCAGCAGAATGTGAGGCGTGCGCCCCCTGCTTCCCCCTCCCATGACCCGCGAGGAGTTCGACGAGAAGAACCGTCGCCTCCTCGCCGGCGACCGGTGGCTGGCGGAGGAAGACATCAAGAGCTGGGAGGCCGGGCGCGATTGGCTGCTCGGGCAGCTCACCCAGGACGACGGCTTCCTGCTGCGGCGCCGCTTCCCCCGGCTCCGCCTCGAGCTCCCGGCGCACATCGCCGGCGTCGGGCGCGCGGTCACCGACGACATCGGGTTCTCCGGCGTGCGGCTCGCCCCCTCGGTACCGCTCACCGCGCTCCGGGAAGGGGACGAGGCGAGCGTCCGGCTCTCCCTCTTCGGCCGGTCGATCTACGTGCTCGGCCGCGTGCGCTGGCTCGGCCCCATGCACCTCGGCGTGGCGCTCGACTCCGTCCACCCCGCCGACGAGCGGGCCCTGCAAGCGGCGGTCCTGGCGGGTTACCTCGATCGATTCGCCTCCTAGAGGTTTCCACAGGCCGTCCACCTTCCGTTCAGGCCGATTCCACCGAAGATTTCGACTTTTCCACCGAGCATCTACGGTGATGCCGTCGGAGTCGGCTGTTACCATGCGCGCCGCGATGGCCGAGGCGTTGGCGCTGAGGGGGGTCCGCGATCTACCCCACAACCTGGAAGCCGAGCAGGCGGTGCTCGGCGCGATCCTGCTCGACGACACCGCCCTCGACCAGGTGGCGCCGCTCGTCCTGGCGGAGGACTTCTACTCGCTCGCGCACCAGCACGTCTACACGGTGTTCGCGGAGCTGGCCAAGGAGACCCGCAAGATCGACGCGGTGATGGTGCAGCAGCGGCTCGACTCGAAGGGGCTGCTCGGCGGCCACGTCCCTCGCGACCTCCCCTTCGCGCTCGCCTCGGCGGTGGGCACGGCCGCCAACGTCAAGCACTACGCCGAGGTGGTGAGCGAGCTCTCGCGCCTGCGGCGCATGATGCTGACCGCGCAGCGGGTGGTGGAGCGCGGATACGAGGCCGGCTCCCGGGTCCGCGACTTCCTCGAGGAGGCCCAGCAGGACGTCTTCTCCGCCGCGCAAGGCTCCTCGCTCGAGACCATGAAGCCGTTCTCCGAGGCCATGGCGGTGGCCCTCGACCGGCTGGAGCTCATCCACAAGCGGGCGCAGGAAGGGCTCTCGCACATCACCGGCATCCCCACCGGGCTGCCCTGGCTCGACGACCAGACCCTGGGGCTCCAGCCCGGCACCCTCTGTATCGTCGCCGCGCGCCCCTCGGTGGGAAAGACGGCGCTGGCGCTCAACGTCGCCGGCCACGCCGCCACCCATGCCGCCAAGAAGGTGGTCTTCTTCTCGCTGGAGATGCCTTCCGACCAGCTCGCCCTGCGCATGCTGGCGAGCGAGGCCAAGCTCGATTCCGAGCGCATCGGCAAGGGAAAGCTCGCCCGCCACGACTGGGATCGCATCATGGTGCAGGGGGACAAGCTCATGGGGGCGCCGATCTGGTTCGACGACTCCTTCGCCCTCTCCCCGGTCGAGCTCCGCTCCAAGTGCCGCAAGCTGAAGCGCGAGGCCGGGCTCGACCTGGTGGTGATCGACTACCTGCAGCTCATGCACGCGCAGTCCGAGCGCGCCAGCCAGTCGCGCGAGCAGGAGATCGCCACCATCAGCCGGTCCCTCAAGGCTCTCGCGAAGGAGCTCGGGGTGCCGGTCCTCGCCCTCTCCCAGCTCAACCGCGCGGTGGAGAAGCGCAAGGGGGAGCGCCCCATGCTCGCCGACCTGCGCGAGTCGGGAGCCATCGAGCAGGACGCCGACATCGTCATGTTCCTGCACCGCCCCGACCAGGGGGACGGCGACGCCGGCCCCCAGATCAACGCCGAGGTCCAGGACGTGGAGCTCATCCTGGCGAAGCACCGCCAGGGCCCGACCGGGCTGGTGCCGCTCGTCTTCTTCAAGAAGCACACCTTCTTCGCCGAGCGAAAGCGCGACGCCTGAAGGGCCGGAGCGGCGAGGCTCGGGGTCGCCCGCGGTGCGTCGCCGCCCCCTACAACCTGGCCTGGAGCGCCGCGTCCAGGTAGCGCTCCACCACCCGCTTGGCGCGGCGGGCCGCGTCCTCGAGCGGGACCCCCTGCGCGAGGAGTCCGGCCACGGCGCTGGCGAGCCGGCAGCCGGTGCCGCGGGCGGTCCCCGGGCGCCGCCGCCCCGCCAGCCGCGTCACCCGGCGGCCGCGGACGAGGAGGTCGACGGGCGGGCCGGCGCGGTGCCCTCCCTTCACCAGCACCGCGGCCGCGCCCAGCTCGCGGGCCGCGCGCACCGCCTCCTCCTCGGAACCGAGGGCCCGGCCGGCGAGGAGCTCGAGCTCCGGCCAGTTCGGGGTGAGGAGGGTGGCCCGGGCGAGGAGCGGCCCGAGCGCCCGGCGGGGCGTCCTCCCGCCGCCGTCGAGGAGCGGCAGGCCCGAGGAGGCGGCCAGCACCGGGTCGACGACGAGGGGAATGCGAGAGAGGGCCGGGCGGGAGAGGCGCTCGGCCAGCGCCGCGGCGTTCGCGGCGGTGGCGACCATCCCGGTCTTGGCGGCGCGCGGGCGCTCCCCTCCTCCCTCGAGGAGGGCGTCGAGCTGCGCCCGCACGAAGGCCGGCGACACCGGCTCCACGGCGCGGGCGCCGCCCGGGCCCTGGGCGGTGAGGGCGGTGGCGACCGCGAAGCCGCGTGCGCCCACGGCCGCGAGCGCCTCCAGGTCCGCGAGGAGCCCGGCTCCGCCGCTCGGGTCGAGGCCGGCGAGGACGAGGACTCTCGCGCCCGTCACGGCCGCCGTCCCCGGGCGGCGTCCACCAGGCCGCGATACAAGGCTCGGTGACGCGGCTCGTGGCGGCTCGCCGCCTCCGGGTGCCACTGCACGCCCAGAGCGAACGGCACCTCGGGCACCTCGAGCGCCTCGACCACGCCGTCGGGCGCGCGCGCCGACACCACGGTGCCGGGGCCGACCTGCCGCACCGCCTGGTGGTGGGTGCTGTTCACCGGCAGCGGGGATTCCCCGACCAGCCGTGCCAAGAGCGACCCGGGGGTCACCTCGACGAGGTGGCTCGGGACGTCCTTCGGCGCCGGCTGCTCGTGCGAGACGCCCAGGTCCTCGGGGAGGTGCTGGTAGAGGGCGCCTCCCTTCGCTACCGCCAGCAGCTGCATCCCGCCGCACACCCCGAGGAGCGGCAGCCCCGCCGAGAGCGCCCCGAGCGCCATCGCCCACTCGAAGTCGGTGCGATCGGGCCGCGTCGGGCCGCAGGAGGGTCGGCGCGCCTCTCCGTAGCGCTCCGGAGGAATGTCGAAGGCGCCCCCGGCGAGGAGGATGCCGTCGCAGAGGGTCAGGTACTCGCTCGCCGCCGAGGTCTCGCGACAGGCGAGCGGGAGGGGGAGGCCGCCGGCTTCCCACACCGCGTCCACGTAGGCGCGCGCCAACTGGAAGCGCCCCTCGACCGCGTCGAGGTCGAGCGGGATCCCGATGCGCGGGAGGCTCACGCCCGGCGCTCCCGGGCCCCGGCGGCGAAGCGGGCCGCCAGCGCCCTGGCCCGCTCGCGGACGTCGCCGCGCGCGAACAGGTCCTCGACGATGGCCGCCGCGGCGGCCCCGGCCGACGCCACCTCGTCCACCGTCTCGAGGGTGATGCCGCCGATCGCCACCACCGGGGCGGGGAGCGACCCGGCGACCCGGCGGAGCGCCTCCAGCCCGCGCGGGGCGACCGCGATCTCCTTCGTCCGGGTGGCGAAGAGGGGCCCGAAGCCGACGTGGTCCGCCCCCTCGGAGAGAGCCGCGCTTGCGTCCGCGAGGGTCCGGCAGCTGCGGCCGACGAGGAGGTCGTCGCCGACGATCCGCCGCGCCTCGGCGGGAGGGAGGTCATCGTCCCCCACGTGGACGCCGTCGGCGCCGGCGAGCCGCGCCAGGTCCGCGCGGTCGTTCACGATGACGAGGGCTCGGTCGGCGAGGCGCTCGACGAGCCTCGTCGCCACCTCGAGCACCTCGCCCGCGGGGCTCCGCTTCATCCGCACCTGCACCACCTTCGCGCCGCCCTCCACGGCCAGGAGGCCGCGCTCCACCGGATCCTCGTCGCCGACGATGGCGTACAGGCCGCGGAGGCGGGAGAGGCGGCTCTGTCGGGTCGACCGCTCCACGGGGAAACGTTCGCATGCGCTTGACGCCCCGGCAAGCCGGGCATATTTTCCCGCCTCCCCGCGAAAGCGAAGTCCCGAAGGTCCCATGGCCGACACGTTCGAGAACAAGGTCGTCGATCGTCGAGTGGTGCAGCGCTACCTCCGCAAGGGGGTGGTCGACGAGAAGGAATACGAGCAGTACCTGAAGAAGCTCCCCGACGTGGGCGAGCAGGCGGTGCCGATCGAGGCGGAGATCGAGCACGTCGACACCGAGCCCGACGACGAGTAGCCGTGAGGTTCGGGGTCGCCGCGCTCGGCGCCCTCGTCGCCGCCCTGTGCCCGCTCGGCGCGGCAGGCGAGGGCACGCTGCCGCGGGCGGAGCCCCATCCGGCCTCCGAGCGGCGCACCCCGGTGGTGTCCGCGGTCGAGAAGTCCCGCGGAGCCGTGGTCAACGTGGCGGCCGAGGAGCTGGTGCGCGTCCGCCAGGGCGGGGACGTGTCGCAGTTCCTCTTCGACGAGTTCTTCGGGCGCCCGCGAGAGAGCCGCGGCTACGCCGTCACCTCGCTCGGCAGCGGCGTCATCGTGTCCCCGGAGGGCTACGTGCTCACGAACGCCCACGTGGTGGAGCGGGGCGCCCGCTTCCGGGTGCAGCTGCTCGACGGCCGGGAGCTCGGGGCCCAGGTGCTGGGGATCGACCTCGCCACCGACCTGGCGGTGCTGCGGGTCGAGACCCACGAGAAGCTGCCTTTCCTGCCGGCGGGGCGCTCCGACGACCTCATGATCGGCGAGACGGTGATCGCCATCGGCAACCCCTTCGGGCTCTCGCACACGGTCACCACCGGGGTCGTGTCCGCGCTGCACCGGCGGGCGGCCGACCGGAACCTGGCGCTCTTCGACACCATCCAGACCGACGCCTCCATCAACCCCGGGAACTCCGGCGGCCCCCTCGTGAACATCCTCGGGCAGCTCGTCGGCGTGAACACCGCCATCCTGGGCGATCGCAATGCCGGCATCGGCTTCGCCATCCCCATCGACCGGGCCCTGCGGGTGGCCGAAGACCTGATCCGTCACGGCGAGGTGCGCGAGGCCTGGCTCGGCCTCGTCGTCGCCGACCAGCCGGTGAAGAGCGACCTCGTCCGCGAAGAGCGGGTCCGGGTGCTCGTCGCCGCGGTGGAGCGCGGGTCTCCCGCGGAGGCCGCCGGCGTGAGGAAGGGCGACGTCGTCGAGGCCGTCGCCGATCAGCCGGTGGAGAGCGCGCAGGAGTACCGCTTCCGCATCCGCGACGTGCCACCGGGAGGCACCGCGCACCTGTCCCTGTCGCGCGGCGGCGGCCACCTCGCGGTGGCGGTGAGGACGGTGGAGCTCTCCGGGGATCGGATCGACACCCTGGTGGCCGAGCAGACCGGCATCCAGGTGCGGGAAGCGAAGGCGCAGGGGCGGGCCCAGATCGTGGTGCGGTCGGTGGAGCGCCCCAGCCCGGCGGCCGAGATGGGCCTGCAGGCCGGCGACTGGATCCGGGAGGTGAACTCGCGCGAGGTCTCGACCTTGCGGGACTGGCACCGGGCCACGGCGCAGGCGCACCGCTTCGGGAGGCTCGTCCTGCTGGTGCAGAGGGGCTACGCCGCCGAGCGCATCAGCTTCGACATGAACTAGGAGAGGAGCCCATGGACGCAAACCAGTCCCACGCCGCCATCGACTTCAGCACCTTCATCCTCTCCCTGGGCTCTTCGGCGCTCGTCCATCTCGGGGAGATGGCGCATCCGGAGGCGAAGGAGCACCAGGAGAACCTCCTCCTCGCCCGCCAGACCATCGACATCCTGGCGATGCTGGAGGAGAAGACCCGCGGCAACCTCACCCCGGAGGAGTCCCGCTTCCTCCTCGACCTCCTCTCCGAGCTCCGCCTGCGGTTCGTGGAGCGCAAGAGCGGCCGCAGCGGCCCCGGTTAGAGACCGGCGTCGACGAGGCTCTCCGCCAGGCGCCGGATCAGGTCGCGGCGGATCACGCGGCGGGTGCGCGAGAGGGCGTCCGGGTCGGCCTGGCGACCGCGCGTCCGCTTGGCCGCTGCCGCCACCACCCACGCGATGCGGCGCGGGTCGAGCTTGGCCGGGCCGCGGCGCGGCCGCTTCAGGAAGAATCCGATTCCGCGCTGATCGAGGACGCGGTGGAGGGAGCGCCGCGCCTCGGCGGTGAGCGTGAGATCGACCACGTTCGGCACGGTTCGATCTCTAGGAGAGATCCCGCGATCAATCCAATTTCCGGCCGCCGTCTCAAAAGTGGACTTCGGCCGGAAGGCGCTCCGCGAACCGCCGGGCGCGCTCGGCACCGTCGGCCAGGTGGGGAAGGGAGTCGAGCACCCGGACGCCGGTGAGGCGCTCGATCTCCGCGGCATTGTAGGGCTCGGACGGGTCGCTCGCCGGTGTGGGGCGATTCAGCACAACTCCCCGGATCTCGAGCCCCCGGACGCGGAGGATCTCGCAGGTGAGAGCGGTGTGGTTCACGGTACCCAGCCCCGCCCGGGCCACCACCAGGACGGGCATCCCCAGCGCCCAGGCCAGGTCGGCGAAGGTGCGATTCTCGGTGAGCGGGACGAGCAGCCCGCCCGCTCCCTCCACCAGGAGGGCGGCGTGGCGCCGGAGCAGCTCGCGGGCGCAGGCGAGGACGTGGTCGAAGGACACCGCCCGCCCCTCCACCCGCGCCGCCAGCGCGGGAGCGAGCGGCGCCGCGAACGCGTAGGGGCAGACGAGCTCTTCCGGGTCGTCCCCGCCGCCGGCGGCGCGGATCCGCGCGGCGTCGCTCTCCTCCCCGGGGGTGTACCCCGACTGCGCCGGCTTCATGCCGACGACGTCGAGTCCGCGCGCGCGCCACCCGGCGACGAGCGCCACCGCCACCTCCGTCTTTCCGACCCCGGTGTCGGTGCCGGTGACGAAGAGGCCCCTCACCCGAGCCTCGCCGTGGCCGCTTCGATCGACTCGCGGGCGACGCCGGCGAGGCGCTCGAGCTCGCGCGCCTCCATCGCGGGCGGCGGCATCAGCACCACCACGTTTCCGAGCGGCCGCAGGAGGACCCCGCGCCGCCGTGCCTCGAGGATCACCTGGTGGCCGGCGCGCGCCTCGTAGGGGTACTCCTCCTTCGTTCTCCGGTCCCGCACCAGCTCGATGCCCACCATCAGGCCGCGCTGCCGGATCTCTCCCACCCGCTGGTGGCCGGCCAAGGGAGCGAGGGCGCGAGCGAGCGACTCCCCCTTCGCGGGCAAGCCCTCCACGAGGGCGCGCTCGCGGAAGAGGCGCAGGCTCGCCACCGCCGCCGCGCACGCGAGCGGGTTCCCGGTGTAGGTGTGGCCGTGGAAGAAGGTCCGCCTCGAATCGAAGGGGCCCAGGAAGGACTCGAAGACCTCCTCGGTGGTGAGGGTGGCGGCGAGGGGCAGGTACCCGCCGGTGAGTCCCTTCGCCACCGTCATGATGTCGGGGAGCACGCCTTCCTGCTCGACCGCGAACATGGTCCCGGTGCGGCCGAAGCCGGTGGCCACCTCGTCGCAGACGAGGAGGGCGCCGTGTCGGTCGCAGAGGGCGCGCATCCGGGCCAGGTAGCCCTTCGGCTGCGCGATCATCCCGTCCGCCCCTTGCATGACCGGCTCGAGGACGAGCGCGGCGATGCGTCCAGGGTGGCTCTCGAAGACGCGCTCCACCTCGTCGGCGCAGGCCATCGCGCACGAGGGCCAGGTCTTGCCGAGGGGACAGCGGTAGCAGTAGGGCTGCGGCGCCTGCCGCACCGGGAAGAGGAGCGGCTTGAAGATGCGGTGGAAGAGGTCGATGCCGCCGAGCGACACCGAGCCGACGGTGTCGCCGTGGTAGCCGCCGCGGATGGAGAGGAACTCCTTGCGCTCCGGCTGTCCGCGCAGCTGGAAGTGCTGGTAGGCCATCTTGAGGGCGATCTCGGCGGCGGTGGACCCGGCGTCGGAGAAGAACACCCGGGTCAGGTTCGGCGGCGCGATCCGCACGAGCTCCTCGGCGCACTCGATGGAGGCCGAGGAGGCGAGCCCGAGGAGCGTGGTGTGAGCCACTCGCCCCAGCTGCTCCACCACCGCGCGGTCGATCTCGGGGACCCGGTGGCCGTGCACGTTGCACCAGAGCGAGGAGCAGCCGTCGAGGTAGCGGTTCCCGAGGGTGTCGACGAGGTACATCCCCTCGGCGGAGTCGATCACCACCGGATCCTCCTCCATCCACTCGAGCATCTGGGTGAAGGGGTGCCAGAGGTGCTTGCGGTCGGCCTCGGCGAGGCGCCGATGGCGCGCCTGGCGCGCCTCTCCTGGGTCGGGGCTCATGGCGCGGTGACCCTAGCGCAGGGGCGGGGTGGTGAGAAGGTGCCCCCCGGCGAGGGAGGCAGCCATGGGGTCAGCCGCGCGCCAGGGACCGGCGTCGCCTTCGCCCGGGTGGCCCAGGGCCCAGCCTCTCCCCGGGGCGGAGCCGTCCCGTCCGGCGCAGGGCCTCCTCCACGAAGGGGCGGCTGCGGGGGTCGCCCCAGCGGATGAGCGCTTTCTGCAGGCGCTTCTCGCGCATGTCGCGGACGACGTGGACCGGCTTCCCGGTCATGGGATGGATCCCCGTCCAGTGGATGTCGGAGGCGAGCGTCATGGGCGTGGGCATGAAGTCCTGGACCTGCTGCGGCTTCCAGCGGTTCCTCTGGAGGTACTCGAGCAGGCGCACCGCGTCCTCGGTCGTCGACCCGGGGTGGGCGGAGATGAAGTAGGGGACGAGGTACTGCTCCTTCCCCGCCTTCCGGGAGTAGCGCGCGAACTCCTCCCGGAATCGCTCGAACTCCTCCACGCCCGGCTTCTTCATGAGGCGCAGGACCCCGTCGCAGACGTGCTCCGGGGCCACCTTGAGCTGCCCGGAGACGTGGTGGCCGACGAGCTCCTCCAGGTAAGCCTGGCCGCTCCTCGAGTCGGCGTGGGCGAGGTCGTAGCGGACGCCGGAGCCGACGAAGGCGTGCTTCACCCCCTTCACCTTGCGCGCCTGGCGGTAGAGCTCGATGAGCGGGCCGTGGTCGACGGCGAAGAACTGGCACACCGAGGGATAGACGCAGGAGGCCCGCCGGCACGCGGCATGGGCGTCGGCGCTCACGCACCCCATCTGCCACATGTTGGCGGTGGCGCCCCCGAGGTCGGTGATGGTGCCGCGGAACTTGGGGTGGCGAGCGAGCGCCTCGATCTCGCGCAGCACGCTCGCCTGGGAGCGGGACGAGACCTCGCGCCCCTGATGCTCGGTGATGCAGCAGAAGGCGCAACCGGCCGCACAGCCGCGCAGGATCGACACGCTCCAGCGGATCTGCTCCAGCGCCGGGATGTGGGCGCCGCCGTAGCTCGGGTGCGCCTCCCGCTCGAAGGGCAGGTCGTGGACGGCGTCCAGCTCCTCGGTGGTGGGCGGCGCCATGAGCTCGTTCACCACCACGAACCGCGTCGCCCCCCCGCGCCCGTGACGCTGCACCAGGATGCGCGCGTTGTCGGGGTTCACCTCGAGATGGTAGAGGCGCGAGAAGAAGGCGAAGGTGCGCTTGTCGGCCGCCACCTCCTCGTAAGACGGCAGGGTCACCACCTGGCGCTGCCTCCGCTCCAGCCCGGCGAGCTCGAGGTCGGCGAGCGCCAGGGCCGTTCCGGGGATGTCGGTGAGCCCGCAGACGTCTTCCCCCGCGGCCAGGCGCCGGGCGATCTCCACCACCGGCTTCTCGCCCTGTCCATAGACGAGCAGGTCGGCGCCGCTCGGCACGAGGATGGAGGGGAGGATCCGGTCCTCCCAGTAGTCGTAGTGCGCGATCCGACGCAGCGAGGCCTCCACCCCGCCGAGGACCACCGGGACCGCCGGGCCGAAGGCTTCCCGGGCGAGCCGCGCGTACACGGTCGTGGCCCGGTCGGGGCGCCGCCGCGGCTCCGCACCCGGGGTGTACGCGTCCTCGGACCGGGGCCGCTTCTGGGCCGTGTAGTGGTTCACCATGGAGTCCATGACCCCGGAGGTGATCCCGACGAAGAGCCGCGGCCGCCCCATGCGGGCGATGTCGCGGGTGTCGCGCCAGTCCGGCTGCGCCACGATGCCCACCCGGAACCCGCGCGCCTCCAGCACGCGACCGATCACCGCCGCCCCGAAACTCGGGTGGTCGACGTAGGCGTCCCCGCTCAGCAGGAGGACGTCGAGGTCGGACCAGCCGCGGGCCTCGAGCTCCTCTCGGTACATGGGCAGGAATCGCGACTGGCTCACGGCCTCCATACATGGCCGCACAGGGCTCCCGGATCAAGCCGGCCCGTCCTTTTGGAGCCCTCGCGGACGCGGGGTAAGATGGACGCGCCTCCCAAGGTGTTTGAGACCCCCCATGGCCGAGCCTCGCAGCCCGCTTAAGGAATTTCGCCGCCTCGAGGAGAAGCTCCACTCGGTTGGGCTCTCGCCGGCGGAGCAGGTCCGATGGGAGTCGCTGAGGGCACTCGTCGCACCCGGGGGCGCACCGCTCCCGGCGCCGTCCCGGACCGCCGCCGGGTTCGACGTGGACGCCGCCGCCAGTGCGCTCCGCGCCTCGCTCGTTCCCGCCGGGCTGCGGTCGGGCGCTCCTGCCCTGGAACAGCCCGCGAGCCGCGAACCCTCCTTGCCGGCCGAGGAGTGGACGGCGCCCGGGTGGCTCGGAGAGACTCCCGAGCCCGCCGGGCTCCCCCCTGCCGAAGCGGCTGCGAGCGACGCGGCCGCCGGGGTTTCCTGGGGCGCCGGCCCGGTGGACGCGCCTCCCGAGTCCTGGGACCCGAACGCGCCGCCTCCCGAGGGCTACTACGACGCCGCGCCCTGGGACGTCGGGACGCAGGCCTCCTTCGACCAGGCATCGGCTCCGGGCGCCCAGTGGGCCCCGCAGCCAGGCGAGGTCGAGAGCTTCGATCCGGCGATCGGCGGGGCGGCGGAAGGGGAGAACTCTCCCGCCGCCGGCGACCTGGGGGCTCCTCCGGATCCCGCGGCGATGGCCGACGGGACGGGGGATCCCGGCGCCCTCGCGGCAGAGGCGCAGGGTGCCCTCGCCGCCGGTCCGCCGGGCGATACCTCGGAGTGGGCGGCACCTCCCGCGGCGCCGCTCGACCCTTCCGCCTGCGGCTACGGAGCGCGTGCCGAGCTCTTCCAGGCCACCCCGGCGGAGCTCGCCTCGTGGCATCCCGCCGCCCCTGCGGGACCGGAGGGCGAGGCCGCCCGCGCCGCGGCAGGGGAGCCGTCCCAGGGGGAGTGGCCCTTCCCCGAGCCGACCGAGTTCGCCTCCGGCGTCCCGGACCTGGGGAGCTACGTCGAGTTCGAGACCCCGAGCGGGCTCGCGGCGGACGCGGGCTCGAACGCTCCCGCGGAGCCCGACGCGGACGCCCCGCCCGGCGCGCTGCCGGAGGAGGAACCCGTGGAGGAGGTCGCGCTCCACGAGATCACCCTCGAGGACGCGATCCTGCTCACCGGGAGCGCGGATCTCGAGCCCTACTCGCCGGCGCCCGGAGACGCCGACGCGATGGCCCGGCTCGCCGAGGCCGCCCAGGCAGCTCCCATCGCCGCCGCGGAGGAGCCACTCCCGGGCGCCGAGCTCCTCGGCGACGCGGCGACCGCTGCGGAGGCGCCCGTCGAGAGCGCGCCGCTCCCGGTGGAGGGCGCGACCGCACCTCCGGAGAGCCCGCTCGACCTTCCGCCTCCCGGGCCGGAAGAGACCACGGCCCGGCTCTTCGGCCCCGAGGACGTCGAGGGCTTCGCGCTCGAGGTGGACCAGATCGGCGGACCCGGGCAGGCGGCCCCCGCCACCGGAGGCGCTCCCGCCGACCCGGACCGCTCGATTGACTTCGCCCCGCCGCCGTCGGACGGGGTCGAGCTCGCTGCCGCGAGCGAGTTCCTCTCCTTCGTGTCGAGCGCACCGATGGGGAGCCTTTCGCTCGGGGCAGAGGAGCTGCCCGACGACTCTATCCTCGAGGTCTCTCCCGAGGACATCGAGGAGATCGTGGAGGTCGCCGAGCCGGTGGAGGGCGCCATGGCGCCCGGGGAGCTCGCCGCCGCCCTTCCGCCCGAGGAGGAGCCGGCGGCACTGGTGGACGCCGCGTCCGCGGCCGAGGCGCTCCCGGAGGCCGCCGCCGCGGAGCCGGTGGACGAGTCCTTCGCCGACGGTCCGGGGGCGGAGGTGATCTCGCTCGACGAGATCGCCATCACCCCTCCGCCTCCCCACGCGCAGGCGCTCGGCCCTCCGCTGCCGCTCCCGACCGAGGCCGACGGGGAGGCGGAGGCCGCCGCGGAGCCGAGCGCCGTGCCGCCGGAGGCCACACCTCCCCGGCCCGCCGAACCGGAGCCCTGGCAGGCTGTGCCCACGCCTCCCCTCGTCGCCGCCGAGGCGCCCCCACCGCCGACCCTGCGGCGGAGCCCCGCCTTCTCCGTCCCGGCGCGCACTCCACCCTTGACGCCGCTCACGGACCTGGGCGCCCTCGCCCCGCCCGCCCCGGAAGCCGATCCGTCCTCGTCGCCGTCTTTCGTGAGCGGCGAGCACCGAGTGGTGATGCACACTGTGGAAGGGCAGGTGCTCCGGGGCGCCATCCGCGACGTGGACCTGGTGGACGCGGAGGTCCCCCTCGTCCAGCCGAGCGGCGACACGGTCGACATCGCCGCCAGCCGGGTGAAGGCCATCTTCTTCATGCTCGCTCCCGGGGAGACGCCTCCCGCCTCCCTGGGGACGAAGGTGCGCGTCACCTTCGGCGACGGGCGACAGGTGGCCGGGATGAGTCCGGACTACTCGGCCGGCGCCGTCGGGTTCTTCGTCGTCCCCATCGACACGCGCACCAACACCGGCCGCATCTGGGTGTACCGGAAGGCCGCGCGCCAGATCTCGGTCGGGTGAGTCAGTTGAGCCAGCGGCGGTCGGGATCCCGGTCGGCGTGGACGACCGAGAACTGCCGGCGCTTGCGAAAGCGCGGCAGCTTCAGCCGGCGCAGCCAGCGGCCCGGCCCCCGGCCGCTCGCGTACAGGTAGGCCGCCCCCTCGGCGAGGAGGTGGGGCACGAAGGCCGCCAGGCCGGAGAACACCGCGTAGAGGAGCGTGCCCCCGACGGTGAACCAGAGGAGGGCGCGACCCGAGACGGGCAGCGCGAAGTAGAGCAGGATCTGGCGGTAGGGGAAGTTGAGGGCCCAGGCCACCACCAGCGCGTCCACCGCCGGCCACAGGCCGAGCCAGTGAACGTGGAGGAGCGCCGGGAACAGGAGCGCCACCCCGGTGGCGAGCGCCGCGGCCGCGGCTGCGAAGCCGACGTAGGCGAGGACGAAGCGCCTCTCCCCCCAGGCCTCGCACAGGTCGCGTCCGAACCAGTAGAGGACGAGGCCGCCGAAGAGCAGCCCCAGGGGATCGGTCTCGAAGAAGACCCAGGTGACGAGGCGCCAGAGCTCGCCGCGCAGCACCCTGCCGGGCTCGAGCACCCCGAGCTGCAGGAGCGGGAGACCGTTGCGCTCCCCCACCACCCCGACCAGGCTCGCGACCACGGTGACGGCGATGAGGGCCCCCACCGCCACCGGCACGCGGCCGCCGAAACTCAGTCCCTGGCCCAGGCCGCGGGTGGCGCTCAACTCGCGCCTCCCTGGCCGGCGGGCCGGTAGAACAGCACGATGGAGAGGCAGTGGAACTGGCGGTCGGAGGAGAGCGCCACCACCTTGTCCACCACCTCGAGTTCGGGATGTTCCTTCAGCCAGCGGTTGATGGTGTCGCTCATGGCCTCCCGGTCCCGGGCCAGGGTGGTCGAGAAGATCTTGCAGCCGCTGAAGCTCTCCATCTTCGTTCCCCCCGTCCGGGCTAGAGGGCCTCCACCACCACGGCGATGCCCTGCCCGCCCCCGATGCAAGCGCCGCCCAGCCCGTAGCGGCCGCCTCTCTGCTTCAGGGCGTACAGGAGGTGCATGGTGATGCGGGCGCCGCTCGCCGCCAGCGGGTGACCGACCGCGATGGCTCCGCCGTCCACGTTGGTCCGGTCGCGCGGCAGGCCGAGCTCCTTCTCCACCGCCAGGTACTGGGGGGCGAAGGCCTCGTTCACCTCGAACAGGTCGAAGTCGGTGAGCTTCGACTCGGAGTGGGCCAGGGCGTTCCGGAACGCCGGGACCGGTCCGATGCCCATCACCGTCGGGTCGACCCCGGCGAAACCCCAGTTCAAGAGGCGGCCGATGGGCTTGAGCCCCTTCCTCTCGGCGAAGGCGCGGGTGGCGAGGACGAGCGCGCCGGCGCCGTCCGAGACCCCGCTCGCGGCTCCGGCGTGGATGACGCCGTCCTTCTTGAACACCTTGGGCAGCTTGCGCAGCTTCTCCACGGTGGTGTCGGGGCGAGGGTGCTCGTCGCGGTCGAAGGTCGTCGGCCCCTTCTTGCCCTCGATCTCGACGGGGGCGAGCTCGTCGCGCAACCTGCCCGCCTCCTGCGCCGCCGCGAAGCGGCGCTGGGACTCCACCGAGAACTCGTCCACCTGGTCCTGGGTGATGCGGTACTGCTCGGCGAGCTTCTCGGCGGTGAGGGCCATGGGCATCTTGGCGTAGCTGTCGGTGAGTCCGTTCCACAGGCTGTCCTCGAGCGCCGGCGCCTTTCCGAGCGGCACGCCGAAGCGCGCACCCCGCAGGACGAAGGGGGCCTGGCTCATCGACTCGGTCCCGCCCACCAGCACCGCCGCCGCCTGGCCGGTGGCGAGGTAGAGCGCCCCCTGCACCACCGCCTCGAAGCCGGAGCCGCACAGCCGGTTCACGGCGAGCGCCGGGACGTCCTGGGGAACCCCGGCCCTGAGCCCCGCGTGCCGCGCCAGGTAGATGGCGTCCGGCGAGGTCTGCAGGACGTTGCCCATCACCACGTGGCCGATGTCCGCCGGGGCGGTGCGGGCCTGGGCGAGCGCCGCCTGGCAGGCGTGCACGGCGAGATCGGTGGCGGAGAGGTCCTTGAGCGCGCCGCCGAAGCTACCGAAGGGCGTGCGCTTGCCCGCGAGAAACACGATGTCGTCACGGCTGGCAGCTTTCATGATCTCCTCCTCCTTCTCAGGATGCGTTCGCCCTCGCCAAAAGCATGTGCAAGGCGCCGCCCAGGATCAAGGCCGCGAGTAGGGCGTTCACGAAGTACAAGAGAAACCGGGCTTGCAGCTCGCGGGCCCCCGCCGCCCGGTACCAGGCGCGCGCCGCCGCCTCCCGGGCACCGAGGTCGCCGGTCGCGGTCGGGAGTCCGTGTCGCGGCGCCAGCCGCTCGAGCGTGCGCAGGTGGGCGGCGAGCACCGCTCCCGTGCCGGCGGCGGGGATCCCCGCCACCTCCACCGAGCCGTCGGAGCGCCCCTGGCGAGGGTGGTTGGCCGTGAGCGCCACCGCCCCGTCCGGAAAGGTGCTGAGGAAGTAGAGCCGCGCCTCCGCGCCCCGCCGCGGAGCCTCCTCGAAGACGTCGGCGTAGGCGCGGTGGGCGTCGTCGGCCCAGGAGTCGGAGGCGAGCCCGAGCCCGCCGAGCGGGCCCTCCTCCGACCGGCTCCCCAGGCGGCGGAAGCCGAGCTCGCGCAGGGCCTCGCCCGCCAGCCGCTGCGCCGCCGTGGAGGGGGTCGCGGACTCCCACGACCGGTACCGGAGGAGGCCCGGGGCGAGGACCAAGATGCCGCGCCGGCCGTACCGCCACAGCATCAAGGCGGAATAGGAGGCGGCGAGGAGGAGCAGGAACGTCACGAGGTGGCGGCCGCCGCCTCGGGCGCCTTCTTCTTGCCCACCAGGCGCGCCGCCAGGATTCCCACCTCGTAGAACAGGATCATGGGCACGGCCATGAGCGCCAGGTTGAAGGGGTCGCCGGTGGGGGTGATGATGGCCGCCACGATCACGTTGATGACGATGGCGTGGCGCCGGTACTTGGCCAGGAACTGGGGGGTGACGAGCCCCACCATGGCCAGGAAGGCGATGACCACCGGGACCTCGAAGACCACCCCGAAGCCCAGCATCATCGCCAGTACCAGCGTGAGCTGCTCTCGCATGGTGAGCAGGGGCCGCATGTCCGGTCCGGCGATGGAGGCGAGCGCCGGGAAGGCGAAGGGCATGACGAGGAAGTAGGTGAAGGCGACCCCGGAGTAGAAGAGGAAGGTCCCCACCACGATGAACGGGACCACCACCTTCTTCTCGCGCTTGTAGAGCCCGGGGGCGACGAAGAGCCAGAGCTGGTAGAGCACCCAGGGCGCCGAGACGAAGAGCCCGCCGTAGAGGGCCACCTTCAGGTAGACGAGGAAGGGCTCGAGGTAGCTCGTGTAGTTGAGGGTTCGCTCCTTTTCGGGGAGCGAGGCCAAGACCGGCTTCATCACGAACCGGAAGATGTAGTCGGAGAACCAGGCCACGACGCCGATGCCGACGGCGATGCCGGCGATGGCGCGCACCAAGCGCGTGCGCAGCTCGGTGAGGTGGTCGAAGAACGAGGCCCGGATCTCGCCTTCCGGCTCGGCCGGAGTCTCCGGCCCCGGCAAGGACTTCTGGTCGGGGTCGCTCATGTGGGGCGCGAGGGCGGCGGAGCGGCAGGCGAGGGCGGTTGCTGCCCGGCGGGGGGCGGCGCAACCGTCTCGAACAGGGCCGCGTCGAGCCCAGGCACGTTGTCGGCCGTGGCCGCAGGAGCCGGCGCCGGCGGGGGGGCCTGGACCGGGGCCGCCGCCGTGGGCGGCGCGACGACGTTCGGGTGGGTCTTCTTCACCTCGTCCGCGTAGAACTCCCGCTCGAACTGGCTCTTCAGGTCGTCGGTGGCCTTCTTGAACTCCCGCAGGCCCTTGCCGAGCTGCTTCGCGACGTCGGGGAGGCGCTTGGGCCCGAGCAGGACGAGCGCGAGCACGAGAATGATGACGATTTCGGAGAAGCCGAGGAAAGGCATGGAGGCCGGTTTTATACCACCAACATGGCCTTCTGGCTCCTCAAGACGGAACCCTCCACCTACTCCTTCGCCGATCTGGTGAGGGAGCGCCGCACGCGCTGGGACGGGGTGACGAACCCCCAGGCGCTCGCCAACCTGCGCGCCATGAAGGCCGGGGACGAGGCGCTCGTCTACCACAGCGGCGCCAAGGAGGCGGTGGGGCTCGCCCGGGTGGTGGCCGAGTCCACCCCGGATCCCCGGGACCCGACGGGCAAGCTCGTCGCGGTCGACCTGGCCGCCGAGCGGGCCCTGCCGGCGCCGGTGGGGCTCGAGGCCCTGAAGGCCGAGGCCGCCTTCCGGGGATCCCCGCTCCTGCGACAGGGGAGGCTGTCGGTGGTGCCGCTCACCGCCGAGCAGTGGCGGGCGGTGCTGCGGCTCTCGAAGGCGCCTACTCGACCTTGAACTTCTTCATCTCGCCGCGCAGCACCTGCGCCTGGCCGGCCAGGTCGACGATGGCCGACTCGAGCTCGCGGACGGAGTAGGTCTCGGCCTCCGCCACCTGCTGGATCTGCACCACCGCCTCCATCACCTTCTCCGACCCGCGCGCCTGGTCCTTCTGGGCCCGGTTGAGGTGGTTCACCATCTCGCTGATCGACTCGATGGCCTTGGTGATCTGCTTCGACCCGCGCGCCTGCTCCTGGCTCGAGCGCTCCACGTGCTTGGTGATGATCTTCATCTTCTCGGCGCTCTTCATGATCTGCTCGGAGCCCCGCGCCTGCTCGCCGGTGGCCGAGGCGATCTGCTGGACGGTCTGGGCGATGCGGTTGATGGCCATCGTCACCTGCTTCGACCCGCGCGCCTGCTCCACGGTGGCCCGGGCGATGGCCTTCACCATCTGCGTCGACTTCTGGGAGGACTCCTGGATCTTGCGCAGCGCGCTCTCGGCGTCCTGGCCGAGCCGAACCCCGTCCTCCACCGCCTTCACGCCGCGGTTCATGGCGTGGATGGCGTTCTTCGACTGTTCCTGCACCGACCGCACCAGGTCGGAGATCTCCTTGGTGGAGGCCCCGGTCCTCTCGGCCAGGTCCTTGATCTCGTCGGCCACCACCGCGAAGCCCTTGCCGTGTTCCCCCGACTGCGCCGCCAGGATGGCGGCGTTCAGGGCGAGCAGGTTCGTCTGCTCGGCCACGTCGTCGATGACGTTGAGGATGTTCCCGATGACCGCGATCTTCTGCCCGAGGGCCTCGATGACGTTGGCGGCCTCCTCGCTCGAGCCCTTGATCTTGTGGATGCCGGCGATGGTGCGGGTGATGGCCTCGGAGCCCACCTCGGCGTCCCGCTGGGCCTGCTCGGAGAGCTTGGCAGTCTCGTTGGCGTTCGACTCCACCTGGGAGATGGAGACGTCCATCTCGTTCATGGAGGAGCTCGTCTCCTCGGCAGTGGCGGAGAGGTCCTCGATGTTCTTCGCCACCTCCTTGATGGAACCGGTCATCTGCTCGATGGCGGCGGTGGTCTCCTCGACGCTGGCCGCCAACGCCTGGATGTTCTCCACCACCTCGTCGTTGGTGGCGGCCATCTCCAGGATGCTGGAGGAGGACTCGTCGGCGCTCTGCGCCAGGGTCTCGACGTTCTCCCCGATCCCCTTCAGGCTGGGGATCATCCGCTCCATGAGGGCGCTCGTGTCGAGCACTCGCGCGGTGACGGTGCCCACCCCCTCGGCCACCACCGAGCCCGTCTTCTTGATGCGGCCGATGACCTCGGCCACGCCGTCGCTCACGCCCCGGATCTGGACGAGCACGCCGCCGACGTTCTCGGCGATGGCGTTCAGCGACTCGGCGAGCCGGCCGAGCTCGTCGGAGGCGAGGTGCGCGGCGCGCGCGCTCAGCTCCCCCGCGGCGATGCGCCGGGCGGTGGCGTCCATGTCGGCGATGGGGCCGTAGACGAGCCACCGCTCCGCCGCGGCGCGCAGGGCGGCCACCGCCACCGACCCTCCGGCGAGCGCCACCGCCAGCCAGAAGAGGAGCCGCTGCAGCGACCGCTCCGCGCCTGCCCTGCTCAGGCCCAAGAGCACCTGCCCCGAGGGCTTGCCCGGGTCGGCGTTCCCCCCCGGCGGGCGCACCGCCGCGGTGAAGGCCAGCGAGCCTTCCAGGCCGAAGCGCGGCTCGAGGTGCTCGTGGCGGTAGGCGGCCAGGATGGCTTCCGCGGACAGGGCCGAGCCGGGCGCGACGCGCTCGGCGAGGACGCTGCCGTCCGGGCGCAGCAGGATGGCCCAGGAGGTGTCGGCGGTCAGGTCCCCGTGGAGGGCGGCGTCCGCCGCCGCCGCGTCGTTCCTCGCCACCGCCGGGGCGGCCACCTCCGCGAGCGAGGTGGAGAGGATCTCGCCGCGCTGGGCGAGCCCCGCCTCGAGGATCTCGCGCGTCACGTGCCAGGCGACGAGGAGCGTCGCCCCCGAGACGATGATCACGGCGGCGGCCAGCACGATCTGGTTGACGCGCTTGAAGCCCAGCTTTTCGAGCGAGTTCAGCATGGTTGGCAACCTCGCGGAGCGGGCGCGCCGCGAGGAAAGGGCGATTTCATGCTAGCGCCCCAACCGGGGGGGTCAAGAAACGCGCCTCTCGGCCGGCGGCGGCGGCCGCTACTGCGCGAACAGATCCTGGACTTTGACGGACGGTTGCTCGCGCGACTCCGGCGACTCCGGCTGCGGCTGGGTGCCCTGGAGGTAGGGCTCGAGGATTCCCCCCGGATCGAAGGGGGGCAGCGCCTTGCCCGTCTTCGGGTCGACGCGCTGGAAGGCGATCCCCTCGGGGATGGGGAAGGGCGGCTGGGGCCGGTCCCGGAGGGCTGCCTGCATGTAGGCGAGCCAGATGGGGAGCGCCGCCCGGCCACCGGTCTCGGCGCGCCCGAGCGGCTGCTCGTTGCGGTCGAACCCCAGCCAGACACCGGCCACCTCGCCGCGGGTGAATCCCATGAACCAGGTGTCGAAGGAGTCGTTGGTGGTGCCGGTCTTCCCCGCCACCGGCTTGCCGAGGCGGGACGCCTGCGCACCCGTCCCCACCGTGGCCACCTCCCCGAGGAGGTGCACGAGCAGGTAGGCGGCGCGCTCGTCGACGACGCGGGGGCGCTCGGTGTGGACCTCGGCATACCCGGCGGCGACGCGGCTGGAGAGCGGCACCCAGGGATCGGTGGAGGAGGCGTGGTCTTCCAGGATGCGCCCGTCGCGGTCGATCACCCTTTTCACCAGGCGCGAGGTGCGCCTCTCGCCGTAGCGGTCGAGGACCGCGTACACGTTCACGAGGTCCCAGAGGGTGGTGCAGGAGCTCCCCAGGGCACTGCCGAGCTCGGGCTTCACCGGGGTGGTGAGGCCGAGCTGCTTCGCCCACTCGCCCAGGAACTGCGGCCCCATCCGGGTGGCGAGGGCCTCGGCGGTCTTCACCGCCGGGATGTTCATCGACTGGACGAGCGCGGTGCGCAGCGTCACCTCTCCCTTGAAGTCCTCGCCGAAGTTCTGGGGCTTCCAGGCGCTCTCCTCGTCCCGGAAGACGACCGGGGCGTCGGTGAGGATGGTGGAGGGATTGAAGCCCAGCTTCTCGATGGCGGCGGAGTAGACCACCGGCTTGAAGGCGCTGCCGGGCTGGCGGCACGCCTGGAAGGCGCGGTTGAACTCCGACGCGTCGAAGTCATAGCCACCCACCATGGCCTCGACGTAGCCGCTCCAGGGGTCGAGGGCGACGAGCGCCCCCTGGAGCCGGGGCTCCTGCTCCAGCTCGAGGAGGAGGCGCGCGTCCGGGACGGCCTCGGGCTTTCCCAGCTTGGCCTGCTTCTCGCGCTGCAAGAGCTCGTCGCTCGTCACGCGCCGGACCACCACCACGTCGCCGACCCGCAGCGCCGCCGAGGGGCGGGTGAGCATGGCGCTCTCGTAGTGCACCTGCGGGTTGGGGACGCGCGCCCAGCGCATCCCGGCCAGGGGCAGGACCCCCTCCTGCTCCCCGATCTCCACCCGCGCCTGGCCGGTGGAGTCGTTCACCGCCGAGACGACTCCCACCGCGTACTCGCCCGGTCCGAGCGCGCCCGGCCAGGCCTCGGCCACGCGACGGCGCAGCTGCTCCCGCTCGGCGCCGTCGACGTGCCCCACCGGTCCCCAGAAGCCCTGCCGCCGGTCCACCTCGAGCAGCCCCCCGAGCATGGCCGCCTGCGCCGCCCGCTGCTTGTCGAGGTCCATGGTCGTTTCGACCCGGAGCCCCTCCTGCAGGAGCCGCTCGTTGCCGTAGCGCTCCACCACCAGGCGCCGCACCGCCTCCACGTAGAACGGGGCGGTCTCCCGGAAGATGTCGTCGAGCCCGTGCGCGTTGATCTCCGCGTCCTCGGCGGCGCGCCGCTCGGCCTCGCTGATCATTCCCTCCTCGCGCATGCGCCGGAGCACGTAGCGGCGCCGCTGCCGCGCCGCCTCCGGGTTGACGAAGGGCGAGTAGCGCGACGGCGCCTGCGGAAGACCGGCCAGGAGCGCCGCCTCCGCCAGGGTGAGGTCCTCCACGTTCTTGCGGAAGTAGTTCTCGGCGGCGGCCTGCACCCCGTAGCTGTGGTGCCCGAGGTACACGCCGTTCAGGTAGAGCCAGAGGAGCTCGTCCTTGGAGAAGGCGCGCTCCAGGCGGGCGGCCAGCACCGCCTCGCGCAGCTTGCGCCGCACGTTTCGCCGGGTCCCCTCGGCAAAGCCCTCGGCGGAGACGAGCAGCGCCTTGGCGGTCTGCTGGGTGATGGTGGAGCCACCCTGCACCTTCTTGTGCAGGAGGAAGGTGTTCACCGCCGCCCGGGTCATGCCCAGCCAGTCGACGCCCGAGTGCTCGAAGAAGTTCTTGTCCTCGGCCGCCACGAACGCCTGGACGAGCCGCTTGGGCACGCGGGACAGCGGGACGACCTTGCGCCGCTCGGAGAAGAACTCGCCCACCACCTGCCCGTCGGCGCTCACCAGTTCGGTGACCACCGGGGGACGGTACTCGCTGAGCGTCGGCACCGAGGGCAGGTCCCGCGCGATGTAGACCCAGGCGGCAACCACGCCGATGGCGGCGGCGTTGGCGAGCCCCAGCAGGACGAAGAGCGACCAGCGCAGGGCGCTCCGCCAGAAGGGGCGGGGCGGGGGCAGGTCGCACAGCACCACTCGCTCGGGGGGCATCGCCTCGGGCGGCTGCTCGTCGGGGGCTTCGCCCATCTGCGGGACTCTAGGCAGAGCCGATCTCCGGGATCAACGGCTTGCAGGGGCGGGCGAGGCCGGGGCGGCGCCCGGGGGGGCGGAGAGGTTGGCCCGGGAGAGGACCTCGAGGAGCTCCTCGGGCAGGGGGGCGACGAGCGAGAGCGGCGCCCCCGTCGATGGGTGGGGAATCGAGAGCCGGAAGGCGTGCAGGAACATCCGCTTGAGGCCCCAGCGCGCCCGGGCCACGCGGTTGAAGGCGAAGTCCCCGTAGCGGCGGTCCCCGGCGACGGGGTGGCCCGCCGCCTGGAGGTGGCGGCGGATCTGGTGGGTGCGGCCGGTCTCGATCTCCACGGCGAGGAGCGAGGCGTCGCGGTTGGCGGAGGCGACCTGCCAGCGGGTGAGCGCCTCCTGGAAGTTCACGCCGCGCCGCTCCTTGGAGCGGGCCGTCTGCTCGTGCTCCGAGAGTGGAAGGTCGATGGTCCCGAGGGCGCGGGACATCTTCCCCTTCGCCAGGGCTAGGTAGGTCTTCCGCACCTCCTCTCCCGAGGTGAAGAGCTCGCCAAGCCGCACCATCGCCCGGCGCGTCTTCGCCACCAGCACCACGCCGCTCGTCTCCCGGTCGAGGCGGTGCGCCGGGCTGGGCCGGAACTCGCCCGGAGGCAGGCCCTCCGGGACGCGGAGGTGGGATCGCACCTCCTCCACCAGGGTGGCGCCCTCGATGCCGCTGCCGGGGTGCGCGGCCAGGCCGGCGGGCTTGTCCACCGCGAGCAGGTGCTCGTCCTCGAAGAGGACGCGAAAGGTGGTGCGCAGCGGGCGCACAGCCTTCGGGCCGGCCTCGGCGGGCCCGAGCAGGCGCTCCTCGTCCCCGCGAATGACCACCCGGTCGCCCTCGGCGAGCGTTTGCTCGGCGCGGCCGCGAGTCCCGTTCACACGCACCTTGCGGGTGCGGAGCATCTTGTAGACGTGCGACAGGGGGACGTCGCGGAGCGCGCGGCGCACGTACTTGTCGAGCCGCTGGCCGGCGGCGTCGGCGCTCACGGTGAGCTCGATCACGGGGGGACTCTTACCCCGGCCCGCCGCCGCTTGCGAGTACCGCCGTCACAGGAGCTCGAGCTGGAGCTCGGCGGCGAGGGGGTCGGCGCGGATGCCCTCGCGCCGGAGCGCCTTGGCGAGCGGCTCGGCGTGGCCGTGGAGGGTGTAGACGCGGCCGGCCCCCGTCTCCTTGGCATAGCGCAAGAGCGAGGGGAAGTCGGCGTGGTCGGAGAGCGGGAAGGCCGCGTTCGCCGCCCGGAAGTGGTGGGTCCCGTCGATGGCCCAGCCGGTCAGGATGGCGGTGCGCCGCTTGCCGACGCGCAGCATGGCCGCCGAGCGCGCCAGGTGCGGGGGCGCCACCACCACCTCGTCGCGGCCGGGCCCGTCCGGCCCGAGCGCCCTCACGTTGGGCAGCTCCACGCCCTGCTCCTCGTAGACGCGGTTCACCGCGTGGACGTGGGGGTGCGCGCGGCACGAGTAACCCTTCTCCCCCAGGTACTTGAGGATCTCCTGCGCCTTCCCCAGGGAGTAGCCGAGCAGGACGGGGGTGAAGCCGTCGGAGAGGGCGTCGTCGACGAAGGCGCGCACGTCCGCCAGCACCTCCTCCTTGGGAGGGAAAACGTAGCGCGGCAGCCCGAAGGTGGACTCGAGCAGGAGCACGTCGCAGCCCATCACCTCGGCGGGCTCGGCGGTCTCGGTGGGCTCGAGGCAGAGGTCGCCGGTGTAACCGAGGGAGAGGCCCGAGCCGTTCGTCACCCGGATCTGCGCCGACCCGAGCACGTGCCCGGCCGGGAAGAGTTCCAGGGTGAGGTCCCCGAGCCCGAAGGGCCGGCGGTACCCGGCCGGCAGGACCTCGCCGCGGGCTCGTTCGCCCAGGCGGTGGCGGGCGAGCGCGGCGGTGGCGACGGTGGCGATGGTCCGGTCGTGGCGGCCCAGGTGGTCGGTGTGGGCGTGGGAGACGAAGGCGCAGGCGCGCCGGCGGCGGGCGTCGAGGAAGAGGCCGCTCCCGGTGACGTGGAGCTCCCCGTGGACGAGCTCGATGGGCGCCCTTCCCATGGACCCTTCTTGTAGCAGGAGGGCCTGTCTCTCAACCCCGGCGCGCCGTGGGCCTGGGCCCGCCTCGTCCCCAGGAGGCGGCGGCGCGCCGCCGCGACTCGACGGCTCCCCCCACCTCCCCCAGGACGACGCCGAGCACGATGAGCGCCCCGCCGAACAAGCCCGAAGGCTCGAGCTGCTCCCCGATGACCCAGTGGGCGAAGAGCGCGGCCGCCGGAGGCTCGAGGGCGTAGATGAGCGCCGCGCGCACGGCGGTGGTGTGGCGCTGCGCCCAGTTCATGACGAAGAAGGCGCCCACCGTCATGGCGAGCCCGGTGAAGAGCACGGTGCCCCACAGCAGGGGGGAGGGCGTGAGCCGCAGGGGTTCGAGCGGCAGCAGGGCCAGGCTGCCCGCGAAGGTGACAACGATCTGCACCAGGGTGAGCGCGGAGAGGGGGTGGCGCGGGGAGAACTCTCCGGTCCACACGATCTGGAAGGCGTAGCAGACGGCGCAGCCAGCGGTGAGGGCGTCGCCGAGCCGGACCGCCCCGGCGACGTCCTGGCCGAACGGGCGGGTGAGGAGCACCAGCCCGGCGACCGCCAGCGCCACCCCGCTCCAGGACGCGAGCGGCACTCGACGCCGCAGCAGGAAGCGGGCGATGAACGGGACCCCGAGGACGGCCATGCCGGTGAGGAAGGCCGAGCGCGAGGGGGTGGTGTAGCGCAGCCCCACCGTCTGCAGGGCGAAGCCGCCGAACATGGCGAGGCCGAGGAGCAGGCCATGGCGCAGGAGCCCGGGCGAGGGCGGCGGACGCCGGTAGAGCCAGATGCCGCCTGCGACCGCCGTCGCCACCGCGAAGCGGAGCGCCAGGAAGACGCCGGCGCTCGTGCCCGCGAGGGCGAGCTTCACGAGCGTGAAGGTCGTCCCCCAGACGAGCGTGAGGATGAGGAGCGCCAGGTCGGCCACGGGGGGCCCGTTCTAGCAGAAGCGCACCGCGCATGGGCAGCCGTGCCGGGCCGGCGCGAACGGCTCCTAGGAGGAGCGGAACCGGTAGAGCCCGCCCTCGAGCTCGCGGGCGATGCGGCCCTGCGCCTCCAGCACCTCCACGTTCGCCAGGGCCTCGGAGACGGTGAGGAAGGTGGCCCGGGCCGGGGCGCTCGGGAAGAGCATCCGGGTGAGCTCCCAGGCGGTGGCCGGGCGCCTCTGCACGTAGTCGAGGATGCGCGCCTGCCGCTTCTCGTAGAAGCGGAGCAGCCGGTCGATGACCGCGCGGGGGTGGGCGAAGGGCGTCGAGTGGCCCGGGAGCACCAGGTCCACCTCCAGGGCGCGCAGCCGGGCCACGCTCGCCAGGTAGGCGACGAGCGGCCGCCAGCCCTCCTCCCCGTTCGGCCCGAGCTCGATGAGCGGGTTCGGCGAGACGCGCTCGAGCAGGTGGTCGCCGGAGAGGAAGATCCGGTGCTCCCGGTCGTAGAGACAGACGAGGCCGGGCGTGTGCCCGGGCATGTGCAGGGGCTCGAAGGTGGCGTGGGCGAGCTCGAGCGGGCGCGCGAGGGCGAGAGGGGCCACCGAGGGGAGCCGGCGCGCCAGGCGGAAGCCGCCGGCGATCTCCTCGGCGGAGTCGGCCACCGCCTCCGGGGGGACGCCGAGCTTGCGGAAGTAGTTGGCGTAGTGGGGGGCGAGGTCGCCCCAGCGGGGGTGGCCCTCCTCCACCTTGGGGATGTCGAGGGGGTGCGCCTCCACCGTCACGGCGTGACCGGCCCGCTCGAGGAGCGTCCGCGCCCCCCCGTAGTGATCGACGTGCCCGTGGGAGAGGACGATCCGGCGCACGTCCGCGGCCGAGCGCCCCAGGCGCGCGAGCCCGGCCGACAGGGCACCCTCGGCCTCCGGCGAGCCCAGGCCGGCGTCGAAGAGGACGAGCCCGCCGTCCCGATCCTCGAGGGCGTAGGCGTTCACCGGCCCGCCCGCCTCGGGAAAGGGGACGGGGACGGAGATCCGGTGAATCCCCAGGCGGGCGAGGTCCGGCTCGGCGATCACTGCCCCTTGCCGGCCTTGATCTTCTCTCGCAGCTCCGGCAGGGCCTTGAACAGGTCGGCGACCAGCCCGTAGTCGGCCAGCTGGAAGATGGGCGCCTCGGCGTCCTTGTTGATGGCGACGATGACCTTCGATCCCTTCATCCCGGCCAGGTGCTGGATGGCGCCGGAGATGCCGGCCGCTACGTAGAGCTCGGGGGCCACCACCTTCCCGGTCTGGCCGACCTGCCAGTCGTTCGGCACCCAGCCGGCGTCGACCGCGGCGCGGCTCGCGCCCACCGCCGCCCCCAGCTCGTCCGCGAGCGCCTCGACCTCCTTGAAGTCGCCCTTGGTGCCGCGCCCGCCGGAGACGACCACCCGCGCCTCGGTGAGCTCGGGGCGGGCGCTCTTCACCTCCTTGAATTCGACGAAGCGGGTCTTCTGCGACGCCGGGTCGAGCGACACCGCCACCGCCGTCACTTCGCCGCTCCCCTCCTTCTGCGCAGCCGGGAACTCGGTGGGGCGGACGGTGAGGACCTTCACGGCGGTGGCGAGCTCCACCTCGGCGAGCACGTTCCCTGCCCACATCGGGCGCAGGAAGGTGACCGAGGCGCCGTCCCCGCCGAAGCCGAGCACCTCGGTGGCGGCGGCGGCTCCGAGTCGGGCGGCGGCGCGGGGGAGGAGGTCCTTCCCGAAGGCGCTGGCGGCGGCGACCACGTAGCCTGCGCCCAGGGCCTTGGCGAGGTCGGCCACCACCGGCGCGAAGGCCTCGGCGGTGTAGTGCTCGAGCGTCGGAGCGTCGGCGCAGTGGACGGTGGCCCCGTAGCCGGCGAGTTCCTGCGCCAGCGGGCCGACGCCCTTCCCCAGGAGCGCGAGGTGCAGGGCGCCGCCGGTGCGCTGGACCAACGCCCGGCCGGCGGAGATGGCGTGCAGCGTGGCCTTGCGGAGGTGGCCGGCCGAATGCTCGGTGACGACGAGTACGTTCGCCATGGATTTCCCCCTAGAGGACCTTCGCCTCGTTCTTCAGCTTGTCGTAGAGGGCGGCCACGTCGGCGACCTTCACCCCGCCCTTGCGCTTGGGCGGCTCGCTCAGCTTCCTCACCACCACCTTGGGAGAGAGGTCCACGCCCAGCGAGCCCGCCGCCATCTCCTCGAGCGGCTTCTTCTTCGCCTTCATGATGCCGGGGAGCGAGGCGAAGCGGGGCTTGTTGAGGCGCAGGTCGCAGGTCACCACGGCCGGGAGCGCCACCTCCACCGTCTCCAGCCCGCCGTCGATCTCGCGCACCACCCGGACGGCCTTCGAGTCCGGGGAGAGCACCACGCCCGGGACCTTCTTCTGCTCTGCCTCGCTCTCCAGGCTCTCCACCTTGGAGGCGCAGGTGGCCTGGCCCAGCCCGAGCCGCTCGGCCAGGTACTGTCCCGCCTGGTTCTGATCGTCGTCGATCGACTGCTTGCCGAGGAGCACCAGGTCGGGCTTCTCCTTCTCGAAGACCTTGGCGAGGAGGGCCGAGACCACGACCGGATCGAGCGGCCCGTCGTGCTTCACCAAGACGCCCCGGTCCACGCCCATGGCCAGGGCGGCCCGGATTTCGCTCACCGACTTGTCGGTGCCGACGGAGGCGACCACCACCTCGGCCCCGTGTTTGTCCTTCAGGCGGAGCGCTTCCTCGACGGCGATTTCGTCGAAGGGGTTCATCTTGTAGTTCACGCCCTCGGTGACGATGCCGCTCCCGTCGGGCTTGACCTTGATCTTGGACTCCGGGTCCTCGACGCGCTTGGCGGTGACCAGGATCTTGAGGGGCATGGCTCCTCCTTGACTTGCGAATCAACCGAGGCCCGACGATCTAACGCGTCGCGCCAACCGGCCGCAACCGGATTCTGCCGCGCAGACCGCCGAGGCCCTCCTTAACCCCCGCGAGCCCCGCGGCGCCGTGCCGGCGGCGTTCCCGGGCGCGGCGCCGCCTCCCCGCCCTTGCCTACACCGCGTCAAAACGAGAAAATCATGGGTTCACTCTTCCGGTCGGCGCTCCGCCGCGCGCGCTCCGCGCCGGGGAACTCGACCGCCAGGAAAGGCTCTCACGAACGTGCAGACCGCGACGGCGATGAAGGCTCCGGAGCGAGGGCTGTGGAGCGGCGACGAGGCCGTCGCCCTGGCCGCCCTCGACGCGGGCGTGGCCCTCGGCACCGGATACCCGGGAACTCCCTCCACCGAGATCCTGGAGGCCTTCGGGCGGCTCGGGGGCAAGGCCCAGTGGGCGCCCAACGAAAAGGTGGGGCTCGAGGTGGGGCTGGGGGCCGCGTTCGCCGGCGCGCGCGTGCTCGTCACCATGAAGCACGTGGGGCTGAACGTCGCCGCCGACCCGCTCTTCACCGCCGCCTACACCGGCGTGGACGGGCCGCTCGTCCTGGTGAGCGCCGACGACCCGGGCATGGCCTCGTCGCAGAACGAGCAGGACAACCGGCGTTACGCGGTGGCGACCGGCATCCCCATGGTGGAGCCGTCCTCCTCCCAGGAGGCCTACGACTTCGCGCTCGCGGCCTTCGAGCTCTCGGCCCGCTTCCGCCTCCCGGTGATCCTGCGGATGACGACCCGGGTGTGCCACTCGAAGTCCGTGGTCCGGCGCCGGTCCTCGCCCCTGCCGCCCGCGCCGCCGCCCCGCTTCGTGCGCGACATCCGCGGGCGCGTCATGGTGCCCGCCTTCGCCCGCCCCGCCCACCAGAAGCTTCGCCAGAAGCTGGCGGAGATCGAGCGGTGGGCCGAGACCTCGCCGCTCAACGCCCGGCGGGACGGGGACCGGAAGCTCGGGGTCGTCACCGCCGGGATCTGCTACCAGCACGTGCGCGAGGCGGCGCCCGGCGCCCGCGTGCTGAAGCTCGGCACCGTCTTCCCGATCCCCATGGAGCTCGTCCGCTCCTTCGCCGCCGGTGTGGAGCGCTGCGTGGTGGTGGAGGAGGGCGACCCGGTGCTCGCGGACGCCATCCGCGCGGCCGGCGTCCCGGTGGAGTCGAAGGCGGAGAGGTACCGCTTCGGGGAGCTCTCGGTGGAGCGGGTGCGCCGCATCCTCGCCCGGGACGACGCGCCCGAGCCCCCGCCCGCCAAGGCCAAGCCCCCGGAGCTCTGCGAGGCCTGCCCCTACCACCCGGTCTACGGCGCCCTGAAGCGGATGGACTGCATCGTGGCCGGGGACATCGGCTGCTACACACTCGGCGTGATGGAGCCGTACCAGGCGATGGACACCTGCGTCGCCATGGGGGCTTCCATCGGCGTCGGCCTCGGGCTGCGCCACGTGCTCCCGGAGGCCGAGGCACGCCGGGTGGTCTCGGTCATCGGCGACTCCACCTTCATCCACAGCGGCGTGAACGGCCTCTTGGAGATGGTCTACAACCCGCCCCCCACCGGACACGTGCTGCTCGTCCTCGACAACGGCACCACCGCCATGACCGGCCAGCAGGAGCACCCGGGCACGGGCCGCCGGCTCGACCACAGCGCCACCGGGAGGGTGTCCATCGAGGGGATGGCGCGCGCCGCCGGCGTGAAGCACGTCTACGTCATCGACCCGGTGAAGGACCCCGCCGGGTTCGCGAAGCTCCTCTCCGAGCGGCTCCAGGCGAGCGACCTCACCGTGCTGGTGGCGCGGCGCCCCTGCGTGCTCGCCGCCGCCGACATCCGCCACTTCGAGAAGCTGAACGCCGACAAGATCACCCAGGCGGCGGCGAGCGCCTGCTCCGCCTGCGGAGGGGACGATGCCTGAGGTCGTGAACGTGGTCTTCGCCGGCCTGGGCGGCCAGGGGGTCATCAAGGCCTCCGACATCCTGGCGGACGCGGTCTTCCGCAGCGGCCACGACGTGAAGAAGGCCGAGATCCACGGGATGAGCCAGCGCGGTGGCTCGGTGACGAGCGACGTGCGCTTCGGCCCCGAGGTGTTCTCCCCCATGGTCCCGGAGGGCGAGGCCGACTTCCTGGTGGTGCTCTCGCCCTCGCAGGTCGAGAACAACCTCCACGTGCTCCGCCCGGGCGGGGTGCTCCTCCCGCCCGACCTGGTTCCGGAGGCGAGCCTGGCGAACCGGCGCAGCCTGAACGTCGCCCTGCTCGGCGCGCTCTCGCACCACCTCGCCATCGCGGAGGAGCACTGGAGGGCCGCCATCGCCGCGGCCCTGCCCGAGCGGCTCCACGAGCTCAACTTCAAGTCCTTCGAGGTGGGACGGGCGGCCGCCCGGGCCCGCGCCGCCGCCTAGGGAGGAGCCTCCGGTGCAGAACGACGAAGCCCGCCGCTTCCACCCCGCCAGCGCGCCGGATTTCGTGCCGGTGGCGCAGCTGCGCAGCCTGCAGCTCGAGAGGCTGAAGCGCATCGTCCGCCGCGCCTTCGAGCGGGTGGAGCTCTTCCGGCGGCGCATGGAGGAGAAGCGGCTCGGCCCCGACGACGTCCGCTCGCTCCAGGACCTTGCCAGGCTCCCCTTCACGGTCAAGACCGACCTGCGCGACACCTATCCCTTCGGGCTCTTCGCGAGCCCCATGGAGGAGGTGGTGCGCCTGCATGCCTCTTCCGGGACCACCGGCAAGCCCACTGTGGTGGCCTACACCCAGTCCGACCTCTCCGTGTGGACGGAGGTGATGGTGCGCAGCTTCGCCGCCTGCGGGCTCCACCGCGGCGACATCGTCCAGAACGCCTACGGTTACGGGCTCTTCACCGGCGGGCTCGGCGCCCACTACGGCGCCGAGGCGCTGGGCGCGACCGTCATCCCCATCTCCGGCGGCAACACCGAGCGGCAGATCATGGTACTGCAGGACTTCGGCGTCACCGCCATCTGCTGCACCCCGAGCTACTTCCTCCACCTCATGGAGCGAGGCCGGGAGCTCGGAGCCGACTTCTCCCGCCTGCGCGCCGGCATCTTCGGCGCCGAGCCCTGGAGCGAGGCGATGCGGCGGCACATCGAGGCGGACACCGGCGTGAAGGCCTACGACATCTACGGCCTCTCCGAGATCATCGGGCCGGGGGTGGGCATCGAGTGCTTCGCCCAGGCCGGGCTGCACATCTTCGAGGATCACTTCTATCCGGAGATCATCGACCCGGAGAGCGGAGCGGTGCTCCCCGACGGCAGCGAGGGAGAGCTGGTGCTCACCACCCTCTCCAAGGACGCGATGCCGATGATTCGCTACCGCACCCGGGACGTGACCGCCATCGTCCCGGAGCCCTGCGCCTGCGGGCGCTCGGTGCGCCGCATCCACCGGATCGGTCGGCGCTCCGACGACATGTTCATCATCCGCGGCGTGAACGTCTTCCCCTCCCAGGTGGAGACGGCGCTGCTGGCGGTGGAGGGCACCCTGCCCCACTACCAGATCGTTCTCACCCGCGAGAAGGGGCTCGACGAGATGCAGGTGAAGGTGGAGGTGACCTCCGAGGTCTTCTCCGACCAGGTTCGTGCCCTCGAGGCGCTGCAGCGGAAGCTGGAACAGGCGCTCGACCACACCCTCGGCATCCGGGCGCGGGTGGCCCTGGTCGGGCCCCGCACCCTCCAGCGCAGCGAGGGCAAGGCGAAGCGCGTCCTGGACCAGCGGCAGATTTGAATCGGGAGGACGGATCCATGAAGCTCCGGCAGCTGTCGCTCTTCCTCGAGAACCGGCCCGGGCAGCTCAAGCTCCCCTGCCAGATCCTCGGCAAGGCGGGCATCGACATCCTCACCATGTCGCTCGCCGACACCCAGCAGTTCGGCATCCTCCGCCTCATCGTGCGGGAGGACGAGAAGGCGAAGCAGGCGCTGGAGCAGGCGGGCTGCGTGGTGAACGTGACCGAGGTGCTGGCGGCAGAGGTCCCGGACCGGGCCGGGGGCCTGGGAGACGTGCTCGAGGCCTTCGACCGCTGCGGCATCTCCGTCGAGTACATCTACCCGCTCTCGGCCGGTCACCGCGGCAAGACCGCGGTGCTCGCCTTCCGGGTGGAGGATCCCGACCGCGCCGCCCAGGAGCTGGTGCGATCCGGCGTCCACGTCCTGAGCCGCGAGGAGGCGCTCCAGGCCATGGGGGCCTAAGGGTCTCCCGGAGCCCCCGCATGCCGTCCGATCTCGAGACCCGGATCTGGGATCCGGCGGAGGGGCTCCCCCGGGACGAGCTGCGCCGGCTGCAGGTGGAGCGCCTGCGGAGCTCGCTGCGGACCGCGGCCCGGGCTCCCTTCTACCGGGAGGCGTTCGAGCGGGCGAAGGTGGGCCCGGCCGACATTCGCACGGTCGAGGACGTGCGTCGGCTGCCCTTCACCGTCAAGGAAGACCTGCGGCGCAACTACCCTCTCGGCCTGCTCGCCGTCCCGCGCGCCGAGGTGGCCCGGGTCCACGGCTCCTCCGGGACCACCGGGAAGCCCACCTTCGTCGCCTACACCCGCGGCGACCTGGAGCGCTGGTCCGGCCTGTGCGCGCGCTTCCTGGCCGCCGGGGGGCTGCGCTCCGAGCACCTCGTCCACGTCGCCTTCGGCTACGGCCTCTTCACCGGCGGGTTCGGGCTCCACCAGGGCATCGAGCGCGTCGGAGCCGGCGTCATCCCCGCCGCCGGCGGCAACACCCCGCGCCAGGTGATGCTCCTGCGCGACCTCCGGCCGGAGGTGCTGGTGTGCACGCCGAGCTACGCGCTCCACATCGCCGAGGTGGCGCGCGCCGAGGGGGTGGACCCGAGGGGGCTCGGGCTGCGCTTCGGCCACTTCGGCGGCGAGCCCTGGACCGAGGAGATGCGCGGTGCGGTGGAGGAGGAGCTCGGCATCCAGGCCTTCAACAACTACGGGCTCTCCGAGGTCATCGGCCCCGGCGTCTCCGGCGAGTGCGGCGCGCGGGGAGGAATGCACGTCAGCGAGGACCACTTCGTGGTGGAGTGCCTCGACCCGGCCACCCTCGAGCCGGTGGCGGAGGGGGAGGTGGGGGAGCTCGTCTTCACCAGCCTCACCAAGGAGGCGATGCCGGTGGTGCGCTACCGCACCCGCGACCTCGCCTCGCTCGATCTCTCTCCCTGCGCCTGCGGCCGCAGCGGCGTGCGGATGAGCCGGGTGGTGGGGCGCTCCGACGACATGCTCATCATCCGCGGCGTGAACGTGTTCCCCTCGCAGATCGAGGAGGCGCTGCTGCGGGTCGAGGCGGCCGCACCCCACTACCTCATCGAGGTAGCCCGCCCCGGCACCCTCGACGAGGCGGTGGTGAAGGTGGAGATCCGCCCCCGCAACTTCTCCGACGAGATGCGCCAGATGGTGGAGCTGCGCGACCGCATCGACCACGAGATCCACTCCGTCACCGGCATCCGGATGAAGGTCGAGCTCGTGGCCCCGAACACCCTCGCCCGCTCCGAGGGGAAGGCGCGCCGGGTGCTCGATCACCGCCGGGAGGCGGCACGGTAGCGCGCCGCCTCCCCACCCGCTCCGGCCGGGAGAAGCGGGGCCGGGAGCCCGCCCTCGATCGCCGGCGATGCGGAAGCGCACGCCGATCGGGTATCCTGCCTCGCTGACTTCCTGAGAACCCGCAACGGACCGCGGCCCACGACGCACACGGGAGCCACCTCCCGGGGAGAACCGAATGCGCCCAAGGACCCTCTCCGCCTCTCCGCCCCGCGCCCCGCTCTGGTGCGCGGCGGCCGCGCTCGCGCTCGCGGCCGGCGGCGCCCGCGCCGAGGACCTCAAGGTCGGGGCCATCCTCTCCGTCACCGGGCCGGCGGCCTTCCTCGGGGCTCCCGAGGCGCGCTCTCTCGAGATGCTCGTCGACGATCTGAACGCCAAGGGCGGGGTGCGGGGGAGGAAGGTGGTGCTCCTGGTGAGGGACTCGGGCGGGGCGCCGGAGAAGGCCATCTCCTTCGCCCGGCAGCTCATCGACGAGGAGCGGGTGTTCGCCATCCTCGGCCCGTCCACCAGCGGCGAGACCATGGCCGTGAAGGCGATCGCCGAGCAGGCCCAGGTTCCCCTCGTCTCGCTGGCGGCGGCGGAGGTCATCGTCAACCCGGTGGCGCGCTACGTCTTCAAGACGGCGCAGAAGGACAGCCACGCGGTGATGAGGATCTTCGAGGAGATGAGGAGGCGCGGCATCACCCGCATCGCGGTCTTCTCCAGCAACACCGGGTTCGGCAAGGCCGGCAAGGAGCAGATCGAGAGGCTCGCGCCCGAGTACGGGATCGCCATCGCCCTGAACGAGGTCTACGACAAGGGGGCGACCGACCTCACCGCCGAGGCCACCAAGCTGAAGGGCGCCAACGTCCAGGCGATGCTCAACTGGTCGATCGAGCCGGCCCAGTCGATCCTGGTGAAGAACGTCCGCCAGCTCGGGCTCTCCATCCCCATCTACCAGAGCCACGGCTTCGGAAACCTGGCCTACGCCAAGGCAGCCGGCCCGGCGGCCGAGGGCGTCGTCTTTCCGCTCGGCCGCCTCCTCGTCGCCGACTCGCTCCCCGACGGACACCCGCAGAAGGCGCTGCTCGTCTCCTACCGGGACGCCTACCGGGCGCGGTACCACGAGGACGTGAGCGGGTTCGGCGGCTACGCCTTCGACGCCCTCCGGATCCTGGTCCGGGCCATCGACGAGGTGGGGTTCGATCGGGAGAAGGTCCGCAGCGCCATCGAGGGGCTGAAGGGGTTCGTGGGGACGAGCGGGGTGTTCTCCTTCTCCGCGGCCGACCACAACGGCCTCGACCTCGGCTCCTTCGAGATGTTGACGGTCAAGGACGGCCGGTTCGTCATCCTGGAGAAGTAGGAGGCCATCCGTGGCCGTTCCTCTTTCGGCGGAGAACACATGAGAGCCATCCGGATCCTGGCGGCGGCGGCGCTGTCGCTTCTGTCCCCGGCCCCGCAGGCGATGGACACCATCAGGGTGGGCGCCATCCTCGCCGTCACCGGCCCGGCCTCTTTCCTGGGCGCACCCGAGGCGCGCACCCTGGAGATGCTGGTGGCGGACGTGAACGCCCGGGGCGGCATCGGCGGGCGGAAGGTGGAGCTCGTCCTGAAGGACTCGGGCGGGAGCCCGGAGAAGGCCATCTCCTTCGCGAAGCAGCTCATCGAGGAGGAGCAGGTCTTCGCCATCATCGGCCCCTCCACCAGCGGTGAGACGATGGCGGTGAAGGGGATCGCGGAGGAGGGGAAGACGCTGCTGCTCTCGGCGGCCGCCGCCGAGGTCATCGTGAACCCGGTGGCTCCTCACGTCTTCAAGGTGGCCCCCAAGGACAGCTTCGCCGCCGAGGTCCTCTTCCAGCGCATGAAGAAGATGGGGATCACCCGCATCGGGTTCCTCTCCTCCAACACCGGGTTCGGGAAGGCGGGCAAGGAGCAGGTGGAGAGGCTCGCCCCGGGGTACGGGATCCAGGTGGCGGTGAGCGAGGTGTACGACAAGGCGGCCACCGACCTGACCGCCGAGGTCACCAAGCTCAAGGCAGCGAACGTGCAGGCGCTGCTCAACTGGTCCACCGAGCCCGCCCAGGCCATCGTCATCAAGAACGCGCGCCAGATCGGGCTCAAGATCCCCATCTTCCAGAGCCACGGCTTCGCCAACGTCCAGTACGCCCGCGCCGCCGGCGCCGCCGCCGAGGGGGTCATCTTCCCGGCGAGCCGGATCATGATCGCCGACGCGCTCCCCAAGGACCACCCGCAGAAGGCGGTGATCGAGACCTACAAGAGAGCCTACGAGGCCCGCTACAAGGAGGAGGTGAGCACCTTCGGCGGCCACGCCTGGGACGCCTTCATGATCCTGGCGAAGGCGGTGGAGCAGGCCGGCACCGACCGCGCCAAGGCCCGCCAGGCGGTGGAGGGCCTGCGGGGCTTCGCCGGCACCGCGGGGATCTTCAACTTCTCCCCCGCCGACCACAACGGGCTCGACATCGAGGCCTTCGCGCTCCTCACCGTGAGGGACGGGCGCTTCGTCCCGCTCGGGCCGTAGCGCCGGCGGCGCGGCCCGGGCCATGACCCTCGAGCTGTTCCTGCAGTACCTGGTGGCGGGGCTGACCTACGGGTCGATCTACGCGGTCGTCGCCATCGGCTTCAACATCATCTACAACGCCACCGGCATCATCAACTTCGCCCAGGGCGAGTTCGTCATGCTGGGGGGGATGATCGCGGTGTCGCTCGAGCGCGCCCTCCCCCTCCCGCTCGCGGTGGCGGGGGCGGTGGCCGCCACCGCCGCGGTGGGGGCGCTCGTCGAGGTGACCTTCATCCGCTGGCTCGCGAAGCCCTCGGTCCTGCGCCTCATCGTCATCACCATCGGCGTCGCCATCCTGCTCCGGGAGGCGGCCCTCGCCCTCTGGGGCGAGGGAGTGCGCTCGCTCCCCTACTTCACCGGGAACGAGATCTCCTCCCTCTCCCTGGGAGGGGTGCACGTCTCCCCCCAGGTCCTGTGGGTGCTCGGGACCACCGCCCTCACCGTGGCCCTCCTCAACTACTTCTTCGGCCACACCCTGCTCGGCTGGGAGATGCGCGCCTGCGCCGCCAACCGCGACGCGGCCGCCCTCTGCGGCATCCCCACCCGGAACCGGGTCACCCTCTCCTTCGTCCTCTCCGCCGCCATCGGGGCGCTCGCCGGGTGCGTCGTCTCCCCCATCACCTACACCTCCTACGCGGTGGGCGGCGGCCTCGCCATCAAGGGTTTCACGGTCGCCATCCTGGGCGGGCTCGGGAACAGCGCCGGGGCGGTGGGCGCCGGCCTGGCCCTGGGGGCGCTCGAGTCGCTCTCGGTGTCGGTGCTGCCGACCGCCTACAAGGACGTGGTCACGCTCTCCGTCCTCCTGCTCGTCCTCTTCCTCCGACCGGCCGGGCTGTTCGCGGGCCGCCAGGGCGCACGGCTCGGGGACCTCCGATGACGGGCCGCCGGCGCTTCCAGATCGGGCTCTTCGCCGCGCTGGTGGTGGCGACCCAGGTGGCGGCGAGCGCCGCCGGCAAGGGCTTCTTCCTCACCCAGCTCACCATGTCGGCGTACTACACCCTCGCCGTCCTGGGGCTCTCGCTCCTCATGGGCTACGCCGGTCAGATCTCGCTCGGCCAGGCCGGCTTCTTCGCCATCGGCGGCTACACCTCGGCGGCCCTCACCACCCTCGACCTCGCCCCGCAGCGCGGCAGCGCGCTCGTCGCGGCGCTCGCCCGGCTCCACCTGCTCTCCTCGCGGGCGGACCTCTACGGCGGCCTCGTCCTCTCGGTGTCCCCCTGGGCCGCCTTCGCCGTCGCCGTCCTCCTCGGGACCGCCGTGGCGGTGGCGCTCGGGCTGCCGCTCCTCCGCCTGCGGGGGCACTACCTCGCCATGGCCACCCTGGCCTTCGGCACCATCGTCTCGAGCGTCGCGGTCGGGACCGCGGCCCTGGGGGCAGCGGACGGGATCTCCGGGGTCCCGCCCTTCGCGGTCCTCCCCGGCCTGCGTGTCGGCGGGGAGGCGGCGGACCGGCTCGAGAACTACTACCTCGCCTGGGGGCTGGTGGCGCTCGCCATGCTCCTCCTGCTCAACCTGGTCCGCTCGCGGGCCGGGCGCGCGCTCGCGGCGATCCACGGCGCCGAGGACGCCGCCCGGGCGATGGGGGTGGACACGGGGAAGCTGAAGCTCCAGACCTTCGTGCTCTCCGGGGTGCTCGCCACCGTGGCCGGCGCGCTCCTCACCCACTACAACGGCGGCATCGGGCCCTCCGAGGCCTCGGTGATGAAATCGGTGCGGCTCGTGGCCATCGTGGCGGTGGGCGGAATGGGGAGCCTGTGGGGAACGCTCTCGGCCAGCGCCGTCCTCCACTTCCTCTCGCTGCGCGGATACTTCGGGAGCTACGACGACGCCGTCTTCGGGGCGATCCTGGTCCTCGTCATGCTCTTCGCGCCCGACGGCATCCTCGGCGCCGACCTGCGCTCGCTCCTGGCGAGGCTCGCCGCCGGCCGCGGGAGCCCGGGAGAGGAGGCCTAGGTGGCGCTGCTCGAGGTCGAGGGGGTCTCGAAGCGCTTCGGGGGGGTGCTGGCCCTGCGGGAGGTCACCTTCCGGGTGGAGCGCGGCAGCGTGAAGGCCCTCATCGGCCCGAACGGCGCGGGGAAGACCACCCTCTTCGACGTCCTCTCCGGCTTCCGCCCGCCGGACGCCGGGACGGTCCGCTTCCGCGAGCGGCGCGTCGACGGGTGGCCGCCGCACCGAACCGCGGCGCTCGGGCTCTCTCGCACCTTCCAGAACCTGAAGCTCTTCCCCCACATGACCGCGCTCGAGAACGTGATGGTGGGGCGCCACCTGCGCAGCCGCGCCGGCTTCGCGGCGGGCATGCTCGGGCTGCCCTCCACCCGCCGCGAGGAGCGGGCCATCGCCGAGGCGGCGCGGGAGGCGATGGAGTTCACCGGCGTGGCGGCCCTGGCGGGCTCGCTGGCGGGGAGCCTCTCCTACGGCCAGCAGCGGGGCGTGGAGCTCGCCCGCGCGCTCGCCTCCGAGCCGGTGCTGCTCCTGCTCGACGAGCCGGCCGCTGGGCTCAACATGCGGGAGACCGCCGACCTGGCGGGGCTCATCGGACGCATCCGCGACCGGGGGGTGACGGTGCTGCTGGTCGAGCACGACATGTCGCTCGTGATGAGCGTCTCCGACGAGGTGGCGGTGCTGTCGTTCGGCGAGAAGATCGCAGACGCCGATCCGCGCTCGGTGCAGCGGGACCCGGACGTGGTCCGGGTCTACCTGGGGGAGTAGATGCTGAGGGTCCGCAACCTCGACGTGGGGTACGGGAAGCTGCCGGTGCTGCGGCGCGTCTCGCTCCACGTGAACCCGGGGGAGATCGTGGCCATCCTGGGCGCGAACGGCGCCGGCAAGACCACGCTGCTGCGGACCGTCGCCGGGCTGAAGGAGGCGCGCGGCGGGGAGATCGCCTTCCGGGGGACGGAGAGCCGCGGCGCCCGCGCCGAGGAGATGGTGTCGCGCGGCTGCTCCCTCGTGCCCGAGGGCCGCCAGGTGTTCGCGTCCATGCCGGTCCGGGAGAACCTGCTCCTCGGCGGCTACGTCCAGGTCCGGCGCGGCCGGCGCCGCGAGGCACGCGCGGACCTGGAGCACGTGTACCAGCTCTTCCCGGTGCTGCGCGAGCGCGCGCTGCAGCTGGCCGGGACGCTCTCCGGGGGGGAGCAGCAGATGCTCGCCATCGGCCGGGCCCTCATGGCCCGGCCGGCGCTGCTGATGCTCGACGAACCCTCGATGGGGCTCGCGCCGCTGGTGGTGAAGGACATCCTCTCCATCGTGGAGCGCATCAGTGCCGAGGGGACGACGGTCCTCCTCGTCGAGCAGAACGCCAAGGGTGCGCTGCGCATCGCCCGCCGCGGCTACGTGCTCGAGACCGGGCGGATCGTGCTCGAGGGGAGCGCCGAGGAGCTGCTCGCCAACCGCGACGTGCAGCGCGCCTACCTGGGAGCCGAGGTGGAGCCGGAGACGGCGAAAGGCAGGGGACCATGACCTGGCAGCCCGACTGCGAGAGGATGGACCGCGAGGAGCTGGAGCAGCTGCAGCTGGAGCGGCTCGAGGCTACGGTGAGCCGCGTCTACCGGAACGTCCCCTTCTACCGGAAGCGCTTCGACGAGCTGCGCTTCGACCCGGAGGACCTCCGCTCGCTCGCCGACCTGCGCCGCCTGCCCTTCACCACCAAGCAGGACTTCCGCGAGAACCATCCCTACGGCCTCTTCGCCGTCCCGCTGCGCGACGTGGTGCGGGTCCACGCCTCCTCGGGCACCACCGGCCTCGCCACCGCGGTGGGCTACACCCGCAACGACCTCAAGACGTGGGCGGACCTGGTGGCCCGGGTGCTGGTCGCCGGCGGCGTCGGCAAGGACGACGTGGTGCAGGTGGCCTTCGACTACGGGCTCTTCACCGGCGCCTTCGGCTTCCACCACGGCGCCGAGCGGCTGGGCGCCTCGGTGATCCCGGTCTCGAGCGCGAGCGCCAAGAGGCAGATCCAGATCATGCAGGACTACCGCTCCACCGCGCTCGTCACCACGCCCAGCCACGGTCTCCTGCTCGCCGACGCCCTCCTCGAGGCGGGGATCGACCGCAACGCGCTCTCGCTGCGCTACGGCCTCTTCGGCGCCGAGCCCTGGTCGGAGTCCCTGCGCAAGGAGCTCGAGGAGAAGCTGCGGGTGCTGGCCACCGACAACTACGGCCTCTCCGAGGTGCTCGGCCCGGGGGTGTCGGCCGAGTGCCTGGAGCGCGACGGGCTCCACCTGGCGGAGGACCACTTCCTGGTGGAGGTGATCGACCCGGACACTCTCGAGCCCGTTCCGGAGGGGCAGGTGGGCGAGCTCGTCCTCACCACCTTGACCCGGGAGGCCCTGCCGGTCATCCGTTTCCGCACCCGCGACCTCACCTCGGTCTCCTCCGGCCCCTGCCCCTGCGGGCGCACGCTCGCGCGCATGAGCCGGGTGAAGGGGCGCACCGACGACCTCCTCATCGTGAAGGGGGCGCGGGTCTTCCCCTCCGAGATCGAGGCGGTGCTCTTCGAGATGGAGGGGACCGCCCCCCACTACCAGATCGTCCTCGACCGGAAGTCCGGGGAGGACCTGGCGACGGTGCTGGTGGAGGCCTCCGGCGAGCCAGGGGCACCGGGCCGGGCCGAGCTGCAAGCCGCCATCGAGCGCCGCCTGGCGCTCGAGCTGGGGGTGTCGGTCGCGGTGCGCCTGGTGGACGGGAAGACCCTCCAGCGCTTCGACGGCAAGGCGCGGCGCGTCATCGACAACCGGGCTTCTTGACGCATCGTGTTATCCCGGCCGGGCCCCGTGACGCCCCAAAGTACGCCTCCACAGGGTCGTCTCGGAGGGCGATGATTCCCTTTCGGAGGGCCCGCTAGAAGGGTTAGAAACGTGCGTTGACCCACGGTCGCCGGAGGGAGGCCGTGGGATTCGCGTACCCGCGCACCGTACCACCCATCGTCGAGGAGGCAGCATGTCGCTTCGCCGCTTCGCGCCCGTCCCGCTACTGGCGCTTGCTTTCTCCGCCTGCAATCCCTCGGTCCCGACGGCTCCCAGCTCGATCAGCCAGGCGAACCAGCCGACGAGCCTGGCGATCGCCGCGTTCGACCCCACCGCGGTGGTCCCGGTCCTGCCGCAGCCCAACGACCTCGTCTTGCAGCTCACCATTCCCAACCCGCCGCCGAGCGCCGAGTTCGAGTTCCTCGCGTACTTCAAGAGCCAGGGCGGGTTCTCCTACGACCAGGAGCTCGACCTCACCATCCCCTTCCAGACGATCGACAGCGCCAGCGGGACCCCGACGACGCCCCCGAGCCTCGACGTCAAGTCGGTGCGGCCCTGCACGGCGCCGAGCACCTCTGCCACGAGCGAGTGCAACCTGCTCGTCATCGACACAACGACCGGGCTCTACCCGGCCCTGGACGCGCCCCCGAGCTACGCGATCGAGGGTTCGACCGGGACGCTCACCGTGGTGAAGTCGCTCGACCCGACGACCCAGAACCGGCTGTGGCAGCCGGGCCACCTCTACGTCTACGCCGTCCGCGGCGGGCCGAACGGTGTCCGGACGACGGGCGGGGGCGAGGTGGGCCCCTCCACCACCACCTTCGCGCTCCTCTTCAACCCGCCGAACGCCCTGCCGGGCTGCGGCGCGACCCCCCCCACCGCCGCCTGCGCCACGGCCCAGGAGCTGCAGGCGAGCTACCAGCCGGTCTTCGCAACGGTGGCCAACAAGGGCTTCCCGCCGGGAGAGATCGCGGTGGTGGGCACCTTCACCATCGCCCCGGCGTCGACCTGGGTGGAGGGGGACGCCGCCTCCGGCCAGCTCCCGCTCCCGTCCGACTTCCTCCTCGACCCGACGACCGGCCATGTGAACGCGGCGCTCGACGCGGTCATCCCCGAGATCTCCACCCTCGACGGCTTCTCCACCACCGCCATCCAGCTCGCCACCACCAGCGGGCCCGTCCAGGCGCTCACCATCCGCGACCCGACGAAGCCCGCCCAGGCGGGCGTCTACCTGTACCAGTACCTGCCCGCCACCGGGTCCTACGTCGAGGTGCAGGACGTGGTCGACTTCCTCGCGAGCCCCTCCACCACGCTCCCGAGCTACGTCGCCCAGCCGCTGCCGCCCACGAACGGGCTCGTGCCGGCCGTCGCCCTCCAGCCCGCGGTGGCGGTGCCGCTCGGGCCCGTCTCGCCCACCGCGCCGGGCACCGTCCCGCCCGGGCAGCTCTCACTCCTGCCCCTGAAGGAGCAGACGACCTACGCGGTCGTCATCACGAACCGCATCCTGGACGCGGCGGGCAAGCCGCTCTCGAATACCACCCTCGGCCACATGCTGATGTTCCAGAACTCGCTCTGCACCCCCTCGCCGGCGTGCGCGGCGAACCCCTCCCAGGCGACCTCCACGGTACCCGGGATCCCGAACGCCCAGTCGTCGGGCCTCGAGAAGATGCGGCTCGGGCTGAAGCCGCTCTTCCCGAAGCTCGAGGCCGATCACGGGGTGACGGCGGCGCAGATCGCCATGGTCTACACTGTCACCACCCAGTCGATCCTGCAGGTGATGGAGCAGCTGCCCGGAATCCCCTACCAGGGAGGAGGCACCTCCATCGTGCCGCTCGGCTTCACCTCGTTCACGCCGGCGAGCGCCTTCGCCCTCTACGGCGTCGACCCGGGCTTCGTCCCCGGGGTGGCGCCCCTGGCCACCCCGTCGGGCACCGTCAACCCCGTGCTCGCCGAGGTGATCGCGGCCGAGTTCCCGACCGTGAACCTCATCGACCCGACGACCGGCGCCTTCTACGCCTCGGCCACGAGCGCCACGCCGCTGCCCATCCAGGCCCTCGTCGCCGTCCCCGACCCGACCAAGGTGGCGCTCCCCTCCTGCCCGAGCGGCCCCGTCCCGTTCTGCGCCCCGCTCGTCGTCTTCCACCACGGCCTCGGCCGGGGGAACGGCGACGTCCTGGTCGTCGCGAACGAGCTCGCCGCCCAGGGCTTCGTGGTGGCGGCGATCGACGCCCCCCTCCACGGCCTGCGCAGCTACTGCAACAAGAACTCCGACTGCGTCACGGCCTCGGGCGCGACCGGCACCTGCACGCCCATCGGCCCGCCGGGCACCCAGGGGGATGCCGTCACTCCCCCCGGCACCTGCACCGGCGGGAGCGTGCTCGCCCAGGCCCCGGTCCTGTGCCCGACCCCCGGCTGCCAGGCGGCCTGGGCGGCGACGCCGGCGAACCAGCGCGGCGGCATCGCGGTGGCGTCCGGCAACTACCTCATCTCCGCGAACGTCTTCCGCTCGCGCGACAACCTGCGGCAGGACGTGATCGACGTGTCGTCGCTCGTCCTCGCCCTCGCGCGCCCGCCCGCGCCCACCCTGCCGCCCTCGACGACGACGAGCCCGGTGGCGGTGCACCTCGCCACCACCTACGGCATCGCCGTCGACCCCCGCTTCGTCTTCTACGAGGGCATCTCGCTCGGCAGCATCCTAGGGACGCTCAACGTCGCCGCCAACCCCCGCTTCTCCGAGGGCGTACTCGACGTCGGCGGCGGCACCATCGTCGACATCATCACCACCTCGCCGGCGTTCGCCGCCGATGCGGACGCGCTCCTGCCACCGAAGGGGACGGCCGCCTACCTGCAGACGCTCCTCGCCTTCAAGTGGATCCTCGACCCGGCGGACCCCATCAACTTCGCCGCCTACGTGACGAAGAACGCGCTCCCGAGCCCCATCGGGAGCCAGCCCCCGAAGCAGGTGCTCGGCATGTGGGCCGCCTGCGACAACACCGTCCCGAACCCCACCAACGTCGAGCTCTACGACAACGTGGGGCTGGGCGCCCTGTCGCCCGCGGCGAGCACGAGCGTCCTCTACACCCGGAGCGTCGCCCCGGACGCGAGCCACCCCGCCTGCCCGCTCGGCGCGAGCGCCGTGCCGCACGGGTTCTTGCAGAGCTGGGGGCTCTCGTCCGCCGGGTTCGACCAGACGGACGCCGACCTGACCTTGCTCGGACAGGAGCAGGCGGCCGCCTTCCTCGCCAATCCCCAGAACCTCCCTGCCCCCGTCCAGGTGCAGCCATGAGGACCGCCATGCGCAAGCTCGCCATCGCCCTCCTCCTCGTCCCCGCGCTCGCTTGGGCCGGGGGCTACAGCGTACCCACCACCGTCCCGCGCGACCTCGCCATGGGGGACGCGCTCGTGGGCGGGCAGGACAGCGCCGGCGCCGTCTTCAAGAACCCGGCCTCGCTCTCCCGCCTCTCCGGGCTCGACCTGAACCTGTCCTTCAGCCTCCTCGGAAACGGCTCCACCTGGCACCCCACGCCCGCCTCCGGCTACTCGGGGTTCTCGTCGGTGTCCACCGACTTCAACGCCGCCTACCCGGTGGCGCTCTTCGCCTCCTGGTCCGGGAAGGTCGCCGGTCACGGCTACGGGATCGGCATCGGCCTCAACATCCCCGGCGGCGGGAACGTCTTCTGGCCGAACGCCTGGCCGGGCGGCTACGCCATCGAGACCGTCAACCGCCGCATCTACGGCTCCTACCTGACGGCGGGGATCGAGCTCAACCCCCAGTTCCGCATCGGGGGCGGTCTCGTCTACTACTACGGCACCGAGCAGCTCTCCCTGTACGCGCTCCTGCCCGGTCCGGCGAACGCCGCCTGCCCTCCCTTGCCCGGCCCCACCTACCCGCAGTGCGGGTTCGCGGGCATCGCCGACAAGGGCGGCAAGATCTCCTGGGACCTGTCCGCCGACGTGCAGCCGATCCCGAGCTACCCGCTCAAGATCGGATTCGACTTCAAGAACCAGGCGAACCTGACCCTGACTGGCCCCGCCACCCTCACCTTCCCGCCACTCCTGCAGTCGACCTACCCGAGCCAGAACGCCACCCACGTGCTCCCCTTCCCCAGCGTCTTCAACGTGGGCGTCTCCTGGAAGCCCATCGACGAGCTGGAGATCGACCTCGCCTACACCTGGGAGGGCTACTCCGCCTACGTGAGCGACACCTTCACCGGCACCTCCACCGACCCGCTCACCGGGAAGACCTTCACCATCAACGTTCCCCGCCTCTACAGCGACGCCAACGTCTACCGGCTCGGAGTGGGCTGGCGGGTCATGCCCGAGCTCGAGCTCCGCGGCGGCATCCTCCGCGACGTCACCGGCGTGAACCCCACCGTCTACAACCCCTCGCTCCCCGACGCCGACGTCTGGGGCGGCTCGCTCGGCCTGGGATACGACCTGCGCCGGCTCTCCGACAGCGAGATCATCCAGAACTTCACCATCAGCGCCGCCTTCTTCTACGCCTGGTTCGACCAGCTCACCTCGACGGCCCCCACGCCCCAGGTGGGCCAGCCGGTTCAGGGTTTCCCGGGCAACTACAACACCTACGCCTGGATCGCGACCATCGGCATCCAGTGGCACTGGGACCCGTTCGCGGGCAAGCAAGGCTCGACGAAGTCGAACTGATCCCGGAGCAGGGCGAAGCGTCGAGAGCGGGCGTGCCCTCGGGCACGCCCGCTCCCTTTCCGGTCTCCCGCCGGGGCCGGGCCATTGCACGGCGGCGCACAGCGGTGCTATCGGACCACTCGTGACGAAAGGTGAATGGAGGGCGCGGCTGCGCGCCGGATGGGAGCGCCACCCGTTTCCCGTCATCCTGGGCCTCGCCGCCGCCCTCCGGCTCCTCGCCGCCTTCCTCTCGCGCGGCTACGGGATGCACGACGACCACTTCCTCGTCGTCGAGGTCGCCCAGCGCTGGGCCGAGGGGCGCTGGGACCTCTCCGACGAGATGGTGGCCATGCGGAGCCTCGTCTACCCCTGGCTCCACGCCGGCCTCTTCCGGGCCATGGACCGGCTCGGGCTCTCCGATCCCCAGGGGAAGATGCTCGCGGTCCGCCTCCTCCACGCCGCCTGGTCCCTCCTCACCGTCTTCGCCGGGTACCGGGCCGCCCTGGCGCTCTCGGGGGAGCGTGCGGCACGGCAGGCCGGCCTCCTCCTCGCCGCCTTCTGGGTGATGCCGTTCATGTCGGTGCGGAACCTCATCGAGGTGGTGTCCCAGCCGCTCCTGGCGCTCGCGGCCCTCCTCCTCGTCCGGCGCCGCCGCCCGGAGGGAGGCCTGCCGGAGCGGGGAGGGGACGCCTTCGCGGCCGGACTCCTCCTCGGGCTCGCCTTCGTCTTCCGGTTCCAGAACCTGGTCGTCCCGGCTGCCGCCTTCGCGGTGCTCCTCGCGATGCGCCGCCTCTCGAGCGCCCTCCTCCTCGCCCTGGGCACGGCCCTCTCGGCCGGGCTCGTCCAGGGGGGGAGCGACTGGCTCGGGTTCGGCAGCCCCTTCGCCTCGGTGCGGGCCTACCTCGCCTACAACGCCGACCCCGCCCACGTGGCCGGATATCCGCAGGGCCCCTGGTTCCAGTACCTGGGGACGCTCGCCGGGGTGCTCGTCCCCCCGACGAGCCTCCTCCTCCTCTGGGGGTTCGCCCGGAGCATCCGGCGCGCGGCGGTCGTCTTCTGGCCCACCTTCGCCTTCCTGGCGCTCCACTCCGCCTATCCGGGGAAGCAGGAGCGCTTCCTCCTACCGGTGCTCCCGCTCGTCCTCCTGCTCGCAGCGGTGGGCCTCTTCGCCCCCTACTCGAAGCCGCCCTTCTGGGAGAGGCACCGCCGCCTGGCGCGGGGGCTGTGGATCTGGTTCTGGGCGGTGAACGCCCTGCTCCTCGCCCTCTACACCCCGACCTACTCGAAGAGGTCGCGGGTGGAGAGCCTCAGCCTCCTCCGCGAGGAGAGCGGCGTGACCGGGGTGGTCTGGGAGACGGGCCCGTCGAACGAGACCCCGCCGCCGGTCTTCTACCTGGCGAGGGACGTGCCGGTGTACCTCGCCTGGCAGGGGAAGCCGCTCGAGGCCCTCCGGGCGGAGATCGAGGGCTCGGGACGGGCGCGGCCGAACCGCGCCGTCTTCCTCGGCGACCGCGACCTCGAGGGTCGGGTGGCGCGCCTCGAGGGCGTGCTGGGACGGCTCTCGCTCGAGCACACGGTGGCGCCGAGCCTCGTCGACGACCTCCTCCACCGGATGAATCCGCGCCACAACGTCAACCTGACGGCCTTCGTCTACCGGACCGGCGGCTGACGGGAGGCCTCAGGGAGGGGCGTGGACCTTGGCGACGAGGTCGTTGAACCAGTCCGTCACCGTGCCCCACGCGTTCGACGGGTCCTGCCCGGTGGCGTCCAGCCAGCAGACGAAGCTCACCTCGGTCACGTCCGACGCCCCCTCCGCCGGCACCGCCGCCAGCGACCCGGACTGGACGTTGATGAAGTGGGTGCCCCAGATCTTCTGGTAGCGGAGACCGGCGCTCTCCGGCGTCCCGGTCGCGGGCGTGGTGCCGCCGCGGTAGACGATGGTCCACTGCACCAGCCCGATGATCGTGCTCTCGGTGTACTTGATCTGGAAGCTGAGCGGGAAGGGCTCGTCCCCGGGGAGCACCTCCACCTGCGGGCCGTGGATGTGGCTCGTCATGGGGTCCTGCAGGGCCGCCCAAACCTCGGCGAGCGAGGCCTTCACGTAGGCGCGCCCGTGCGCGTAGTCGTGGCCGTCGCGAGTCCCCATCACCGGGGCGCCCAGGGCCTCGGGCGTGGGGTCGGTGGCGGTGGCGGCGGGCAGGCTCGCCTCGCAGGCCTCGAGCGGCTGGTAGCCCACGTCGAGCGGGAAGGCGCTCTGCTCGTTCTTGTTGCAGGCGGCGAGCCCCAGGGCGATCCCCAGGCCCGCGAGGAGCCGGTTCGCGTTCGTCCGCATGATCCGTCCGCGCGCCGGTCGCCCTTACGGAGGAGCCCCCGCGCAGAGATCGGGCGGGGGGGTCCCCGCCAGGTCCGCCTTCAGCGCGCTGTAGTAGTCGGTGATCCAGCTGAGAGTCTGCGTGCCCCCGTTCGTGTCGGTCGCCTCGAGATGGCGGATCATCTCGATGCTCGTCACGTCGGTGGTGACGGCGGCGAAGACGATCGAGCCCACCAGGATCTGCACCCCCGGGCTCGTGGCGCCCCAGGTCTTCTCGTAGACGACCCCGATCTCGGTGGGCGCCGCCTCGCTCCCCTCCATCACCCCCTCGCGGAAGGTGACCGCGAAGTCGTAGTGGGACTGGATGGCGCCGTTCGGCGTCTCGTGGGTCTCGAAGCTCACGTCGTAGCCCTGCTCGACGTCCACCCCGGCGCTGCAGCTGCTCTGGTTCCGCTCCGGGTAGAAGCTGAGCTGGACCACGCCCTGGTCGAGCTGGAGCTTGTTCCACACGGCCGAGATGTCGGACTTGAGATACCCGCGCCCGTGCGCCCAGCCGTAGCCGCTGCCGGTCCCGCTGATCTCGGTCGCCATGTACTCGGGGTAAAGGTCGCTGTCGCTCGCGCACCCGTCGGCCGACCCCGAGAGGGGCGGGCACGTGGGCCACGCCACGTTGATCTGGTCGTTGAGGAGGTTGTTGGAGATGCCCGGAGGGAAGGTCGTCGCGCTGCGGCTGCCGCAGGCGGCGGTCGCCAGGAGGGTGAGCGCGAGCGCCCCGGGCCTGCCGAGTGAGAGCTTCTGCATAGCTCGCATTCTACTGAAAGAGAGACATTTGATCACTCGACAAAAATGCTTCGTGGGGACGGGTACTAGAGCCCCTTGGGGCGTACCCCGAGGATGCCAATTTCGGCTTACTCGCATTTTGTTCACATCCCCCCGGGGGCCCGCTCGGGGGCCGCGAGGCGAATCCCGCGCGCAGATCTCCTCGCGTCCGGCGCCGCGCTCCGCTTGACGGCTCCTCCGGGCGGGTGCAGAAGTCGGCGCAGCCGTGCGGACGTCGACTCGCCTCCTCGCAGTCGCGCTGGCCGCCGCGGCGGCGTGCCGGGGCGGGAAGAAGCCGCCCCCCGCCTCCGCCACCTCCGGCCCGGCGGAGGACGGAGGCCCCCCTCCCGCCGACGCGGCCCTCGCCCGCCTGGACGCGGGACCCGAGGAGGCCGCGGTCGTCGAGGCGGCGGGGGAGCCCGTCGACCTGCCGGTGCGCTTCACCTGCGTCTCGGCGGGAAACGAGATCCGGCTCGGCGCGGACGGCCGCGGGACTTGGAAGCGCGGGGGGGGAGAGGCTCGCCCGCTCGCCGTCCCGCTCGTGAACGCGGGCGACGTCGCCTCCGTCCGCTGCGGGTCCCTCGCGGACGGGGTGCTCCTCCTCCTCGGCCTCGCGGACGAGCGGGCGGCCTGGGGAGAGGTGGTTCGCCTCTCCGGCGATCCCCCCTCCCTGCGATTCGTCGCCTACCTCCCGGGCCTTCCCGGCGGAGAGCCTCTCCTCTCCGGGCACCACCTCTACCTCGGCGCGGTCGGCTTCGCGGGGAAGCTCGACCTCGACTCGGGGCGCTGGGAGTGGAGCCAGCGCGGGCTCGAGGAGGCCCGGGCCCCGAGGAAGCCGGTCCTCTCGGACGGCCTGGTCGAGTTCCCCGACGCCTCGGGCGCGGCGCTGCGCGCCGACGAGGAGACGGGCGTGCTCGTCCACCCGGCTCCCGACGGCGGGCCCGAGCCCGGGGCGGGCGAGGAGCCCGATCCGCGTCCGGACGCGGCGGAGGCGCGCCGGCTGGCGGCCCTCGCCTCGGGGTGGTTCCCCGGTTTCTCCTGGCGCCCCTCGAGCTTCTGGAAGCTCGACCTCGACGGCGACGGGCAGCCCGACTACGCGCTCCTCGGCACCGGACCGGAGATGCTGGCGGTGGTGGTCGTCGAGGGGCCGCTCGCCGCGCGCCCGCGCCACGAGTGGCTGCTCCTGCACACCGCCCGCGCCGAGGAAGCCGAGCTCGGCCCGGAGCGGCTCAAGTCTCCTCCCAGCACGCTCGTGTGCCCGGTGCCGGAGGAGCCGGCGCGCAAGGGGGCCGCGGCGAACCCCATCGCCAGCGAGAACCGCGCCGAGTGCGAGGCCTTCCTGCGCCGGCGCGCCGCCCTGGCGGAGATGGACGAGCGGAACGTCCGCGGCCTCGCCCTCTCCCCGCTCGGCGTCCACCTCTTCTTCGATCCGGAGACGCGCCGCCTCGCCCACTGGGGCCCGTAGCGGACGCCATGCACCGGAGGTCGAAGGCGCCGATCCGGGCGCCACGGCAGCCTTGTGCGCCCCGACGCCCGTGCTCCATACTGCGCGGGCCGGCGCGGCCCGGCGCGAGGATGCCCAAGCTCAGCGTCACCATCATCGCCCAGGACGAGGCGGGCAAGATCGGCGAGGTGCTCGACGCCATCCGCTGCGCCGACGAGGTGCTGGTGGTCGACGGCGGGAGCCGCGACCAGACCCGCGAGATCTGCCGTGCCCGGGGGGCGCGGGTACTGGAGCGCCCCTTCGACGGTTTCGCGCCGCAGAAGCGCTTCGCCGCCTCGCAGGCCCGCCACGACTGGATCCTGAACCTGGACGCGGACGAGGTGATGACGCCCGAGCTGAACCAGGAGATCCGCGAGCTCCTGGCGCGCGAGGAGATCCCGGAGGCCGCCTTCTACGTCCCCATGCGGCTCGTGTTCATGGGGCGCGCCTTCCGCCACGGGCGCGAGTCGCGGGTGCCCAAGCTGCGCTTCTTCGACCGCCGCCGGGCCGACTACGCCGACAAGGAGGTGCACGAGCACATCGTCGCCCGGGGAGCCGTCGGCAGGCTCCGCCACCACGCCCTGCACTACAGCTACCGCAACCTCTCCCACTGGGTCGACAAGATGAACCGCTACACCACCCTCGGCGCCACCTCGCTCGAGAGGAAGGGGGCGCGGCGGTCCCTGGCGCGGCTCGCCTTCACCGGGCCCTTCCACTTCTTCCAGGACTGGATCCTGGAAGGGAGCATCCTCGAGGGAGTGCCCGGCTTCTGCTGGTCAGCGCTCGCCGGCATCGCCCGAACGCTGAAGTACATGAAGCACGTGGAGGGAGGGCTGCGGGGGAGCTAGCCGCCCTCCGCTCCGCGATGGCACGCCTGCGGCACCACCCCCTCGACACCCGGGCCCCCGCGCTCGAGGTGCACCCGGCGCCGAGCCTGGCGGCGGGAGCGCTCTTCACCGTCGTCGTCCCCTCCTGGAACAACCTTCCCTTCCTCCGGCTGTGCCTGGAGTCGATCCGGAAGAACTCCTCTGCCCCCCACCAGATCGTGGTGCACGTGAACGAGGGGTCGGACGGCACCCTCGAGTGGGTCCGCTCCCAGGGGATCGACTACACCTTCACCGCCGAGAACGCCGGGATCTGCTTCCCGGTGAACGCCGCCGCCGCGCTCGCCCGCACCGACTACGTCGTCTACATGAACGACGACATGTACGCGTGCCCGGGCTGGGACTCGGCGCTGCTCGAGGCGGTGCGCGCGGTGGGCCACGACCGCTTCATGCTCTCGGGCACCATGATCGAGCCGGGCGGGAAGACGCCCGGCAGCATCGTCCCCCACGACTTCGGCGGGGACCCCGGGAGCTTCCGGGAGGCCGATCTCCTCGCCGAGCTGCCCGCGCTCGTGCGAGCGGACTGGTCCGGGGCCACCTCGCCGCCCACCCTGGTGCACCGGCGCCTGTGGGAGATGGTGGGTGGGTACAGCGTGGAGTTCACCCCGGGGATGGGAACCGACCCCGACCTGGCGATGAAGCTCTGGCTCGCCGGGGTGCGCGAGTTCCGCGGCGTCGGCCGGAGCCGCGTCTATCACTTCCGCCACAAGTCGGTCGGCCGCGACATCGCCCTCAACGACGACTCGCGCCAGTTCGCCCTGAAGTACGGGATCCCCATCAGCTACTTTCTCTGGGACGTGCTCCGCTGGGGCGAGCCGTACGCGGGGCCGGCGGCCGAGATCCCGAGCGACCTCAAGTACCGCTGGGCCCGGGTGCGCGGCTACCGCTACCGGTTCACCCCGTAACTCGCTTCCTAGGGGACGTCGCAGAGGAGACGGGCGTCGCCCGCCTCCAGGCCGACGTCAACCTGGTCGACGCCCTGGCGCGCGAGCCGGCGCGCCGCCGCCGCCGCCCGCTTCCCCTTGCCGTGCTCCAGGCACCACTGCGCGTGGGCGCACAGGAGAGCGAGCTCCAGCGAGCGGCCGAGCGTGAGCGCCAGCCTCCGGGTCCCGGCCTCGAGCGCCGCAGGGTCGTCGCGGCTCGAGGCGAGCCAACCGCGGGCGTTCGCGAACGCCCGCACCACCGCGTCCGAGGCCCCCCGCAAGGACGGGTCGCGCACCGCAAAGAGCAGCCGGTCCACCTCGCGGGAGAGCGTGTCGAAGGCCCCGGCCGCCGAGAGGGCGCGGAGAGCGTCCAGGGAGAGGACGTTCGTCGTCCCCTCCCAGATGGGCAGCACCTGCGCGTCCCGCAGGAGCCGCGGGAGGCCGGTGTCCTCCACGTAGCCAGCCCCGCCGAAGGCCTCGAGGGCCTCGGAGGCCACGGCCACCGCCTGCCGCCCGGTGGCGAGCTTGGCGAGCGGGGTGACGACGCGCAGGAGCACCCGATCGGCGTCGCCGCCCACCCCGGCCTCGATGCGGCCGTGGAGCTCCGCCACCCGGAAGGCGAGGAGGAAGGCCCCCTCGGCCTCCGCCTCCAGCCAGGCGAGCGTGTCCTGGTGGAGCGGCTTCTCCGCCAGCCAGTCCCCGAACGCCGCGCGTCGCCTCGAGTAGTCGAAGGCGAGCTGCAGGGCGCGGCGCATCCCCGCCGCCGCCACCACCGAGTTCCACAGCCGGGTCATGTTGAGGAGCGAGGAGATGTTCTTCACCCCGTCGGCGAGCCCGGCCACCGGCTCGGCCAGCGCCCCGTCGAGGGAGAGCTCGGCGGTCGGGACCTTGCGGGTGCCGAGCTTGTCCTTGAGGCGGTGGACGGTGATGCGGTTCGACCTCCCCTCGGAGTCCTTGGTCTCGAGGTAGAAGAGGGCAAGCCCCTTGCTGCCGGTGGGGTTTCCCTCCGGCCGGGCCAGGGTGAGCGCCATCTCCGAGGAGGTGGCGGACGTGAACCACTTCGTCCCCCAGAGCCGCCAGCCCTCCGGCGACTGGCGCGCCTCGGTCTCGGTGCGCGCCACGTCCGAGCCGCCCGTCCGCTCCGTCATCCACTGGCCGCTCGTCCAGGCCTTCCCCGGGTCGCGAGCGGTGAGGCGCGGGACCGCCCTCCGCACCAGCTCGGCGTTGCCGAGGTCGAGGAGCGTGCGAGCGGCGCCGTCGGTCATGGCGAGCGGGCAGGAGTAGACGTCCATCGACGGCTCGAGCAGGTAGACCATCGCCATCTGGTGGAGCCGGGAGTGCTCCCCGTTCTTGCGCTCGTAGGGCACCGCCACGAGCCCGTGCTCGGCCGCGAGCCGGGCCGCTTCCCGCCACAGGGGCGTGAGCTCGATGTGGTCGACGCGACGGCCCCAGGCGTCCCACTGGGTGAGCCGGGGCTCGTTGAGCCGGTCCTCGAGCTGCATCCGGGCGAGGCGGCCGCCGGCGAGGTCCCCGAGGTAGCGGAGCTCCGGTTCGACGGCCAGGAGCGCCGAGGGGGAGAGGTTGCGGGCCAGGTACTCGCGCAGGAGCGGATCGGCGTCGTAGGTGTTGCCGAGGCGCGGCGGTTCTTGGAGGAAGGGCACCCCGCAGGGATAACGCGGTCCCCCCGCCGGGGCACGCCGCGCCGCGCCGTGAACTTGCCCCGGAGGGCCGCCGCCCGCACAGTGCGGCCATGGAAGTGCAGCCGGGAAGGACCTGGCCGCTCGGGGCCACCCTCGGCCCCGACGGGGTGAACTTCAGCGTCTGGGCGCGCCACGCGGCCGCGGTGGACCTCCTCTTCTTCGACCGGGCCGAGGACGCACGCCCGAGCCGGGTGGTGCGCCTCGAGCCGCCGCGCCACCGCACCTATCACTACTGGCACGCGCTCGTCCCGGGCGCCGCCCCGGGCCAGCTCTACGGGTACCGGGCGCACGGACCGTTCGACCCGGCCCGCGGGTTCCGGTTCGACGGGCAGAAGCTCCTCCTCGATCCCTACGGGCGCGCCGCGGCGGTCCCGCGCACCTACGACCGCTGGGCGGCGGCGCGGCGCGGCGACAACGCCGGCACCGCCATGAAGAGCGTGGTGGCGGACCTCTCCCGCTACGATTGGGAGCGGGACCGGCCCCTGCACCGGCCGCCGCAGGAGGTGGTGATCTACGAGGCGCACGTGCGCGGCTTCACCCGCCACGAGTCCTCGGGCCTTTCCCCGGAGCGGCGCGGCACCTTCGCCGGGCTGGTGGAGAAGATCCCCTACCTGCGTCGCCTGGGCGTGAACGCGGTCGAGCTCATGCCGGTGTTCCAGTTCGACGCCCAGGACGCCCCCAAAGGGCGGACCAACTACTGGGGCTACGCGCCGGTCTCCTTCTTCGCCCCCCACCTCGGCTACGCCAGCCGCGGCGACTCCCTGGGCGCGCTCGACGAGTTCCGGGACATGGTGAAGGCGCTGCACCGGGCCGGCATCGAAGTCATCCTGGACGTGGTCTTCAACCACACCGCCGAGGGCGACGAGCGCGGGCCGACGCTCTCCTTCCGCGGCCTCGACAACCGCGCCTACTACCTGCTCGACGGGAACGACGGCTGGGCCGGCTACGCGAACTACACCGGGACCGGGAACACCTTGCGGGCGAACCACCCCATGGTCCGGCGCCTCATCCTCGACAGCCTGCGCTACTGGGTCTCGGAGATGCACGTGGACGGCTTCCGCTTCGACCTCGCCGCCGTTCTCTCCCGGGACGAGCGCGGCCAGCCGGTCGCCAACCCCCCCGTCATCTGGGACATCGAGAGCGACCCGGTCCTCTCCGGGACGAAGCTCATCGCCGAGGCGTGGGACGCCGCCGGCCTTTACCAGGTGGGCTCGTTCGTGGGCAAGGACTGGAAGGAGTGGAACGGCAAGTTCCGCGACGACGTCCGCGCCTTCTTCCGCGGCGACCGGGGGACGGTGTCGCGCTTCGCGAACCGGCTGCTGGGAAGCCCCGACCTCTACGAGTCGGGGGGACGCGAGCCGGAGCAGGGGGTGAACTTCTTCACCTGCCACGACGGCTTCACCGCCAACGACCTCGTCAGCTACGAGCGCAAGCACAACGAGGCGAACGGGGAGGGCAACCGCGACGGCAGCGACCACAACCTCTCCTGGAACTGCGGCGTCGAGGGTCCCTCCGACGACCCGGCGGTGGAGGCCCTTCGCAACCGCCAGGTGAAGAACTTCCTCACCGTCACCCTCCTCTCGCCCGGCATCCCCATGGTGCTGATGGGCGACGAGGTGCGGCGCAGTCAGGGCGGCAACAACAACGCCTGGTGCCAGGACAGCGACCTGAGCTGGCTCGACTGGCGGCTCGGGGAGCGCCACCCGGACATCTTCCGCTTCGTGCGCCGGCTCGTCCGGCTGCGCTTCTCCATCCAGCCCGGCCGGCGCACCCCCATCACCCTCACCGACTTCCTGCGGCGCTCCAAGGTCCAGTGGCACGGGGTCCGGCTCGGCGAGCCGGACTGGAGCGACGGAGGGCACTCGCTGGCGGTGTCCTTCCAGGACGTGGAGGGGCCGGCGCTCGCTTACGCCATCGTGAGCGCCTGGCGCGAGCCGCTCAACTTCGAGCTGCCCATCGTGGAGTACGGCTGGAGGCAGCTCGTCGACACCTACCTGCCGGCGCCGCACGACATCCACCGCTGGGAGGAGGCGCCGGTGGTGGAGACCGGCACCTACCTCG
>DATJZG010000081.1:0-59799 GCA_035499295.1 Anaeromyxobacteraceae bacterium
TCCGTGAGGATGCTTGTGGGACTGCGTGCGCAGCGCGTTCTCGGCGCCGCAGAGCGGCTCGGAGACGCCGAGGCGCGGGTCGGCGAGCTGGCCGAAGAGGCGGCACATCGAAGGCAATCTCATAACCTACGGTGCGCTCCCGCGCCTCCCGGGGAGGGGAACGGCGCACTCCCTCAAGCCCGGCGCCCGCTCTCCCCGAGCCGCACCGCGGCGCCCACCAGGTGGGCGAGCCGGAGGGGCTCCGGGACCTTGCCCCGGTCGGTGAGCCGGTCGAGCGCCGCCCCCACCTCGCCCGGGTCGCCGCCGGCGAGCTGGAAGTAGAAGGGGGCCCGGAAGTGCACCGGGCCGGCACGCCGGAGGAGCCGGCGGCGCCGGGCGGGGTCGGGCAACCTCTCGAGGGCCCTCGCGACGGCGGCCAGGTCCGGGGCTCGCCGCATCACCGCCGCGCAGGGGCGCCCCAGGCGCTGGGCGAGCACCGGCAGCTCCACCACGTTGAAGCCCCCGAAGGCGATGCCGTCGAGGAGTACGAGGTGGATCTGCGGGAGGAACTTTCCCCCCTGGAGGAGCCGGACGAGCGCACTGGTGGCGTCCCATCCGTCCTGGCGGACGGTCCCCCAGACCATTCCCTCGAACCGGGTTCCGGAGCACACCACCCCGGCGACGTGGACTCGGCCGCCCGGGCTGCGCTGGAAGGGGGCGTCGTCGAAGCCGATGGCGCGGACGGCGCGCGGCGGCCGGGGCAGGTGCACCCGGCCATGTTGCCATCTCAGAGGTCGGCCGCGTACCCGTCTCCGTAGGGTGCCACCGGGTCGCGCCCGAGATCCCACCAGGAGGCCGAGAGGTGGCGGCCCTGGAGCGTCACGACGCACGCGGTGCGGGGCAAGGAGAAGCGCCTCGGCCCCGCGCTCCCGGGGTTGAGGAAGAGGAGCGGCCCCCGCCGCGAGGCGCCCGGGCGGTGGGAGTGGCCGTGGACGACCACGTCCACCAAGTCGCCCTCGAGCAGACGCCGGAGCGCCAGGGCCGGGCGCCGCGGGCTCGCCTCGTGGACGAGGAGCAGGCGGACCCCGGCGATCTCGAGGTGCTCCACCTCCCGGAGCGACCGGCCGAAGGGGCCGAGGTCGTTGTTGCCGCGGACGGCGCGCACCGGCGCGATGCGCTCGAGCGCCTCGAGCACCGCCGGGCCGGCGACGTCGCCTGCGTGCAGGAGGAGCCCGCACCCCTCGAACACCCGGGCCAGCTTCGGGTCGAAGAGGCCGTGGGTGTCGGCGACGAGCCCGAGGCGCATCGGCGGATGCTACCGGGATCGGGCGGGACCCGCACGCTAGCTCGCGCAGTCGGCGGCCGTCCAGGCCTCCGCCTGGTGGACGACGCGGCCGGACTTCACGACGAGCAGGGCGTGGTTCACCCCCATGTGCCAGGCGAGGTGCGCCGGGCTGCGCGCTCCCCACACCACCAGGTCGGCCCCCTCCCCGCAGGCGAGCCGCCCGGCGTCGGAGAGACGGAGCGCCCGGGCTCCCCCGCGGGTGAAGGCGACGAGCGCCTCCCCGGGGGTGAGGCCGTTCTCGAGGCAGGCGAGGGACAGGGTGAGTCCCACGTTCTCGCTCATGGCGGTCCCGGGGTTTACGTTGGTGGCGAGCGCCACCTGCGCCCCCGCGTCGAGGAGGCGCCGCCCCGGGGCGAAGGGGCGGACCCGGGCGAAGAGGGTGGAGGTGGGGAGCAGGCCGGCGACGGTGCCCGACCAGGCGAGCGCCTCGATCCCCGCCGCATCCACGTGCTCGAGGTGGTCGGCGGAAGCCGCTCGAAGCTCGGCCGCCAGCGCCGCCGCGCCGTCCGGGCCGAGCTGGTCCGCGTGCAGGCGGGAGGGGAGGCCGCGCTCCTGGGCGGCAGCGAGGACCCGTCGCGCCTCGTCGAGCGAGAATGCGGTTGGAGCGACGAAGGCGTCGCAGAACGCAGCCAGCCGCTCCTCGGCGGCGGCGGGAAGGAGCTCTTCTAGGACGAGGTCGAGCCAGCGCTGCCGGTCGCTCCCGTGGGCCGGCGGCAGCGCATGGGCGGCGAGGAGGGTGGGGACGACCGTCATCTCGCCGGCGAGGGCGCGGGCGAGCTCCCGGACGACGCGCAGCAGCCGCAGCTCCCCCTCCACCGACAGGCCGTATCCGCTCTTCACCTCCACCGTGGTCACCCCGCTCGCGAGCAGCCTTCGCGCCCTTGCGGCGGCGCCCCACAGGAGGGCCTCGTCGCTCGCCGCCGCGGTGGCTCGGGCGGTGGCGAGGATCCCGCCGCCTTCCCGGGCGATGGCCTCGTAGCTCGCGCCGGCGACGAGCCTCGCGAACTCTGCCTCGCGCTCGCCGCCGTCCCCGAAGACGAGGTGGGTGTGGCTGTCGACGAGCCCCGGCGTCACCAACCGGCCCCTGGCGTCGACCACCCGCGCGTCGGAGAGGTCGGCGGCCTCCTCGAGGCCCGCGTCCGGGCCGATCCAGGCGACCTCCGACCCGGACACCGCCAGGGCGTGGTCGGGGAGCAGCCCCGGGTCGGACGGACCGCGGTCGCAGGTGGCGAGGAGCGCGCGGCGGACGGCGAGGGTGGCTCTCGGTCGCATGGTCGGGTCCGGGCCCTTACGGGATCTTCACGCCGCGCTCGCGCGCCACCGCCCGCGCCTCGTCGTAGCCCGCATCGGCGTGGCGCAGGATGCCGAGCGCCGGGTCTCCGCGCAGCACCCGCTCCAGGCGGCGCGCTGCCGCCTCGGTCCCGTCGGCGACGATCACCTGGCCGGCGTGGAGGGAGTAGCCGATCCCCACCCCGCCGCCGTGGTGGAAGCTCACCCAGGAGGCGCCGTTGGCGCTGTTGAGAAGGGCGTTGAGGATGGGCCAGTCCGCCACCGCGTCCGACCCGTCCTTCATCGCCTCGGTCTCGCGGTTCGGCGAGGCCACCGACCCGCAGTCGAGGTGATCGCGGCCGATGACGATGGGGGCCTTCACCTCGCCGCGGCGCACCAGGTCGTTGAAGCACCGCCCGGCGCGCTCGCGCTCGCCGTACCCGAGCCAGCAGATGCGGGCGGGGAGCCCCTGGAAGCGCACCTTGCGGCGGGCGAGCTCGAGCCAGCGGACCAGGCCGCGCCTCTCGGGGAAGAGCCTCGCGAGCGCGTCGTCGGTCCGGTGGATGTCCTCGGGATCGCCCGAGAGGGCCACCCAGCGGAAGGGTCCCTGCCCCTCGCAGAAGAGTGGCCGGACGTAGGCGGGGACGAACCCGGGGTACCCGAAGGCGCCCTCGAGCCCACCCTCCTCCGCGCCGGCGCGCAGGTTGTTGCCATAGTCGAAGACGTGGCTCCCGCCGCGCTTCATGGCGAGCATGGCCGCCACCTGACGCGCCATCGACTCCTTCGCCCGGCGCACCACGCCGGCGGGATCCCGCCGGCGCATCTCGTCGAGCTCGGCGAGCGCCACCCCCACCGGCACGTACCCGTTCAGCGGATCGTGCGCCGAGGTCTGGTCGGTCACGAGGTCCGGGCAGAGTCCGCGGCGAGCGACCTCGGGGAAGACCTCGGCGGCATTGCCGAGCAGCCCCACCGAGAGCGGGCGCCGTTCGCAACGGGCGCGGTCGAGCCGCGAGAGCGCGTCGTCGAGCGACTCGGTGGCCTCGTCCAGGTACCCGGTGTCGAGCCGCTTGCGCACGCGCTTCGGGTCCACCTCCACCCCGAGGAAGGCGGCACCGTTGAGCGTGGCGGCGAGCGGCTGCGCGCCGCCCATTCCGCCCAGGCCGGCGGAGAGCACGAGCCGCCCGGTGAGGTCGTCGGACCCGAAGTGCGTCCGCCCCGCCTGCGCGAAGGTCTCGTAGGTGCCCTGCAGGATCCCCTGGGAGCCGATGTAGATCCAGGAGCCGGCCGTCATCTGTCCGTACATCATGAGGCCACGCCGCTCGAGCTCCCAGAAGTGCTCCCAGGTAGCCCAGCGGGGCACGAGGTTGGAGTTGGCGATGAGGACGCGCGGGGCGTCGGGGTGCGTCCCCACCACTCCCACCGGCTTTCCACTCTGGACGAGGAGCGTCTCGTCGTCGCCGAGCTCGCGTAGCGCCTTCACGATGCGGCGGTAGCTCTCCCAGTCGCGAGCGGCCTTGCCCGCGCCGCCGTACACCACCAGGTCGTCGGGGCGCTCGGCCACCTCGGGGTCGAGGTTGTTCATGAGCATGCGCAGCGCTGCCTCCTGCACCCAGCCGCGGCAGGAGAGGGCGCTCCCTCGCGGGGCGCGGATCGCTTCCATGCGGCACCTCCAGGGCGGCAGACTGCGACGCGCTCGCCTCGGCGTCAATCGGGGCCCTCCGCCGTCCTCGAAGTCGAAAAGCGGCGGCGATGGTCTAGACTCTCGGCGCAGTGAACCCGAGGACATTCATCGCGGCGATGCGCCTCGTGCCGAAGAGCGCTCTCTCGCGCCTGGCCGGTCGCGCCACCCGCTGGCGACTCCCGGGCCGGATGTCGCGGGGGCTCATGCGGGCCTTCGCGCGCCGGTACGGCGTCGACTTGGGCGAGTGCGATCCGCTCGGGAGCTACCGGACGTTCTCCGAGTTCTTCGCCCGACCGCTCAAGCCCGGCCTGCGGCCGGTGGCGACGGGCGACCGGGTGATCGTGTCACCGGTCGACGGGGTGGTGTCCGAGGCCGGCACCGCCAGTGAGGGAGTGCTCCTGCAGGCGAAGGGGATCTCCTACCGGGCGGCCGCGCTCGTGGGCGACGCCGTCCTGGGCGGCCGCTTCGCCGGCGGCTCCTACGCCACCTTCTACCTCTCCCCCAAAGACTACCACCGGATCCACTTCCCGCTTCCCGGTCGGGTGACCGGTTGGCGCTACGTCCCCGGCAAGCTCTGGCCGGTGAACGCGGCTTCGGTCGCCACCGTCCCCGGCCTCTTCACCGTCAACGAGCGGCTCGTCACGCTCCTCGACTCCCCGGCCGGGCTCGTCGCCATCGTGGCGGTCGGGGCGACCATCGTGGGGAGGGTGCGGGCGAGCTACGACCGGACGGTACCGGTCACCAACCGGCGCGGCGCTGCCCCGCAAGGTCGCGACTACCCCGAGCCGCTCCCGGTCGATAAGGGGCAGGAGCTCGGCGTCTTCGAGATGGGATCGACCGTCATCCTCCTCTTCGAGGAGGGCAGGGCCGAGCTCTTTCCGTCCCTCCGCCCGGGCATGCCGGTGCGGGCCGGGCAGGCTATCGGCGCGGCCACGCCGCCTCCCTCGGCATGAGCCGCCGGGCCGAGCGAACGCTCGCCGCCCTCCTCCTCCTCGCCGGGGCCGCGCCCCTCTTCGCCGGGCGCTTCCTGCCCTTCCTGGACATGCCCCAGCACCTCGGCCTGGCGAACGCCCTCGCCCGCTACGGCGATCCGTCGACGGGGTTCGCGCGCTACTACGAGCTCGACCGCGCCGTCGACCCCTACTGGGGCTACTACGCGCTCGTGTGGGTGCTCTCGCACGCCGTTCCCCTCGAGCTCGCGAGCAAGCTCGTCCTCGCCGCCTGGGCGATCTCCTTGCCCCTGTCGGTCGGCTTCGCGCTCCGCTGCCTGGGGAGGGACTGGCGCTGGGCCGTCTTCGCCCTGCCGCTCGTGTGGCACGAGAACCTCTTCTTCGGGTTCACCACCTTCCTCGTCTCCATGCCCCTCTTCTTCGTCGCGGTCGGCCTCTTTGCTCGAGAGCTCTCGGCGGAGCGCTCTCGCCGCGGCCGGGCCGCCCTCCTCGGCGTCGTCGCCGCCGCCGTCTTCCTCTCGCACGTGCAGACCTACCTGCTCCTCGGGCTCGCGGCCGTGGCGCTCGCGCTGGTGGAGGGACGCGGCCCTCGCCTCGCGCTCGCCCGCGCCCGGGCCTTCCTGCCGTCCCTCGCCCTCTTCCTCGCCTGGTTCCTGCCGAACTTCGCCGGCGCGGGACACCCCGTGCCGCTCGCGCACACGGCCCGCTATCGATCCTTCGGCTCGCTCGGCGACCTGGGGGCGGTCTTCGAGCCCAAGGCGGAGACGCTCGCCCGCGCTCCCGAGCGGATCTGGGGCATGTACGCCGACGGGAGCGGTCTCGCCCTCGGCGCCGGCTACCTCCTCCTCCTCGCGCTTTCGGCTGCGCTCGCGGGCTGGCCGGACAGCGACACGGCGGCGGAGGGCCTCGTTCCCGGGAGGGAGGGAGGATTCCGGGCGGCCCTGCGCGCCCGGCGGGGCGAGCTCCTCGCCGTCCTGTCGCTCGCCTGCTACCTGCTGTTGCCCGCTCAGGTGGCCGGCCAGTGGTACCTGAACGCCCGCTTCCTCATCTTCGCCGCGCTCCTCGCCCCGGCCTTCCTGGCCGCCCGCGCCCGAGGCGGCCGTCGCCTCCTCCTCGCGGGAGCGGCCGCCCTCGCGCTCGTCTCCGACGCGAACGCCGCGCGCAAGGTGGCGGCCTTCCAGCGGGAGGTGGAGGGGTTCGCGAGCCTGGTGGAGCGGATGTCGCCGGGGGGCCGCGCGCTGGGCCTCGTGTTCGATCGAGCGAGCGCCGCGGGCATTCGGCTGCCCGTCTTCGTGCACTTCGCCTCATACTACCAGGCACTTCGCGGCGGCGACGTCGGCTTCTCCTTCGTCGGCCTCCCCTCCATCCCGCTTCGCTACCGCGCCGGCGCCCAGGCTCCGCACCCGGGGGAATGGGCCCCCCAGGACTTCCGCTGGGAGTCGATGGGCCCCCGCTACGACTACTTCCTGCTGCGCGGAGTTCCGGTCGGAGACGCCGCCCGCCTGGCGGAGCACGCCGAGCGCGTCGGGGAGGGGGGCGGGTTCACGCTCTACAGGCGGCGGGACGTCTCCCGGGGAGAGGCGAGCTCCCCCTGAACGCCCGGTTTGACCCCGCCCGGTCGTTCGTCTAGAAACCCCGGCGTGAAGATCTCTGGCGTCAAGGGAATGAACGACATCCTGCCCTCTGCGGTGGGGCGCTGGCAGCAGATCGAGGGCGCCGCGCGCGAGGTCTTCGCGCTCTACGGCTACCGCGAGGTGCGCACGCCGGTGGTGGAGCCCTACGCGCTCTTCGCGCGCGGCGTCGGCGAGGCCACCGACATCGTCAACAAGGAGATGTACGTCTTCGAGGACAAGGGCGAGGAGGTCCTCGCCCTGCGCCCGGAGGGCACCGCCGGCACCGTGCGCGCCTTCATCGAGCACGGGGCGCACGTCGAGGGGCCCCAGAAGTGGTTCTACCTGGGGCCGATGTTCCGGCGCGAGCGCCCGCAGAAAGGGCGCTACCGGCAGTTCCATCAGATCGGGGTGGAGTCGTTCGGCGTGGCCGAGCCGGCCATCGACGTGGAGCAGGTGGCCATGCTCGACGACCTCTTTCGCCGCCTGGGCGTGGAGCCCGCCATCCAGCTGAACAGCGTGGGGGACCCGGCCTGTCGGCCGGCCTACCTGGCGGGGCTGCGCGACTACCTCCGCGAGAACGAGTCGCGGCTGTGCGCCGACTGTCGCGAGCGGACCGAGAAGAACCCGCTCCGGGTGCTCGACTGCAAGCAGGAGGGCTGTCAGCCGGTGCTGGAGCGAGCGCCGCGGCTGCTCGACCGGCTCTGCGACCCCTGCCGGGCCCACTTCGACGCGGTGCGGGCCGGGCTCGACGACCTCGGGGTCCGGTACGCGCTCAACCCGCGGCTGGTGCGCGGCCTCGACTACTACGTTCGCACCGCCTACGAGTTCACGAGCGACGCGCTCGGATCGCAGTCGGCGGTGGCCGGCGGCGGTCGCTACGACGGTCTGGTGGAGACCCTGGGCGGCCCGCCCACGCCCGGGATCGGCTTCGCGCTCGGGGAGGAGCGACTGGCGCTCATCCTGGACGGGAAGGGGCGCCCGGCACCCGACGCCCGGCCCGAGGTCTTCTTCGTCTCCGTCGACGAGGAGGGGAGGCGCGAGGCCATGCGCCGCGCCGCCGAGCTTCGCCGCGCCGGGATCGCCTGCGACCTGGACGCGCGCGCGGGCAAGCTCAAGGCACAGTTCAAGCAAGCGGAGCGGGTCGGGGCCCGCTACGCGCTCGTGCTCGGTGGGAACGAGGCCCGAAGCGGCGCCGCCAAGCTGAAGGATCTGCAGAGCCGGGAGGAGACGCCGGTCGACCTCTCCGGGCTGGTGGCGCGCCTCCGCAAGGCGGCGGGGTAGCGGCCGGGTCGCTTGGCCGCCCCGGCTTCCACCGCCATCGCCGTCCTGGCCGGCCCCACCGCCTCCGGGAAGACGCGGCTCGCCGTCGAAGTGGCGCTCCGGGTCGGCGCCGAGATCGTCTCCGCCGACTCCCAGCAGGTGTACCGCGGCCTCGACGTGGGCACGGCGAAGCCCACCCCCGAGGAGCGGGCCCGGGTCCCCCACCACCTCGTCGACGTCGTCGAGGCCGGCGAGGGAATGGACGCGGCGCGCTGGTCGGCCCTGGCGGACCGGGCCATCGGGGAGATCGCGGCGCGCGGGCGCCTCCCGCTCGTCGTGGGCGGCACCGGGCTCTACCTCCGCGCGCTCCTGCGCGGGGTGGTGGCGGCCCCGCCGCGCGACCCGGAGCTGCGGGCCCGGCTCGCGGAGGAAGCGGAGCGGCTCGGCCGGGCGGCGCTCCACGCCCGCCTCGCCGCCGTCGACCCGGAGGCGGCGAGGCGGATCCGCCCGAACGACCTCGTCCGGGTCGTCCGGGCCTTGGAGATCGCCGCCGGCGGCCGCACCCAGAGCGAGCTCTTCGCCGGCCACCAGTTCGCGGCGAGGCGATACCGCTACCGGTACTTGGCGCTCGACTTGCCGCGAGAAGAACTGCATCGCCGCATCGAGGCGCGGGCGCGCGCCATCGCCTCGGGCGGGATCCTGGAGGAGGCGCGGGCTCTCCTCGCCCGCTTCGGGCCCGCCCTGCCGAAGCTCCCCATCGGGTACGCCGACGCGGCGGCCGCTGCCCGGGGCGAGTTCGGCCCGGAGGAACTCGCCCGGCGCATCGCGGTCGAGCACCGTCGGTACGCGCGCCGACAGTTGATCTGGCTCCGCCGGGAGGCCGACCTGGAATGGCTCAAGCCCCCTTTCGAGCCGGACGCGGTCGCCGATCTCTGCCGCACTGCGCCGTGAAATCCACTCGCTCCGTGCTATAAGCCCGCCCCGTGGCCCCCCGAGTTGCCTACACCACCGAGTTCGAGAAGCCGCTCGTCGCCCTGGAGTCGAAGATCGAGGAGCTGAAGCAGCTCTCCGGGGGCGCGGGGGTCGACTTCAGCGACGAGATCGTCAAGCTCGAGCGCAAGGCGAGGAAGCTCCAGGCCGAGATCTTCCGCGACCTGAGTCGCTGGCAGGTCGTGCAGCTGGCGCGCCACCCGAACCGCCCCTACGCCTCCGACTACATCCAGCAGATCTTCACCGACTGGTTCGAGATCGAGGGCGACCGCCGCTTCGCTGCCGACCGCGCCATCCTGGCAGGGCTGGCCCGCTTCGACGGCGAGCCGGTGGTGATCGTCGGCGAGCAGAAGGGGCGCGGCACGAAGGAGAACATGCTGCGGAACTTCGGGATGCCGCGCCCGGAGGGGTACCGCAAGGCCTGCCGCCTCTACCAGCTCGCCGACCGCTTCCGCCGGCCGCTCATCACCCTCATCGACACCCCCGGTGCCTATCCGGGGATCGGGGCCGAGGAGCGCGGCCAGGCCGAGGCCATCGCCGTGAACCTGGAGGTGATGGCCTCCCTGGGCGTGCCCTCGATCTCGGTCGTCATCGGCGAGGGGGGATCCGGAGGCGCCCTGGCGCTCGGCGTCACCAGCCGGATCCTGATGCTCGAGTACTCGACCTACTCGGTCATCTCGCCCGAGAGCTGTAGCTCCATCCTCTACCGCGACCCGACCAAGGCCCAGAAGTCGGCCGAGAACCTGAAGCTCACCGCGCGCGACCTGGCGGGCTTCGGCATCGTCGACGAGGTGATCAAGGAGGCGCCCGGGGGCGCGCACCGGGATCCCAAGATGACCGGCGAGAACGTGGCCGCCGCGCTCCGCCGCCAGCTCGCCGAGCTGAAGCAGCTCACGCCCGACCAGCTGGTGAAGCAGCGCTACCAGAAGTTCCGGGCCATGGGCGTGTTCACCACCGAGGAGTAGGTCCCTTCCCGCCGGGCTTCTCCGCCCGGGACCCGCGGTGGTATGAGAGCGGCCCTATGGCCCTCGTCCCGCAAAACGTGCTGTCCCTCGAGCCCTACGTCCCCGGCAAGCCCATCGAGGAGGTGGAGCGGGAGTACGGCGTCCGAGAGGTCGCGAAGCTCGCCTCCAACGAGAACGCGCTCGGCCCCTCCCCGAAGGCCCTCGCGGCCGCGCGGGAGGCCGCCGGCAGGATGCACCTCTACCCGGACGGGAGCGCCTTCTACCTGAAGGAGGCCCTGGCGAGGAAGTTCGCGGTGGCGCCGGAGGAGGTCATCGTCGGCAACGGCTCGAACGAGCTCATCGAGCTCCTGGTCCGCACCTTCGTCCTGGAGGGAGAGGAGGTGCTGACGAGCGCCCACACCTTCATCGCCTACAAGCTGGCGGCCGGGGCGCAGGGGCGCAAGCTGGTGGAGGCTCCGATGAGGGACCGCTTCCACTACGACCTCGCCGCCCTCCGCGCCCGGCTCTCGCCCCGGACGAAGGTGGTGTTCCTCGCCAACCCAGACAACCCCACCGGCACTTGGTTCCTGGAGGACGACCTCGTCCCCTTCCTCGAGGCCGTCCCGAAGGAGACCCTGGTGGTGCTCGACGAGGCGTACGTCGAGTTCGTGGAAGCCCCTCGCTTCCAGGACTCCCTTTCCCTGCGCCGGCGCTTCCCCAACCTGATCGTGCTCCGGACCTTCTCCAAGATCTACGGTCTCGCCGGCCTCCGGCTCGGCTACGGCTTCGCCCGGCCGGAGCTGACCGGGTACATCGACCGGGTGCGCGCCCCGTTCAACGTGAGCCTGGTGGCGCAGGCCGCCGGCGTCGCCGCGCTCGGCGACGAGGCGCACGTGGAGCGGACCCGCGAGCTCGTCCGGCGCGAGCGCCCCTTCCTCGCCGAGCGGCTTTCGGCGCTCGGCGCCACCGTGGTTCCCTCGCAGGCGAACTTCCTCCTCGCGGACTTCCCGGGCACCTCGGGCAAGGTCCTCTTCGAGGCGCTGCTGCGCCAGGGAGTGGTGGTGAGGCCCATGGGGGGCTACGGGTTCCCCACCGCGCAGCGCATCACCGTGGGGACGCGCCCCGAGAACGAGAAGGCGATTGCCGCGCTGAGGAAGGCCCTGGGGCGCTAGATGGCCCGACCCTTCATCGTGGCGGTGGATGGCCCGGCCGGCGCCGGAAAGAGCACGGCCTCCCGGCGGCTCGCGGCGCGGCTTGGCTTCGCCCTCGTCGACACCGGGGCCATCTACCGGACGGTGGCGCTCGCGGCGAGCCGCGCGGGAGTGGCCTACGACGACGACCGGCGGCTCGGGGAGCTCCTGCCAGCCTTGCGCATCCGCTTCGAGCCCCCCCCGCTCGGAGGGGAGGGGAACGGTCAGCGGGTCCTCCTCGGGGAGGAGGACGTCTCGCACGCCATCCGCACCCCGCCCATGTCGCTCGGGGCGAGCGCCGTCTCGGCGCGGCCGGTGGTCCGGTCGGGACTGCTCGAGCTGCAGCGGCGGCTCGCCGCGGCCCCCGGGAACCGGGGCGCGGTCCTGGAGGGCCGGGACATCGGCACGGTCGTCTTTCCCGACGCCGACGCCAAGTTCTTCCTCACCGCCTCGGCCGAGGTGCGAGCCCGCCGCCGCCACCGGGAACTCGCGGCGAAGGGGGATCCCTGCACCTTCGAGGCGGTGCTCGCCGAGCAGGAGAAGCGGGACCGCGACGACAGCTCCCGGGAGGTCGCCCCCCTCCGGCCCGCCCCCGACGCGGTCGTCCTCGACTCCTCCGACCTCACCCTCGACGAGGTGGTGGAGCGGTTCGCCCGGGAGGTGGAGGCGAGGGCGAGGCCGGGCCGGTAGCTCGCTCATGGCCGCGCTCGCTCGCGGCCGTTATGGAACCGGGGGTCGGAGGTCAGGATGAAGGTCAAGGTCGCGAGAACCGCCGGTTTCTGCTGGGGAGTCCGCCGGACGGTCGACCAGCTCATGGAGGTCGCCGAGGGACACGAGGGACCGGTCGTGACTCTCGGGCCCATCATCCACAACCCGCAGTTCGTCGCTCGCACCCGGGAGATGGGGGTGGGGACGGAGGAGCGGGTGGCCGACGTCCGGGCGGGGACCACCGTCGTCGTCCGCACGCACGGTGCGGTGAAGCCGGAGCTCGAGGCGGCGCGGGCGCGGGACCTGGAGGTGGTCGACGGGACCTGCCCCTACGTGAAGTACCCACAGGCCATGGCGCAGCGCCTGTCGCGCCAGGGGTATCACATCGTCATCGTGGGGGACCCGAACCACGCCGAGGTGAAGGGTGTCGTGAGCTACGCCGAGGGGCCCTGCACCGTCGTCCGGCCCGGCGAGGCCATCCCGCGCATCGAGGCGAAGAAGGTGGCGGCCATCGCCCAGACCACCTGCATCGGCGCCGACTTCGAGCGGGTGGTGGGCGCGCTCGCGCTCCGCCACAAGGAGGTCCGCGCGGTGAACACCATCTGCGCCGACACCGACGAGCGCCAAGCCGACGCCCGGCAGCTCGCCGCCGAGGTGGACGCGGTGGTGGTGGTGGGGGGGCGAAACAGCGCCAACACCCGCCACCTCGCCGAGATCTGCCGGGAGATCCAGCCCCGGACCTGGCACGTGGAGACCGAAGAGGAGCTCCATCCGGACTGGTTCGCCGGTTGCGAGCTCGTGGGGGTGAGCGCGGGCGCCTCCACGCCGGACTGGGTCATCGAGGGGGTGGCGGCGAGGCTCGGCTCCTTCCGGTGAGGGGCGGGCGCTTGACGCAGTGATCACGGCCGTGTAGCTTCCCGCCTTCATCGTCGCCGGGGCGGCCCCGGCGGCCCGCCCGCTCCCTCGATCCCCGGGGAACGGGCGCGAATCCACCCAGAGGGGCAACGCAGCTTCCGCCGGCAAGACCTGGGCCCAACCGAACGCCCCGCCGGCGCCAGCCAACAGGAACCGGGTTTCAATCGAATGGAGAATCAGATCATCCGTCCGCCCGAGCAGGAGACCGAGGACTTCGCCAAGCTCTTCGCCGAGAGCGAGGCGCGCAGCGAGCAGGTCGAGGAAGGCCGCGTGGTCAGCGGCACCGTCATCCAGATCGCCAAGGACTACGTGGTCGTCGACATCGGCTACAAGTCCGAGGGCCAGGTCCCGCTGAACGAGTTCGTGCCCGCCCCGGGAGCCGAGCCGCAGGTGAAGGTGGGGGACCGCGTCGACGTGCTCGTCGAGTCGCGCGAGAACGACACCGGCATGGTCGTCCTCTCCAAGGAGAAGGCCGACAAGATGCGCATCTGGGACGAGATCTCGGCCGCTTGCGAGCGGGACGAGCTCGTCGAGGGTGTGGTGGTGGGCCGCGTGAAGGGTGGTCTCTCCGTGGACATCGGCGTGAAGGCCTTCCTGCCGGGGTCGCAGGTCGACATCCGCCCGGTCCGGAACCTGGACAAGCTCATCGGCGAGAAGTTCAAGTTCAAGGTCATCAAGTTCAACAAGAAGCGGGGCAACATCGTCCTCTCCCGCCGCGTGCTGCTCGAGAAGGAGCGCGAGGAGCTGAAGAAGGAGACGCTCAAGAACCTGAAGGAAGGCGCCGTTCTGAAGGGCGTGGTGAAGAACCTCACCGACTACGGCGCCTTCATCGACCTCGGCGGCATCGACGGCCTCCTGCACGTCACCGACATGAGCTGGGGCCGCATCGGCCACCCGAGCGAGATGTTCGAGGTGGGCCAGGAGGTGCGCGTCGTCGTCCTCAAGTTCGACCCGGCGAGCGAGCGCGTCAGCCTGGGCCTGAAGCAGATCCAGGAGGACCCCTGGCACCGGGCCGACGAGAAGTACCCGGTGGGCACGAGGGTGAAGGGCAAGGTCGTGAGCCTCACCGACTACGGCGCCTTCATCGAGCTCGAGCAGGGCGTCGAGGGGCTGGTGCACGTCTCGGAGATGAGCTGGACGAAGAGGGTGAAGCACCCTTCCAAGCTCCTCAACGCCGGCGAGCCGGTCGAGGCGGTGGTGCTCGACATCGACCCGAAGGCGAAGCGCATCAGCCTCGGCATGAAACAGATCGAGCCGAACCCCTGGACCCTGCTCGAGGACAAGTACCCCATCGGCTCCGTCATCCGGGGCGAGGTCCGCAACGTCACCGACTTCGGCATCTTCGTCGGCGTCGAGGAGGGCATCGACGGCCTGGTGCACGTCTCCGACATCTCCTGGACCGAGCGCATCAAGCACCCGGGGGAGAAGTTCAAGAAGGGCGACGTGGTCGAGGCGGTGGTCCTCAACATCGACGTGGAGAACGAGCGCTTCAGCCTCGGCATCAAGCAGGCCCACTCCGATCCCTGGACGACGCTCTCCGAGCGCCACCCGGTGGGATCCCGCGTCAAGGGGCGCATCACCAAGGTGACCGACTTCGGCGCCTTCGTGGAGATCGAGCCCGGGATCGAGGGGCTCGTCCACGTCTCCGAGATGCGCGACGAGCGAGTCGAGAACCCGCACGACGTGGCCAAGGAGGGCGAGGAGGTCGAGGTGAAGGTGATCGACATCGACCCGCACGAGCGCAAGGTGGCCCTCTCCATCAAGGCGCTCTCGCGCGACGGCGACGACGACTACCGTGAGTACCTGCACCGCCAGGGCGACGCGCGCGCCCGGCTCGGCGACCTGATGGAGAAGTTCAACCGCCGCAAGGGGTAGCGCAAGGCGCCGTCCGCTTCGGGGAGCCGGGATACCCGGCTCCCCGAGCCATTTGTGGCGAGCGCCGCGGTTGCGGCCGCCCCGCCCGCGTGCTTACTTGTAGCCCCCATGAGCGAAGAGAAACCGAGCGAGCCCCTGCCGACGACCGCGGTGCCCCCGCCGGCGCCTTCCGCCGCCCCGGCGCAACCGCAGTGGGGCGCGCCCCCGCCTCCCTCCTGGGGGCCGGCCTACTCCTCCCCGGCGGCGCCGCTGCCGCCGCAGCCGCCGCCCCGGCGCGACCGCGCCGCCCTCGCCGTGGTCCTCTTCGTCTTCGGCGGCCTCTTCCTCGTCTTCTTCGCCTTCCTCTGGCTTGCCTACAGCGCGGTGAAGGGGGAGGCGCCGCGGCTCGCCTCGGGCCCCCGCATCGGCGTGGTGGACATCAAGGGCCCCATCGGCATGGGGGGGCGGGGCTCGGTGGAGGCGGAGCCGCTGCTCAAGCTCCTCAAGCGCTACGGCGAGGACTCGGACATGAAGGCGGTGGTCGTCCGCATCGACTCCCCCGGCGGCGCGGTGGGCACGAGCCAGGAGATCCTGGACGGCATCCAGCGGTTGGCGGAGGACAAGGTGGTGGTGTGCGCCATGGGCAACCTGGCCGCCTCGGGCGGGCTTCTCGTGGCGATGGGCTGCGATCGGATCGTGGCAGAGCCTGGGACCCTCACCGGGTCCATCGGCGTCATCAGCGCCTTCCCGAACGTGAAAGGGCTCCTCGAGCACTTCAACGTGCGCGTCAACACCGTCACCGCCGGGAAGCTCAAGGACGCGGGCAGCCCGTTCCGGGACTTCACCCCGGAGGACCGCGCCTACTGGCAGGATCTGGCGGACCGCATCCACCGACAGTTCATCCAGGCGGTCGCCGACGGCCGCAACCTCTCCCTCGACCAGGTGCAGAAGTTCGCGGACGGGCGGGTGGTGACGGGCGAGCAGGCGAAGGAGATGGGGCTCGTCGACGAGCTCGGGGGATTCCAGGACGCGGTCGACCTCGCGAAGGACATGGCGGAGATCAAGGGGGAGCCAAGGCTCGTCTACCCGCCCGACGACCGAGCGCGCTTCCTGGAGGAACTCATGGGAGGCGTGGCGCAGAAGGTGGCCGAGTCGTTCGGCGACGCGATCCGGACCGAGATCGGGCGCCAGTCTGCGTCGGTCGAGGCGCCCGGTCTCTACTACCTGACGCGCTAGCGCCGGCGTCGGCCGCCGCGCCCCAAGGAGGTGCCGTGGAAAAGCCGCTCTGGGCGCCCTGGCGCATGGAGTTCATCGAGGCGGAGAAGAAGCCGGGCTGCATCTTCTGCCAGTTCCCGGCGGAGGAGGCAGAGGAGGCTACGCGCCTGAACCTGCTCGCCCACCGCGGGCGCCGCTCCTTCACCCTCCTCAACCGGTTCCCCTACAACAACGGCCACGTCATGGTCATCCCCCGGGCCCACGTCGCCGCGCTCGACGAGCTGTCGCCGGACGACTTCGCCGACCTGCACGGGGAGCTGAAGAACGCGGTGGCCGTCATCCGTCGCGTCTACCGGCCCGAAGGGATGAACGTGGGCATGAACCTGGGCCGCGTCGCCGGGGCGGGCATCGCGGACCACCTCCACTACCACGTGGTCCCGCGCTGGGGGGGCGACACCAACTTCATGCCGGTGCTGGCCGACACCAAGGTGATGATCGAGCACCTCGACCAGTCGTGGCGCAAGATCCGCGACGGCTTCGAGGCCCTGGCGCAGGAGTAGGCGGACAAGAAGCCCGGCCGATGCACTGGCTCCTCCTCGCGCTCCTGCTCGCCGTCGTGGCCGCGGTCCTGGCGGTGCGGCTCCGCCGGAGGCGCGAGGAGGCGCAGGCCTACCTGAAGGGAGTCCGGTCGATGATCTCGGACGACCCGGACGCCGCCATCCTCGCCCTCTCCGACGCGGCCCGCCTGGGGAGTCCGGAGGCGCTCGAGACCTACCTGGCGCTCGGGGAGCTCTTCCGCAGGACCGGCGACCTCCCGCGCGCGATCCGCCTCCACCGCAACATGCTCCACCGGCCCGGCCTCGACCCGGCGCGCCGCTCCCAGGTGGAGCGCGAGCTCGCCGACGACTACCGGCGGGTGGGCATGTTCACGGAGGCGGTGGAGACCTACCAGAGGCTCGCCGGCGCCGACCCGGCGGCGGCGCAGGGGCTCCGGGACGCCCTCGTGGCACAGGGGAAGATGGAGGCCGCCATCGACGTGCACTCCCGCCTCTGCCCTCCGGACCGCCGCCTCCTCGCTCACCTCCTCGCCGGCAAGGCGCGCTCCGGGGCCGAGGGGGCGCCCTCGGACCTCGGGGCAGCGGCGCGCGCCGTCGAGGCGGACGAGACGAGTGCCGACGCGCTGCTGGCCCGGGCCGAGGCCGAGGCGGCGCAGGGGAGGGCGGAGGAAGCGGCGGAGAGCGCGGGCCGGGCCCTGCGCCTCGAGCCCCGGGCCGCTCTCCTCGCCTGGGACGCCCTGGCGGCGCTTCCCGGCGACCGCGCCCTCGCGCTCATCGACGGCGAGCTCCGCTCGCGCCCGGAGGACTCCCGCCTTCTCCTCCTGCGCGGGCGCCTTCTCGCCCGGTCGGGGAGGACCGGCGATGCGCTCGGGGATGTCCGGCGGGCGATGGAGGTCGACGGCGACGGAGAGGTGACGCTTTCGGTGCGCGAGCTGCTGCGGGAGGCGGCCGCCCCCTCGCCGGAGGAACTCGAGGTGCGCCACGACCTCATGGTGGCCGCGCTCGGCCGGCACGTGCGGCTGCTTCGCTGCCGGGGCTGCGGGGCCGGTGCGGCGGGGCGGGCGTGGCGCTGCCCGCGCTGCGGCCTCTTCGACGCCTATCCGTAAAGGGTCGGGGCCGGCTTGCCCCCGGTCGGCGCGGCGGGTATGAGGGAGCCCCCATGCGAGACAACGTCGTAGAGGTCGTTCGCGGGGCGCTCGCCCGCGGCGCCGCCGAGGGCCGCTGGCCCGCCGTCGAAGTTCCCTTCACAGTGGAGCCGCCGCGCGACCCGAAGCACGGGGATTTCGCGGTGAACGCCGCCCTGGTGCTCGCCAAGGCCGCCGGGAGGCCGCCGCGCGAGCTCGCCCAGGGGGTCGCCGAGGCCATGCGCGCCGTCGACGGCGGGCGGCGGATCGAGGCGCTCGAGATCGCCGGCCCCGGGTTCGTCAACGTCCGGCTCAAGGCCGAGGTGTGGCTCTCCGCCCTCGGCGAGGTGGAGCGCATGGGCGACGCCTTCGGGCGCTCGGAGGTGGGCCGCGGGCGGCGCGTCATCGTCGAGTTCGTCTCGGCGAACCCAACCGGCCCCATGCACGTGGGCCACGGGCGAAACGCGGTGACCGGAGACGCGGTGGCGAGCCTGCTCGATTGGACCGGGCACGCGGTGGTGCGCGAGTACTACGTGAACGACTACGGCGCGCAGGTGCAAACGCTCGCCCGCTCGGTGCACCTGCGGTACCAGGAGCTGTTCGGCCGCCCGGTGGTCATGCCGCCGAAGAGTTACCCGGGAGAGTACGTGGTGGACGTCGCCCGCGAGCTCAAGGCCGAGTTCGGGCCGAGCTTCCTCGACGCGACCGAGGAGGCCTGGCTCGCCCTCTTCCGCGACCGGGCGGTGGCCCACGTCCTCGCCATGATTCGCGCCGACCTGGAGGGCGTGCACATCGGGTTCGACGTGTGGTCGTCGGAGAAGAAGCTCTACGATTCCGGGATGGTGGAGCGCTTTCTCCAGAAGCTCGAGGAGAAGGACCTCGTCTACCGCGGTCGGCTCCCGCCCCCGAAGTCGAAGAAGGGACAGCCCCCGGCGGCGCAGGGGGAGGAGGGGATCGGGGCGGGGGAGGAGTTGTGGCTCTTCCGCTCGTCGCGCTACGGGGACGAGGTCGACCGGCCGGTGAAGAGGGCGGACGGCACCCCCACCTACTTCTGCGCCGACGTCGCCTACCACTGGGACAAGCGCCAGCGGGCCGACGCCCTGGTGGACGTGCTCGGGGCCGACCACGGTGGCTACGTCGCCCGCCTCGAGGCCTCCCTCGAGGCACTCGGCGCCTCCCGGAACGACCTGCACGTGGTTCTCATCCAGATGGTGAACCTGACCCGCGGCGGCGAGGCGGTGAAGATGTCGAAGCGCGCCGGGAACGTGGTGTCCCTCGCCGAGGTGGTGGAGGAGGTGGGGCGCGACGCCGCCCGCTTCATCTTCCTCACCCGGCGCGCAGACGCCCAACTCGACTTCGACCTGGAGCTCGCCAAGCGGCAGACGCTCGACAACCCGGTCTTCTACGTGCAGTACGGCCACGCCCGCCTGGCCCGCATCCTGGAGAAGGCCGCCGAGGCGGGGATCCCGCGGCCGGCCTTCGACCTCGAGGTGGTGCGGGCGCTCACCGCGCCGGAGGAACTCGACCTGGCCCGGCGCATCCTGTCCCTCCCCGACGTCGTCGCCGGGGCGGCGCAGGCCTACGAGCCCCACCGGGTCGCCTTCTGGCTGCAGGAGACCATCGGTGCCTTCCACTCCTACTACACGCAGGGGAAGAGGAGCGGGGAGCGCTTCATCGGCGCGGACCCGGTGAAGACGGCGGCCCGCCTGCTCCTCGCCCGGGCGCTCAAGCAGGCGCTCAAGAACGGGCTCGCCGTCCTGGGCGTGTCGGCGCCCGAGCGCATGGAAAGTAGAGAAGTGGCTGAGGACGTCTAGAATCGGGCCGCGCCGGGGCATCGATCCGGGCGGCGGACCATGCGCGGAAACCGACCTGCGAGAGAGCGTTTCGAGTTCTCCCTGGACGCGAGGCAGGTGGCCTCGGTGATCCTGGGGGCCTTGGCAGCGCTCGGAATCACCTTCTTCCTCGGCTTCTCCCTGGGCCACCGCGTGCTCGAGCGGCCACCGCCCCGGGCGCCCGCCGCGCCGCGGGCGGTCGCCGACCCGCTTGCCGCCCTCGACCAGCCCTCGCGCCCGGACGGGGGCGAGCCTCCCAAGTTCTCCTTCCACGAGGCGCTCACGAGCGCCCGGCCCCCCCCGGAGAAGCTGCCCCTGCCGCCGAAGCCGGCGCCTCCGCCGGAGAAGCTGTCCCCGCCACCGAAGCCGGTCGGCGCCCCGGCTCCGGCGAAGCCGCTCGCGCTGGCGTCGCCCCCGGCCGCGCCAGCGCGGCCCCCTTCCCTGGGCACGGTGGCGGCGGTGGCCTCCCCCGCCACCAGCGCCGGGGCGCCGCCTGGCCGGCCGGCCGCCGCACTCGCGAGCGCCGACGACTCCGCGCCTCGGAAGGCGGCGCGCGAAGGGGCCTTCGCCGTCCAGGTCGGCTCGACCCACGACCACTTCGAGGCCGAGCGCATTGCGGCCCGCTTCCGGAGCCGGGGGGCGAAGGTGATCGAGGTGGAGATCCCCGGCAAGGGTCGGTGGTACCGGGTGCGGCTCGGATCCTTCGACACCCGCGAGGCGGCCGAGCGCTATCGCCGCGACCTCGAGGAGCAGACCGGCTCGAAGGGGTACGTCACCGGCATCAACTGACCGCGCCCCAAAAGAGCCCCGGGCAAAAGGCCCGAAGGGACGCCAAGGAGAGCCCCCATGAAAAAGTTCGACCAGCCAAAGCGCGTAGAGAAGCCCTGGGGCTACGAGCTCTGGTGGGCCCAGACCGATCGCTACGTGGGGAAGCTCCTCCACGTGAAGGCGGGGCACAAGCTCTCGCTCCAGTACCACGAGAGGAAGGACGAGACCATTCACCTCTGGAGCGGGGACCTGGAACTCGTCCTCGACGAGGGGAGCGGTCTCGAGAGCCACCGGCTGCGGCCGGGCGAGAGCTACCACGTGAAGCCCTTCACCAAGCACCGGATGGTGGCCCTCACCGACTGCGACATCCTCGAGGTGTCCACGCCGGAAGTGGAGGACGTGGTCCGGCTCGAGGACGCCTACGGGCGGGCCGGCACCTAGCGACGGGCGTGGGCGAATAGCCAGAAGGCGAGGGCGGCGAGCGCCGCCACCGCGAGGAGGAGGAGGGCCTTTCCCCTCTCTCCGCGCCGCCCGCGCTCGCCCGAGAGGGCCTCGAAGTCTCCCACCCGCTGCCATCGTCCGGAGCGCTCGGAGCGGACCTCGTCGGCGTCGGAGAAGAAGCCCTGGCGGTAGAGGGCGTGCAGGTCGGCGAGGCTCGGGCAGACGAGCTCCTCCCCCCGCTCGTTGCGCACGAAGTACCGCACGCTACCCTCCGAGCTCCCGGCAGATGATCGCCGCGAGCTTGAGACCGTCCACAGCCGAGGAGACGATGCCGCCGGCGTAGCCCGCGCCCTCGCCCGCGGGGTAGACGCCCCGCAGCCGCGGCGACTGCAGGTCCTCGCCGCGCAGGAGCCGGCAGGGGGCGCTCGTGCGGGTCTCGACGCCGAGGAGGACGGCCTCCTCGGTGACGAAGCCGCGCATGCGCCGCTCGAAGGCGCGGACCGCCACCCGCAGCGCCTCCTGCACCTGGGACGGGAAGAGGCGCGACAAGTCGGCGTGGGAGAGCCCAGGGCGGTAGGAGGACCGGACCGGAGGAGAGCCCAGGCGCCCGGCCATGAAGTCGGAGAGGCGCTGGGCGGGCGCCCGGTAGCCGCCTCCCCCGAGTTCGTAGGCGGCGCGCTCCCACTTGCGCTGCCAGGAGAGGCCGGCGAGCGGGCCCACGAAGCCCTCGGCGGCGTAGTCCTCCAGCGAGACGGCCGCCACCAGGCCGGCGTTGGCGAGCGGCGAGGATCGGCCCGAGTTCGACATGCCGTTCGTGCACTGCATGCCTGGCTCGGTGGGAGTCGGCACCACCACCCCGCCCGGGCACATGCAGAAGGAGAAGACGCCGCGGCCGCGCCCCGCCACCACCGGGTTGTCGGCGAGGCGGTAGTCCGCCGGGGGGAGGTTCCCGTCTCTTGCGGCGCGGCCATACTGGATGCGGTCGATGAGGGCCTGGGGGTGCTCGGCGCGAAAACCAGCGGCGAAGGGCTTCGCCTCGATGGGCCAGCCGCGGGAGGCGAAGAGCTCGTAGATCTCGCGGGCGCTGTTGCCGGGCGCGAGCACCAATCGGTTCCCGGGGACGACCTGGCCGTCGGCGAGCACCAGGCCGCGGAACCGGTCTCCCTCGAGCCGGAAGTCGACCGCGCGCGCTCCCCAGAGGAAGCGGCAGCCGCGCCGCTCCAGGTCCGCGCGCATCGCCGACACCGCCGCTGGCAGCACGTCCGAGCCGACGTGGGGCTTGCCCTCCGCCAGGATGCGATCCACCTCGCCGAACCGGGCGAAGAGCTCCACCACCCTGCGCACCAGGGGATGGTGGATGCGGGTGGAGAGCTTTCCGTCGGTGTAGGCGCCTGCACCGCCCTCGCCGAAGTTCATGTTCGACTCGGCGTCGAGCTCGCCGGAGCGCATGAGGCGGGCGACGTCGCGCCGCCGCGGTCCGACCATCTTCCCCCGGTCGACGACGATCGAGCGGACGCCGCGCTCGAGGAGGCCCCAGGCGCAGAAGAGGCCTGCCGGCCCGGCGCCGAGCACGAGGGGCGGGAGCTCCGGCTCCGGCACCGGCGGCAGAGCGGGTTCTGGCTCCGGCGCCGGCGACACCCCTGCCGGCAGCGCGGGGAGCGGGTGCTCGAGCGTCGCCTCGGCCTCGATCACCCAGCGCGGGTGGCCCTTGCGCCTCGCGTCGAGGGATCGGCGGACCACATCGACCCGCGCAACGCTCTGCGGCTCGACACCGAGCCGCTTCGCCGCGCGGGCGGCGAGTGTCGCGGGGTCCTCGTCGTGCCACAGGTGGAGATCTGCGATCCGGTAGCGCACGAACCCCCGAATGTACTCGCCCACGGCCCATTCGGCGCTGCGAAGCGTCCTTCGCGCAGCGAACCCTTGCCGAAGGCGCACTGCGAAGGTCGGTACGCAGTGCGCGCTCTCGCGCTGCGGCGCGTCAGGAGGCCAAGTGTCCGGGATCAGAGGGACAGCCGCGCAGGATCGCGTTGTTGGCGCGGCTGTTGCTACCCGAGAAGTCGCCTTCCGAACACGGGGCCATCGCTGCCCCACAGAGGTCAACCGAAAATGCTGGCACCCATTCTCGACGCCAAGGGCACCAAGATCCTCGCGAAGTCGCTCTTCAAGGAGCTTCGCGCGAGCGGGTACACCGCGAACCAAGTCTTGAGCCTGTCGACCGAACTCATCGATCTCGTCACCCAGGACCTGCGGGCCCAGGGCGACGCGACGCCGAGCGAGGAGCAGCTCGAGCGCGCAGCGGCGATGTGACCCCGCGCCGCCGTTAACAAACGTCTGGCCGCGAGAGGGCGCCGGGTCGAACCCGGCGCCGTTTCTGTTTTTTTTGGCAACAGGAACCCCCGCTTTCCGTTTGACACCCCACGGGCGCGCAAGTAGCTTAGGCGGCCCCTAAATTCCATCTTTCGCCTCCCGAGGGGGGCAGGGAGAGTTCCGCCATGGCGCGCATTGCAATCAATGGGTTCGGCCGCATCGGGCGCTGCGTCGTTCGATCCGCGCTCAAGCGGGGCGAGAAGGGCCTCGACTTCGTCTCCATCAACGACCTCACGGACACCAAGACCCTCGCCCATCTCCTCAAGTACGACTCGGTGCACGGGGTCTTCCCCGGCGAGGTGAGGGCGACGGACAAGGGCATCGTCGTGAACGGGAAGGAGATCCAGATCACCGCCATCAAGAACCCGGCGGAGCTGCCGCACGCGGCGAACGGGGTCGACCTGGTGCTCGAGTGCACCGGACTCTTCACCGAACGCGAGAAGGCCGAGGGCCACCTGAAGGCGGGCGCGAAGCGCGTGCTCATCTCGGCGCCGGCCAAGGGCCCGGACATCACCGTCGCCTACGGCATCAACCACACCAAGCTCGACCGCTCGAAGCACCTCATCATCTCCAACGCCTCCTGCACCACCAACTGCCTCACCCCGGTCGCCAAGGTGCTGCTTGAGAGCTTCGGCATCAAGCGCGGGCTCATGACGACCATCCACAGCTACACGAACGACCAGAACCTCCTCGACCTGCCGCACAAGGACCTCAGGCGGGCGCGGGCCGCCGCCCTGTCGATGATCCCCTCCACCACCGGGGCGGCCAAGGCAGTGGCCGAGGTGATCCCGGAGCTCAAGGGGAAGCTGAACGGTACCGCGGTGCGCGTCCCCACGCCCAACGTGTCGCTCGTCGACCTGACGGCCGAGCTCGGGAGGCCGGTCACGGCGGCGGAGGTGAACGCGGCCTTCAAGGCGGCCGCCGAGGGATCGTTGCGGGGGGTGCTCGAGTACTCGGAGGAGCCCACCGTCTCCATCGACTACAACGGGAGCCCGGCCTCCTCGATCTTCGACGCCACCAACACCCAGGTCATCGACGGGAACTTCGTCAAGGTGTTCGCCTGGTACGACAACGAGATGGGCTTCTCGAATCGCATGGTGGACGTGGCGAAGTACCTCACCGCGTAGCCGTTCCCGGGGGGAGCCCATGGCGGGGATGAAGACGATCGATGAGCTCGACCTCGCGGGGAAGCGCGTCTTCATCCGCGTGGACTTCAACGTCCCCCTGGACGACCGGGGGCACGTGACCGACGACGCCCGCATCCGGGCGGCCCTCCCCACCATCCAGTTCGCGCGCAAGGCGCGGGCGAAGGTCATCCTCGCCTCCCACCTGGGAAGGCCGAAGGGGGATGCCTCCGACAAGAAGAAGTTCACGCTCGAGCCCGCGGCGGAGCGCCTCTCCGAGCTCCTCGGGACCGACGTGATTCTCGCCGACGACTCGGTGGGAGACGGGGTGAGGAAGGCGGTTGCCGACCTGAAGGAAGGCGAGGTGCTCCTGCTCGAGAACCTCCGCTTCCACAAGGGCGAGGAGGCGAACGACGAGGCGTTCGCCCGCGAGCTCGGGAGCCTCGCCGACGTTTGGGTGAACGACGCCTTCGGCACCGCCCACCGAGCCCACGCCTCTACCGCCGGCATGGCGAGGTTCGTGAACGAGAAGGCGGCCGGGTTCCTCATCCGCAAGGAGGTCGAGTACCTGGGCCGGGTGCTCTCCCGGCCCGAGAAGCCCTTCGTGGCGGTGCTCGGCGGCGCCAAGGTCTCCGACAAGATCAAGGTGCTCGAGAACCTCATCGGCAAGGCCGACTCCATCCTGGTGGGGGGAGCGATGGCCTACACCTTCCTCAAGGCGAAGGGCGTGGCGGTGGGGAAGAGCCGCGTGGAGGAGGACCGCCTGGAGATGGCGCGACACATCCTCGACAAGGCGGCCGCGCGCGGCGTCGACTTCCAGCTGCCCGTGGACCACGTCTGCGCCTCCGAGCCGAAGGAGACCGCGAAGCGGGTGGTGGTGGACGGCGCCGCCATCCCCGACGGGCTCCTGGGCCTCGACATCGGCCCGAAGACCCTCGACCGCTACCGCCAGCGCATCCTCTCGGCGAAGACCGTCTTTTGGAACGGGCCCATGGGGCTCTTCGAGCAGAAGCCGTGGGCGGAGGGGACCTTCGGGGTGGCGAAGGCGATGGCGGAGTCCGCGGCGACCACGGTGGTGGGCGGCGGGGACAGCGCGGCAGCGGTGGAGGAGGCCGGGCTCGTCGACCGAATGAAGCACGTCTCCACCGGCGGCGGAGCCAGTCTGGAGTTCATCGAGGGGCGCGAGCTGCCCGGCGTGAAGGCGCTCGAGGAGTGACGGTGGCCCGGCGGAAATTCGTGTGCGGCAACTGGAAGATGCATCGCACCTCCGCGGAGGCGAGGGCGCTCGCGCGCGAGGTGCGGCAGGCCACCGACGCCCTGGCGGAGCGCGTGGACGTGGCCATCGCCCCGCCCTTCACCGCGCTCTGGGTCGCGGCGGCGGAGCTCGACGGCTCCCGCATCGGCCTTTCCGCGCAGAACTGCCACTGGGAGCCGCAGGGGGCGTTCACCGGCGAGGTGTCGGCGGCGATGCTGAAGGACGCCGGCTGCGCCTTCGTGCTCGTCGGCCACAGCGAGCGGCGCCAGCTCTTCGGCGACACCGACGAGACGGTGAGCCGGAAGGTCCGGGCCGCCCTCGGCGTCGGGCTCCACCCCATCGCCTGCGTCGGCGAGACCTTGCCGGAGCGCGAGGCGGGGCGGACGCTCGAGGTGGTGAGCCGCCAGGTGCGGGCCGCGCTCGCGGGTCTCTCCCCCGAGGAGGTCGGCCGCCTCACCGTCGCCTACGAGCCCGTCTGGGCCATCGGCACGGGCAGGACCGCGACCGCGGCGCAGGCGCAGGAGGTGCACGCCTCCGTCCGCGCCATCCTGCGCGAGCTCGCGGCGGGCGCGGCCGACCGGGTGCGCATCCAGTACGGAGGCTCCGTGAAGCCGGAGAACGCGGCGGAGCTCATGTCGCAGCCGGACGTCGACGGCGCGCTCGTGGGCGGTGCCAGCCTGAAGTCGTCGGATTTCGTCCAGATCGTGAAGGGAGCACTTCGTTGACCGTCCTCATCACCGTCGTCCACGTCATCGTCTCTTTCGTCCTCGTCCTCGTCATCCTCCTGCAGGCCGGGAAGGGCGGCGGGCTGGGAGCCGCCTTCGGCGGGGGAGCGCAGTCGGTGTTCGGGGGGCGAGGCGCGCAGACCTTCCTCGGCAAGGTGACGAGCGTCGCCGCCGGGATCTTCATGCTCACCGCCTTGAGCCTCTCCTACATCTCCACTCGCTCCAACTCGGTGGTCCGCGCTGCGCCCATTCCCATGGCCCCGGTTCCGCAGGCGCCCTCGCTCCCGCCGGCGGGCGGCCCGGCGCCGGCGCAGCCCGCGCCCGCCGCTCCGGCGAAGTAGCGAGGGGTGGGCGCTCCGCCGGCGCCCCTGCCGCGATGGAAAGGCGAAGGGACCCGTCTCCGGGTCCCTTCTCGCCTCTTCCGTTCTTTCTAAGGTTGGTGCCCAGGGCGAGATTCGAACTCGCACGCCTTACGGCGCCACCCCCTCAAGATGGTGTGTCTACCAGTTCCACCACCTGGGCGGCAAAGCGGCTGGTTTGTAGCAGAGGGTGGAGCACGGCGCAAGCGCCTGCCCGCCCGACCCGGCGAGCCCGCCGCGAAGGGGAAGGGCCTGCCGGGCGCGCGCCCGACGGCTACAATCCAGGCGTGGCGAGGAACGCGAAGGCGGCGCGGCGATCGGAGCGCGGGAGACGCGCGGCTCGCCGCCCCGGCCCGCGCGCCGCGGCGCCCTCCCCGGTCCCCTCGGGATCGCCGGTCCTCTTCCTCCTGCGCTCGTCCGACTGGGAGGCGCGCCAGGAGGCGACCGCGCTCGCGCTCACCGCCGCCGCCCTCGGGGACCGGGTGCAGGTGGCGCTCTTCGGCGCGGCGCTCCGGGCCTGGGTGGAGGAGAGGTTCGACGAGGGCGCGCCGCCGGGGGCCGAGCGGGTGGGATCGCTCGCACGCATGCTCGCCGAGGGGCGGAGCGACCTCGGCGTCGAGCTCGTGGCCTGCGAGACCGCCATCCGCGCGGCCGGACTCGATCCCGACCGCTGCCGTCCCAAGCTCGACGCGGTGCGCGGCCTCCCGGAGATCTGGCACCGGGCCGGCGGCGGACGGGTCATCGCCTTCTAGGCCGGAGCGGAGGAGTGCCTGCCCGAGCGATCCGGGTTACAACTCGGCCCGCGGAGGCGACGGGGCCTCCGAGAGGGGAGGTGGGCCGGATGGCCGGGAGCTTCTCGGGAAAGAGCGTGCTCGTCGTCGGAGCCGGCGGTCTGGGCGGGCCGGCCCTGCTCACCCTCGCGGCCGCGGGTGTGGGGCGGCTCGTGCTCCTCGACGACGACGCCGTGGAGACCTCCAACCTGAATCGCCAGCCGCTCTTCGGGGAAGCGGACCTGGGGAGGCGCAAGACGGTCGCCGCCGCCGAGCGCCTCCGGCGCCTCGCTCCGGCGGTGCGCGCCGAGACCCACGACCGGCGCTTCGACGCCAGCAACGCCGCTGAGCTGGTGGCCTCGGTGGACCTCGTCCTCGACGGCTCCGACAACTTCGCCACCAAGTTCCTGGCGAGCGACGCGGCGGTGGCGGCAGGGCGGCCCCTCGTCCACGGCGGCGTCTTGCGCTACACCGCCCAGCTGCTCACGGTCATGCCAGGCCAGACCGGCTGCCTGCGCTGCCTCTTCGAGGAACCGCCTGCCCCGGGGGCGGTTCCAAGCTGTGCCCAGGCCGGCGTGCTCGGCGCCCTGGCGGGATTCGCCGGCGCCCTCATGGGCGCCGAGGCGCTCCGCCTGCTCGCCGGCGAGCGCGGAGCCTACGCCGGGCGGCTGGTGGTGTACGAGGCGCGCCCGGGGCGGGCCCGGATCGTCCCGGTCCGCCGGCGCGCCGGGTGCCCGGCCTGCGAAGGGCGCGTCGGCGCCGGCGCGCCCGCGCCGGTGGGCGCTGCCGGGGAGCGGGCGTGACCGCGCCTTTGCCGAGCTCGCCAGGGATGGCGAATCCCGTCGCCCGGCTCGACATCCGGGACCTCGCCTGCCCGCTCACCTGGGTGAGGACGAGCGTGGCCCTCGGCCGGATCCGGCCGGGCGAGGTGCTCGAGGTCCTGCTCCGCGAGGGGGAGCCGCTCGAGAACGTCCCGCGAACGGCGGCGGAGGAGGGGCACCTCGTCTTGCGCCTCGAGCGGGCCCCTGGCGAGGCGGAGGGCGTCTGGCGCGCCTGGCTCGCGCGCCGCGCTCGAGAGAAGGAGGTTCGATGGCCCTGAGCGACGCGGAGATCGGGCGGTTCGCGCGGCAGCTCCTCTTGCCGGGGCTGGGCGAGGAAGGGCAGGAGCGGCTGCGCTCGGCGCGCGTGCGCGTCGCCGGCGGCGGGCCTGGAACCGCCCCGGCGCTCCTGTACCTCGCCGCCGCCGGCGTGGGGACGCTCTGGATCGACGACCCGGATGCGGTCGCGCCCGGCGACGGAGCCGGGTTCATGTTCGACGCGAGCGACGTCGGCCGACCGCGGGCAGTGGCGGCCGCCGAGGCCGTTCGCGCCGCGAGCGGGCTCGTGCAGGCGGATGTGCCCCGGCCAGGGGCGAGGCCCACCGCCGTCCTCGTCAGCGCTCCGACGCAGGAGGTGAGCCGCGCCGTGGCCGAGGAGGCGCGTCTCCTCGGGCTTCCGCACGTGGTGGTCGAAGTGGACGGCCAGGGGGGCGCGGTGACGGTGGTGCCGGCAGGAGCGCCTTGCTACGCCTGTGCCGTCCGCCCCGGGCTCGGCGCCGAGCCCACGCCCGCTGGGGCGGCGACCGTGGGCGCGCTCGCCGCGCTCGAGCTCGTGCTCCTCGCGGCGGGGGTGGCCGAGGAACCCCGGGGCCGCAGGGTGGAGGTGTTCCGGGGGACTCCCCTCACGCGCGCCACGGCGAGACAGCCCGGTTGCGCCTGCGCCGCCGGGGCGGTCCCGGCGCCTTGAGGCCAGAGGACTACCCGGGGGCGCTCCTCGCCCGGCTGGCGGCCCACGCTCGGGCGGAGCCGGAGCGCGAAGTGTGCGGCCTCGTCGTCCGCGACCCGAGCGGGGCTCTCGAGGCCCTGCCGCTGAGGAACGTCGTCTTGGACCGAGCCGAGTCGGAGGGCCTCCCCGAAAGCCCGCGGCACGCGTACCTCATGGACCCGCGGGAACACCTCCGCATCGCGAAGCGCCTTCGGAGGGAGGGGGGAGAGGTCGTCGCGAGCTACCACTCGCACGTGGAGGGAAGCGCCGAGTTCTCTTCAGTTGACCGCGCGTTCGCGCTCGAGGAGGGGGCCCCGATTCACCCGGGACTCGATTACATCGTCCTCGCGCTGTGCCAGGGCGCGGTTGCGGAGATGCGGATATTCTCCTGGAACGGCAAGTGCTTCCATGGATCGCGCCTCTCGCTCCCCGCCACCATTGACGCAGCTCGACATCCACCCTGAGACAAGTGGAGCCCGCGCGAGCCAGCCATTTCTCCCCTGAGTTCGGGTATATTGCCGCTTCACGCGGTCCCATCGGGCCCCGGGGGAAAAGCATGGACGCGCACCAGGTCACCGGGTTCGTCATCTGGCTCACGGGCATGGCCGGGGCGGGGAAGACGACGCTCGGCAACCAGATCGTGAAGCGCTTCGGCGCGGCCGGGCGTGCGGTGGAGTTCCTCGATGGGGACGACGCCGACGAGATCCTGGTGGGCGGTCTCGGGGTGTCGAAGGACGACCGGGACACCGCGGTCCGGCGGCTGGGGGCGGTTGCGAAGATGCTCGCCCGCCACGGGGCCGTGGTGGTGGTGGCATCGCTCTCCCCCTTCCGGGATGCCCGCGACGCGATCCGACGCGACGTCCGGCGCTTCGTCGAGGTCTTCGTCGACGCGCCCATGGAGACGCTCCTCGCCCGCGACGCCGACGGCCTCTACAAGAAGGCGCTCGCCCACGTGATCACCATCGTCGCCGGCATCGACGATCCCTTCGAGCCGCCGTCGCACCCCGAACTCGTGGTGCGCACCGATCAGGAGAAACCGGACGTCGCCACGAGTCGCCTCTTCCAGAAGCTCGTCGATCTGAAGTTGCTCGCCCCGGCGGAGTTCGTGAAGCTGAGCGGAGGCCAGCGGCCGAAGCGCCCGGCGAAACCCCCGAAGAAGGGCGCGGCGAAGAAGGCCGCCGCGTCGAAGGGCGCGCGAGCGGCGAAGCGCTCGCGGCGATAGAATCCGCCTGGACCCCCGGCCGGCCATGCCGGCCCTTCGGAGGCGGAGAATGGCGTGGACCTTGGAAGAGAGGGAGCGGATCCGCGCCCGATCGGCCGACAAGCTCGCCCGGCTGAAGACCCTCCTCCGGCAGTGCCCGGGTGTGCTGGTGGCGTTCTCGGCGGGGGTGGACTCCACCTTCCTCCTGGCGGTCGCCGCTGAGGTGCTCGGCCAGAGAGTGGTGGCCCTCACGGCCCACTCCGCCAGCGTCCCCCAGGCGGAGCGCGAGGAGGCAAGGGCGCTCGCGCGCCGGCTCGCCGTGCGGCACCTCGAGGTGGAGAGCCGCGAGGCCGCGGACCCCCGCTACCTCGCCAACCCCGTGGATCGCTGCTACTTCTGCAAGAGCGAGCTCTACCGGATCTGCGAGGAGGTGGCGCGCGCCGAGGGCCTGCCCACCATCCTCGACGGATTCAACGCCGACGATCGCCGCGACCACCGGCCGGGCCACAGGGCGGCCTCGGAGAGGCTCGTGCGCTCGCCGCTCGCCGAGGCCGAGCTCGGGAAGGACGAGATCCGCGCCCATAGCGAGGCCTACGGGCTGCCCACCTGGGACAAGCCCCAGATGGCGTGCCTCGCCTCCCGCATCCCCTACGGGACCGCGATCACTCCGGAGCGCCTCGCCCGCATCGAGCGCGCCGAGGCCGGGGTGCGGCGCGCCGGTCTTCGCCAGTTCCGGGTGAGGGACCACGGGACGGTCGGACGCGTCGAGGTGGCGAAGGACGAGATGGAGCGCGCCTTCGCCCTGCGGGCCGAGGTGCTCGCCGCCGTGAAGGGCGCCGGCTTCGAGTTTGCCGCCCTCGACCTGGAGCCCTTCCGGTCGGGGCGGATGAACGAGGCAGCGGGGGTGGCCCTTCCGGTGGTGGACGCTTGAGGCGGAGGAGGGGGGAAGACAGGGAAAAGCTCCGCGCCGCGCTCCCGGGAGCCCTCCTCTTTGCCGCGGCGGCCGCGCTCGGCCCGAGCTCGGCGTGGGCGCTCGAGCCTCGCTACGACCACCGGGACGAGCTCGGGATCGTCGCGGAGGTGGACGCGAGCCGGGTGACCGCCACCCTGAATGGCGGCACCTCCAAGTCCTCCTACGACGTCGGCTCGCTCCGGCTCGGGTTTTCCTTCGACGTGACCGGAGAGGGCGACGAGCTCATTCTGGGCGGGTCCTACAGCCCGCTCGCGCAGACGAGCTCGGGCGCGAGCGCGTGGCTCCTCGACGCGCGCTACCGCGGCTATTTCGGCCACGACGAGCTGAAGACCTTCTTCGAGGGGGGGCTCGTCGTCCCCTTGGCCCCCCGCCTCGCCGTCGGGCCGCGCATCGGGTTCGGAGCCATCTACGACTTCAGTCGTGACTTCGGAATCTACGCGGCGCTCGGGGCGGCGACCGCCTTCGGCGAGTTTCGCGGCTTCTCCTTCGGGCTCGGGCTCGGCGTCCAGTGGCGCTGGCCCGCCTAGAACGAGCAAGTTTGAAGTGTCAAGGGCGATTTTTTGACAGGAGGGTATCGGGTGGTAGCGTGTAGGTAAACGTAAGTCGAGGGAGGCACACACCTACATGAGACCCATCGAGTTGATCAGGCCTGGCCCACTCACTCCACCAAATCCTACCCATCCTTCGCAGTCCCCCCGGCTCGAGCCGATGCTGGTGCGGTTGCCGCCCGACTTGGCGAGCCGCCTTCGCCAGCTCGCTCGAGCCACCCGCATTCGCCAGTCGGACTACCTTCGGGAGGCGGTCTCCGACCTCCTCGCGAAGTACGCGCAGGTCCAGACTGGGGAGGGGGATGAGGTGAGACCCTAATCGGGGGGCTCACCCGCAGGGTAGCGAACGCTCGCCAAAGTCAGCCCCCATCCGGGGGCTCGGACGCCTCGGTATCGCCCCCGATCGCGAAGCAGCTCGGAAACCCGCGATGCGGGGGCGAGCCCGAGCCCTACCGCCACCGCCGTCCCGACGAGGTTCCGCACCTGGGCGCGGAGGAATCCGCGTCCTTCGAGGACGAGCGCGTAGAGGGGGGCCCAGGTCGACGTAATGACCTCGGTGCGGAGCACGGTGCGCACCGTGCCCTTCTGCTCCCCGGGCCGGGCGAAGCCGGCGAAGTCGTGCTCGCCCACCGCCGACGCGAGCGCCTCCGCCATCGCCGTCGCGTCGAGGCCGGTCGACTCGATGCCGGGGAAGGCCCGCCTGTCGGGGAGCGTCCAGGCGTAGCGCTCGAGGCCCGGCGGGGGAGGGAGCCCCACCAAGTAGACGTAGGTGCGTGAGGAGGCGCTCGCCCGCGCGTGGAAGGAGGGCGCGGCGCGCCACGCGTCGAGGCACAGGATCCCGGGAGGCGTGGCACCGTTCACCGCCGCCCGCAGCCGGCCCGGGTCGAGGTCGGCGCGCGCGGCGAACGTCACCACCTGGCAGAGGGCGTGCACGCCCGCGTCGGTCCGGGCCGCCGCCGCGAGGTGGGCGGGGACGCCCAGGGAGGCGAGTGCGGCGCGCAGCCCCTCCTCGACCGTGGGGAGCCCAGGCTGCCTCTGGAAGCCGCGGAATGCGCCGCCGTCGTAGGCGAGCCGCAGCGCGTACCGTCGCCGTTCCACGCCGTGATAAGTTGAGCACGCCCGCGCCGAGGATGGAAGCGAGGCCGATCGCGACGCCATGAGCCGTCCTTCACCCACCCTCGAGGCCATTCCGGAAGGGGACTGGCTCTTCGAGAAGGAGGGGCGCATCTACGGCCCCGTCCCGGGCGGAAAGCTCGTCGAACTGCTCGAGCGGGGCGAGGTGGACGCCCGCACCCCCGTCGCCACCGGGGAGGGCGGGTACCGGCCGCTCGGCGAGGTGCCGGGCTTCGCGGTCCACGTGCGAAAGGCCGAGGCGCGCCAGCGGGTGGAGCGCGAGATCACCGGCGCCCGCCTCTTGGCGCGGCGCCGACGCCGTCGCCGGGCGGTGGTCCTCGCCGCCCTGTCGCTGTCCGCGGCCGGCGGGGCGGGATGGGTGGCCTTCCGGCTCGCGCGGGAGCGGCCCTGGGAGACGCGCAGCGCCCTCCTCGAAGACTTCGGCGGGGGCGTGGCGATCGCCATGCCGGCCCGGGTCGGCGGGGGGCGCCGGCCAGAGGCGGACGAGGTGGAGCTGCCGCCGGAGGAGCCGGCGGCGCCCAGAGGGGAGGGCGCCTCGCAGGCGCGGCCCGCCGCCCGGCCGCGGGAGGGGCTCGTCCAGTCGAGCTGGGATGGCGCCCAGATCCAGGCGGTGGTGGCGCGGGAGCAGCGCACCCTCGTCCCCTGCATCCGGGCCGAGTCCGACCGGGCGCGGGGCTGGTCGGGCGAGGTTCCCATCGAGTTCGCGATCGGAAACGACGGCAGGGTGGCCCAGATGTGGATCGACGGGGAGCGCAGGTCTTCGGCGGAGCTGCGCGCCTGCCTCCTCGCCGCATTCGAGCGCTGGTCCTTCAAACCCTTTCCCGGCGAGAGGCCGGTCGTGTCCTTGTCGTTCCGCGTCGGGGCGCGGTAGGGGGAGCGCGTGGCGACGAAGGTGGTCTCGCGTCTGCAGGAGCGCATCGACGGGCTGCCGGAGGGCTCGTTCCGGCGCAAGGTGCTGGAGAGCGCGCGCCGGTTCAAGACGTCGTGGGTGGAGCTCGGGCGCCTCCTCTCGCAGGTGCGGAGCGAGGAGTCCTACCGCGCCTGGGGTCACGAGTCCTTCCACGCCTACTGCGCCGCAGAGCTCTTCCTGACTCGGGCGACCGCCGACAAGCTCACCGTGTCCTACGGGTTCCTCGAGCGGCGGGAGCCGGAGCTCCTGGGCTCGCGCGATGGCCGAACCGCCCCGCCGTTCGAGGTGATCGAGGTCCTGTCGAGGGCTGAGGCCGCGGGACGCCTCGACGACGAGGCCTGGGACGAGCTCCGGAAGGGCGTGCTGGAGGGAGAGGCCGGACGGGCCGAGGTGGCGAAGCGCCTCGCCGAGCGGTTCGGGCCCGAGCCCGGGCCGAAGCCGCCTGAGCGCGCCGAGCGCTTGCGCCGGCTCGGCGCCCTCGCGCGACGCCTCTCCGATGCCTGCGAGGAGGAGCGCGAGGTCCCCCCCGCGCTCCGGCGCCACGCGAAGGAACTCGCCGACGCCTTGGAGCGGCTCGCCGAATAGCTCACGCGCGGGTGCGCCGAGGGCCGACACCGGTTAGAGGAGGGAGGTCGGGTCCTTTTTGTCGGCCCCGGCACTTTGGTGTAGCATCCCCTCTTAAGAGGGCATCGTGAGCCGGAAAGAGCAACACCACGGCAATCTGAGCTGTTCCTTCTGCGGCAAGGGCCAGCGCGACGTTCGCAAGCTCATTGCCGGCCCCACCGTCTACATCTGCGACGAGTGCATCCGGCTCTGCAACGACATCATCGCCGAGGAGGGGGAGCGCGAGGACGGCCGCCCGGCGGTTTCGCTTCCCACCCCGGCCGAGATCAAGACCTTCCTCGACGACTACGTGGTGGGACAGGACCGGGCGAAGAAGGTCCTGGCGGTTGCCGTCTACAACCACTACAAGCGCGTCTACGCCCGCAAGCCGGCGCGCGGGCAGCAACGGCCGGTCTCGAGCCGGTCGGTCGAGGACGTGGAACTGCAGAAGTCGAACATCCTGCTCGTCGGTCCCACCGGCGCTGGCAAGACGCTCCTCGCGCAGTCCCTGGCTCGCTTCCTCAACGTCCCCTTCACCATCGCCGACGCCACCAGCCTCACCGAAGCCGGCTACGTGGGCGAGGACGTAGAGAACATCATCCAGAACCTCCTCCACAACGCCGACTACGACGTGGAGAAGGCGGCCCGCGGCATCGTCTACATCGACGAGATCGACAAGATCGCCCGCAAGGGGGACACGCCAAGCGCCACTCGCGATGTGGGGGGAGAGGGCGTCCAGCAGGCGCTCCTAAAGATCGTGGAGGGTACGCGCGCCAACGTGACCCCCCGCGGGGGCAAGAAGTACAGCCAGCAGGAGTACATCCAGGTCGACACGAGCAACGTTCTCTTCATCGTCGGAGGCGCCTTCTGCGGCATCGAGCAGGCGATCCGGCGACGGGTGGGCGTGAAGGGCCTCGGGTTCGGCGCCAAGATCGAGGGGCGCGAGGAGGCCTCCCTGGGAGAGCTGCTCGCCCGCATCGAGCCCCAGGACCTGGTCCGCTTCGGGATGATCCCCGAGTTCGTGGGGCGCATCCCGATCATCGCCACCCTCTCCGAGCTGACCGAGGACGACCTCGTCACCATCCTCACCCAGCCGAAGAACGCTCTGACGAAGCAGTACCAGAAGCTCTTCGAGCTCGAGAAGGTGAAGCTCACCTTCACCCGCGAGGCTCTGCGCGCCACCGCCCGCGAGGCGATGCGCCGCAAGTCGGGCGCGCGCGGCCTGCGCTCCATCCTCGAGCAGGCCATGCTCGACATCATGTACGACGTCCCGTACCGGGAGGGCGTGAAGGAGTGCAAGATCACCGAGGGCGTGATCCTGCACAAGGAGCCGCCCCTGCTCTCCTTCGAGAAGGAGAAGAAGACCGCCTAGCCGTGCCGCTCGCCGGGCGCCCCTAGGAGCGCTGGGTGACGCGCACCGTGGTCTTCATCTCGCGCCCGGTGTCGAGGTCCCGCGCCTGGATGGCGAGGATGCCCTCCACGTTCACGTCGAAGACCACCTCCAGGCGCACCTCCCCGGCGCGGCCCGGGCGCACCCCGCTGAAGGTGAACTCGCCGAGGAGCTCGTTCCGCACCGCCTGGGCGTGATCTCCCTGGAAGATGCGGAGGGCCAACTCCGTCTGGCCGTTCTGGGAGTTGGTGGCGGAGATGGAGCGCGCGTTGGGAATGGGGGCGTTGCGCGGGAAGACCTCGTGCATGACGCCGCTCGCCTGCTCGATCCCGATAGCCATGGGGATGACGTCGAGCAGCTGCAGCTTCAGGTCGCTGTTGTCCTGCAGCGACCAGCCGTAGAGGGCCGCCCCGATGGCCACCGCCTCGTCGGGGTGTACCCCCTTCGAGGGCGACTTGCCGAAGTAGCGGGTGAGGCGGTCCTGGATGGACGGCATCCGGGTCTGGCCCCCCACCAGCATGACCTCGTCGATCTCCTGCGCCGACACGCCGGCGTCGGCGAGCACCCGGGCCACGATCTCGAGGGTGCGGTCGACGAACGGCAGGGTGAGCTTCTCGAGCAGTGCCCGGTCGAAGCGCATGTCGATGTTGAGGGGCTGCCCCTGGGGGGTCATGGTGATGAAGGGGATGGAGAAGGGGGCCTCGGTGCGCGCCGAGAGGTCGATCTTGGTCCGCTCCGCCAGGTCCTTGATGCGCTGCATCGCCACCGGGTCGGAGGAGAGGTCGATGCCGTGGCGGCGGCGGAACTCCTCGAGCACGTGCTCGATCATGGCGTTGTCGAAGTCGATGCCGCCGAGGAAGATGTCGCCACCGGTGGCCTTCACCTCGAAGACGCGATCGCGGATGTCGATGATGGAGACGTCGAACGTCCCGCCGCCCAGGTCGTAGACGAGCACCCGCTCGTGCAGGCGCTTTCCCAGGCCGTAGGCGAGCGCCGCCGCGGTGGGCTCGTTGATGATGCGCACCACCTCCAGGCCCACCAGGCGGCCCGCCTCCTTCACCGCCTGGCGCTGGCGATCGGTGAAGTAGGCCGGGACGGTGACCACCGCTCGGCAAACCTTGAAGCCCAGGTGATCGGAGGCGACGTCCCGGATCTTGGCGAGGATGCGCGACGCCACCTCCGGGACCTGGAAGGTGCGCCCATGGCAGTCGACGGCCACGTCGTTGCGGTCGCCGGGGTGCACCCGGTACTGGACCGACCGCTGGACCGTCTCCACCACGTCGTCGACCGGCGCACGCCCGATGAGCCGCTTGGTGGCGTACAGGGTGTTGCGCGGGTTGAGCTGCCACTGGCGCTTCGCCTCGTGGCCGATGAGCTCGTTCCCCTTGTCGTCGATGGCGAAGATCGAGGGGATGATGTAGTCGCCGCCCTTGTAGGGGATGAGCTTCACCTCCCCGTCGCCTTCGGCGATGGCGGCGCAGGAGTTGGTGGTCCCGAGGTCGATCCCGACGATGGTGTCCGGCGAAGGCATCCTTGGCAGGAACGAGGTTACTACGGGAGCGGGGAGCGCGGGAGTTCCGACCCGCGGGCGAGGGAGGCAAATACCAGTTATGGGAGGTGCGATGATCGACCACAGGGAGGACGCCCGGCGCTTCCTCGGCGCGGTGGGGAGCGCGGTGAAGGGAACCTACTCCGAGCAGCGGTCGCTGCTCTCGTTCGAGGAGTACCTGGAGGTGTTCCTGGCGGCGCCGAGGGCGCAGGCTCGCGGCGCCGCCCAGTACCTCCGCGACGCCCTCGACCACTTCGGCACCGAGGAGATCAGCGCCTCGGTCGGGACCTTCCGGCGCTGGCGCGCCTTCGACCTCGGCTTCGAGCCGGGCGCGCGCGCCTGGCGCGTGGCCGGCCACGAGGAGGTGCAGCAGTCGCTCTACCGAGCGCTCTCCAACTTCGTGCGGCTCGGCCGGGTGAACAAGCTCGTCCTCCTCCATGGGCCGAACGGCTCCGCCAAGTCTTCCATCCTCCAGGTGCTGACGCGCGCCGCCGAGGCCTACTCCCACCTACCCGCCGGGGCTCTCTACCGGTACAACTGGGTCTTCCCGAGCGAGAAGCGCGTGCGCGGCGGGGGCCCGGTCGGGTTCGGGCCGGCGCCGACGGCGGGCGATCCATCCACCTTCGCGCATCTCGAGGGAGACGCCATCGAGGCGCGCCTCGCCTGCCCGCTGAAGGACCACCCGCTCTTGCTCTTGCCGCGCGAGGATCGCAGATCGCTCCTCGAGAAATCCTGCAAGGCCGGCGCCGCCCAGGAGGGCGATTTCGTCCTCTCCGACTACCTCCTCGAGGGGCAGCCATGCGCCTTCTGCCAGCAGATCTGGACGGCGCTCCTCGGCGCCCATCACGGCGACATGCTCCAGGTGCTGCGCCACGTGCAGGTGGAGCGCTTCTACGTCTCCGGGCGCTACCAGCAGGGCGCGGCCACCGTCGAGCCCCAGCTGCGCGTCGACGCCGACGTCCGGCAGGTGACCGCCGACCGCAGCCACGCCGCGCTGCCGCCGGCCCTGCAGTCGCTCGCCCTGCTCGAGCCATGGGGGCCCCTCGTGGCCGCCAACCGGGGCATCCTTGACTTCGCCGACCTGCTCAAGCGACCCCCCGAGGCCTTCAAGTACCTGCTCGGCTTCGCCGAGACCGCGCGCGTCTCGCTCGACGGCGTGCTCCTCGACCTGGACGCGGTCCTGGTCGGCTCCACGAACGAGGAGCAGCTCGCCGGATATCAGGAGCACCCGGAGCTGCGCGACTTCTTCCGCTCCTTCCAGGGGCGGCTCGAGCTGGTGCGGGTCCCCTACCTGCGCCGCTTCTCCCAGGAGCGGGAGATCTACGACGCCCAGATATCCCGCTCGGCGGTGGGAAAGCACATCGCACCCCACGCCACCGAGGTGGCCGCCCGCTGGGCGGTGCTCACCCGGCTGAAGAAGCCGGTGCGCGACCGCTACGCCCTGGCGGTCCGTCCGGTGATCGACGGGCTCACCCCCCCGGAGAAGCTCCGCCTCTACGACCGTGGCGAGGCCCCCGACCGGCTCACGCTCGCGCAGGCGAAGGAGCTGCGCAAGCTGCTCCCCGACCTCTACGGCGAGTCGGACGTGTACCCGCACTACGAGGGCAGGACGGGCGCCTCGGCGCGGGAGATCAAGACCGCCCTCTACAACGCCGCCCAGAGCCAGAATCACCGCTGCCTCACCCCGCTGGCGGTGCTGGAGGAGCTCTCCGCCCTGTGCCGCGACGCCAGCCTCCATCCCTCCCTTCGCGAAGAGGTGGTGGACGGCTACCACGACCCGGCCGCCTTCGTGCACGAGGTGGAGGGCTGGTACCTCGACCTCCTCGACGAGGAGATCCGCGACGCCATGGGGCTCGTCTCCGAGTCGCAGTACCGCGAGCTCTTTGGTCGCTACGTCACCCAGGTCTCCCACTGGGTGAAGGGCGAGCGCATCCGCAACCGCATCACGGGGGTGGACGAGCCCGCCAGCGAGGAGCGCATGGTGGAGTTCGAGGGGATCGTGATGCCGGGAGGCGAGGAGCGGGCCGGCTTCCGGCGCGCCATCATCTCCGCCATCGGTGCCTTCCGCCTCGACCACCCCGACGCCCCCGAGATCGACCTGCACGCCATCTTCCCCGACCTCTTCCGGAGGCTGCGCGACCACTACCACGAGGAGCGCAAGCGGCAGCTGCGGCGCTCCAAGGAGCACCTGTTGCAGTTCCTGTCCGACGACCGGGCCGCCCTCGACGAGCGCACCCTGCGCCAGGTGGCGGATACGCTCGAGCGCATGCGCAGTCGGTACGGGTACTGCGAGCACTGCGCCCAGGAGGCCATCCTGTTCCTCCTGCAGCGCCGCTACGAGTAGGGCCGGCGCCGGGCGGGAGCACGGCCCGGGCTTGCGCCCGCGCTGGGAAGGGCGTCGGACCCCTGACATATCGTCTCGCCTCGCCGGCCCTCCTTCGAGGGCGGCAGAGACGAGCGGAGGAGGATCGATGGACCGCCGCGCCAGCTGGGACGAGTATTTCATGAACATCGCTCGCATGGTGGCGACCCGCGCCACCTGCGACCGCAAGCACGTAGGGGCGGTCCTGGTCCGGGACCGCACCCTGCTCTCCACCGGGTACAACGGCTCCATCCGCGGCCTCGCGCACTGCAACGAGGTGGGCCACATGATGGAGGACAACCACTGCGTGCGCACCGTGCACGCGGAGGCGAACGCCATCATCCAGGCCGCCAAGAACGGGGTGGGGGTGGATGGCGCCACCATCTACACCACCGCCTCCCCCTGCTGGCCCTGCTTCAAGCTCATCGCCAACTCGGGCCTGAAGCGCATCGTCTTCGGGGAGTTCTACCGAGACGACCGCATCTTCGATCACGCCCGCATGCTGGGGATAGAACTCGTCGAGCTGAAGGTCCCGCCGCGGCCGGACCTGGAGGCCACCGACACCGGGCCGGCGCGCCCGGTGGTCGTCTCCCGGGAGGGGTAGGGATACCCGGAGCGGTGGTCCAGGGCGGGGCTGCGACTTGGGCCCGGCCGAGTTACGCGGTAAAGAGGGAGGCTCATGGGATATCGCCTCCTCATCGCCGATGACGAGGACGACACCCGCGAAGCGCTCGCGGAGCTCGCCGAGAGCTGGGGACTCGAGGTGCGGGGCGCGCGCGACGGCGCGGAGGCCCTGCAGGACGCGCTCGCCTGGCACCCCGACGCCATCCTCTCCGACCTGGTGATGCCGGGGACCGACGGGCTCTGGCTGCTGCGAGCGCTGCGCACCGAGGCCCCCGACGTACCGGTGGTGCTCCTCACCGGGCGCGGATCGGTGCAGTCGGCGGTGCAGGCCATCAAGGAGGGCGCCTACGACTTCATCGAGAAGCCGCTCGAGGCCTCGCGCCTCCGGCTGGTGCTCGACCGGGCGCTCGAGAAGAAGGCGGCGATGCGCGAGGTCGAGCTCCTGCGGCGGCGGCTGGCGGCGCTCGCCCCCGGGAGTGACTTCATCGGCCAGTCGCCCTCCATGCAGCGCATGTTCGAGCTCGCCCGCAAGGTGGCCCCTACGGCGGCGAGCGTGGTTATCCAGGGAGAGAGCGGCTCGGGCAAGGAGGTCCTGGGCCGCGCCATCCACGGGCTCTCGCCGAGGAGGGACGGCCCCTTCCTCGCCCTCAACTGCTCCGCCATCCCCGCCGCGCTCATCGAGTCGGAGTTGTTCGGCCACGAGAAAGGCGCGTTCACGGGGGCGAGCGAGCGGCGCCCGGGGCTGCTCGAGCTCGCGAGCGGCGGCACGCTGCTCCTCGACGAGGTGGCCGAGCTACCGCTCGAGCTCCAGGCGAAATTTCTGCGAGTGTTGGAGGAGCGCAAGGTCCGGCGCCTGGGCGGGCGGGGCGAGATCGACATCGACGTGCGGCTGTTGAGCGCCACCCACGCCGACCTGAAGGATGCCGTCCGCCAGGGGGCCTTCCGCGAGGACCTCTACTTCCGGATGGCGGTGTTCACCATCGACATCCCCCCGCTGCGCGAGCGGCGGGAGGACATCCCTCTCCTGGCGCAGCGCTTCGTCGAGCGCTTCAAGGTGGAGACGGGGAAGCGCGTGCAGGGCTTCTCGCCCGGGGCGATGAAGCTGTTGCAGGCCTACGCCTGGCCGGGAAACGTGCGCGAGCTGCGCAACGTGGTGGAGCGGGCCACCATCCTCTGCGACGGCGACATGATCCGCGAGGAGCACCTCCCCCCCGAGCTGGAGCCGGCCGCGCCGGAAGCGGCGACCATCCGGCTCCCGCTCGGGGAGACCCTGGACAGGGTGGAGCAGGAGTACCTGCTCGCCTCGCTCCGGCGCCAGCGCGGGAACAAGGCCCGGACCGCGGAGGCCCTGGGGATCAGCGAGAAGACCCTCTACAACAAGCTGCACCGCTACGCCGAGCAGGAGCAGAGCGGCCGGGCTCCACCCGCGGCGAAGCCGCAGTAGCGAGCGTCTAGGGCAGGCGGGCCCGGGAGGGGCCGAAGTAGACCGCCACCTGGCCCCGGCCGGCGCGCTTGGCGGTGTAGAGGGCGTCGTCGGCCCGGCGCACCAGCTCGCCGGCGGGTTCCGCCGCGCCCGCCATCTCCGCCACCCCGAAGGAGGCGTGCAGAGAGATCTGCCTCCCGAAGGCGTCGAGGGTCGTGGCCTTGAGGCGGGCGCAGAGCCTCTCGGCGAGCACGTGGCCCTCGGCGGCGGTGGTGTGCGGCAGGAGCAGCACGAACTCGTCCCCGCCGTAGCGGGCTCCGAGGTCGGTGGTGCGAAGCTCCCCGCGGATGACCTCGGCGACGGCGGCGATGGCCCGGTCGCCGGCGGCGTGCCCGAACTCGTCGTTCACCGGCTTCAGGTAGTCCATGTCGGCCATGACGCAGGTGAGCGCGGTGCCGTAGCGGGCGGCGCGGCGCACCTCGTCCTCCAGCCGGCTGCGGAAGGCGCGCAGGTTGGCGAGGCCGGTGAGCGCGTCGGTCTGCGCCAAGGCGTGGAGCTGTGTCTGCCGCCGGGTGAGGCGCAGGGTGCGGTCGATGCGGGCGCGCAGCTCCCCGGTGGAGACCGGCTTCTGCAGGAAGTCGGCGGCTCCGAGCTCGAGGGCCCGCACCCGGGTGGAGTCGTCGGCCCGCCCCGAGAGAAACATCACCGGAACCTCCACGGTCCCGGGCTCGGCGCGAAGCGCCTCCAGGACGGAAATGCCGTCCATACCCGGGATGTGGAGGTCGAGCAGGACGATGTCGGGCGGCTCCCTCAGCGCGACCTTAAGCGCCTTCTCGCCCGCCTCGACGGAGACGATCTCGTAGTCGCGCTCGAGCGCCGCGACGAGTGCCTCGCGCTCCTCCTCGTCGTCCTCGGCGACGAGCAGGCGGGGCCGGGCGGGCTCGGCGAGCGGGGGGACTTCGGCCGGCAAGGAGCAGCGCTGCGGCGCGCCGGGGGGTGCCCGGCAGCGGCCGAAGGCGTCCTCGGCGAGCAGGGCGAGCTCGCGTGCGTCCTCCTCCACAAGCCGCGCGAGCGGCTCCTGCGCCGGGCCGAGGCGCGCTTGGCCGAGGAGGCGTGCGCGCGAGGCGAGGTCGCGCGCCCGCTCGGCGATCTCGCGGCAAAGGAGCTCCAGCCCACCCCCGGAAGAGGGGGTGCGAGGTCGGGCGCTTGCTTTGGGCGGATCCCGGCCTGGCCCCTCTTCACCGCTGCGAAAGTCTTCCAAGAAATGCCCCACCAGCCCCTAGGCCCACGAGTTCCTTGGGGCCCACGCTACAGTCAGCGGAAGGGAGCTGCCAGGCACCCTTTCGTGGGACAGGGGCCGCGCGCAGACTTCGCGGCTATGATGGCGGCCGGAGGCCGCACCATGCCGAAAGCCGTGGCGATTTACGGAAAGAGCACCTGCCCCTACACCACCGCGGCGCGCAAGGAGTTCGCGGAGAGGGGCTACGAGGTTCGCTACCTGGACGTGAAGGCCGATCCCGCGGCCATGGGCCGGTTCCTCGAGCTCTCGGGTGGCGACCGGCGCGTCCCGCTCATCGACGAAGGGGGAAAGGTCACCGTCGGCTTCGGCGGCACCTGAGGCGTGTAGCAAGGGCTCCCGGTCGGGAGCCTCGGCTCACCGGCGCTGAAAGACCACCCGGCGGCCGCCCCGGGAGCCCGGGGGGCTCACCATCTCGGGCGGCACCCGCTCGAGGTGGAACTGGAACCACTGCTCGCCGTAGAGCTTGCCGAGCTTCAGCTTCTTGTCGTTCTGGAGCGCCTGCAGCGCGGCCTTGAGCTTGTCGTCCGACGGGTTCGCCTTCACGCCGCGGGCGAGCACTGCCACGGCGGTGTCGTGGCGCCCCTCCTTCTCCTCCACCCAGGCGTAGGCGGCGCAGACGAGGCCGTCCTTCTTGTTGTCCTTCATCGCCTCCTCGAACACCTTGCGCATGCCGTCGAGATCGCGCTTGCGGTAGAGGCAGAGCGCGAGCATGGCCCGGGCGACGCCGTGACGGGAGAAGCTCTCCTTCAACTCCGGGAGCGCGCCCTCGAAGTCCTGGCGGATGTAGCGCAAGACGCCGATCTGCGAGTGCAGCTGGGTGGCGACGAGGAATTGCCAGGGCGCGAGCGCGAAGCCCCCTTGCAGCGTCTGCAGGGCCTTGTCGATGCGCTGGGCCATGAGGTCCTTCTGCACGGCGCCGAAGACCGCCTCCAGCTTCTTCCACGTCCTGCGAGCGAGCAGGAAATAGGCGAGCACCAGGGCGAGGAAGCCCGGCAAGACCGAGCCCACCCAACCCAAGTTCGACCCGAATCGGACCGCCAACGTGACGACGAGGCCGGCGGCGAGGCTGATGAGGAGGTTGTACATGGCGATCCCTGCGGCATGGATACACGCGCCGGCCGGCCGGCCGCAAGGGGAAATGGCCCTCCCCGGACTCGAACCGGGATGGGGGTGACCCCACTCGATTTTGAGTCGAGCGCGTCTACCGTTTCGCCAGAGGGCCCAGAAATTAAACTAGCAGATTGATCTTGTTTGCGCATCTTTGAAATTCGGTGTAATGATGCCGCCAATTCATTCACCAAGCGTCCTTTTCACCGAAGTGAAGGAGAAGCCAATGCCCCGTAGCGCCCATCGCGCCTCCGTCGAAGACGTCATCCTGCAAGCCGTCGAGTCCGTCGCGAACCGGACGTCGGCCGCCATCTCGCGCGCGATCGCCGACCTCCTCTCCACGCGCATCGAGGAGGAGGTGCAGCGGCAGGTGGCGAAGGTGCTCGGGAAGAAGGGGCGCGGCGCCGGGCGCCGCTCTGGGCGAGCCGCGCGTACGCGTGGCGAGATCACCCGCTGGGTGGCCGATCGCCGCGCCCGGCGGGTGCCGAACTTCGTCATCGAGCAGACCGGGCTGAAGACGAAGAAGCAGATCGTCGCGAAGTACGGCGACAACGCCGCCTTCGAGAAGGGCAAGTCGGCTCCGAAGGCGAAGTAGCGAGCCCGCCGGGCCGCCTTCCCCCCGCGCGGCTTCCATTTGTCCGGGGAATCGCCTGGATTGAGCGTTACCGCAATCCCTCCATTGATCGGCGACGGGGCCCTTGATCAATTGGACGGGCGAGGCGGGGGCGAGCGCCGCCCCGCCGCCCGGCCCTTGGTCGAGGGGCGGGGTCACTTCCCGGCGGTGCCGGCACGTCCCTTCTTGGCGGGCTCGGGCTTGGCGGCAGCCGCGGGCTTCCTCTCCGCGGGCGCCTCCGTCTTGGCCGGGGCCGGGGCCGGTGCGGAAGGCTCGGCCTTCTTCTCGCCGTCGGCCTTGGCCGCCGGGGTCTCCGCCGGCTTCTTCGGGGAGGCGTAGAGGTCGGAGTACCAACCGCCGCCCTTGAGCTGGAAGGCGCTGCGGGAGACGAGTTTGGCGAGGTGCTTGCCGCCGCACTCGCCGCAAGACTTGGGCGGGGGGTCGTTCAGCTTCTGCAGCGACTCGGTGACCTTGCCACAATCCTCGCAGAGATACTCGTAAATGGGCACGCGGAGATCATAGGAGCGGGTGCGCCCGGGGTCAAAGCGACCGGCGCCGGGGACGTCGCGGCGGTCCGCCGGGGCCGCTCGGGGCGCGAGCGGCCCTGGATCGCCGGCCCGAGGGCTTGCCGCGCCGGGGCGCCCGCGAGGCCTGTCCGGACTTGGAGACGGGCCAGGAGGCGGGCCCTGGCGGCGCGGGCCGCGCCGCCTCTAGCCCGAGCCGCTCGGCGAGTTGGGCCACCGCCGCGCGCGGAAGAGAGAGGCTGTCGGCGAGCGCCTGGTCGAGAGGGGGGCGCGCCCCCCCGGCCCGCAGGGCGCGCAGGTGCTCGGGCAACCTGCGCCGGAGGTCGGCCTCGACCTCCCCGAGGAGCCCCACGTCGCCGAGTGCGTCCGGGTCCATCGCGAGGAGGCGGGCCCTCTCGGCGAGCGTGGCGCGGCGGCGGTAGTCGCGCCGGCGTTCCTCGCGCAGCGACTCGGCTTCGGAGCGGAGCCCGAGCCGGTCGAGGGCGGATTCGAGCGCCTCGGGCGCGTAGCCGAGCTCCCTCGCCGCCCGCGGCCGGATCCCGCCCTCCTTGCGCAAGGTGTGGAGGACGAGGGCTCGCTCGCGCTCGGCGAAGGCCCGCTCGAGCCCGTGGTGGGCGAGGAGTTCCCCGAGGTCCGCGTCGGTCACCGGGGCGCCGTCCCTCCGGCGCCAGCCGGCCTCGATCGCCGACGTGAGCGCGGGTCGGCCCGCGCCCAGGCGCCGCAGCAGCCGGTCGAGGATCGCCCGACCCTCCTCCTCGAAGAGCTCCTCCAGGGAGGGACGCGGGGCCGGGTGCGCGGAGGGTTCCTCCCGCCGCTCGCTGGCCCGGCGGATGCGGGGGCCGGCGGCGGCCCGCCGCCCCCTCGCCTTGGGCTCGCGCCGGCGGCGGGGGGAGGTGCTCTCCGCGGCAGCGGGAGGGGCGGAGCCTTCCGGGGCGGGCAGGGGAGGCGCCGCCCCGCTCGCGAGCGCCACCAGTTCGAGCGGGCCGAGGCCGGGGGCCGGCGGCGGGTCGGCGAGGGTCGCCTTCACGGCGAGGAGCCGGTGCCACGAGAGGGGAGCGAGCGCCCGGCGGACGTCCTCCGCCGAGGCCTTCCGCCCGGCCGCCTCGCACCAGCGGACGGCGCGAGCCACCAACTCGAGGTCCAACTCCGGCATGGGCGGGGCGACCTTGCGACGGCGGCGCCCGGGAGTCAAGGTCCCCGCGCGCGAGCGGTGAAACCGGTCGCCGAAGCGGGGGCCGGTCGCGTAAGATGCGCGGATGAAGGCCCGAGCCCGGCCCCCCGAGCGCGTCCTCACCGCGGGGGCGCGCGCGGCGCGGATGCTCCTCTACCTCCTGCTCCTCGCGGCCGCGGCCGCCGCGCTCTGGACCGCGCCCGGGTTGGTGGAGACGGGACGGATGGAGCCGCGCTCGCACCTGCTCCTGCTCGCGCCCGCACTCCTCGCCCTCTTCGTCGCCGGCTTCGCGATCTACCGCTTCTCCCTCGTCCGCTCGGGGCGCTACCACGCCGGCAAGGCCTTCGTGCAGGTGGGCTTCATGGTGCTCGTGCTCGCGCTCCTGTTGCCGGGCGCGCTCGGGCGCTGGCGGGCGGCGGGGACGAGCCGCCCGGTCGACCTGACCCGGCAACTCGCCTCGAGGGACCCCGAGGCGCGCGCGATGGCGGCGGAGTTGGCGCGCTACCGCGAGCCCCCGGACGCGCTCCGCTACGTCCGGACGCTGGTGGTGCTCCTCGACGACCCCTCTGCGGAGGTTCGGCGCCAGGCTCGGGCCTCGCTCACGTCCCTCGCCGGGGAGGACGCCGGGGGACCGGGCTCGGACGCGCCCCAGCGCTGGCGCGCCTTCTGGTCCGCGCGGGGCGTCGCGTTCTCCCCCTGACGGCCCGCCCGGGCGAATTCCGTTGCGGTCCGCCGGCAGTTGTGATAATGAGAATCGTTATTAACATGGGCGAGCGGGAAGACAAGGCGCAGGGCGATCCGGGGGAGGCGCAGAGCTCCGCGCCGCTCGCCCGCGCGGCGCTCGCGCGCCTCGACTCCTGGCTGGAGGAGCGCGGGCTCAAGCACTCCCGCCAGCGAAACGCCATCGTCGAGGCCTTTTTCGCCATGGGGGGCCACGTCCCGGTGGAGGCGCTCGTGGCGCGGGTGCGCAGCCAGGACGCGCGCGTGAGCGTCGCCACCGTCTACCGCACTATGAAGCTCCTCGCCGAGTGCGGCATCGCCATCCCCCGCCACTTCGACGACGGTCAGACCCGCTACGAGCCCGCCGGACACCGCGGCCACCACGACCACCTCATCTGCACCGGTTGCGGGCAGATCGTGGAGTTCGAGAACGAGCGCATCGAGGAGCTGCAGATGCGGGTGGCGCGCAGCCACGGCTTCGACGTGCAGAGTCACAAGCTCGAGCTCTACGGGCGCTGCGAGGCCTGCCGGGCGGGGAGGCGGAAAGGGAAGGAGGCCCGCCCATGACTCCCCCCGCCGGCGCCGCGGCCCGCGCCGATCCGCTCGAGCGCAAGAGGACCGTGTCTGCAGCGCGCACCTTGGTGCTCGTGGGCAACCCCAACGTGGGCAAGAGCGTGCTCTTCGGCGCTCTCACCGGCACGTACGTCACCGTCTCCAACTATCCCGGCACCACCGTCGAGGTCACCCGCGGCTCGGCCACCATCGCCGGAGAGGGCTGGCACGTCCTCGACACCCCGGGCACGAACAACCTCCTCCCCATGTCCGAGGACGAGCAGGTGACCCGCGACATCCTCCTCAAGGAGGAGGGGTACGTGGTCCTGCAGGTGTGCGACGCCAAGAACCTGCGCCGCGGCCTGCTGCTCGCGGCGCAGCTCGCCGAGGCCGAGGTCCCCTTCGCCCTCGCGCTCAACATGGCGGACGAAGCGGCCGGGCGCGGTATCCGCATCGACAACGAGGCCCTCTCGGGCGAGCTGGGCGTGGACGTCGTCCCCACCGTGGCGGTGCAGCGCACCGGGCTGCCGGTGTTGGTGGAGCGCCTCCCGCACGCCCGCGCCTCCCGGTTCCGGCCGCGCTACGACGACGCCGTGGAGGCGGCCATCGCCGAGGTGGAGCCGCTGCTGCCCGCCCACCCGCGCCTCGCCCGCCGCGCGCTCGCCCTCATGGTCCTCGCCGGCGACGACTCCCTGCGCCCGTGGCTCGCGCCCCAGGTCTCCCCCTCCGACCTGGAGCGCATGGAGGAGGTGCGACGGCGGCTCGCTGCTCGCTACCCGGAGTCGCTGCGCTTCGTGGTGGCGCGCCAGCGGCTCGCGTCGGCGGACGCGCTCCACGATCGGGTGGTGACGCGCGGCGCTGCGAACGCCGGGAGCTCCTTCGCCCGCCGCCTTGGCGCCTGGTCGACGGCGCCGCTCGCCGGGATTCCCATCCTCCTCTTGGTCCTCTTCGTGGCCTACGAGTTCGTCGGGGTCCTGGGCGCCAAGGTGGCGGTCGACTTCCTCGAGAACACGGTCTTCTACGACCACGTCGTCCCCTGGACCGAGGGCCTCATCCGCTTCCTCGTCCCCGCCGGCCCGGTGCAGTCCTTCCTCGTCGGCCCCCCGGGACAGAGCTTCCGGCAGACGTCCGGGTTCCTCGTCGGGCGCTACGGGCTCATCTCCATGGGGCTCTCCTACGGAATGGCCATCGTCCTGCCCATCGTGGCCACCTTCTTCGTCGCCTTCAGTGTCCTCGAGGACTCGGGATACCTCCCGCGTCTGGCGGTGATGGTGAACCGGATCTTCAAGTCGATGGGGCTGAACGGGAAGGCGGTTCTCCCCATGGTGCTCGGGCTCGGTTGCGACACCATGGCCACTATGACCGCCCGGATCATGGAGACCCGCAAGGAGCGCGTCATCGTCACCCTGCTCCTTGCGCTCGGGGTCCCGTGCAGCGCCCAGCTGGCGGTGATCTTCGCCATGCTCGCCGGCGTCTCGCCCCGCGCCGCTCTCTGGTTCGGGGGCGCCATCCTGCTCGTCCTCTTCCTGGTGGGCTGGCTCGCCTCGCGGGTGATCCCGGGGCGGGGCTCGGACTTCGTGCTCGAGCTCCCGCCGCTGCGCGTCCCGCAGATGGGGAACGTGGCGGTGAAGACCCTGGCGCGCATCGAGTGGTACCTGCGCGAGGCCCTGCCGCTGTTCATCCTGGGCACGCTCCTCCTCTGGGTGCTCGACGCCGTCCGCGGCATCTCGCTCCTCGAGCGCGCCGCCGCGCCGGTGGTGGTGGGGCTCCTCGACCTCCCTCCCTCGGCCGCCACCGCTTTCATCCTGGGATTCTTGCGGCGAGACTACGCCGCCGCCGGCCTCTTCCAGCACTTCGAGCCGTTCATGAAGGCGGGGACGATGACGAGGGACATGAACATCCAGGTGACGGTGGCGCTCGTCACCGTCACCCTGTTCATCCCCTGCATCGCCAACTTCTTCATGATCCTGAAGGAGCGCGGGTGGAGGACCGGGCTCGCCATCGGGGCCTTCATCATGCCTTTCTCGGTGGCGGTCGGAGCCGCGGTCAACGTGCTCATGCGGCAGTTCTACTAGGAGGGTCGTGACCGCCATCGTCGCCAAGGAGGAACGCTGCCCGCTCTGCGGCTCGAACTTCGACGCCGAGGGGCAGGGCTGCCGGCCCAGCTGCCCCATGGCGCGGGGCTGCCGGGTGGTCTGCTGCCCGTCGTGCGGGTACAGCTTCCCCCAGGAGACCGGCCTCGCCGCCCGGCTGAAGGGCTGGCTCGAGAGGCGCAAGGAGGCGGTGCGGTGAGGGAGATGGACGGCCGGCGGGCCGAGGAGCTCCTCGAGGCGGTGTACGCGGAGCGCGAGAACGGCCGTGAGGACGTCCCGGCCATCCTGGCGCGGCTCGGCGACCACGCTCCCGGCGGCGGCGACGCCGACTTTCAGGCCCTGCAGCAGGGCGGGTGGGTGCGCCTGGAGGGGACGCGCGTCGTTCTCACCGAGGAGGGGGAGCGCAAGGCGCGCGGTGTGGTGCGCCGGCACCGGCTGGCGGAGCGGCTCTTCCTCGACCTCCTCGAGCTCTCGGAGAGCGCCGCCGAGAGCCAGGCCTGCGAGTTCGAGCACATCCTCTCGCCCGAGGCGACGAACTCGGTCTGCACCCTCCTCGGACACCCCCCGACCTGCCCGCACGGCAAGTCCATCCCGCCGGGGGAGTGCTGCAGCAGCGCTCCCCGCACCATGCGGCCGCTCGTCACCGGGCTCGCGAGCTTCCCGCTCGGCGCGCGGGCCCGCATCGTGTTCATCGCCCCCAAGTTCCACGACCGGATGGATCGCCTGGCGGCGCTCGGCGTGGTGCCCGGCAGCGAGGTCCGCCTGCACCAGCGCGCCCCGGCCTTCGTCCTCGAGGTGGGGGAGACCACCATCGCGCTCGACCCCGAGATCGCGAGCGAGATCTTCGTGAAGCCGGTGGCCTGAGGCGGGGCGCCCGCGGGCCCTCAAGGCCCCGGGAACGGCTTCTCCCTCTTCGACCTTGGGCTATCAGCCGATTTCTGGACGGGGTGCGCCCGGCTGCTAGCGTGCCAGGTACCCGTGCGACCCGCGAAGCGCTGGCTCCTCCTCCCCTACTTGGCGCTCCTGCTCGCGCTCTTCGTCTTCACCGGTGTGGAGTCGCAGGGACTCCGCAAGTACGAGCGCCTCCAAAAGGAAGCGGAGCGCTTCGCCGCCGTCAACGACTCCCTCCGGGCGCAGAACGCGCGCCTGGGCCGCGAGGTGCGAGCGCTGGCCGGCGACCCGGCCGCCCTGGAGCGGGCGGCGCGGGAGGAACTCGGCTACGTGCGGCCGGGCGAGATCGTGATCCAGCTCGACGAGCGGAAGGCGCGGCCGTGACGGCCGCCCGCGCCGGGGCGGCAGCCCCACGGGTGCGGCGGCGCCGGCTCCAGGCGAGAGAGGGGGCGACGCCGGGGCAGAAGGTTGCCGACGCCTGGCTGCGGGAGTCGGGTGCGGTGGGGCCCCTGGCGCGCCGCCGCTTCGCGCGGCTCCTCCTTCGCCTCGTCCCCGCGCTCGCGGTCCTCGTCGGCCTCCTCGAGCTCCTGCGCCGGGAGTTCTCCCGGCCGGCCCTGCGCCCGCTCGGCTACGCCTCGCTCGCGCTCCTGGGCGCCTCCGCCTCCTGGGCCGCCGCGCGGATGGTGCGGCGCTCGGCCGACGGGCGCAGCGCCCGCGCCTTCGAGCAACTCGAGCTCGGCTCCCTCGCGGCTGTGGGGGCGGCGGCCGTGGCTCAGCTCTCGGCCGGTGGCGCTCCCGAGGGACCCCTCTTCCCCGTCGTCTACCTCACCGCCGCCGTCGCGGTGGCCTTCCTCTCCCGCGCCGTGGGCCTGCTCCTCGTGGGGCTCGCCGCCTCCCTCCAGCTGGGGATCTGGTGGCAGCGGGGCGCGCCGGCGGAGGAGCTGCCCGGTCTAGTCGCACGGGTGGGATTCATCGTGCTCTTCGCGCTCCTCTACCACGCCGTCCTCTGGGCCCGTCTGGCGGCGGCGCGGCGCGCGGAGCGCGAGGCGGTGGAGAGGCGTCTGCGCGAGATCGACGAGCGGGCCCGGGAGCTGCGGTTGCTCGCTCCCGGGGGCCCGGACGCGGGCCCGGAGGAGGAGGGCCGCGCCCTGCAGCGGGGGCGCGCCGCGGTGGTGGAAGTGGAGGCGGCCTTCCGGGGAGCACTGGAGGTGGCGGAGGTGGCCCTGAAGACCCACACCTGCGCGCTCTTCCTCCTCTCCGCCGACGATCGCGAGCTTCAGCTCCGCGAGTGCCGCTCGCGCAGCGACTGTGTCTCCCGTCGCCCCCTCCCCGCGCGCGAGGGGGCTCTTGGCGGGGTGGTGGCGCGCGCCGTCCCGGTTCGTCTGCACGGCGACATCCGATCGGCGAGCTACTACGAGGACAGCACCCGGCCCCGAGCGCTCGCGGCCGTGCCGCTCGTCGATCGCCGCGGCGGGCACGTCCGCGGGGTGATCGTCGCCGACCGGCTCGAGAGCGAGCCCTTCACCGACGCCGACGAGGAACTGCTGACGCGCATCGCCGGTGAGCTCATTCGGGCGGTGGCCTCGGAGCGGATCCTCGTCGACCTGGCGCGCGCCCGGGACGAGAAGGAGAGGTTCTACGAGGCCATCGAGCGCCTCAACCGCACCTCCAAGCCGCGGGAGGTGTTCGAGGCGGCCCTGGAGGCCGCCGCGGGGTTCGCACCCCTCGACTTCGGCGCCGTGACGCTCCTCGTGGAGGAGGAGGGGCGGCGGCGCCACGAAGTAGTGCGGGCGGTGACCCTCGCCGCCGGCGAGCGCCGCACCTCCGAGGTGGAGGGGACGCGCTTCGCCGACAACGCCGGGCTGGTCTCGGCGGCGGTGCGGCTCCGCTCCTCCCTGCCGGGCAAGGGGATCCGCGTCTCGGAGGCGACCGTGCTCGACGAGGGCACCCGGTTGCGCGGCCTCGCGGCCATCAAGATCCTCCCGCTCAAGACCGCCGACCGCGTGCTCGGCACGCTGCTGCTCGGATCGAAGCGCGAGAGGGCGTTCCCGCCCGAGGCAGTGCGCCAGTTGGAGGTGATCGCCATGCAGGCCGCGGACGCCCTCCTCCGCGCCCGGCTCTTCGAGCAGAGCGAGCGGCTCGCCACCACCGACGGCCTGACGGGGCTCGCGAACCACCGAACGTTCCAGGCGCGCCTCGACGAGCAGCTGGCGGTGGCGCGCCGCTACGGCAAGCGCCTCTCCCTCATCCTCTGCGACGTCGATCACTTCAAGGCGGTGAACGACACCTACGGTCACCCGGTGGGGGACCAGGTGCTGCAGGGGACCGCGCGCGTGCTCCTGAAGGAGGCGAGGGAGACGGACCTCGTGGCGCGCTACGGCGGCGAGGAGTTTGCTCTGGTGATGCCCGAGACCGAGAGCGCCGGCGCGGTGGCGATTGCCGAGCGCATCCGCGCGCGCCTGGCCGAGACCGCCTTCCCGAGCGAGCTCGGGCCGCTCCGGGTGACCCTCTCGCTCGGGGTCGCCACCTTTCCCGACGACGCCCAGGCGAAGAGCCGGCTCATCGAGCTCGCCGACGCGAGCCTCTACCACGCGAAACGGCACGGCCGGAACCGGGCCGTGGCCGCCTCCGGGATCGGGGCGGTGCGGGCGGCCGCGCCCTGAAGCGCGAAGGTAGCGGGAAGCCAAGACCGGCGGTCGAGGAGCGCGCGCGGCCAAAGGGGGGCTTGTCCTTCGCGGGTCGGGCGCCGCCTCGTTCCGCAGAGGATCGGTGGAACGCGGGCGGGGGCCCCTGCTAGACTCCGCCCCCCCTCGGGCCGGTGCCGGAGGGGCCAAGGTGCGACTTTGAAGAAGAACTTCGTCCTCGATACCAACGTCCTCCTGCACGACCCCCGCTCGATCTTCGCCTTCGACGACAACAACGTCGTCGTGCCCATCTACGTCATCGAAGAGATCGACAACTTCAAGCGCGACCTCTCTAGCCTGGGGCGCAACGCCCGGGCGGTGGCGCGCTACCTCGACGACTTCCGCGAGCAGGGGCGGCTGCGGGAGGGGGTCTCCATCGGGCAGGGCAAGGGCAGCATCCGGGTCCTCTTCACCGAGCGGCAGCTCCCGCCCGAGTTGCGCAACGGCCACTCCACCACCGACGACCGGATCCTGGCGGTGGCCCTCGACCTGCACGAGCACGAGCGCGAGCTCCCCACCGTCTTCGTCTCGAAGGACACCAACCTGCGCATCCGGGCCGACGCCATGGGGCTGCGCACCGAGGACTACGACGCGGAAGGGGTGGCGCTCGACGAGCTCTGGAGCGGCGTGGCCGAGGTGGAGGTCGACCCCGAGGCGGTGAACCAGTTCTACAGCCAGGGGGCGGTGCCGGTGTCGGGGAGCGAGGCGCCCCCGCCGAACGAGTTCGTGGTACTGCGCGATCGGGTCAACGCGCAGCACAGCGCCCTCGGCAAGTACAACGCCGCGCGCCAGGCCTACGTGCCGCTCATCAAGCTGCCCAAGGAGGGCATCTGGGGGATCCGCCCCCGGAACAAGGAGCAATCCTACGCCCTCGACCTGCTCCTCAACGACGACATCCGGCTCGTCACCATTGTCGGCAAGGCGGGCACGGGGAAGACCCTCCTCGCCATCGCCGCCGGGCTGCACAAGTCGATGGAGGAGAGCGCCTACCAGAAGCTGCTCGTCTCGCGACCCATCTTCCCGCTCGGGCGCGACATCGGCTATCTGCCCGGCGACGTGGAGGAGAAGCTCAACCCCTGGATGCAGCCCATCTTCGACAACGTCGAGTACCTCATGAACCTCTCCCGGGCGGAGAAGAAGCTGGGGCGGGGGTACCACGAGCTCGTCGACCTGGGGCTCCTCGAGATCGAGCCCCTCACCTACATCCGCGGCCGCTCCATCCCCAACCAGTACATGATCGTGGACGAGGCGCAGAACCTCACACCCCACGAGGTGAAGACGATCATCACCCGGGTGGGCGACGGCACCAAGATCGTCCTCACCGGCGACCCCTACCAGATCGACAACCCCTACGTGGACCAGACGAACAACGGCCTCGTCCACGTGGTGAACCGGTTCCAGAGCGAGAAGCTCGCCGGCCACGTCACCATGTCGAAGGGCGAGCGCTCTCCGCTCGCCGAGCTGGCGGCGAACCTCCTGTGACGCCGCCGCTCGGAGCGCGCCCGTGAGCCGGAGCTCGGACGGAGCCGGCGCCCCCCGCGGGCCGGCCGGGCCGCTCCTCTCCTACCCCCTCGACTACGTCTTCAAGGTGATCGGCCTCGCCGGCGAGGACTTCGCCGACCATGTGCGCGGGCTCCTCGCCGCCGCCGGGCTCACCCCCCTGGAGGTGACGGTCCGCCCGAGCTCTCAGGGCAAGTACCACTCGGTGTCGATCGAGGTGCGCCTCGTCCGGGAGGAGGAGCGCCAGGCCGTCTACCGGGCGCTCGCCGGCGATGCCCGCGTGGTCTACTACCTGTGAGTCCTCAGGCGGCGAGCCGCCGCGGGGCGGCCGCGTAGTCGAGGAGCTCCACGCCGCGGGGCGCCATGCCGAGCGAGATCTCGCTGCGCAGCCCCTCGGCGTCGCCGCCCACCTGGATGGGCATCTCCTGGTCGAAGCTCATGGAGACGCGCTCGGCCTCGAAGTCGAGCAAGCCGGGGTGGGTGAAGGCGCCGGCGAAGATGCGCGGCACGTTGGCGATGAGCGCCGTGACCGGAATGCGCGTGGCGACGCGCACCTGCATCACGCCCGGGCGGCGGCCGGCGAAGGGGAAGGCGCGCAGCCCGAAGCCGTAGTAGGGAACGGTGCTGCCGGCGGCGAGCATGCAGGGCCCGGCGTAGAGCAACTCGCCGGGCTCGACCGGCCGGCCGACCCGCTCTCCCCCGGCGTCGAGGCGCCAGGCGAGGCCGCCGGTGTTCACGATCTCGCAGTAGGTGGGGCGGCGGAACACCTGGCGCGGGGCGGAGCGGAGCGCGATGGCGAGCCCGTAGCCCTTCAAGCCGGCCCCGAGCTTCACGCCGAGCTTCTGGCGGAGCCAGTTGTAGTCCGCGAGCACCGCGGCGTCGATCCCGACGCCGGCAAAGGGCGTCCGCCTCCCCTCGCAGGTGACGAGGTCGATCCGGCGTGCCGGCGGCACCTCCCCGCGCAGGTACCGCCGCAGGTCCTCGACCGGGCGCCCGGCCCCCACCAACTCGGCGACGGCGTTTCCCGTCCCGAGCGCGAGCACGCCGAAGCGCGGCATGGCCGCCGCCCGCGTCTCGGTGCGGTCGAGGAAGTGGTTCACCCAGGTCATGAAGGTGCCGTCCCCGCCACCGGTGAAGACCGTCCCGAATCCTCGGTTGACCACCGTGTCCGCGATCCGGTCGGCCTCCGCGTGGTTGCGCGAGAGGAACAGGTTCTCGGGCGGCAAGAGCCCCGAGAGATCGGCGCGGATGCGGGTGTTCACCTGCTTCGCGTTCGCGTTCAGCAAAACTGCGATCTGCTCGGGTGCGTGCTGCTCAAGGTCTGTCGCCAATGTGTTCCCCGCTTCCAGGGTCTGACAACGGCGTCGCGGAAAGGAGCAATCGGGGTGCCATGTGTCGGCCCTGTGAAAAAATGGACTTCATCCGGGTTGTTACGCCGCGGTGACACGTTTGGGTCGGACGCGCACAGCGAGAAGCGCGGGTGGCGGATCGCGTAAAGAGTTACGCACCTCACCGGCTCGGCCCGGCACCCCGGGGGCCCGAATGGGGCCCCTTGAACTGGTGCTCGCGCCCCCCCGCCAGCCGACCCCGCACGCTGCCCCGGCCGGCGCTCCGTCGCGTTTGACAGGGCCTTGGCGCGACTTAGCTTTCGACGCAACGGAGGCTTTGGAAACCATGGGAAAGATCATCGGCATCGACCTCGGCACCACCAACTCGGTGGTCTCGGTGATGGAGGGCAGGGACCCGGTCGTCATCACGAACGAGGAAGGCTCCCGCATCACCCCCTCGGTCGTCGCTTACCTGAAGGAGGGAGAGCGGTTGGTCGGGCAGGTGGCGAAGCGCCAGGCCATCACCAACCCCGAGCGGACCATCTACAGCATCAAGCGCTTCATGGGGAGGCGCTTCGAGGAGGTGCAGGACGAGACCCGGCGAGTCCCCTATCGGGTCGTCGCGGGACCGAACGGAGACGCTCGCATCGACGTCGACGGAAAGCTCCTCAGCCCGCCGGAGGTGAGCGCCCAGGTGTTGCTGAAGCTCAAGCGGGCCGCCGAGAGCTACCTCGGGGAGAAGGTGACCGACGCGGTCATCACCGTCCCCGCCTACTTCAACGATTCCCAGCGCCAGGCGACGAAGGACGCCGGCGAGATCGCTGGACTGAACGTGCGCCGCATCATCAACGAGCCCACCGCGGCGGCGCTCGCCTACGGCCTCGACAAGAAGAAGAACGAGAAGATCGCGGTCTACGACTTCGGTGGCGGCACCTTCGACATCTCCATCCTGGAGGTGGGCGACAAGGTGGTGGAGGTCCTCGCCACCAACGGCGACACCCACCTCGGCGGCGACAACATCGACCAGGTGGTGATGGACTGGCTCATCGCCGAGTTCAAGAGGGACACCGGCATCGACGTCTCCAAGGACAAGATGGTGCTGCAGCGGCTCAAGGACGCCGCCGAGAAGGCGAAGATCGAACTCTCCTCGACGATGGAGACGGAGATCAACCTGCCCTTCCTCACCGCCGACGCCACCGGGCCGAAGCACCTGGCCGTCAAGCTGAGTCGCGCCAAACTCGAGCAGATGGTGCAGCCGCTCGTCGATCGCTCCGTCGAGCCGGTGAAGAAGGCCCTCGCCGACGCCGGGCTGCAGCCCTCGCAGATCGACGAGGTAGTGATGGTCGGCGGCCAGACCCGCATGCCGCTCATCGACGAGACGGTGCGCAAGTTCTTCGGCAAGGACACGAACCGCAGCGTGAACCCGGACGAGGTGGTGAGCGTGGGGGCGGCGGTCCAGGGCGGCGTGCTCGCCGGGGACGTGAAGGACATTCTGCTCCTCGACGTGACCCCCCTCTCCCTCGGGGTGGAGACGCTCGGCGGCATCATGACGCGCCTCATCGAGCGCAACACCACCATCCCGACGCGGAAGTCCGAGACCTTCTCGACCGCCGCCGACGGTCAGACCTCGGTCGAGGTCCACGTGCTGCAGGGCGAGCGGGAGATGGCGAAGGACAACCGCACCCTCGGCCGCTTCCATCTAGAGGGCCTTCCGCCGGCTCCGCGGGGCGTGCCGCAGATCGAGGTCACCTTCGACATCGACGCGAACGGCATTCTCAACGCCACCGCCAAGGACAAGGCGACCAGCAAGGAGCAGAAGATCACCATCACCCACTCGTCCGGCCTCGCCAAGGACGAGGTGGAGAAGATGGTGGCGGATGCCCGCGACCACGAGGCGGAGGACAAGAAGCGCCGCGAGGAGGTAGAGCTGAGGAACCGCGCCGAGAACCTGGCCTACCAGATGGAGAAGCTCCTCAAGGAGAACAAGGAGAAGCTCGCGGCGGCTACCGCCAAGGAGGTCGAGGACCTGGTGGCCGAGGCCCATCGGGTGCGCGAGCGCGGGACCTCGGAAGAGGTGAAGGCCGCGCTCGAGAAGCTGGAGCGGGCGAGCCACAAGGCGGCGGAGGAGCTCTACCGGGCGGCCGGGACGACCCCCGGTCCCGCGGCGCCCGGCCCGGGGCCCGACGCCGGCGCGGCGCAGCCGCAGGCGAAGAAGGGCGACGACGTCGTGGATGCGGAGTTCAAGCAGGTGTGACCGAGGCCTCTTACGAGGCCAGCGCCCACGAGAGAGGGCCGCCCGCCGGGTGGCCCTCTCTCGTTCGGGGCGCCGCGCGTGAACGGTGCGTGACGTTGATCAGGCTGGGGCGGCTCGCTTTTTCGCGGCCCCGCCCTTAGCATTCGCCGATGCAGCTCACCGTCCTCTCTCGCTCGGCGAAGATCTTCACGACGCGCCGCATCGTGCAGGCGGCGAGGGGGAGGGGGATCCGGGCCCGGGTCATCGATCCGCTCCAGGTCGAGCTCGAGCTCGGGGGCGAAGGGCCGGCGCTCTACCACCGGCGCCGCCCCTTCCCGCGCTCGGACGTGGTCATCCCCCGCATCGGGCTGTCCATCAACCAGTACGGCCTCGCGGTCGTGAACCAGCTCCAGCTCATGGGGATCCCGGTCCTGAACGAGGCCCGGGCCATCAGCGCCAGCCGGAACAAGATGCGGGTGCTGCAGCTCCTGGCGGCGAGCGGCGTCCGCGTCCCGCACACGGTGATGGCTTCCGGCCCCTCCGGCCTGAAGGAGATGGTTCGGCTCGTGGGAGGCGTGCCGGTGCTCCTCAAGCTCCTCTCCCCGAACGAGAAGGCGGGCGTGATGGTGTGCGAGACGCGCCAGGCGCTCGAGTCGGCGCTCGAGGCCATCCTGCGACTGGGCCAGAACACGGTGGTGCAGGAGTACCTGCACGACGCTCGCGGGCGCGACATCCGCGTCCTGGTGGTGGGGGGACGCGTGCTCGCCACCCTGCGCCGCCGGCCGCGGGTGGGGAGGCTCGCGCGCTCCCTCCGCCAGGGCGCCCGCTTCGAGGCCGCCCCCGCCAAGCCCGCCTGGGACCGCGTCGCCCTCGAGGCGGCACGGGTGGTCGGCCTCGAGGTGTGTGCCGTCGACATGCTCGACGCCAAGGGCGGGCCGCGCGTCTTTGAGGTGAACAGCTCGCCCGGCATTCGGGAAGCCGAGGAGCTCTGCGGGGTGGACGTGGCGGGGGCCATCGTGGAGCGGGCCGTCGCGCTCCGCCAGACCTCAGCGAGGCCCCTGGAGAGCGGGGCGGAGCGCTGAGGCTGAGGAGGGGGAGCCGGGGTCCGGGGCCGAATCCCCGCGCCCGGGGCGGGCCCCCGTGTTATCGAATGCGGCGAGGGGAGGAGTGCCCATGCTCGCACGCGCCATCGCCCTGTCGCTCGCTGCCGCGCTCGCGGCACCGGCCGCCGCCGAGGTGGCCGCCGACGCCGCAAAGAGCTACCGCCTCGAGACCGAGGGGTCGACCGCCTCCCTGCGGATCGGAGAGAAGGGAAGGGTCGTCCTGCG